>JANOQT010000072.1:0-42789 GCA_031415015.1 Paracoccaceae bacterium
GTTCGCCGCGGGGCTTGACCCAATGGCGCCTTCAATGGCTTACGACCAGCAGATCCTGCGCGACCGTGGCCGGAGGGCAGCGGATGAGCGGCAAGGGCAACTGCTACGACACCGCCGCCGTTTTATGTCAGAAAAACAGTCCACTGGACTGTTTTCTGACCCTCCTCACCGTCTTCAGCACCCTCAAGGCCAAGCAGATCTGACGCAGGTGCTGCGACACGCACCGCCAAGCCGAAACGGCCATCCCCCAATCCATCAACGGCTTCTGCAACCCCGCCGAAGGCATTCACCATCGGGAGGGAAAAGCCCTTGGCCTTCGAACGCCAGGTGGCCTGAACAAGCCCTCGGAGCCGCACAAAGACGCGGAAAGGTCAGAATTTTCCTTGCCTTAACCTCGGTATTTGGCCGAAATCACAAATTCTCAGCCTGCGGAAAGCCCAGGACGTGATATCCCCCGTCCACATGCACAACCTCGCCCGTGGTCGCGACCCCGTAGCCTGAGCACAGCCACACTGCCGTGCCACCAATCGCCTCCAGCGTGGCGTTACTGCGGAGGGGAGCGTTGGCTTCGGTATGGCGGAAGGTGGCGCGGGCGCCGCCGATGGCTGCCCCTGCAAGGGTTTTCATCGGACCCGGAGAGATCGCGTTGACGCGGATGCCCTGGGGCCCAAGGTCATTTGCAAGGTAACGGGTGGCGGATTCCAGCGCTGCCTTGGCGACGCCCATCACGTTGTAATTCGGCGAGACGCGGTTGGAGCCCTGGAAGGTCAGGGTGATGAGAGAGCCGCCGTCCGGCATCAGATCGGCGGAGCGGGCGGCGACGTCGATAAAGCTGTAGCAGGAAATGTTCAGCGAATTCTGAAAGTTGGCACGAGAGGTGGCGGTGAAACGGCCTGTCAGTTCGTTCTTGTCGGAAAAGGCGATGGCGTGGATCAGGAAATCCATCGTGCCCCAGCGTGCTTTCAGCGCGGCGAAGCAGGTGTCGAGGCTGTAGTCGTCGGTCACGTCGACTTCGACGAGGAAATCCGACCCGACCGAAGCGGCGAGGGGTTCCACCCGTTTGCCAAAGGCCTCACCTTGATAGCTGAACGCCAGTTCCGCACCCTCAGCCGCCAGGGCCTTTGCGATGCCCCAGGCGATGGAGCGTTCGTTGGCGACGCCCATGACAAGCCCGCGCTTGCCCTTCATCAGTTCGGCCATGCTGGCTCCTATGCGAGGTATTTCGACATGACGAGGGTTGCGTTGGTACCGCCAAAGCCGAAGGAATTGGACAGGACCGAGTCGAGTTCAACATTCTCGCGCAGGGTGGTGACGATCTCTCCGGGGTCGAGGGCGGGGTCCAGGGTGACGACGTTGGCTGACGCGGTGATGAAATTGCCCTGCATCATCAGGATCGAATAGATCGCCTCTTGCGCGCCGGTAGCCCCGAGAGAATGGCCGGTGAGCGATTTGGTGGAGGAAACGGGCGGCGTGGTGCCCCGGCCAAAGACGCGGCGAATCGCCTCCATTTCCGTGACGTCGCCCACAGGGGTGCTGGTGCCGTGCGAGTTGATGTAGTCGATGGAGCGGCCCTTTGGCAGGGTCGACATGGCCAGCCGCATCGACCGCTCACCGCCTTCGCCGGAGGGGGCCACCATGTCGTGCCCATCAGAGGTGGCACCGTAGCCGGTCACTTCGGCGTAGATTTTCGCACCGCGCGCGAGGGCGTGATCCAATTCCTCCAGCACGACCACACCGCCGCCACCGGCAATGACAAAGCCGTCGCGGGTGGCGTCGTATGCGCGCGCGGCGGTCTGGGGCGTGTCGTTGTATTTAGAGGACATCGCACCCATCGCGTCGAACAGACAGGAGAGCGTCCAGTCCAGTTCCTCGCCGCCACCGGCAAAGACGATGTCCTGCTTGCCCATCTGGATCAGTTCGACCCCGTTGCCGATGCAATGGGCCGAGGTGGAGCAGGCGGAGGTGATGGAATAGTTCACGCCCTTGATCTTGAACGGGGTGGCAAGGCAAGCGGAGTTGGTCGACGACATGCCCTTGGTGACCATGAACGGGCCCATGCGCTTGGGGGACCCGGTCTCACGCACGATGTTGTGGGCGCGGAAGAACGACTTGGTCGACGGCCCGCCGGAGCCCATGATCAGGCCGGAGCGTTCGTTGGAGATGTCCTGCGGCTCGAGGCCACTGTCCTTGACCGCCTGATCCATGGCGATGAAGTTGTAGGCCGCGCCATCACCCATGAACCGCAGGTCGCGCTTTTCGATGTGATCCTCCAGCACGATGTTCGGTTGGCCGTGCACCCGGCAGCGAAAGCCATGTTCGGCATAGTCGGGGGCGAAGACGATGCCGGACTTGCCGGCGCGCAGGGACGCTCCGACCTCGGTTGCAGAGTTGCCGATGGACGAGACGATACCGATCCCGGTGATGACGACGCGACGCATGGGGGCCTCCCTTGGTGAGTTAGGGACTGTTTACGGGAGAGGGGGGGAGGGGGCAAGGTGGTTGGGAGTGGCGGCGTGGCCGCGCTACGAGATACGCTGGCCTAGTCATCAAAGTCGAGGTTTATGAGTCTGTCGATGAGTGCATCGTCCAGATTCATTATTGCCTCTGCCTGACGGAGATGCCCCTTGGACACCGCCTGCGCACAGATGGCGGAGAGGAGCATTTCGCTGTCCCACGGATCGTTGCGGTGGATTGCTACGCTTTCCATCAGGCGCGCCACTCCTAGGAAATATGCCTCGGCGAGGTAGTCGGGCAGCCGAGGCCCTTTTCCGGTACATCGTGCAATCTCAATTGCCGCAGGGAGTTGAAAAAACCCAAAATCGATCGGACCGACTGTGCTGCATGCGATATCCACGACATGCGGAAGAGCGGCATAGGATGCTTCGTAAACATCGCCCTGATGACAGAGGCTGGACCATAGAGTGAACCAAGGCTCGCTTTTGTATCCCGCCTTTGGCTGTGGACTGCCGGACAACTGCCAAAGCAAATCGGGCGTGTCGGTTGCTGGCCCGTAGGCATGTTTCATACTGGACCAGCGGGGATCTTCGAGTTTAAGCATAGCGACCTCACGCCTCGCTCAGCGCCACCTTCATGTCCTTGACCAGATAGATCACCTCGCCGTCCGCCTCCACCCGCCCATCCGCCACGCCCATCGTCAGGCGGCGGGTGGTCAGGGCCTTGGTGAAATCGACGTAGTACGTCAGCTTCTTGCGGTCCGGCCGCACCATGCCGGTCAGCTTCACCTCGCCCACGCCAAGCGCGTAGCCGCGGCCCAGCCAGCCGCGCCAGCCGAGGTTGAAGCCGGTCAGCTGCCAGAGGCCGTCAAGTCCAAGGCAGCCGGGCATGATCGGGTTGCCGGGGAAGTGACAGGCGAAGAACCACAGGTCGGGGGTAATGTCGAACTCGGCCACCACATGGCCCTTGCCGTGTGCGCCGCGATCCTCGGAAATGTCAGTGATCCGATCCATCATCAGCATCGGCGGTTCGGGAAGCTGGGCATTGCCGGGGCCGAACAGCTCGCCCCGGGCACAGGCCAGAAGCGCTTCTTTGTCGAAGTAGGTCGGATACGACGCCATCCCTTGTGGTCCCTTGATAGTCGTTTCAATACTCCTAGCATCCGGTGGGGAACGGTGGCAAGTGTCAGGCCCAGAGTCTGGCGCGAGTGGCGAAATGACAAATTTCCAGCGGTTTCTGGCGGCAAGCAGTCTGGCCAATCTGGCAGATGGCATCGCTGTTCTGGCATGGGTCTGGGTGGCAAGTACCCTGACCCGTGACGCAGGCCTGATCGCTCTTGTCCCGGTCGCAATGCGGCTGCCCTGGGCGGTGTTCGCCATTCCAGCGGGGATTGTGGCCGACCGGGTCGACCGGCGGCGGCTGGTGATTGCGATGGACGCGGTGCGGGCCTTGGCTTTTCTGGCAGCGGCAGTGGCGTTGGCCCTTTCCGGCCCTCTGCCCGCTGCGCCGTCAAGCGGAGTCACCGCCCCGGGGCTCTTTGCGACCTTGTGCCTTTGTGCCCTGATGGTCGGGATTGCCGAGGTGTTTCGCGACAATGCCGCACAGACTTTGCTGCCGTCGATCGTGCCAGATGCGGGGCTGGAGCGGGCGAATGCGCGGCTCTGGACGGTAGAGGCGGTGGCCAACCAGCTGATCGGCCCCGCGCTGGGCGCGTTCCTTCTGGGGGCGGCGCTGGCTTTGCCGTTCATGGTCAATGCCTTGGCCTACATCCTTGCGATGGTGCTGATGACGCGGGTCTCAGGGCAGTTCCGCCCTGCAGCGCTGTCCGACAGGCGCTGGAGCGTGGCATTGGCCGCGGCGTGGCACTATCTTTGGGGCCAGCCCTTGTTGATCCTTCTGGCGGGGATCACCGGTATCTGGACCCTTTGTGCCGAGGCTGCCCTTTTCGCGCTGGTGCTGCACGTGCAGGAAAACCTTGGGCTTACCGCGCAAGACTATGGCTTTGTGCTGGCAGCGATGGCGATTGGCGGCGTGACTGCAGGGCTGACCGGCGACCGGATCGCGGCCCGGCTTGGTCCGGGAAGAACGGCACGGCTGATGCTGTTTCTCAGCGCACTGGCCCTGTTGGCGGTGCCGCTGGCACCCAACAGCTGGGCACTGGCCGCCTGTTTCGTGGTGTTCGAGATGACGGGTATCACCTGGAACATTGTCTCGGTCAGCCTGCGCCAGCGGCTCATTCCGGATGACCTGCGCGGCAGGGTCAACAGTCTTTACCGGTTGCTGGCCTGGGGGATGATCCCTGTCGGCATCGCCTTAGCAGGCTGGCTCATTACTTTTGCCGAACCGTATCTGGGGCGGGCTGAGGCGATCAAATTGCCGTTATGGCTGGCCGGGGGACTGCTTGTCGGGTTGTCTCTTGTGGCGCAGGGACCGTTAAAGTGGGCGATGCAGGCCGCGTTCTCGCGGGAATAGGGTTTGAATCCGAAGCCATTTGCCCTTTATATGGGAATAGCAGAACATTACGAAAAGACTGATGCAATGGGCCTCAAAGAACTGCAGCGCGGCACGACATGGCTCGCCTCGGCGGGGCTTCGCCCGACGCGACAGCGACTTGTGCTTGCGTCTTTGCTTGTGGGCGATGGCAAGAATCGGCACGTCACCGCAGAAAGCCTGTTCGCATTGACGGCCACATCGGGCGAGAAAGTCAGCCTTGCCACGGTCTACAACACGCTGCGCGCCTTTTGCGAGGCGGGGTTGATGAACGAAGTCGTGGTGGACGGATCGAAAAGCTATTTCGACACCCGTATGGATGATCACCCGCATTTCTATTGGGAAGACAGCCATACGCTGACCGACGCCCCGGCGGATGAACTGCATATTGCCGGTCTGCCGAAAGCCCCGGAGGGCATGGCGGTGTCACGCGTCGATGTGGTGATCCGGCTGCGCCGCGCCTGACCACTGCGCTCAAAACCGGAACGAGCTAAGCTGTTTGCTCTTTTCACAAATACTCAAATAATCCTGAGCTGATCCGGGCTTTGCCCGGTCGGCGAGGTATAGACTTGCGGCGGAACGCCGCACCATTCGGTAACCGTCAGGCGCAGCAACTGTCAGACGAGGCGACGCGCCTCGGACCAGCTCAGCAGGCGGCGGCTTTGCGGATCCCACAGATGCAGGCGCGCATTGACCAGACTTTCGCGGATTGTCATCCGCTGTGCGGCAGCAAGAGGCGGGAAATCGCGCAGCACTTCGGGCAGCCGGTAGAACGGCAGGCGGCTTTGCAGGTGGTGGATGTGGTGCAGCCCAAGATTCGCGGTCAACCACTGCAGCGGTTGCGGCAAAACGTAGTGCGATGATCCGTGCAGGGCGGCATCGTGCAGCGACCAGTCTTCTTCGTGGTCCCAATGGGCGGCTTCGAACTGGTGCTGGACGTAGAACAACCAGACCCCGATTGTCGCGCCCACGATCACCGAAGGCAGCCAGATCGCAAAGATCGCCGCGAAGCCACCAAGGAACCAAAGTCCCGTCAGGGCGGCAACAAGTCCGAGGTTTGTTGCCATTGCCGAAATCCAGTAGCGCGGCCCGGCTTTCATCAGGCCGACCGGCAGCCGGTTGTTCAACACGAACAGCCACGCCGGGCCAAGGCCAAACATCACCGCAGGATTGCGATACAGCCGGTAGCCAAAGCGCCCCCAGCGACCACGGGCGCGGTATTCGTCAACGGTCAAGGTCACCACATCACCGATGCCACGCCGATCCAGGTTGCCTGCGGCGGAATGATGAACCGCATGCAGCCGACGCCAGACATCATAGGGCGTCAGCGTCAGGCAGCCCAAGGCCCGGCCCAGCCAGTCATTCAGGCGGCGGTCGGCGAAAAAGGCATTGTGGCCGCAGTCATGCTGGATGGCAAAGAGCCGCACCAGGAACATCCCGATCGGCAGCGCAAAGGCCAGCCCCACCGCCCAGTGAATCTGCAGTGAAAGAAGCGCCAGCGTCCAGAAACCAAGAAACGCGGCAAGGGTCACGCCGACCTCCCAGAAGCTGCGAAGCAGCGAGGGTTCGCGGTAACGGGCCAGCACAGGCACCCAGTCGCGGGCGGACCGGTCAAGGTCGGCAGTCATGTCGGGGATCAAGAGCGCGCCTTTCGATTGCGTCAGGGTTCTTAGCGCGGATCGTGGCGGGCGCATAGCCCTGTAAGGGGCGGCAAGTGCGCAGGCATTGCGGCAAAGTGTGGCGGGGGACCGCGCGCCTGCGCATTCCCCCGCGTCTTGTGTCACTTCGGGACAAGTACGGCGTCGATCACATGGATCACGCCATTCGACTGGTCGACATCACCAATGGTGATGGTGCCGATGTTGCGCGACTCCGAATAGACCATTGCGGTATCGCCGCGGAATTTGACGGACAGTGCGTCTCCGGACAGCGTCTTGAGGTTGGCGTAGCCATCGGCCCCGACCTTGGCACGCAGATCGGCCAGCTTCAGATCCCCCGACACCACATGTGCGGTCAAAACCTTGGTCAGCATGTCCTTGTTTTCCGGCTTGAGCAGAGTATCGACGGTGCCAGCGGGCAGCGCTGCAAAGGCGTCGTTGACCGGGGCAAACACGGTAAAGGGACCGGGGCCCATCAGCGCATCGACCAGACCAGCCGCAGTGACAGCCGCGACAAGCGTGGTGTGGTCGGCGGATTTTACCGCGTTTTCGACGATGTTCTTGGTCTCGAACATCGGCGCACCGCCGACGTCAGGGTTGGCGAAGGCAGCTTGCGCAAGGCCGGTCAGCGCGGCAGCGCCGATGAACAGTCTGATCGACATGATAGTCTCCCTGGTTGCTGCAACCGGTCCGTCCGGTTGTCATGTCAGCAGGAACGGGATCGGCTAGGGCGAAGTTTCAGGCAACCCATCACGGCTGCGTGAGGCGTCAGAACCATTGTCCCGGTTCCATCAGTCCAAGGTCCATCAACTGCTGGCTGCGCCATTCGAACCTGGTTGAGTGATGCCACCGGAACGTCGGAATGTCATAGCGAGAGCCGGGATTGGTACGAAGCGCCTTTGCCGTGCGGAAGGAGCACACTGCTGCAGTCACATTGTTATGCCATGGGCAGGCGTAGGTGTTCATCTCTTCATCGTTGAGGGTGAAATCGGCAGCAAGCCGCAACCCTTTTTTCGCGCGAAACAGTGAGATACGGTCGATCTTGCGGCACGGCCAGGGAATATGCTCTTCAAACCGCCAACGCAGACCGCCGAAAAAGTCGAGCTGCCGTTCCTTCGGCGTCCAGTCCGGGGCAGATGTCTTGCGGGCAAGCGCGTAATAGCCCGACCGGTCCAGCCAGGCATCGTGCAATGACACGGCATTGCTGTCGTTTCCAAGGTTGCCTGCATACAGGTCGATCACGTAGGTCAGCATCGCGTCGCGGCGTTCTTCGGTATGGAAGGCCAGCATCTCGCGGATCGAGCGGGTCTCGCAAAAGGGAAAGAACAGAAACTCCGTGTTATAACAGTAGTGCATCCAAGTCCCTGGCAGAGCATCGATCATGAAGTTCACCGCCTCGGGCAGGGCGGCTTCGGCAAAAACGTCGTGCGATATGACGTGGACCTTTTCCTCAAGATCGGAAGGAATATCGATGCCCTCCGGGGCCAGAAGCGCCACATCGCGGAAGCCAGATTTCAATTGGTGGGACAGCGTGCTGACCAGTTCGACATCGTCTTCAGCCATGACGATGGACAGCGGACCACGGGCCAGCGACGGCCCCGCCCGGTTCAGAAGATCAGCGATGGATGCGTAACGCATTTCTTTCCCTTGCATGCTCACAGGCAGAATCGGCGATGCGCAAGCGCAATGCAAGGTGGCGCGGTTGCGGGTGCAGGCAGTTTCGCGTTAGAAGCCAAGCGTCCCGGAGCCCGCAAAAATGTCTGACCCCAAGAAGCTGTTCGTCAAGACCTACGGATGCCAGATGAACGTCTACGATTCCGAGCGCATGACCGAGGCGCTGGGAACCAAGGGGTATGTGCCCACGGACGTCATTGAAGACGCTGATATGGTGCTGCTCAACACTTGCCACATCCGCGAGAAAGCGTCGGAGAAGCTATATTCCGATCTTGGGCGGCTAAGAAAACTAAAGCTCACCAAACCTGACCTCAAGGTGGGGGTTGCGGGCTGCGTAGCGCAGGCCGAAGGGGCGGAAATCCTGCGCCGCGCGCCAGTGGTTGATCTGGTGGTGGGGCCGCAAAGTTATCACCGCCTGCCCGAGATGGTCGAGGCGAAGGGCCGGGTGATCGACACCGACTTTCCGGCCGAGGACAAGTTCACGCTGCTGCCCGCGCGCAAGGCAATCCGGGGTCCCACCGCGTTCCTGACCGTTCAGGAAGGGTGCGACAAATTCTGCGCCTTTTGCGTGGTCCCTTACACGCGCGGAACCGAGGTAAGCCGCCCGGTTGACCGCTTGCTGGCCGAAGCACGCGACCTCGTGGCGCGCGGGGTGCGAGAGGTCACTCTGCTGGGCCAGAACGTGAATGCATATCACGGAGCAGGCCCTGGTGGTGAATGGCGACTGGGTCGGCTGATCCGTGAGATGGCGGGCATCGACGGTCTGGAGCGAATCCGCTACATGACCAGCCACCCTAATGACATGAATGACGATCTGATCGCGGCCCACGCCGAGGTGGCGGAACTGATGCCCTATCTGCATCTGCCGGTGCAATCGGGGTCGGACCGGATTCTGAAAGCGATGAACCGCAAACATACGGCAGAATCCTATCTGCGTCTGATCGAACGCATCCGCGTCGCGCAACCTGACATCCTGTTCACATCGGATTTTATCGTCGGCTACCCGGGCGAATCGGAGGCGGATTTCGAGGCAACATTGGCGCTGATCCGCGAGGTGCGGTTCGGAGCGGCGTATTCCTTCAGGTATTCTGCCCGCCCAGGCACCCCAGCGGCCGAGAAGCCTCCGGTCGAAGCCGAAATTGCGGACGCGCGGCTGCAGGTGCTTCAGGCTCTTGTCACAGCCCAGCAACGTGCTGGGCAGGAGGCCATGGTGGGCCGCGAGGTGACGGTGCTTTACGAAAAGCCGGGACGACAGCCGGGGCAGATGGTCGGCAAGTCGGAACATCTGCTTGCAGTGCACGTTCAGGATGAAAACGGAAGAATCGGACAACTCGTACGCGCCCGTATCTTAGCTTCGTCCAGCAACTCCCTGTCGGCAGTCAGAAGTTCGCCAGCAGCGTGAGGTATTCGAACTGTTGCAGATTAGCACGGAATTGCGGGAAATGACCACTTTGGCGCTGAAATCGACGCAATGACCGAGGATTTCCTTCTCTCCGCCCGAATTGAACTGGTTTAATGAGGGATAAATTCTGCTCAGCATCGGGCGGCAAAAGATCTGATTGAGGAGACAAGACCGTGATGGAGATCAGGAGCGCGCTGCGACGGAGGATTGCGGCCTTAGCAGCGGTCATCTGCCTTGCCTTGTTTGGCACGGCGGCAATGGCGCAAGACGGCGGCCAAGTCACAGGACAGATCGAATGGGGTGTCTGGGTTGATGCGGATGGCTGCATGCACTGGTGGGCCGACGGGGGTACCGAAGGCTATATGGTTCCGCGGCGTGACCCGAAGACTGGCAAGCCGGTGTGCCTGAAGCAAACCAGTTGCCTGACTGAAAGCACGGATGCGTTCTTTGCGACGGCAAGCGCATCGCTGACTGGTGACGGCCGGTCGCGGCTGGAAGATTTTTTCCGGCAATCTGAATCATTCTCCTACGCAATTGCCGGACACACAGACAATCGTGGGTCGGACGCCTACAATCAGGACCTGTCAGCGGCGCGTGCCAGGACAGTGGCCGATGTGGCACGGTCTGTCGGTGCGGTGGTCGATAGCGAATCAGGCTATGGCGAACGCCAGCCGGTGGCGACGAACGCGTCTGCGGCGGGCATGGCGAAAAACCGCCGTGTCGAAATCCTCTGCAAGAAGTGGTGATCCAGATGATGCTTGCACGAGAGATCAAGATCGACGCCGTGACACATCGCCGGGCTGGTTTGGGACTGGTGATGGTCCTCGCCACCGGACTGAGTGGATGTGGGGCCTATACAGAAGGCTTCGGATTTGAAGGGACGCAGCCATATTCCGGCCCGGATTCGGTGATTGCGACCGGGCAGGATCAGGGGACCGACGAAGGCGATCTGATCGATGGTCAGGCTGGGATCGCTTACGATCCTGATGGCTGTCAGGTCTGGATCATCGACGACGGTATCGAGGGCTATTCCTCGCCCCGCTTCAATCCCAAGACTGGTCTGCCGATCTGTGACGGAAAATATCCGCCCGGCACCGTGATCGGATCCTATGAAACCGAAAGCGCGCCGTTCCCTGACCGCGTGTCCGGCCCGGGCACCGGTGAGAAGCCGCCTGCCAACTGATCAGACTGAAGGGCGAACCAGCCGATGGCCCCGACCTTGTCGGGGCCTTTTGCATTGATAGATCGCAGCAAGGTCCACGTTTTTTCGCCGCTACGTCGCACAACTTTCACAGAATCTGCGTCAAACTGCACAAGAGTTTGTGTCGGACCGCATCTTCGCTTGCCAGATGCCGTGTCCGGTAGCAGACTTTGGAATATGGCCCCTAGCATGAAGGAGCGCCCATTGGGCATCAGCGCGCTGACCCCCCCGACCGCCGCGGACATCGTCGAGACCGTCCTCGAATTTCCTGACAACCGATTGCTGATCGACCTGTGCGGCGAATTCGACCGCAATCTGGCACAGATCGAGCATCAGATGGGGGTGCATATCCTCAGACGCGGCAACCGGCTGGCTGTCATCGGCGACAGGACGGCACGGGATCAGGCGGCGGCGGTTCTGAGATCGTTGTACGCGCGTCTGGAATCGGGACGTGGGGTTGTCGCGGGCGACATCGACGGCGCGATGCGGATGGGCCGCCCGGCGGGCGTGACCGACGGCGGCGATCAGATCGAGTTGTTTTCCACTGGGGTGGAGTTGCGCACTCGCAAAAAGCCCATCGAGCCACGAACCGAGGCACAGAAGGCCTATGTCGCCAATCTCTTTGCCCATGAAATGGGTTTCGGCATCGGGCCTGCGGGTACCGGCAAGACCTATCTGGCTGTGGCTGTGGGGGTGACGATGTTCCTCTCGGGCGCGGTGGAGAAGATCATCCTCAGCCGCCCGGCCGTCGAGGCGGGGGAGCGGCTTGGCTTTCTGCCGGGCGACATGAAGGAGAAGGTCGATCCCTACATGCAGCCCTTGTATGACGCGCTGAACGACTTCCTTCCCGCCAAGCAGGTGCAGAAGTTGCTGGAGGAAAAGCGGATCGAGATCGCTCCGCTGGCCTTCATGCGGGGCCGTACACTGGCCAATGCTTTTGTCGTGCTGGACGAGGCGCAGAATGCGACGGCGATGCAGATGAAGATGTTCCTGACCCGTCTGGGCGAAGGCAGCCGGATGGTGATCACCGGCGACCGGACGCAGGTGGACCTGCCGCGCGGCGTGCCAAGCGGTTTGCAGGAGGCCGAGCGGATTCTGAAAGGCGTACGCGGAGTGACATTCAACTACTTCACTTCGAAGGATGTGGTGCGGCATCCGTTGGTGGCGCGGATCATCGAGGCTTACGAGGCGGACGAACCGTCTTCGGGCTAAGGGCGGTTTTCTGGCGGAGCGCCGTCGGGCGCAAGTCTGACCTCTTCGCTTTCGGAACGTTGCCCGAAAGCGAAGGCTGAGGGGGGCCTTCCGCCCCCCAAAGCCCCGGACCGGGGTCCGGGGCTGCCCCCGAGGATATTTCGCGAAAGGGAAAGGCTTGAGGCAGCGACCGGCTTGCGCTACGGCCCAGGTTATGGAGATGCTGATTGAGACCTTGATCGAGGATGCGCGCTGGGAGGCGTTCGGGCTTGCGGCGGTTGCCGAGCGGGCCGGGTGCGCGGCGCTGGCCGGGCTGGGCTTGAGGGCGGACGGATATCACATTGGCCTGATGGGCTGCAATGACGCGCGAATCGCAGTGCTCAACGCGGATTTTCGCGGCAAGCCGCAGCCGACCAATGTCCTGAGTTGGCCTTCCGCGGAGCGCGGTGCGGAGTTTGCGGGCGAGGAGCCGGCGCGGCCGTTGCCGGCGGAGGACAGCTTGGGCGATATTGCGCTGGCCTATGAGACCTGTGCCGCGGAAGCGCTGGCGCAGGGCAAGTCGATGGCCGATCATGTGACCCATCTGATCGTGCATGGCGTGTTACATCTTCTGGGGTATGATCACATCGAGGATGAGGATGCTGCCTTGATGGAAGGCCATGAAGTGCGGATACTTGCAACCTTGGGTATTTTCAGCCCATATTAGCGTTTGCATCCGCAGGCCGGGTGATTTCTGGAAAAAGGACCGATGGGCAGTAGCAACGACGGGTCAGCCACAGCGCAGAGTGCGCATCCGGGTTTGACTGAAGACGAGCGATCCGACCCTGCTCAACGCGGGTTCTTCGGACGGTTACTTTCAGCGTTAACGCCAGGTGGCGATGCGGGAACCACTGAGACGGCAGTCACATTACCTTCGGCAAGCCCGGGCCTGAGCGCACTGCGCCGCATGCGCGTCGATGATGTTGCGATCCCGAAGATCGAAATCGTGGCGGTGCCGCTGGACATCGGCAAGGACGAGCTGGTCGAGGTTTTCCGCGAACATGGGTTTTCCCGGCTGCCGGTCTATAAGGGCACGCTGGACCATCCGCAGGGTCTTGTGCTGTTGAAGGATCTGGCGCTGCAGCATGGGTTCGGCGCGAGTGGGCGGTTTAGTCTGAAGCGGTTGTTGCGGCCTATTCTATATGCGCCGCCGTCAATGCCGACCGGCGTTCTTTTGCAGAAGATGCAAAAGGAACGGGCGCACATGGCCTTGGTGATTGATGAGTATGGCGGCGTCGACGGGCTTGTGACCATCGAAGACCTGATCGAAACCGTTCTGGGCGAGATTGAAGACGAACATGATGAAGACGAGGGCGCGCTTTGGAAAGAAGAGAAGCCGGGAGTGATCCTGGCCCAATCGACCGCGCCGCTGGAGGAGTTGGAGGCAGCACTGGGCATTCGCTTGCGCACTGGCGAAGAGGATGAAGAGATCGACACGCTGGGGGGGCTTGTGTTCCTGCGTGTGGGACGGGTGCCCGCACGGGGAGAGGTTGTCGATCACGAAAGCGGGGCACAGATCGAGATTGTCGATGCCGATCCGCGCCGGATCAAGCGGTTGCGCATCCGGTTGGTGCCGCAGGTCGCGGCGAAGGGCTGACAGATGACAGCAACGCGCTGGCCGGGCAATCGGCGGGCGGCAACAGCCTTTGGCCTTGGCGCGATGATGGCGCTGGGGCAGGCCCCACTTGGGTTCTGGTGGGCGACACTGCCGGCTCTTGCAGGACTTCTCTGGCTGATCGGGCGCGAGAAAGGCGGCTGGCGTGCCTTCTGGCTGGGCCTGTTCGGTGGAGCTGGGTACTTTGCGTTTGCGCTGAGCTGGATTGTCGAGCCGTTCTTGATAGACGTGGCGCGGCATGGCTGGATGGCACCCTTTGCGCTGGTGTTCCTGTCCTTTGGGTTGGCGTTATTCTGGGCGCTGGCGGCGGCGGTGTCCGTTGGGGCACGGTATCCGGTGCTTCGGCTTGCAGTGGCACTGGCTGCGGCCGAGATGGCGCGCGGCTATGTGTTCACCGGCTTCCCCTGGGCGCAGATCGGGCACGTTTGGATCGGCACCCCGCTGGATCAGGTGGCGGCCTTTGCCGGGCCGGAGGCGTTGACGGCGATGACCACGCTGGCAGCTGCGGCCATTGTGGTCTGGGGCTGGCGCGGGGGTGTTGGCGCGGTGCTGGCCTTGGGGCTGGTGGCGGGAGGTGGGCTATGGCGGCTGGCCACGCCGATGCCCGGCGACCGCGATGTGACCCTGCGGCTGGTGCAGCCCAATGCCGAACAGCATCTGAAATGGGACGCCAGCCGCGCCCGGCTTTACTTTGACCGGCTGCGGGATCTGACCAAGGCAGGACCTGCCGCCGATCTGACGATCTGGCCCGAGACGTCCGTGCCTTACATGCTGGAATATTCCCCAGAGGTTGCCCCGATGATCACCGAAGCGTCTGGCGGGCGCCCGGTGATCCTGGGCATCCAGCGGGCCGAAGGCGAGCGGTTCTGGAACAGCCTGAGAGTTTTGGAACGGGACGGGCTGGAGGTGGCGCGGTACGACAAACAGCATCTGGTGCCGTTCGGGGAGTATGTGCCCTTTGGTGACAGTTTGGGTGCGTGGTTTGGCCTGACCGCCTTTGCCGCGCAGGCTGGCGGCACATATTCGGCCGGGCCGGGGCCAATGGTGCTGAACCTTGGTCGGTTCGGCAAGGTCTTGCCGCTGATTTGCTACGAAGCGGTTTTCCCACAAGATGTGAATGCAGCACCCGAACGCGCCGACTGGATCGTGCAGATCACCAATGACGCCTGGTTCGGGGTCTGGACCGGACCGTTCCAGCATTTCGCCCAGGCGCGGCTGCGCGCGGTGGAGCAGGGATTGCCGTTGGTTCGGGTGGCCAATACCGGCCTGACGGCGGTGATAGATGCCCGGGGTCGGGTGGTGGCGGAATTGCCGTTCGGCAAGGTTGGCGCACTGGATGCGGTGTTGCCGGGTGCGCTGCCGCCGACGCCGTACAGCCGGTATGGTGAAGGGCCGATGCTGCTGTTGCTTGCCGGTCTCGGGCTGCTGGCCTTGCGGCGCGCACCCTCGTCTTCCCATTGACGGCAGCAGCCCACCCGTCTAGGGGAGTGGCTTCATGAACCGCCACAACGGCTTCCTGGCGTGGCGGGGATCTTCAACGGAGCACGTCCCCCATGAACACTTCGACTGGCCGCAAAGACTATGTTTTCACCTCCGAATCGGTGTCGGAGGGCCATCCTGACAAGGTCTGCGACCGGATTTCGGATGCCGTCCTGGATGCTTTCCTGACCGAGGAGCCAAACGCCCGCGTCGCCTGCGAGACCTTCGCCACGACAAACCGGGTCGTGGTCGGCGGAGAGGTTGGCCTGTCGTCCAATGAGGCGACCAAGGCCATGATGGGCCGCGTTGACGGTATCGTTCGCGCCTGCGTCCGCGACATCGGCTATGAGCAGAAGAAATTCCACTGGGAAAAGATCAAGATCCACAACTACCTGCATGAACAGTCCGCCCATATCGCTCAGGGCGTCGACAGGGATGGGGCGGGCGATCAGGGGATCATGTTCGGCTACGCGACGCTGGAAACGGCGGAATTCATGCCGGCTCCGATCCAGTATGCCCATGCAATCCTGAAAGCATTGGCGGACGCGCGGAAATCCGGGGCCGAGCCGACGCTGGGGCCGGATGCGAAAAGTCAGCTGACGCTGCGCTATGCGGACGGCAAGCCGGTCGAAGTGACGTCGATCGTGCTGTCCACACAGCACACCTCAAAGCGGCAGACCTCGAAGGTCATTCGCGGCATCGTCGAGCCCTATATCCGCAAGGTTCTGCCGGATGGCTGGATCACCAAGAAGACCGAATGGCACGTAAATCCGACCGGCACCTTCGTGATCGGCGGCCCGGACGGTGATGCCGGTCTGACCGGACGCAAGATCATTGTCGACACCTATGGTGGCGCTGCCCCGCATGGCGGTGGTGCGTTTTCCGGCAAGGATCCGACCAAGGTCGACCGGTCGGCCGCCTATGCCGCGCGCTATCTGGCGAAGAATGTGGTCGCTGCGGGTCTGGCGGAACGCTGCACGTTGCAGGTGTCTTATGCCATTGGCGTGGCCAAGCCGCTGTCGATCTACATCGACACCCATGGCACAAGCGAAGTTGATGCGTCGCGGATCGAGAAAGCCGTGGCAGAATGCATGGACCTGACGCCTCGCGGAATCCGCGAGCACCTTGGGCTGAACAAGCCGATCTATGCCCGCACCAGCGCCTATGGCCATTTCGGGCGCGCGCCGGAAGCGGACGGTGGGTTCTCGTGGGAGCGTGTCGATCTGATCGAGGCTCTGAAGAAGGCTGTGTAACCTGAAAAGGGGGCCGTCCTCGGGGGCATCGAGCCCCCTCGGACGGCGTTGCCACGGATCGCAGTGCCGGCACTGCTTGACCCTGACAGGTTGGTCTGATTGAAGGCCCCGGATCAACTCCGGGGCTTTTCAGATGTCTGACGCGGACAACCACGGCACTTCCGAGCGCCGCAATTTCTATGGTCGCATCCGGGGCAAGACCTTGAGGGCCAGCCAGAAGACCTATCTTGCCGAAGGTCTGGAGCCATTGTCACTGGCAGGCGTCACGCGGGAGGTCAACCCGGAACGTACCCCACTGGATGTGGCCGCCTTTACCGGTGGACGACCCTTGTGGCTGGAGGTCGGTTTTGGCGGGGGCGAGCATCTGGTGCAGATGGCCGGGACCAACCGGTCCAGGTTTCTGTTGGGATGCGAGCCGTTCGTGAACGGGATTGCGATGCTGCTCGGCAAGGTTCGCGACGGGCATCTGGACAATATTGCGATTCATCCCGGTGATGTGCGCGACCTGTTCGAGGTCCTGCCGGATGCGGTGGTGGAGAGGGCGTTTCTCAACTATCCGGACCCTTGGCCGAAAGTGCGCCACCATCGACGGCGGTTCGTCACCCCGGGGTATCTGGCTGGGCTGGCGCGGGTGATGGCACCGGGGGGGGAGTTTCGGGTGGCGACCGACATTCCCGATTATGTTCGCCAGACGCGGGAAGAAGTGCCGCGTGCAGGGTTTGATCTGGTATCGGATGGTCCTGTGCCTTGGGACGACTGGTTTTCCACCCGTTACGAACAAAAGGCGCTGCGCGAGGGGCGGGCACCGCATTACCTGACCTTCCGGCGCACGTGATTGTGGGCGGATTTCCTTGAGTGCAATGCACAAGGAAGGTGTGAATGCAGTTGGGTCTTCCCACACGACAGGTATCCGGCGCTCGATCATAGTCCACGGCAGTAAAAATCTCAGCCTTTCAATCATTTGGCAGCCGAAAGCGGAGTCTGCATCGCAGAATCGCACCGGCAGCTCCGCTGGTCGGGATCGCGTCGATCTGGCAAAGCGGATCGGCGATAGACTGTCGGGTCACCCTTCGGTGGTCATTTGGGCTTACGTCCAGTATCGATGCCTGTGCCGGAAACCGATTGCGTCGTCTGACTTTGCCCTGAGCTTTGGTCGCTGATTCAAAAATTAGACCTGATGGCTTGATGATTGCACGGTAAACGAGCCAGTTGCACAGGGTAGAAATTGCCCGACGACCGTTTTTCGAGGATCCGACCAGCTGGCGTCTGCGGGAAGCCTGCATTCACGAACGCACCTAACCAATGCCGGAAAGAAATCGGGGTCGCGCGCCGGAGGCGGTTGCGCTATCAGGCGGGCGGGAATTTGAGGAGAGCACGATGTCCGGCCATGGTGACGCGCAACCGATGACTGCCCGGAAGTCCGGCCCATTGCGGGGCACGGCTTCGGTCCCGGGCGACAAGTCGATCAGCCACCGATCGCTGATCTTCGGCGCGATGGCGGTGGGGGAGACGATGATTACCGGTCTTCTGGAAGGTCAGGACGTGCTGGATACCGCGTCCGCGATGCGGGCGTTCGGCGCGACGGTGGTGCGGCACGGCCCGGGGGCATGGTCTGTGCAAGGGGTCGGGGTCGGTGGGTTTTCGGAACCCGCGGACGTGATTGATTGCGGCAACAGCGGCACCGGGGTGCGGTTGATCATGGGGTGCATGGCGACCACGCCGATCACGGCGACCTTCACGGGGGATGCCAGTCTGCGCAAACGTCCGATGGGGCGGGTGACCGACCCGTTGAGTCTGTTCGGCGCGCAGGCTTATGGTCGCAAGGGCGGGCGGTTGCCGATGACCATTGTGGGAGCTTCGGCTGCGGTGCCGGTGCGGTATGCCTTGCCGGTTGCATCGGCACAGGTGAAGTCGGCGGTGTTGCTGGCAGGGCTTAATGCGCCGGGTGAGACGGTGGTGATCGAGCGCGAGCCGACACGGGATCATTCGGAGCGGATGCTGTTGGGCTTTGGGGCAAAGCTGTCGGTGGAGAAAACGGCGGAGGGTCATGTCATCACCCTGACCGGACAGCCGGAGTTGCGGCCACAGACCGTGGCGGTGCCGCGCGATCCGTCTTCTGCGGCGTTTCCGGTTTGTGCGGCGCTGATCGTCGAAGGGTCGGATATTCTGGTGCCCGGGGTCAGTCAGAACCTGACGCGGAACGGGCTTTATCTGACGTTGATCGAAATGGGGGCGGAGATTGAGTTCCTGAACCCCCGCGAGGAAGGTGGCGAGCCGGTGGCGGACCTGAGGGTGCGGTTCAGTGGCGCGATGAAGGGGATCGAGGTGCCGCCGGAGCGGGCGCCGTCGATGATTGATGAATTTCCGATCCTGTCGGTGGTGGCGGCTTTTTCGGAGGGGCGCACCGTGATGCGCGGGGTGAAGGAATTGCGGGTCAAGGAAAGCGACCGGATCGACGCGATGGCGCGGGGGCTGGAGGCGTGCGGGGTTCGCGTCGAGGAGGACGAGGATACCCTGATCGTGCACGGGATGGGACCGGGGGGCGTGCCGGGGGGGGGCATCTGTGCCACCCATCTGGACCACCGGATCGCGATGAGTTTTCTGGTCTGCGGGATGGCGGCAAAGGCGGCGGTGTCGGTCGATGATGCCTCGCCCATCGTGACCTCGTTTCCGATCTTTGAGGGATTGATGACCGGGCTGGGTGCGGTGCTGGAAAAGGGTTGAACCGGGATGTCCACGCGTGGACAGGCCGGCGTTGTCAATCTTTTCAATGGTTTGACTTGGGTACATTCATGATCTGTTAAGAATTGGACGGGTGCAGTTGCTTTGCACGACCGGTCGGTTTGCGCACGGAGCGACGTGGCCGCCGCAGGTCCGGTCTCTTGGCGCGGCGCCGTCGCGCCGCGCCGAGGCTGAGGGGGGCGCCGCCCCCCAAAGGCCCGGGTCCGGGCCTTTCCCCGTGAGGAACTTGCTTCAATGGAAAACCAAGACAATGAGCGGAATCTGCGCGATAAAGTCAGCAGAGGAAAGTTCACAGCGGGGTTCTTGTGACAGTGTTTGGTGGCAATGGGCGTAACGGATTTGCGATTGGGCTGGCCCTTGGAATTTGCCTTACGCTCATTTTCTGTATTTGGACCTTTGGTGTTGGTCAATTAGTCCGGACAGAAGCCGGTACTGAAAGCCCCAGCCAGCAAACCGAGGGATATGCCGACCAGCAGCAGTATCTGCTACCGTGGTGGGAGCATGATGGGGTGCTGGTGACGTCCAAGGACACGCTGGCACAATGGGCTATGGCCTTCCTCGGTCTCATAGCAACTGGCCTCAGTGCTTGGGCGGTTATCTTGCTGAAGCGGACGCTTCTCCAGACAGCCATCGCCACGAAGGCTGCCCAAGAAAGCGTCAGCGTGACCGAGAAGATGGGAAGGCTGCAAACGCAGGCTTATCTCTCGTTCAATGGCACCGACTTGCATTTCCTGGTGAACGAGGGGGTGCCGATCAGCGTTCATGTGCGCGCTAAATTCCGAAACACGGGCCAAAGCCCCGGGAAAATAGTGTATGGCTTTTGCCACATCGCTTTTCTTGCAGACCTTGAAGCACCATTCCACCCCAGAGTAGAACGGACACCCCTGCACAGGACGACAGTCAATGTTGGGCCGGGTGAAGTTAGATGGATTGCCAGCCACCCCATTGCCATCAAGGGAGTGTTGAATGCGCTCAGCGAGCGCCGATCTTTGGTTGTGTATGGATGCGTTGAATTCACAGACGTCTTTGATCAGGTTAGGCGTGTTGAGAATTTCTGCGCAGGGATCAGTTTTCATAGCGATCCATCCCAAATGACTGACGGTATCACCGCTTCCCACGAGTGGCATGCACATCAGGAATACAGCATAACGGTATCCTAGCTTCTCGGCCCCCGCACCCTTGATGCGCTCTTACGCACAAGCCGGAATTCTTGGCGCAGCGAAAGATCAGGGGAGTTTTCGCCGCTGGGGTTTTGCGTTAGGCAATGCGGGCGGTCAGATAGGGGAAGTGATGCAGTTCACGGTGGCGATTGACGGACCGGCAGCGGCAGGCAAGGGCACGATTGCCCGGGCGCTGGCGGCGCGGTTCGGGTTCCGGCATCTGGATACGGGACTGCTGTACCGGGCGGTCGGGGCCAAGGGCGGTGATCCGGTGGTGGCCGCAGAGGGTTTGTGCGCCGAAGATCTGCTGCGGGATGATTTGCGGTCACTGGAAGCGGGGCAGGCGGCAAGCCGGGTGGCGGTGATCCCCGGGGTTCGGGCGGCGCTTTTGGCGTTTCAGCGGCGGTTTGCCCGGAGCGAGGGCGGCGCGATCCTGGACGGGCGCGATATCGGGACGGTGATCTGCCCCGAAGCAGAGGTGAAGCTGTATGTCACCGCCAGTCCACAGGTGCGGGCGCACCGGCGCTGCCTGGAACTGGGAGGCGAGGCGGCGCAGGTTCTGGCCGAGGTGATTGAGCGGGATGCACGGGATATGGGCCGCGCGGATGCGCCGTTGCGTCCGGCAGCGGATGCGGTGGTGCTGGATACCAGCGTGATGCGCATCGAGGCGGCGGTGGCACGGGCGGTTGAGGCGGTCGAGGCGGCGCTGGCAAAGGCCGCCCGGTAATGGGCAACCCGGCGTCGGTGATCCTGCATGTGCCGGAGCGCTATGGGGCTATGCTGGAGAAAGCCCGGCGGCCGCTGTTGTACGGGGTGATCCGGGATCTGGTGCGCGCGGGGGGTGGGCAGGTGGTGCTGGCACCGCCCGGCATCGAACGGGATGACCTTCGCCGCCCGGTGCAGGACGGCAACCT
Organism: Paracoccaceae bacterium; assembly: GCA_031415015.1. Lineage (GTDB taxonomy): Bacteria > Pseudomonadota > Alphaproteobacteria > Rhodobacterales > Rhodobacteraceae > JAUYQR01. The sequence goes on from JANOQT010000072.1 coordinate 21,273, forward strand.
GCATATCGTGAACAACGGGCATGTGCGGGCGTCAGGCTATCTGAACGCCGCGACCGCCTATCTGGAGGGGTTTTGGCATCTGGACCCGCACGGGGTGCAGGCTGGGAGCAGCATTGCCCTGCGGGAATTTGACCCTTCGGCGATTGATCCGGTTGCGGCGGCGTCAACGCTGGCGGAATTGCGGTCACGGTTCGTGGTGCCGCGCCGGTCGCGGTACCGGCAGATGGCGGCGCGCACGGACCTGAGGCCGGGGGGAATCGCAGTGTTTCTGCAGGGGCCGGAGCCCTATCTGCGAGGGCAGGCCTATCTGGAGGCCGATGCGATGGTGCGCGCGGTGGTTGGCGGGGCCGGCGCGCGGGAGGTTTGGGTCAAGCCGCATCCGTTGAAGCTGGACGAAGGGGCGGCGCTGATTGCGGCGGTGCAGGCGGAGGGGTTGGCGGTGCGCGCGGTCGAGGCCAATATCCACGATCTGGTGGCAGCGGCGGCGGTCACGGTGTCGGTCAATTCGGCGGTGGCCATTGAAGGGATGCTGCACGGCACACCCGCGATCCTGTTCGGACGGTCGGATTTTCACCACGTGGTCGAGACGGTGACGGCAGCAGACGGGTTTGCCGCAGCGCTGGCGCGGGCGCTGGAGGGGCCGCGGGACTATGCCGCGTTCCTGCACTGGTACTTCGGGCAGTGCCTGTGGCTGGGCGACCCGGGGCTGCCGGTGCGTATTCTGGGGGTCTTTGCGGCGGCGGGGTTTCCGCCAGAGCGGCTGGGGTTGACGCCGGTGTCGGTCTGAGCCGGTTTCGCCTGCTTTTGCTTGCCCTTTCGGCCTTATGACGGTATAGGCCGCCCATCCTGACAGGAGTCTCGACAGGTCCGGTTTACCGGGGTGGTTGGAATTTTTGTGCAGGGTCCCTTTGCAAAGACCGGCGGAGCCAACCGCATGGCCAGTGAAAACGTATGAAAAGGAAACTGATCTATATGTGCGCGAAAAACACCATGGAAGACTTCGAAGCCCTGTTGAAGGAAAGCTTCGAGATTGACACGCCCGAAGAGGGAACCGTTGTCAAAGGCCGCGTGATCGCCATCGAGGCGGGCCAGGCCATCATCGATGTCGGCTACAAGATGGAAGGCCGCATCGACCTTAAAGAATTTGCCAACCCCGGCGAGCAGACGCCCGAAATCAATGTCGGCGACGAAGTCGAGGTTTATCTGGACCGCGTCGAGAACTCGCGCGGGGAAGCCCAGATCTCACGCGAGAAGGCCAAGCGCGAAGAAGCGTGGGACCGGCTTGAGAAGGCTTATGCGTCGGAGACGCGCGTCGATGGCGCGATCTTTGGCCGGGTCAAAGGTGGCTTCACGGTGGACCTTGGCGGCGCTGTGGCGTTCCTGCCAGGCAGCCAGGTTGACGTGCGTCCGGTGCGGGATGCTGGCCCCTTGATGGGCATGAAGCAGCCGTTCCAGATCCTGAAGATGGACCGTCGTCGTGGCAACATCGTTGTCTCGCGCCGTGCGATCCTTGAGGAATCGCGGGCTGAGCAGCGTGCGGAAGTCATCGGCAACCTGACCGAAGGTCAGACGGTTGACGGCGTGGTCAAGAACATCACCGAATACGGTGCGTTCGTTGATCTGGGCGGCGTTGACGGCCTGCTGCACGTCACCGACATGGCGTGGCGCCGGGTCAACCACCCGTCGGAGATCCTTGCCATTGGTGAGACTGTCAAAGTGCAGGTCATCAAGATCAACAAGGAAACCCACCGTATTTCGCTGGGCATGAAGCAGCTGCAGTCCGATCCGTGGGATGCGGTTGAAAAGCTGTATGCGCTGGGCACAGTGCACAAGGGCCGGGTTACCAACATCACCGATTACGGCGCGTTTGTTGAGCTGGAAGCCGGTGTTGAAGGTCTGGTTCACGTCAGCGAGATGTCCTGGACCAAGAAGAACGTCCATCCCGGCAAGATCGTGTCCACCTCGCAGGAAGTGGACGTCATGGTGCTGGAGATCGACAGTGCCAAGCGTCGGGTCAGCCTTGGCCTGAAGCAGACGCAGCGCAACCCTTGGGAAGTCTTTGCGGAAACGCATCCCGTGGGAACCCAGATCGAAGGCGAAGTCAAGAACATCACCGAATTCGGTCTGTTCGTCGGCCTCGACAACGATATCGACGGCATGGTCCACCTGTCCGACCTGTCCTGGGATCAGCGCGGCGAAGAGGCGATCCAGAGCTACCGCAAGGGCGATACGGTGCATGCCGCTGTCACCGAAGTGGATGTCGAGAAAGAGCGGATCTCGCTGTCGGTCAAGGCGCTGGGGGAAGACAACTTCACCGACGCGGTTGATGGCGTGAAGCGGGGCGGGATCATCACCGTCACCGTGACCGCAATCGAAGAGGGCGGCGTCGAGGTGGAGTATAACGGCGCCAAGTCGTTCATCCGCCGCAGCGACCTGTCGCGCGACCGGGCAGACCAGCGCCCCGAGCGGTTCCAGGTGGGTGACCACATCGACGTGCGCGTGACCAACATTGATCCCAAGACCCGCAAGCTGGGCCTGTCGATCAAGGCGCGCGAGATCGCCGAAGAGAAAGAGGCCGTGGAACAGTACGGTTCCTCCGATTCGGGCGCGTCGCTGGGCGACATCCTTGGCGCGGCGCTGAAGAGCGGCGACAAGGCGTAAGCTGCGGCCTTTGGGCAGTTTGTAACGAAAAGAGGGCCTTGCCGGATGGCAGGGCCCTTTGTCTTGTCGGACAAAGCCCTTGTTTTCGTTTGTGTGGTGCCAAATATTGCCTATAGTCCCCTGACAAGAACATCGTGGCGGTCGCTGCCGAAGTGCCGAACCACAGGGGGGACTTACGGATGATCCGGTCGGAACTGATCCAGAAGATCGCGGATGAGAACCCGCATTTGACGCAGCGCCACGTGGAGCGGATCGTCAACACGGTTTTCGAGGAAATCATTGATGCCCTGGCCAAGGGTGACCGGGTGGAACTGCGCGGCTTTGGCGCATTCTCGGTCAAGGCGCGGGATGCCCGGGTCGGGCGCAACCCGCGCACTGGCGAAGCGGTGAAGGTCGATGACAAGAAAGTGCCGTTCTTCAAAACCGGCAAGCTGCTTCGGGATCGTCTGAACAGCAAGTGATCGCCAGGGATCCGGGTGGTCACCTTGCGTATGGCCCGGATCGGGCCGATATTGGCCGGGTGCCTTTGGGGAGCCGCTGCTGATGATCCGATATCTGCGTTATCTGTTTCTGGCGGGTCTGGCGCTGGTCTTGCTGACCGTGGCGCTTGCCAACCGCGCACCGGTTTCTGTGCGGCTGCTGCCGGATGACCTTGCGGCGCTGACCGGGCTGACCTGGGCCGCGGAACTGCCGCTGTTTCTGATCATCTTTGGCGGGATCGTTGCCGGGGTGCTGATCGGCTTTGTCTGGGAATGGTTCCGTGAGATGAAGCACCGTTCAACCGCCAGCGTCAAATCGCGCGAGGTGGCGCGGCTGGAACGGGAACTGGCGGTGCTGCGCGACACGACCTCGGTGCCGAAGGACGATGTGCTGGCGCTGCTGGATCAGCCACGCGCAAGATGACGGGTTCCGTGCGGGTCAAGATTTGCGGTCTGCGGACCGAAGCCGATGTCGCGGCTGTGGCGGCGGCGGGTGCGGCCTATGCGGGATTCGTGTTCTTTGAGAAAAGCCCGCGCCATCTGACTCTGTCACACGCGAAAATGCTGGCGCTGGCCGCGCCGGTGGGGCTGGCCAAGGTGGCGCTGGTGGTCGATGCGACGGATGAAGCACTGGATGCGCTGGTCGCAGAGGTGCCGCTGGATATGCTGCAACTGCATGGCCATGAGACACCGGAGCGGGTGGCCGAGGTCCGGGTGCGCTACGGCCTGCCGGTGATGAAGGCCGTGGGCGTTGCTGATGAAGGCGATCTGGCGGGGCTGATGGAGATGAGCCTTGCGGCGGATCAGTTGCTGATTGACGCCAAGCCGCAACCCGGCGCGGCGCTGCCGGGGGGCAATGGCCTCAGCTTCGAGTGGCGGCTGCTGGTCGGGCGCAAATGGCTGCGGCCGTGGATGCTTGCCGGGGGGGTGACGGCGGAAAACGTGGCCGAAGCGGTGCGACTGACCGGCGCGCGGCAGGTGGATGTGTCGTCGGGCGTGGAAGGCGCGCCGGGTGTGAAGGATCACGCCCGGATCGCGGCCTTTGTTGCGGCGGCGGGGTGAGCCGCTCTTTCGCCCTGACGGGCGTCATCGCTGGAGCGAAGAGGTCCGTCAGGGCCGATGAGCGGCGGGTCAGGCGAGGATCGCCTTGGCGGGCATGTATTTGAATTTGGCCCGAACGACGCCGTGGTCGCCGGTGCCTGCTTCCTTGTGGGCGTCGTCGTTCAGGTGGTCGTTGGCAATGGTCAGCCCGTCAAAGGCCCAGATCCGTTTGCGTGAGTTATCGTAGAATTCCTGACTGACCAGGATGTGGTCCAGGCTTTCGCGCGTGTCCTGAAAGATGTGGGTGTAATAGACATCCGTCTGGCTGCGGTATTGTTGCAAGGTCTGCGCGGTATATAGATCAGTATCGCCGCCGCCTTCGGCGAGGGCAGTCAGGAACTGTGGCTGACCGGTCATGATGTTCAGCGTGTTCGAATGCTGGCCATCGTTGCAATCGCCGATCACCACGACGGGCGTGTCGCTGCCTTTCATTTCCTTGGTCAGGATCATCCGCAGGGCCATCGCCTCGGCCGAGCGGCGGATGGTGGAGAGGGCACCGCCAATGGCCTCGGAATGGGGCGCGTGGGTGGCTTTCACATACCACGGCTCGCGGAAGATCGGGGTCGGCAGCTTGGATTTGAAGTGGCAAACGTAAACCGAGATCACCGGTCCAGTGGCGCGGGGCCTGATGAAGAAGTGCAGCACGGGGCGGGAAAAGCTGCTGATCGCCACGGATATCGATTCGGTCTGAGCATCGCTTCCCCGGCTTTTGAGGACGAATTCCGGCGGGAAGTCGGTGATCCATTCCGGCGTGCCGACGAGGATGTCTTTGGCAACTGCCGCCCCGCACACGATCTTCTGCCCGGCGTGACCGGGGGGCACCAGTGCTGCGTGGCTGAGGTCAAGCCCCGCAGCGGTCAGCGCCAAGCGCAGGCTGTCGCCGTGCCACAACTCTTGAAAGCCGAACACGTCGGATTGCATGTCGCGCAGCATCCGGCTGGTCCAGATGATCTTGCGGTCGTATTCGGCCTGAGTCCAGCCGGGCGCGCCATTGTGCAGCGGCAGGCCGGGTTCGTTGAGGTTGTACAGGTTGAAGCTGGTGAAGCTGACGGTTTTCGGGGCCATGGCATGTCCTTTGCGAAAATGATCGTCGTTGAATGCGGGCAGAATAACAGGGTTGGATGACGCTGCGCCGTGAATACTTCGTCAGAATGACGGCTTGGTGACGGGGGCAGCGGCGGCTTGTCGCTTTACCCGTGGCAAGGGGCGCGCTACATCCGCATTAAAAAGGGAGGTCGCTATGGCCGAGGACGGAATAAACAGCTTTATGACCGGGCCGGACGAGCAGGGGCGCTTTGGCCTGTTCGGCGGGCGGTTTGTCAGCGAGACGCTGATGCCGCTGATCCTTGATCTGGAGGAGCGGTACGAATTTGCCAAGACCGATCCCACCTTCTGGGCCGAGATGGACTGGCTGTGGAAGCACTACGTGGGCCGCCCGTCGCCGCTGTATTACGCCGAGCGGCTGACCCAGCATCTGGGCGGAGCCAAAGTCTATATGAAGCGCGACGAGCTGAACCACACCGGCGCGCACAAGATCAACAACGTGCTGGGGCAGATCATTCTGGCGCGGCGGATGGGCAAGACCCGGATCATTGCGGAAACCGGCGCGGGGCAGCACGGGGTGGCGACGGCCACGGTCTGCGCCAAGTTCGGGCTGCAATGCGTGGTTTACATGGGCGCGCATGATGTGGAACGCCAGGCGCCGAACGTGTTCCGGATGAAACTGCTGGGGGCGGAGGTTGTTCCGGTGACCTCGGGCCGCGGCACCTTGAAGGACGCGATGAACGATGCGCTGCGCGACTGGGTGACCAATGTGCGCGACACGTTCTATTGCATCGGCACGGTGGCAGGGCCGCATCCTTACCCGGCGATGGTGCGGGATTTCCAATCCATCATCGGCAAGGAAGTGCGCTGGCAACTTGAGGAACAGGAAGGCGAGGGGCGGCTGCCGGATACGCTGATTGCGGCGATCGGTGGCGGCTCAAACGCGATGGGGTTGTTCTATCCGTTCCTGGATGATCCGTCGGTGAACATCATCGGGGTCGAGGCGGGCGGCAAGGGCCTGGACGACCGGATGCAGCATTGTGCGTCTTTGACCGGCGGGCGGCCCGGCGTGCTGCATGGCAACCGGACCTATCTGTTGCAGGATGATGACGGGCAGATTCTGGAAGGGTTTTCGATTTCGGCGGGGCTTGATTACCCCGGGATCGGGCCGGAGCATTCCTGGCTGCATGACATCGGACGGGCGAAATATGTCAGCATCACCGATGCCGAAGCGCTGGAGGCGTTCCAGCTGTCGTGCAAGCTGGAAGGCATCATCCCGGCGCTGGAGCCGTCCCATGCGCTGGCGCATGTGATGAAGATCGCGCCCGGCTTGTCCGCCGACCATATCATCGTGATGAACATGTGCGGGCGGGGCGACAAGGACATCTTCACAGTGGCCAAGCATCTGGGTCAGGACATGAAGGTCTGACGCCCGACACTGCCGAAAATGAAAAGGCGGGCCAAAATGGCCCGCCTTTTTTTTGGTTCATTGGTCGCGGATCAGTCCAGCGCCGGGGTCCAGTTCGATGCCCGCAGCGGCACGTAGGGCGAGCCAAGCACACCCTCACGCTCGTAATCGCCGGGGGCCTTGCCGCCAAAGACATAGCGGATGCCAAGCGAGGCGGTGACTTCTTCGACCCGGTTCGGATCGTTCTGCGCGTCAAAGAACGACTTGCGCGCGCCATAGGTGACCTGGAACGCCGGATTTGCCGGGATTGCGGTCACGCCATTGATCGACAGCGAGGCGAACGAGCCGGGCTCGCCTTCGTCTTCGTAGTTGTCCGAGAAGGCGCGTTCGTATTCGATGCTGAGCGCGGTGCCCTGCCAGCCGGTGTAGGTCGCACCAAGCCGGGCAAATTCGCCACCCGAAAAGCCGAAACTGTCAGTGTTGTCTTCATTCGGCGCATCGCCGACGCCAAGCTGACCGTACACGGTGAAAACCGGGCTGGCCGCGTAGCTGCCGCCGATACCGCCGTAAACCAGATCGAACTCTTCTTCTGGATCGTCGTGCGGTGCGGTGCCATAGCCGATGAAGCCACTGACCGTCGCCGCGGTGCCGAGGTTGTATACGTAATGCGCAGCAATATGCGACTGGGTGGTCATTTCCGTACCGAACAGGATGTCGCTGTCGATATTGTCGCCGCGGTGACTGCCTTCGATCACCAGCGATCCGGGCCCCAGCGTCCAGCGGTACAGCCCGTCAAGCGTCGTGCTGCGGCCAGTGATTGTTGGATTGCTAGGAGCGTTTTCAGCATCATACTGGCCAAAGGTAAGGCCGATGTAGCCGTCTTGCGCGAAAGCGGCCGGAACGGAAAGGGCCGTGGAGGCCAGGAAAAGAGCAAGGTATTTTGGGGTGCGGATCATTGAATACTCCAATCGCATGCTGGCAAAACGCGCCAAGTCTTTTGCGAATACTCCCGGTCCATTCGAATGTGAAGATATGCGGCGCTGAAGGACTGGGAATTCCGCAAGTTGTTGCGTTTTAACAATGTCTACCTGTGAAGTCTGCCCGTGCGACAGCGCGCAGGCGGCGCCTAAACTTAGGTTTAGGCCAGCAAACCTGCGATCTATGGACCGGGTTCTAAACCGCAGTGCAATTCCAGCCGGTGGAAAAAGAGCGGTTGATCGGGGTGTGGCACCTGTCGTGGTGCGGCACTGGCCAGACGCGGCCAACCCAACCGAAAGGAGACGGACGGATGAGACTGAGAACCAAACTGATGATGTTCACGGCGGCGGTAGCGCTGTCGACGAACATGGCCTTTGCCGCGATCGACGCGAATGCGCTGGCCGACGCATATCTGGCCGAGGGCTATGACTACGTCGAGGTCAAGGTCGGTCCGACCCAGACCAAGGTTGAAGCCATTCGCGGCAGCACCAAGGTCGAGGTGATCTACGACAACGAGACCCAGGCGATCATCAAGCGCGAAGAGGAAACGGCTGACGGCGATGATGTCGGCCGCACCGGCAAAGAGGTCAAGACCGTCAACGGAGACTTTGAAGACGGTGACGATGATGAAGACGACGATGACGATGATGATGAAGACGACGATGACGGCGATGGTGACGATGATGATGACGATGATGACGATGACGACGACGACGATGATGATGATGACGATGATGATGAAGACTGAAACTTGCCGTTGATGAACTGATCCGGGCCCCGGTCTTGCCGGGGCCCTGTGCATGCCGCATAATCGCGGTGCCCTTTGGGGGCGGGAGCAACCAGATGAAACGCCGGGGTTTCCTGATCGGACTTGCAGCGGGGGCTGCTTTCGCGTCGCCCGCGCTGGCGCAGGGTGTCGTTGACGACATCGTGCGGCAGTTGAAAAATCAAGGGTTCAGGTCCGTTGTCACCGAACAGACGCTTCTGGGGCGCGTGCGAATTCTGGCGGAGCGCCGGGACGGGCAGCGCGAAATCATCATCAACCCCCGCACCGGCGAGATTCTGCGGGATCTCTGGACCGCGTTTTCGGGCGGAAAGAGGACAGTTGATATTGTCCGGGACGGGTCGGGCGGGAGTGGCGGCGGCCACGTTGATGACGATGATGAAGACACAGACGAAGACGATGACGAAGACAGCAGTGGCAAGGGCGGAGGCGATGGTGACTGACATCGGTTTTCCAGGACCGGTCGCTGCGTGAGGCGGGCCTGGCCCATCATCGCGATTTTCGGCGTACAGGCGGCCTGCGCCTTCTTTTTTGTGTCCGACATTCTGTCATCGGTGCTGGGCATCCGCACCACGCCGATCAGTTGGGAGATGCGCGAGTTTCTGGAAATCGGTGCCTCGGTCGGCCTGATCCTTGGGGTGGTGCTGGGCGCGATCATGCTGCGGCGGACGCTGAAAGAGCGGAACGTGGCAGAAGAAAGGTTGCGCCGCGCGTCGGGGGCGTTTCTGGATCTGCTGGAGGAACGGTTTGTCGAATGGCGGTTGACCACCGCTGAACGCGACGTGGCGCTGTTCGCCATCAAGGGCATGTCGACGGCCGAAATTGCCACCCTGCGCGCCACCAGCGAGGGCACGGTCAAGGCGCAGACCAATGCGATCTACCGCAAGGCCGGGGTCAGCGGGCGGCCGCAATTGCTAAGCCTGTTCATCGACGACCTGATGCGGGATGACGGTGCGGTGCGAACGGCGGCCGCCTTGCCGCAGGATGCCGCCTGAGGGTCAGCGCAGGACCGGAGCGCCGTCGTTCGAGGCCAGCCCGAAGATCAGCCCGCGCCCAATGCGGTGCGCCAGAGCCGACCATTGGCGGGCGGTATCGGGCGGCAGATGCGCCGCAAGGGTCTGGTCGAACAGCGCCAGCCAATCGGCGAACATCGCAGGGTCCACATCCCCGGCGGCCCGGTGCACGGCCAGCGGGTTGCCGTCATAGCCGTGCGCAAACAGGATCGCATTTGCCCAGAAGCGGGTGATCTTCGCCTCATGCGCGGACCAGTCGCGAACGTGATTGGCAAAGACGGGACCAAGGGTGGGGTGGCTGCGGGCCGCATCGTAAAATGCGCTGACCACGGTGGCAATCTGAGCCTTTGTCACCGGAAAGCGGGGCGGGATCATGCCGCGGCTAGACGGCGTGTTGTTGCAGTATGTCCAGCGGCACGATGGCCAGCGTGGCCTGATGCGTGGCCGCCAGCCGCAGGTTTGGCGCGGCCCCTTCGTTATGCGCCTGCAAGAAGCGCGCGGCGCAGAGACACCAGTGATCACCGGGCTTCAGACCGGCAAAGCCGAACTCCGGGCGCGGGGTCGACAGATCGTTTCCGAGGTATTTCGACAGGGCAAGAAATTCCGCCGTCATGGTGGCACAAACGGTGTGGACGCCGCGGTCCATCGGCCCGGTATCGCAGCAGCCATTGCGGAAAAAACCGGTGACGGGGTCGGCGGAGCAGGGCTCCAGCGCGGTGCCCAGCACATTGATCGACGGTTCCTTCATCCGGGCCTCCTGGTGTGACATGCAAGGCGACAGCATCGCCGAAAGCGGCGGCGATGGAAAGGCTTGGCAGAGTCAGGCCGGAAAGTGCGTTCCGGCCAAGGGTGGGATCAGATCGCCCGCGACCAGCCGTGTCAGGATGCGCGGCACCGGGGCCAAGCGCGACAGTGGCATCAGCAGGTGGTCACGGACGGCGGGCAGCCAGCGACTGTCGGACTGGTACTGCGGGGTGAAGGCGGCGCTCATCGTCTGGTACAGTCGCACATGCCAGCGTCTTAGCCTTGCGTACTGCGGGCCGGGATCGTCGGTGGTGGCCACAGCGGCGGCCAGCGCCAGCGCATCCAGCAGCGCCATGTTCGCGCCTTGCCCCAGTTGCGGCGAGGCTCGGTGCGCAGCATCGCCGATATGGATCAGTCGTTCGGCGTATGGGCGGGCAAGCGTGCCGTGGCTGTAGCGGGCAGGGGTCAGGTCGGTGGCGCTGTGCAGGGTATGCAGAAAGGGCGCGATGTCGGGCCACAGGGCGATGACTTCGTCTTTCCAGCCGGTCATGTCGCGGTTGGGCCAGTCTGACAGATCGCTGACCGGCAGCGACCAGAAGACTGCCGCCAGATCCGGGCCGCCGGTGGCCATTCGTCCCAGCGGCAGAACACCGGCCATCCTGCTGGCGCGGAAGTAGCGCTGTTGCAGGGCGGTGCGGCTGAACGGGGTGGAGGCCGGCCACGGCACCGTGCCCCAGACCGCGCCGTAAGGCAGCGCGCGGGCCCTGAGCGGCGACAGGGGCGAGGCGGCACCCCCGGCATCGACCAAAAGGTCGAAGGGGCCGTGGCGGGTGGTTGCCGTGGTCAGCCAGCGTTTTCCGTCGAGCGGGGCAGCGGTGATCTTTGCCGCAGGGGTAAGGATTGCGCCTGCCTTTGAAGCGGCATCGTGAAGGGCGGTGAACAGTGCAGCGCGGTGGATTGCCAATCCGTGGCGCGGCCCGCCCGGTCGGTCGTAAGCGACGGAAAGGACGGTGCGGCCGTGTTCGACCTCGATGCCGGTCATGGCGGTGATCGGCTGGCCGAGGGCGCGGGCGGGCTCGCCGGCGCCGCAGCGGTCCAGCACGGCCTGACCGACCGGCTGGATCACCAGACCCGACCCGACCGGGCGGGGGGAGGCGAACTGGTCAAACACCTGCACGCCGTGGCCCGCCTGCGCCAGCAGGGCTGCGGCAGCCAGACCGCCGATCCCGGCCCCGACGATGGCGATGTGCAACGGCTGTTTCATCGCCCTTTGGCTATCCGGCGCGCGGGCGGGCGGCAAGTGTGCCCCTTTACCGCAAGGGTGCCCGCGCCTATAACGCGGCCCATGTTGCACGGGCTGATCTCGCGTCGAATTAGCTGCCCGGCGGGCTGACCTTAAGCCGCCGGGTTTTCTGCGCATGTCCAATCCCCCTTTTCCGCGAGTATCCCTCATGTCTTCCGACACGCCCGTCCCTGACTACCGCGACAGTGTTTTCCTGCCCGAAACCGATTTCCCGATGCGCGCGGGCTTGCCGCAGCGTGAGCCCGACTGGCTGGCGCGGTGGGAGCGGATCGGAGTCTACGACCGGTTGCGCGAAAAGGCTTCGGGGCGCGCGCCGTTCGTGCTGCACGACGGCCCTCCCTACGCCAACGGCCACCTTCACATCGGCCATGCGCTGAACAAGGTGTTGAAGGACATGGTGGTGCGCAGCCAGCAGATGATGGGCCGGGATGCCCGCTATGTGCCGGGCTGGGATTGCCATGGCCTGCCGATCGAGTGGAAGATCGAGGAGCAGTACCGCGCGAAGGGTCTGAACAAGGACGATGTGGACGTGGTGGATTTCCGCCGCGAATGCCGCGCCTTTGCCGCCGGCTGGGTTGATATCCAGCGCGAGGAGTTCAAGCGGCTGGGCGTCACCGGCAACTGGGCCGACCCTTACCTGACGATGGACTACCACGCTGAGGCGGTGATCGCGGCGGAGTTCATGAAGTTCGTGATGAACGGGAGTTTGTATCAGGGAAGCAAGCCGGTGATGTGGTCGCCGGTGGAGAAGACCGCCCTGGCCGAGGCGGAGGTGGAGTATCACGACCACACCAGCCATCAGGTTTGGGTGGCGTTCAAAGTGGCTAAAGCCACAATTCTCATTGCCGACAGTTTGGACGGGACGGCCCACGCACAGGGCACCCTTTCAGAGCAAACGAAGCGACAAGACAGGTTGAGGAGCGCACGAGTTGTCATATGGACGACAACTCCGTGGACCATCCCACAGAATCGTGCGGTCGCCTTCAATACGGAGATCTCATACGGACTATACGAGGTTACGGGTCGGCCACAGGATAGCAACGCAACGATTGGTGCTTACTACTTAATGGCTGACAAGCTAGCTAATGGTGTCTTTGCTGCAGCAAAGCTCGACGCAGAAATGTATCGACGTATTGAAGGCGTCTCGCCTACATCGCTAGAATCGATAGTCCTCGCCCATCCCTTCCGCGGCGTTGAAAACGGCAATGGCGAGTGGGACTACGCTGTCCCCATGCTGCCCGGCGACCATGTGACCGATGATGCGGGCACGGGCTTTGTCCATACGGCCCCCAGCCACGGCGATGACGACTACCAGATGTTTGTCAAGTTTCAGGGGCCGGATTACCCAGATCTGAAAATGACCTACAACGTCGAACCCGACGGCTCCTATCGCCCCGATCTGCCGCTCTTTGGCGGGCAGCACATCATCACGCCCGATGGCAAGGAAGGCCCGGCCAACGTCAGCGTCATCAAGCAGCTGGCCTATTCCGGTGCGCTGTTTGCCAAGGCCAAGCTGAAGCACAGCTACCCGCATTCGTGGCGCTCCAAGGCCCCGGTGATCTATCGCAACACGCCGCAGTGGTTTGTGGCCATCGACAAGTCGCTTGATGATGGCATGTCCACCTATGGCGAGACGATCCGCAAGCGGGCGTTGAACTCGATCAACCAGCTGGTCGAATGGACGCCGGTGACGGGGCGCAACCGGCTGCATTCGATGATCGAGGCGCGGCCGGATTGGGTGTTGTCGCGGCAACGGGCCTGGGGCGTGCCGCTGACCTGTTTTGTCAAGAAGGGGGCCAAGCCGACCGATCCGGACTTTCTGCTGCGCAACGCTGAGGTGAACGCCCGGATTGTTGCGGCGTTTGAGGCGGAAAGCGCGGATGTTTGGTTTGTGCAAGGATTCAAAGAGCGGATGCTGGATGGCATCGTCAATCTGTTCGATTATGTAAAGGTCGAGGATGTGCTGGACGTTTGGTTCGACTCAGGCTCGACCCATGCGTTCGTGCTGCGCGACCGGGCGGATGGCAGTGCGGACGGGATTGCTGATCTGTATCTGGAAGGCACTGACCAGCATCGTGGGTGGTTCCATTCCAGCATGTTGCAGGCTTGTGGCACGAAGGGCCGCGCGCCGTATCGGGGGGTGCTGACGCACGGCTTCACGCTGGACGAGAAGGGCATGAAGATGTCCAAATCGCTGGGCAACACCACTGCGCCGCAGACGGTGATCGACGAGTACGGCGCGGATATCCTGCGGCTTTGGGTGGCGCAAAGCGACTACACTCAGGACCTGCGGATCGGGAAGGAAATCCTGAAAGGCGTGGCCGACAGCTACCGGCGCTTGCGCAATACGATGCGGTTCTTGCTGGGGAACCTGGCGGGCTTTTCGGACGCCGAGAAGGTTCCGGTGGAGGAGATGCCGGAGCTGGAGCGCTGGGTGCTGCACCGGCTTGCCGAACTGGATGCCGAGGTCCGCGCGGGCTATGCGAAGTATGACTTCCAAGGCGTGTTCCAGAAGCTGTTCGCCTTTGCCACGACCGACCTGTCGTCGGTCTATTTCGATATCCGCAAGGACAGCCTGTATTGCGATGCAGTGACCAGCCTGACCCGGCGGTCGGCGCGGACGGTGCTGGATATCCTGTTCCACCGGCTGACGACCTGGCTGGCGCCGGTGCTGGTGTTCACCATGGAAGAGGTCTGGCTGGAGCGGTTCCCTGGCGAGGACAGCTCGGTGCATCTGGTGGATATGCCGGAGACGCCGAAGGTTTGGCTGGACGAGGCGCTGGCGGCGAAGTGGGAGACGATCCGCGAAGTGCGCCGCGTGGTGACCGGGGCGCTGGAGGTGCAGCGCACCGCGAAGGTGATCGGCGCGAGCCTTGAGGCGGAACCGGTGGTTTTCGTCACACCCGCGATGGCCGGGCTGCTGGGCAGTGTCGATTTCGCCGACCTGTGCATCACCTCGGGGATCGAGATCGGATCGGGGGCCGCCCCGGACGGTGCGTTCGCCTTGGCAGATGTGCCGGAGGTGGCGGTGCTGTTCCGCCCGGCACCCGGCCAGAAATGTCAGCGCTGCTGGAAGGTCCTGCCGGATGTGGGCAGCCACAAGCACCCCGGCACATGTGCGCGGTGTTCGGACGCGTTGGGATGATGGGCAGATTGCCCATCCTACGGGGCGGCGGGCGATGGGTGTTCACTGGTCAGCTGTTGTAGGATGGGCAATGTTGCCCATCGTGCCGCTTCGGTGGTCACGCCCTTCGGGACGGTGACCTTGGTCGAGGTGGCGGGGGTGATCGCGCGGCTGGATTGGCGGGATGATCCGGGTGAGGGATCGGCGCTGCTGGACGAGGCGTGTCGGCAGGTGGCCGCCTATTTCGACCAGCGGCTGACCGTTTTCGATCTGCCGGTCGACTGGGGAACCGGGATCAACGAAACCGTCCGCCGTGCGATGGCAGCGATTCCTTTCGGCGAGACGCGCACCTACGGCGAGATTGCGCAGGTCGTTGGTGCCCCGGCGCAGGCGGTGGGGCAGGCGTGTGGTGCCAATCCGGTGCCGATCCTGATTCCGTGTCACCGGGTGCTGGGGCGCGCCACCCTTGGCGGGTTTTCCGCGCCGGGCGGGGTAGAGACCAAGGTGGCGCTGCTGCGGCACGAAGGAGCGGCGGGGCTGCTGATCTGACGCTATCGAAAGCGGGCGGCTGGCCTTATGCGGCGGCTTGTGCGCGCGGGTCTTGCGGCTTAGCCAGTTCGTAACGGTTTCATGACGGGTGCCCCTTGACCCTTGGTGTCTTCCTTGCCGTCCTTGGCGCGGCTTTCCTGCATGCGTTGTGGAATGCGCTGATCAAGCTTGGTACCTCGAAAGTGGGCGGGATGGTGATCCTGTCGATTGTCGAAGTGCCGATCGGGCTGGCGGTGATCGCTTTTGCAGCACCCATCGACCGGGCGGCAGTGCCGTGGGTGATCGCGGCGGGGTGCACGCATTTCGCCTACAAGTTTTTCCTGACCTACGCCTATGACCGGGGCGATTTGAGCCGCGTCTATCCCATCGCACGGGGAGCGGCACCGATGGTGGTGGCGGTGGTGGGCACTTTCCTGTTGGCCGATGTGGTGGCGGTGACCGAGTATCTGGCGATTGCGGTTCTGGGGGCGGGCATCCTGTTGATGGCGCGGGGGGTGTTCACCAGCGGCGAGGATCGCAAGCTGTTGCCGTTCGCGTTGGGGTCAGCGGTGGCGACGGCGACCTATACGATGATTGACGGCATGGGCGCGCGGGTGTCGGGGGCACCGGCGGCCTATGTGGCATGGGTGTTCGTGGCCGATGGGTGCTTTTTCACGCTGGGAATGCTGGCGTTGCGCGGCTGGGGCGTCATTCCGCGTGACGGGCAGGCGTGGCGGTTGGGGGCGTTTGCCTCGACCGCGTCGTACGGGGCCTATGCGGTGTCGATCTGGGCGATGACGATTGCGCCGATTGCGGTGGTGGCGGCGCTGCGCGAAACCTCGATCCTGTTCGCAGTGCTGATCGGCTGGCTGGCGTTCGGCGAGCGGATGACCGGGGAAAAGGCGCTGGCCGCAGGCGTGATCGTGGCGGGGGTTATGCTGACGCGGCTTTAGCGGACCCTGCGGATGGCTTCGGGGATGGCCTGTTGGGCGATGCCGGCGAAGACGAGGTAAAGCGAGGTCAGGATCAGCCCCCATTTCGCAAATGCGCCTTCGGTGAAATCGGTCCAGGCGGCCCAGCCGGCAAAGACGATCCACAGAACGCAGATGGTCAGCGAGACGTGATACCAGCGGGTGGTGCGCACCGGGTGGATGAATTTCAGGTTGGTGAACATGGTGACGGTCAGCAAGATCACCGTGGCGAGGATCACCCCCTGCGACGGCTGGGTCGCGAACAGCACCAGCACCACCATGTTCCAGCAGGCGGGAAATCCGGCAAAGCTTTTGTCCTTGGTCTTCATCCGGGTGTCGGCAAAGTAGATGACCGAGCCGTAGACGATGGCGATAATGGCGATCCAGCCGGTCCAACCGGGCAAGAGGCCGGATTTGAACAGCGCAAAGGCCGGGATGAAAACGTAAGTCATGTAGTCGATGATCAGGTCCATCAGAACCCCGTCATAGGTGGGCCAGTTCTTATGCACTTCGTATTTGCGGGCCAGCGGGCCGTCGATGCCGTCGACGATCAGGGCGACGACCAGCCAAAGGAACATCAGGTTCCAGTTGCCTTCGACGGCGGCAAGCATGGCAAACATCGACAGGACCGCGCCGGTGGCGGTCAGCAGATGAACGGAAAGGGCTTTCAGGCGCGCATTCATCTGAACTTGATGGCGGAAATCACCGGCCCGCGCAACATGCCAGCAGCCAGAGTCAGGCGCGGGGATGCGCTTTTTCGTAAACCTCCATCAGGCGGGCGGCATCAATGGCGGTATAGGCCTGCGTGGTGGACAGCGAAGCATGGCCCAAAAGGTCCTGAATGGCGCGCAGATCGCCGCCGGCGGACAGAAGATGGGTGGCAAAGCTGTGGCGCATGGCATGCGGCGTGGCCGTGGCGGGCAGGCCAAGGCGAAGCCGGGCGCGTTCCATGGCGCTTTGGATCAGGCGGGGGTTGAGCGGGCCGCCGCGCGCCCCGCGAAACAACGGCTCGGCGCGGGAAAGATCATAGGGGCAAACCGTAACGTAGGCAGCAACGGCATCGCGGGCGGCGGGCAGGACGGGAATGATGCGGGTCTTGCCGCCCTTGCCGGTGATGCGCAGCACGTCGGGCAGCGGATGGTCAGCGCCGGTCAGCGACAGCGCCTCGGAGATGCGCAGGCCGCAGCCGTAAAGCAGGGTGACCACGGCAGCATCGCGGGCGGCGATCCAATCTTCGCGCGCATCGTCGCCCACGCTGCCCAGCATCGCGGCGGCCCCGTCAACGGACAGCGGACGGGGCAGTTTGCGGCGGAACTTCGGGCCGCGTGCTGCCAGAACGGTGGTCGCATCGGCGCCGGTGCGGTCTGCGGCCCAGGCGGCAAAGCGCTTGACGGCAGACAGGCTGCGCGCCAGCGACCGGGCGGACAGGCCGCGGCCACGTTCCTCGGCCATCCAGGCGCGCAGGTCGGTCTGGGGCAGGGTCACGACAGCCGCCAGACCTTCTGCACCGCCACGGTGGCGGGCCAGAAAGTGCAGGAACCGTGCCACGTCGCGCTGATAGGCGGCCACGGTGTTCGCCGCTGCCCCGTCCAGCGCGCTGAGATGTGCGAGCCACCCCGCCAGCGCATCGCGCAGGGCGGGCGACAGCATCGCGGCTTCGGTCAGTTGAGCCACCGCCGCATCGTGCGTTCAAACACGCCCGCGAAAAACGCCAGCAGGTCAGTGCCGTGTACCGGCTTGAACTGATGCGGGTCTTCGGAGCCCAACGCCAGCATGCCGGGCAAACGACCAGTACCGAAATCCAGTTTCATCAGCGCCTCAGAACGGATGTCAGCGGCGCGGTCGCCGTAGATCGCATCCGACGTGGGCACGACTTGCCGCAACACCACGGGGCGCAGCGGCACGTTGCGGCCGTTCGACAGGTAGTCCGACACAAAGCCGGGATCAGCCACGCACAACACCTCGCCGAGGCGGCCAAGTGCGGGGTCTTCGTTATCATCGTCCTGCACTGACTCCAGCACCAGCCGCACACAATCGACGCGCAGCGTTTGTGCTACATCCGACGCGAGGACCTTGAGGAATTCCTCGAAGGTCAGCGGATCAAGCATCTGCAGGATGGCGCGGTGGACCTGATTGGTCCCCGCAAGGTTCTCATACGCCGCTGCGATAACCGAGCGGTGGGTATCCTCCAGCCGGTCCAGCCGGGTTTCCAGCCGCTGCATCGCAATGCCGCGCAGATCAACGATGTTCGCCCCCATCGCGCGTTCGTTCGCGGCGACCAGCGCGTTCATCACATCCCGGTCTTCGAGAAAGCGTTCCGGCTCCGCGAGGATCCGGTCGCGCAGGTCTTGTTCGATCATTGTGTACTCGCCCAAGCGGTTTCTGGCTAATTTTCCACGCATTATAGGACGAAGTTAACAGATTCGGCGAGAGGTTTCGGGAGGAGGGGGTTTGGGGGGGGCGGTGGGTTGGGCAGGGTGTGTGTTTGCGGCGCGGCGCAGGTTGCGCGGTTGCTGGGGGAGGGGGAGAGGGGCTGGTGCCTTGGGTAAGGTGAGGGGGCTCATCCTAGTTCCTGATCATTCTTTAGTCGCCCTGTAATAATCTTGAAGTTCTTTACGTCTACCTAGGATAGAGTTTGGATCGCTGTATCGGCGCCAGAGATTAGTGCGATTTCTCCAAATAGCTTTGTTGTCTTACCATATAAGTCTGCTAGGTAGTCAAGTGTGTCGGTTGTGGAGCCGTCACCCACATGAATTGGCTTAAAAAAACGAAAATGACCCTCCAAGCCACCAGCATTTTGGATGTGCCCGTATCTTTCACTCTCGTGCGATCCAAAGGGCCGCCGATGAACTAGCTCGTTTCTAACGTTAGAAGCGTCTTCTAGCCAGCCAGCAAGCTTTGTCTTGGTGGAATTTGGTTTTGCAGCGAAGCACCCAACTTTAACCAAATGTTGAATAATTGGATCATTCGGTAAATTATTCCAGGTAAGTTTATCGAGAAGTCGATTCATGGCCTCCGTATTCTGAGATAACCCACATCGGTAGGCGAGTAGTGCCGCCAAATAATCGCGCGCAGCACCGAAGTGGACGAAGAAGGAATGCACGTTTGCAACAAACGGCAAGTCAGCTACACTGCAGGACTTTGCGCCTACTGCACGTCCTTCGCGAAGAAATGTGGTGAGTTGATCATGGTAGAAATCACTAATGCTGCTTATGCAAATATCCATCGAGCGAAGGCTATCTGAAATGTATTCAGAAAGCCTCTCATCTGCGTTGCTCTGCTCCATTATTGTGAGTATTTCTTGGGCGCTTGAATCTGGAAATTGTGCTCTAAACTGCGCAACTCTTCGCGACGTCGAGTTCGCGCGGATTGTCTGCCAGACATCAGTTGCTGAAAGCGCGCTGTTCATTCCAACTGGCTCCACAGAGCGCCACATCTTTGTTATGACTCCTGACATGACCACGCGATGCTCAAACACGGTCCATGACAATCCCATAATACTCATCGCTGATCTCAGCTCAGCAAATGAGAGAATTCCAGCCATTACCACTTCGTCATTATAAATGATAGGTCCGATAGACCACTCATTTTGTGACCTCTGCCAAGCCTTAAAGCCACCCGTAAGATTCATTACCAAAGAGTGGTAGTCATCATCTTCAAACGCTAGGGGAGCTACGACTGTAATGGGCATGATTTCCAACGAGATTTGAGTCCGATTCTAAGACATATTAGTGGCAAGCCACCTTGAGTAGCGTCGCTTTTCTCGTCGCGACCAACTGTCCAACTGCGTGATGCGCGTTAACAAGCCATAGGTGGGCCCGGGGTTAAAGGCCTGCGCACCCTGTCTTTCAACCCAGCGAAGGCGGGGACCCATGTGGCACCGTGAAAGGTGGGTCCCCGCTTTCGCGGGGATGACACGGGGTAGGCGGTCGTGAATGGCTTAGGAGAGTTGGGGTAAACCTCGACCTACAAAATCTTCTGACCCGTCTTCGCCCAATCCTTCATGAACTGCTCCAGCCCCTTGTCGGTCAGCACATGGCTCGCCAGCGACTTGATCACGGCGGGGGGGGCGGTGATCACGTCGGCTCCGATCAGGGCGCAGTCCTTGACGTGGTTGGCGGTGCGGATCGAGGCGGCGAGGATCTGGGTCTTGTAGTCGTAGTTGTCATAGATCGTGCGGATGTCGCCGATCAGGTCGAGGCCGTCGAGGTTGATGTCATCCAGCCGCCCGATGAAGGGCGAGATGAACGTGGCCCCGGCCTTGGCGGCCAGCAGCGCCTGATTGGCGGAGAAGCAGAGGGTGACGTTGACCATGAAGCCTTCGCCGGACAGCACCTTGCAGGTTTTCAGGCCGTCCCAGGTGAGCGGGACCTTCACCGCGATGTTCTTGGCGATGGCGGCGAGTTTGCGGCCTTCGGCAATCATCTCGGGCGCGGTCAGGGCGACGACTTCGGCGGACACCGGGCCAGAGACGATGCTGCAGATTTCCTGAGTGACTTCAAGGATGTTGCGACCCGACTTCAGGATCAGCGAGGGGTTGGTGGTGACGCCGTCCACCATGCCAAGGTCATTGAGTTCGCGGATCGCGTCCACATCGGCGGTATCGACAAAGAATTTCATGGAGGCTGTCCTCGGGATGGGTTGCAAGGGGTTTGGCGTGGGTCTACCCCAAAGTGACCTCAAGGGAAAGGTGGCGGCGTGAGTGATCGGGTTTACGGCGAAGGCGATCTGGTCGGCGTGCTGACGACCGAACCGCTGGGCCGGGTGCTGGATTACCGCGCGCCCGAAGGCGGCTGCGGCGACGGGGATTTCGTCGAGGTGCCGCTGGGGCCGCGCCGGGTGCTGGGTGTGGTCTGGGGACCGGGCGAGGGGAAGTTCGATCCGGCACGGGTGCGGCCGGTGGGCCGGGTGTTGGACGCGGTGCCGATGCGGGCGGAACTGCGCACATTCCTGACGCGGGCCGCCGATTACACGCTGACGCCGTTGCCGGCGATGCTGCGGCTGGCCACCCGCGCGCCGGGGTTGGGCGATGCGCCGGCGACACGGCGGGTGTACCGGTTGACCGGGGTGGTGCCGAACCAGCTGACCGACGCGCGGTTCCGCGTGGTGGAGGCGTTGCGCGGCTGGGGCGGGGCGGCGGTGACGCTGGGCGAGTTGGCCGAGGCGGCGGGCTGCGGTGCATCGGTGGTCAAGGGCCTGGTCAAGCTGGGAGTGTTGGCCGAGGAAGACGCACCTAAGGACACGCCCTATCCGGTGCTGGCGCCCGGTGGATTTGCGCGGCTGGAGGGCGATCAGATCATGGCGGGGGATGCGCTGGTCGCATCGGTGGTGCGGGGCGGCTTTACGGCGACGCTGCTCAAGGGGGTGACAGGGTCTGGC
>JANOQT010000073.1:0-33776 GCA_031415015.1 Paracoccaceae bacterium
TTCGTCGGCATACATTCCTGCGGCCGGATGCAACACGGCCGCCTTCATCTGTTCAGTCATCTTTGTCTCCCTGACAGGCTTATGAGTTTTTTGTTGGCACTGGCAACGCAAGGGCGAACCCGGATGATCTGGTCCTGCAAGCCAAAGGCAGGGCCAGACCGGAATGCGCCCCCACGCACCCACATTTCGCATTGCGCATTTTTTTTCTGGTTCCGTCAACGCTTGGTTTCGCCGGACTTGGGTACGTTTGCGACATGCACAGGTCGAAACCATGCAAAGTACGTCTGGGGGCAGGTGCCTGCCTTTGCGCAGTGTCAGGCAGAACGGCGGAAGGCGGAGGGTGACTTGCCGGTCATGTGCTGGAAAGCACGGGTGAAATAGGCGGGCGAGTTGAAGCCAAGGCTTTCCGCGATCCGGCCTACCGGCAGACGGGTTTCGGACAGCAGCTTGCGCGCCTCAAATATCCGGCGGTCTTGCAGCAAGGCCGACGCCGGTCGTCCGCAAGCCGTGTTGCAGCAGCGCGTCAGATGGGTCGGCGTCACGCCAAGGGCGGCGGCGAAATCCGCCACGCCCATGCCGGACCGGAAGCTGCGCTCCAACAGGGCCGTGTAGCGTGCGACCAGCCTGCGCGTGGCATCTACACGCGGTGCTTCGGGATCGGCCTTCTTGGACTGCCGTTCCAGCCAGACCCCGAGCAGCCCAAGATAATGCTGGGTGGCGCGGTCATGCGCGGGCACGTCGCTGTCCATCTCGCGCAGGATCGAATCAAGCAGGATGTTGACCTCCTGCTGCGCGTGCACTTCGCGGATGCGCAGGTGCAGCGGCACCTTGGGCAGGGTCACGTCACAGTTGCGGCCAAAGAACACGGCGGTGCCAAAGACCTGCGGACCGGCCTCAAAGCCGTGCATGAGACCGGGCGGAATGAAGATGGCATTATGGGCAGTGTAGCCGCGGGTCACACCAGACAGGGTGATTCGCCCCTGACCCTTGGTGAACCACAACAGGCACGGTTCCGAGATCGAACGCATCGCCTCGACCCGCCAGCGGCCACCGGCCGCCAGACGCGGAATGGCCACCAGTCGCAGTTGCGATATTGGCGAGGGTTGGTTCATGGGCGTGGCGATCCTGCGGCACCGGGCATATGCCTGACAGCATGAATAAAGCAGCCCTCTGGCAGGAACCCAAGCGAAAAACCAACATCGGGTGACCGACTTATCCACGATGCCTAGCGAAAGCTGTGCATAAGCCTGTGGATAAGCCAAATCTGCCGATCCGCCTGTGCAAGCAACTCTTGGTCAGGGAAGGGAAAGCCGCCGCCACTTGCCCATTTGCGACCGAAACCAGGTGCGCTGGCGTTTGGCATATTGGCGGCTTGCCAAGGTGGCCGCCGCCGTTGCGTCGGGCAGCGAAACGTGCCCGTTCAGATAAGCGATCAGGTCCACCGCACCAATGGCGCGGGACGACGGCAGGTCGGGCTGCCAGCCCGCCAGATTGTGCCGCACCTCGTCCAGCACACCGCCGTCGATCATCGCGGCAAAGCGCTGGTCGATCCGCGCGTTCAGCCAGTCCACATCCGGTTCCAGCACAAGCGTCTGCGCTTGCGACAGGGGCAACAGCGGTGGCGGGGTATCGGCCTGCCAGTCGGCCAGCCCGCGACCGGTGGCGGCCAGCACCTCCCAGGCGCGCTGGACGCGGGCGCCGTTCTGCAGGTCGATCCGCGCGGCGGTGGCGGGGTCCAGGTCGCCTCGCAGCGCGGCGATGCCCCCGGCGGCCTTGCGTGCGTCGGCAAGTTGACGGATTTCGGGGGGGACGGTGGGTATCTCGGCCAACCCTTCGGTCAGCGCGGTGAAGTTCAATCCGCTGCCGCCGACGATCACCACGGGGCGGGTCAGCCACTCCGCCACATCGCGCAGCCAGTGGCCGACCGAATAAGCGGCGTCGCGTGCCACGTGGCCGTAAAGCGCGTGGGGCAGGGCGGCCTCATCCGCCAGCGTGGGCCGTGCCGTCAAGATGCGCCAGTTGCCATAGACCTGCAGCGCGTCGGCGTTGACGATCACCCGCCCGTCGCGTGCCGCAAGTTCCGTCGCCAGCGCGGACTTGCCCGATGCGGTCGGACCTGCAATCAGGATGGGTGCCTCACGCGACAGGCTGGCCAATGACTGCAATGGATGCGCCTTTCGTCGTTCACCGGTTGAACCCGGTCGCGTTTTGCGACATTTTGCGCCGCAGTCCAATCACAAAACGAAATACAGGGGGTGCCATGTCCGGAACGGCTGCCGAAACGGAAGACGGCGCAGAGGTCACCTATACCCGCGTCATGCTGAAAATCTCGGGCGAGGCGCTGATGGGCGATCAGGGCTACGGCCTGCACCCGCCCACCGTCGCGCGGATCGCGCAAGAGGTAAAGTCGGTCCGTGACCTTGGCGTCGAGATCTGCATGGTCATCGGCGGCGGCAACATCTTTCGCGGGCTGCAGGGGTCTGCCCAAGGGATGGAGCGCACTACCGCCGACTATATGGGCATGCTGGCCACGGTGATGAACGCTCTTGCCATGCAATCGGCGCTGGAAGAGATCGGCGTTTTCACTCGGGTGATCAGCGCGATCCCGATGGATCAGGTGTGCGAGCCCTACATCCGCCGCCGCGCCGTGCGCCACCTTGAAAAGAAGCGCGTCTGCATCTTTGCGGCCGGCACCGGCAACCCGTATTTCACCACCGACACGGCGGCGACGCTGCGCGCGTCCGAGATGGCCTGTCAGGCGATCTTCAAGGGCACCAAGGTGGACGGGGTCTATGACAAGGACCCCAAGAAGTACCCGGATGCAAAGCGCTATGATCATGTGACCTATGACGAGGTCCTGCAAAAGCACCTCGGGGTGATGGACGCATCGGCCATTGCCCTTGCGCGCGACAACGACCTGCCGATCATCGTCTTCAGTCTGGACGAACCGGGTGGGTTCAAGGGCATTCTGGCGGGGCGCGGGACCTACACGCGGGTGCAGGGGTAACGCGGTCGCATCAGTTTAACCATCGCGGGCGAATCGGCCTGAAGGCCTGTGCCGTGCACGACCCGGTTGTCGTCGCGCAGCCTGACTATACCGCCCGTCGACTTTGCCTTATAGAACCCCAATCCTTGCCCTCATTGGGCCGGATTGGACACCAAAACTAGCAGACTCAGGCCACCCCGCACAGACGGCGACCTGACAAGACCGAAGGACCGAGGCTATGGCAGACGATCTTGAAATCGACACCGGTGACCTGCAGCGCCGGATGGATGGCGCGATGGCGGCGTTGAAGCATGAATTTGCCAGCTTGCGCACCGGGCGGGCCTCGGCCTCGATCGTCGATCCGATCATGGTGGACGCTTACGGCCAGATGACCCCGATCAACCAGCTGGGCACCGTGAACGTGCCAGAGCCGCGCATGGTGGTGATCAACGTCTGGGACAAGGCGATGATTTCCAAGGTGGAAAAGGCGATCCGCGAAAGCGGCATCGGCATCAATCCGGTGACCGACGGCCCGCTGATCCGCCTGCCGATCCCGGAACTGAACGAGGAACGCCGCAAGCAACTGTCCAAGGTCGCGGCGACCTATGCGGAAAACGCCAAGGTGGCGATCCGCAACGTGCGCCGTGACGGGATGGACCAGATCAAGAAGGCCAAGTCTGCGGGCATGGGCGAAGACGATCAGAAGATGTGGTCGGAAGAAGTGCAGGAACTGACCGACAAGGCGATTGCCGCAGTCGACCGGGCGCTGGAGTCGAAACAGCAGGAGATCATGCAGGTCTGACTGTAGGAAAAGTGGAAAAGTCAAATGTCTGATGCGAACGATCCTGTTGGAGAGCGGACTAAGGAAACTGTTCCGAAATCCAAAGCTAAGCGCTTAGGCGTCGATGACGACCTCGTCGCTTTGAATATGAAGCGGCGAGTATTAGCTGACAGGATCGTCATTTACTCATGTTGCCTATTTGGTGCGTCTTATTTTTCCGCTCTTGCATGGGTTTTTATACTCTCTCCTACTGAGAACTATCTCCTTGTCAGATTGTTTTTCGGACAGTTCCCTGCGTTGGTTGGACTGCCTGCTGCCGCTGGAATGGCATTTTTTGTTATTTGGATTTTAGAGGCGTCCAAGGGAAAGATGGAAATAAGCATTAGCGAACACGGGAAGTTTAGTGGGGCTTCGACTCCTACCGTTTTCTGGATAGTCGTATTTTTGTCAATTGGGTACATGATCAACATTAATTGGATTTCAAATTGATGATGCTGGATTTCCCACGGTCGTGCAAGCACGTTGCGATTATCATGGACGGCAACGGTCGTTGGGCAAAGCTTCGGGGGAGACCACGACTGTATGGCCATCACATTGGTGCGAAGCGCATCAAAGAAATCGTCAGACGATGCTCGCAGATTGGTGTTGAGTACGTAACGATTTTTGCATTCTCGACGGAAAATTGGCAGCGAACTCAGAAAGAAGTTGCTGGCCTCATGGCAATTTTTCGTAGTTACATCGTCAAGGAGGCAAATGAGATGCTTTCTGAGGGTGTCAGGATGCGATTTATCGGCGATAGGGAAAGGTTAGATGAGAAGCTGCAAGGCTTGATGGGTTATGTCGAAGCGTTGACGGAGGAAAATGCCAAGGTCAACTTCACAATTGCAATAAATTACGGTGGTCGTGATGAGGTCACACGTGCAGCAAAACGTTTGGCGCTTGAGATTGAGATGGGGCGTCTTACACACAAGGACGTGAATGCCGAGAAGCTGGCTAGTTTTCTTGACACACATTTTTTACCGGACCCTGATCTTGTAATTCGAACAAGCGGTGAGGCCCGAATATCCAACTTTCTGTTGTGGCAGTCAGCCTACGCCGAGTACGAGTTTGTTGATACACTTTGGCCTGACTTCTCGGCAGATGAGTTTACACGAATCGTGCAAAGTTACTCTAAGCGGGAGCGGCGCTTTGGCGGGGTGGTTCAGTGACCGCTGATCCACCGGCACCGGGCCGCTGGGGCGATCTGCGCACACGGGTGTTGTCGGCCATCGTCATGGTTGCCGTGGGCGCGGCAGAGATCTGGCTGGGTGGCACGGCCTTTGCCGCGTTGGTGATCGTGCTGACCGCGTTGATGATCTGGGAACTGGCGACGATGACGGCGCGGACCCGGGTCAACACGCCGGTCACGCTTGCGGTGCTTGCCGGAGCGGCGCTGGCAGCAGCATTGGTGCTGCGGACCGAGGTTGCCGCGCTGTTTCTGATGGCACCGACGCTGATGCTGGCCCTGACGCCGCGCCGCGACCGGCGGCTGGCGGCGGGCTATGCCTTGGCGATCATGCTGGCGGGATACGGTCTGGTGACCTTGCGCAACGACAGCGGCACCCCGATCATCCTGTGGCTGGTGGCGGTGGTGGTGGCGTCGGACGTGCTGGGCTATTTCGTCGGACGTCTGGTTGGCGGCCCGAAGTTCTGGCCCGCTGTCAGCCCGAAGAAGACGTGGTCGGGGACGGCTGCGGGCTGGATCGGGGCCGGACTGGTGGCGGGGGCATTCCTGCTGTCCGGCCACGGCACCTGGGTGCTGGTGCCGCTGTCAGCGCTGGTGGCCTTTGCCGGACAGATGGGCGACATCGTGGAAAGCTGGGTCAAGCGACGCGCCGGGGTCAAGGATGCCTCGCAGCTGATCCCCGGGCACGGCGGGGTGCTGGACCGGTTCGATGCGCTGATCGGGGCGGTGGTGGTGATCATGCTGGTGCGGCTGATCTGGCCCTTGGCCCCCGGTCTTGGGGGCTGACGGATGCGGAGCATTTCGATCTTCGGGGCCACCGGCTCGATCGGCGAGCAGACGTTCGACCTGCTGGTGCGGGCGGGCGGACCTGCCACCTACCGGACCGTGGCTTTGACGGGGGGCCGCAACGTGGCGCGGCTGGCCGAAATGGCCCGCGCGTTGCAGGCTGAACTTGCGGTCTGCGCTGATGAAGCTTGCCTGCCCGATCTGCGCGCTGCCTTGGCGGGTAGCGGCATCGACGTGGCCGCCGGGGCCGACGCGATAGCCGAGGCCGCGGACCGGCCCGCCGATTGGGTGATGAGCGCGATTGTCGGCGCGGCGGGTCTGGTGCCCGGCCTGCGCGCGCTGCGGCACGGGCGCACGCTGGCGCTGGCCAACAAGGAAAGTCTGGTCACCGCCGGGCCGCTGCTGATGCGGACCGCCGCCGACCATGGCGCGCGCATTCTGCCGGTGGACAGCGAACATTCGGCGATCTTTCAGGCGCTGAATGCCGAAGATATCGCGTCGGTCGAACGCATCATCCTGACCGCGTCGGGCGGAGCGTTGCGCGACTGGCCACTGGAAGCGCTGGTCAACGCGACGGTGGCCGAAGCCATGGCGCATCCGAACTGGGCGATGGGGCAGCGGATCACCATCGATTCCGCCTCGATGTTCAACAAGGCACTGGAAGTCATTGAAACGCGGGAATTCTTTGGCGTGGCGCCGGATCAGATCGAGGTGATCCTGCACCCGGAATCGCTGATCCATTCGATGGTCGGGTTCCGCGACGGGGCGATCATGGCCCACATGGGCGCGCCCGACATGCGCCATTCCATCGGCTATGCGCTGAACTGGCCGGACCGGGCGGCGCTGCCCGTCGCGCGGCTGGATCTGGCGCAGGTGGCGACACTGACCTTTCGCGCCCCGGATCTGGTGCGCTACCCGGCGTTGCGGCTGGCACGCGAGGTGATGGCTGTGCGCGGGCTGGCAGGGGCTGCGTTCAACGCGGCCAAGGAAGTGGCGTTGGATCACTTCCTGGCCGGCGGGGTGGGGTTCATGCAGATGGCCGGCATCGTCGAAGACACGCTGGCAGTGCTTGCCCCTGATCTTGATCACGGAAATGTCGCGTTGACCCTTGAGGATATCCTCGGCATGGACCATCTGGCACGGATACGGGCGGGCGAGGTCGCGCGCCGAATGACAGGAGGCCGCTGAGGCATGGATATCTTCGCAGCGGCGGGCGGCACCGCCTGGACGGTGTTTTTCTTCATCATCGCCCTGTCGATCATCGTCTTCGTGCATGAATACGGCCATTACATCGTCGGCCGCTGGACCGGCATTCATTCCGAAGTGTTCTCGCTGGGCTTTGGCCCGGTGTTGTGGTCGCGGACGGACAAGCGCGGCACCCGCTGGCAGATCGCAGCGATTCCCTTTGGCGGTTACGTCAAGTTTCTGGGCGACGCGGATGCAACCTCGGTCCGGCCAGGTGACGTCTCTGGCCTGAGTGCGACGGAACGACGGCACACGATGGCGGGTGCGCCGCTTTGGGCGCGGGCGGCAACGGTGGCAGCGGGACCGGTTTTCAACTTCATCCTGACCTTCCTCGTGCTGGGGGGCATGCTGATCTATACCGGCGTGCCGCGCGAAGAGATGACGGTGGAACGGTTGTTGCCAACCCCGTTCGAGGGCGCATCCTTGCTGCCGGGCGACGTGATTGTGGCGATGAACGGGACGAAGATCACCGATCCGGAGACCTTTGGCACCCTGGTGGATGGGCTTCCGGCGGCTGCCAGCATCGACTACACCGTCCGCCGTGACGGGGCCGAGGTGACGGTCAAAGGCCCGCACCCGCTGCCGCCTTTGGTGGTGATGGTGCTGTTGCGCTCTGCCGCGATGGACGCAGGGCTGCAAGAGGGCGACGTGATCCTGACCGCTGCGGGACAGGATGTGACCGTGTTCCGCCAGCTGCCTGAAATCGTGGCCGAAGGCAAAGGCGCCCCGGTGCCGCTGAAGATATGGCGCGATGGCAAGACGTTCGACGTTACGCTGACGCCGCGCGTCCGCAGCGTGCTGAACGCAGACGGCGGCTTTGTCGACAAGTACCAGATCGGGCTTGGCGGCGGGCTGGCCTTTGAACTTGCGAACCGCAGTACGGGGGTGTGGGAAACCGTCAGCCTGACCGGGCAGGCGATGTGGCGGCTGACCACGACCACGTTTTCCGGTCTGTGGCATACCGTGGCGGGCAAGATCAGCAGCTGCAACTTCTCCGGCGTGATCGGCATGGCCGAAACCATGGGCGACGCGGCGCGCAGCGGCTTGCAGACCTTTGTCGAGATGATGGCGGTGCTGTCGCTTGGCGTGGGCATCCTGAACCTTTTCCCGATCCCGGTGCTGGACGGCGGCCATCTGGTGTTTCACGCCTATGAGGCGGTGATGCGCCGGCCCCCGTCTGCACGGGCGTTGCAGGTTCTGATGACGGCGGGGCTTATCTTCGTGGTGTCGCTGATGATCTTCGCGCTCAGCCGCGATCTGATCTGCGTTTAAGCGGGTCATGCGGCGAAAGGTCTGCAATACCGTACCTGCGGAAATTGCGCTGCGACCACAAGATGTGGGAAACTTATCCACAGGGACCGCAGGCTTTTGACAAGCCTGCGCTTTCCCGCTAGTCAACGGTAAGAAACTTTGAACGACGGGGACGCATGATGCAGAAGACCTTTGGCACGGCCTTTGGACGGTCGTTTAGGGCTAAGGGCAGGGTGCGTCTGCTGGCCACAGCGGTTTTTATAGGCGCGGCAACGGCTTCGACGACATTCCTGACACCGGCTTTCGCGCAGGTCTTCAGCTTTTCGAACGTGGTGATCGAGGGCAATGAACGGGTTGATGCGTCAACCATCCTGAACTACGCCGGAATCAAGCGTGGCGACGAGGTGTCGGCGGCACGTCTGAATGACGCTTATCAGAGCATCGCCAACTCTGGCCTGTTTGAGACGGTGGAGCTGGTGCCGCAAGGATCGACCCTGCTGATCCGGGTGCAGGAATACCCGATCGTCAATGTGATCAACTTTGAAGGCAACAAGCGGCTCAAGGACGAAAACCTGGCGGAACTGGTGCAATCCCAGTCGCGTCGCGTCTATTCGCCCAGTCTGGCGGAATCGGATGCCGCCGCGATTGCCGAGGCATACCGCGTGTCAGGCCGAATCGCTGCCTCAGTGACGCCAAAGATCATCCGCCGGTCTGACAACCGTGTTGACCTGGTGTTCGAGGTCACCGAAGGCAAGGTCGTCGAGGTCGAACGCCTGTCCTTTTCGGGCAACCGCGCCTTTTCCGACCGCCGTCTGCGGCAGGTGCTGGAAACCAAGCAGGCGGGCCTGCTGCGGACCTTTATCCAGCGTGATACTTTCGTGGCCGAGCGGCTTGAGGTCGACAAGCAGGTTCTGACGGATTTCTACCTGTCGCGCGGCTATGTGGATTTCCAGATTCTGGATGCGACCGCCGAAGTGTCGCGCGAACGCGATGCCAGCTTTGTGACCTTCACCGTGCGCGAAGGCCTGCCCTTCACCATCGGCGCGGTGTCTACCGTGTCCGAAGTTGAAGGTGTGGACGCCGCCGAGTTCGAAGCGGTGCAGAAGATCCGCACCGGGCAGACCTACACGCCGTCGGTGATTGAAAACAACATCACCCGGATGGAGAATCTTGCCCTGAAAAAGGGTCTGAACTTTGTCCGGGTGGAGCCGCGCATCACCCGCAACGAACGCGGTCAGGCGCTGGACATCGTGTTTGCCGTCGTGCGCGGCGAGCGGATCTTTGTCGAACGCATCGACATCGAAGGCAACGCGACGACGCTGGATCAGGTCATCCGCCGTCAGTTCCGCACCGTCGAAGGCGACCCTTTCAACCCGCGCGAAATCCGTCAGTCGGCCGAGCGTATCCGCGCGCTTGGCTTCTTTTCCGACGCGCAGGTGAATGCCGAACAGGGCTCCGGCCCCGATCAGGTGGTGGTGAACGTCGACGTCGAGGAACAGCCGACCGGCTCGCTCAGCTTTGGCCTGTCCTATTCGGTTGCCAGCGGTACCGGCTTCAACATCGGGTTCTCGGAAACCAACTTCCTGGGTCGCGGGCAGCGGATTTCGCTGGCCCTGACCTCGGGCACCGACAACCAGAACTCCAGCTTCAGCTTTACCGAACCGGCCTTCCTTGGCCGCGATCTGAGCTTTTCGGTTGGTGCGTACTACCGCACATCGGACAACCAGAATTCGCTCTACAGTACCCAGAACATTGGTTTCACCACCGGCATCGGCTTTCCGTTGGGTGAGCAGTCCAGCCTTGATCTGCGCGTGCGGCTTTCCGAAGATGAGCTGTCGGATTATTCCGGCACCTCGCCCATTCTGGACGCCGAAGCGGATCTGGGTGCGCTGACGACGGTGGCACTGGGCTATACCTACGAATATGACACCCGCATCACCGGCCTGAACCCCAACGGCGGCATCCTGCTGCGCTTTGGGCAGGATTTCGCCGGGGTGGGTGGGGATACCAAGTATGTCCAGACATCGGCGCTGGCCTTGGCGGAAACCAAAGTCTGGAACGAAGAAGTGACGGTGCGTGCGATCTTCGAGGGCGGTGCGATCACCTCGCTTGGTGGCAACAACAGCCGGGTGACCGAGCGGTTCTTCGGCAACGGCAAGATCCGCGGGTTTGAACCCAACGGCATCGGCCCGCGTGACGGCACCGTCGGCAGCGAAGAGGCGCTTGGCGGCAATCTGTTTGCCGTCGCCCGGTTCGAGGCAGATTTCCCGCTGGGCCTGCCGGAAGAATACGGCATCACCGGCGGCGCGTTCCTCGACGTGGGATCGGTCTGGAGCCTGGATAACACCGCCGGTGTCACCACGGTGGATGACAGTTTCATTCCGCGGGCCTCGGTTGGTCTGTCGGTGTTCTGGACCACGCCGATCGGTCCCTTGCGCTTCAACTTCAGCAAGGCGTTGCAGAAAGAAGACTTTGACAAGGAACAAAGCTTCGATCTGACCATCTCGACCAAGTTCTGACGATGCGGCCCGGTCGCTGGGGCAGGTTGACCGGGGCGCTTCTGGTGACTCTGGCGCTTTGCCCGGTCGCGGCGGCGGCGCAGCAGGCCACTGCGACGCCGCAGGTCCTGACGCTGGATCAGGACGGGTTCTTCACCGGATCTGCGCTCGGCAAAGCCTCGCTTGCGCGGGAGGCGGCTGAAACCAGGGCGCTTGAGGCCGAGAACGCACGGATCGAACAGGCGCTGATCGTCGAAGAGCAGGACCTGACCGAACGGCGCGCCACGCTTCCCGTCGATGAATTTGCCGCCCTCGCGCGCGACTTTGATGCCAAGGTTGAGCAGATCCGCGCCGATCAGGATGCAAAGGCGCGGGCCGTTTCCCGCCGCCGGGACGAGGATCGTCAGCGCTTTCTGCAGGCAGCCGTCCCGGTTCTGGGCAGCCTGCTGAGTGAGCAGGGCGCTGTGGCTATCCTTGACAAGAACGCGATCATTCTGTCGCTGTCGGCCATCGACGTGACCGACGCGGCGATTTCCAAGGTCGATGCCGCACTTGGCGACGGATCGGCACCGCTGCCCGATCCGCCTCCGCAACCCTGACCGTGGTGAACTTGTCACCGCCGCATTGGCTTGGTAGCAACGTGACAGGGAAAGACGGCACCAGACCGTCGCGTTAGCAAGGGTATGACCATGGATGCAGCCGCCGTGACCTCCGCCGATCTGGACCTGATCCAGCGGATCATTCCGCACCGCTATCCGTTCCTGCTGATCGACAAGGTCAGGGATATCGTGCTGAACCAATCCTGCGTCGGCATCAAATGCGTTACCTTCAACGAACCGCAGTTCCAGGGCCATTTCCCCGGCATGCCGATCTTTCCTGGTGTCATGATCATCGAGGCGATGGCGCAAACGTCGGGCATTCTGGTCGGCCTGTCGATGGATCTGGTGGACAAGAACGCCAAGGTTTTCTTCATGGGCGTGGACGGGGTGAAATTCCGCCGCAAGGTGGTGCCCGGTGACGTGCTGGAACTGCATGTCCGCGCCCTGCGCGGCGGCGGGCGGGTGTGGAAGTTCGAAGGCCTTGCCAAGGTCGAGGGTGAATTGGCCTGCGAGGCCACCTTCATGGCCATGTTCGACGTTCCAAAGGCATGACCATTGATCCCACAGCCGTGATCCATCCCTCGGCCGTCGTCGAGGCGGGTGCCACCATTGGCGAGGGCTGCCACATCGGGCCCTTCGCGCTGATCGGGCCCGAGGTGACGCTGGGCGCGCGGGTCACGGTCAAATCGCATGCCGTCGTCACCGGCTGGACAGACGTGGGCGACGACACCTGCATCTGGCCCTTCGCCTGTGTGGGCGAGGTGCCGCAGGATCTGAAATACCACGGCGAACGCACCCGGCTGATCATCGGTGCCCGCTGCCGCATCCGCGAGGCGGCGACGCTGAACACCGGCACCGAGGGCGGTGGCGGCATCACGCGGGTCGGCGACGATTGCCTGATCATGACGGGCGCACATGTCGGCCACGATGCCCAGATCGGCAACCGGGTTATATTGGTCAATCACGTCGCCATCGCGGGTCATTGTCAGCTTGGCGATGACGTGATCGTCGGCGGCCTTTCGGGCGTGCATCAATGGGTGCGGATCGGGCAGGGCGCCATCATCGGGGCCGTGACCATGGTGACGAACGACGTGATCCCCTACGGTCTGGTACAGGCGCCACGCGGGGAACTGGACGGTTTGAACCTTGTGGGCCTGAAACGCCGCGGCATAGACCGAACTGATATCACCGCGTTACGTGCCGCCTATCAGATGCTGGCACAAGGCGAGGGCACGTTTCTGGACCGTGCCCGGCGGCTGGCCGAAGAAACAGATAGTCAACAGGTGCGCGAAATGGCGGATTTCATCCTGCAGGCCTCGGACCGCAGTTTCCTGACGCCCAAGGGGGCAAAGTGACGACGGCAATCATCGCTGGGCGCGGGGGCTTGCCGTCGGCGCTGGTGGCAGCGCTGAGCGAGCGGCCCTTTATCGCGGCGCTGGAGGGGTTTCCGCCGGCGGGGCTGAGCCCCGACCTGACCTTTCGCATCGAACGGCTGGTGCCGTTTCTGGACGCGATGGAGGATCGCGGCATCACCCGGGTGATCTTTGCCGGGGCGGTGGCGCGCCCGCGTCTGGACCCGGCCCTGCTGGACCCCGGTACCGCCGCCCTGTTGCCGCGCCTGATGGGTGCG
Organism: Paracoccaceae bacterium; assembly: GCA_031415015.1. Classification (GTDB taxonomy): domain Bacteria; phylum Pseudomonadota; class Alphaproteobacteria; order Rhodobacterales; family Rhodobacteraceae; genus JAUYQR01. The sequence continues at coordinate 13,002 of JANOQT010000073.1, forward strand.
ATGGCGCAGGGCGATGATGCGACCCTGCGGGTGGTGCTGGACCTGTTCACCGAAAGCGGCTTTGCAATCGCGGGCGTGGCCGATGTGGCCCCGGGACTGCTTCCGGTTGCGGGCGTGCTGGCCGGAACCGTCTCGGCGGTGGACGAGGCGGATGCGGCGCGCGCGGCGGGCATCGTTGCGGCACTTGGCTCGGTCGATGTGGGGCAGGGGGCGGTCGTGCAGCAGGGCCTGTGTCTGGCGGTCGAGGCGTTGCCCGGAACCGACGCGATGCTGGGGGCCGTCGCGGGCCTGCCGCCCGGTCTGCGCCCCGACCCTGCGCAAGGCAAAGGGCTTTATTACAAGGCGCCGAAGCCGGGGCAGGACCGCCGGATCGACCTGCCGGCGCTTGGCGTGGAAACGGTGCGACTGGTAGCAGCGGCCGGGCTTGGCGGTCTGGTCTGGGAAGCTGGCGGCGTGATCTGCCTTGATCCCGCCGCGATGACCGAAGAAGCCCACAGACGCGGCGTCTTTCTCTGGTCGCGCACCCCATGAAGCTGTTCCTCATCGCGGGCGAGCCGTCGGGCGACCGGCTGGGGGCCGCGCTGATGCAGGGGCTGAAAACTCTGCTGCCGGAGGTGACTTTTTCGGGCGTTGGCGGGCCGCTGATGCAGGCCGAAGGCATGGCCAGCCTGTTCCCGATGGAAACGCTGACGGTGATGGGCATCGCCGAGGTGCTGCCGCGCTACTTCGACCTGAAACGCCGGATTGCCGAAGCTGCGGACGCCGCACTTGCCGCAAACTCCGCTGCGCTGATCACCATCGACAGCCCCGATTTCTGCCTGCGGGTGGCGGCACGGGTAAAGACCGCCCGCCCGGACCTGCGCACGATCCACTATGTGGCCCCGTCGGTCTGGGCCTGGCGGCCGGGGCGGGCGGCAAAGATGGCCCGCGTCATCGACCATGTGCTGGCGCTTTTGCCGTTCGAGCCGCCCCTGATGACCGCCGCCGGGATGACCTGCGATTTCGTCGGTCACCCGGTGGTGTCAGAGCCGCTGGCGACGCAGGCCGAGGTGGCAACGATGGCAGGCGACGGCCCGCTCTTGCTGGCCCTGCCCGGATCGCGCCGGGGCGAGGTGACGCGTCTTGCCCCGGTGATCGGTGACGTGGTCGGCCGGATGCGCGCCGTGCATCCTCACTTGCGGGTGGCGCTGCCCACGGTGCGCGGCGTGGCCGATCTGGTGCGCCAGCTGACGCGTGACTGGCCCGTCACGCCGCAGATCATCGAGGATCCCGCACAAAAGCGCGCGGCCTTTGCCGCTGCCGATGTGGCGCTGGCGGCCTCTGGCACCGTCTCGCTGGAACTGGCGGCGAACCTGTGCCCGATGGTCATCGCCTATGACATGAACCCGGTGACGCTGTGGCTGATGCGCCGTGCGGCGCTGATCGACACGGTGACGCTGGTCAATCTGGTGTCCGAGACGCGAACCGTGCCGGAATTCATCGGCAACCGCTGCCGCGCCGACCTGATCGCGCCCGCGCTGGTGTCGCTGCTGTCCGACAGCACGGCCCAAAAGGCCGCGATGGCGGTCACCATGGACCGGCTGGGCAAAGGCGGCGAGCCGCCCGGCCTCAGGGCTGCACGGTCGGTGCTGGCAGCGCTTCGCCGTTGAGGATGGCGATGACCTGCGGCATCAGCCCGGTCACCTTGTCATTCACCAGCTTCATCACGCCCGGCTGCTGCGCCGCCGTCAGCTGCGGCAGCTTGGCCATGGCCGAGCGCCCCTCCGGCGTGGCGTAGAAGTCGCGCAGCGCCGTGATCTCGGCCAGCGTCATCACATCGGCCATGATCGCCGACTGTTCCTGCATCAGCGCGGTCATCGGCCCGGTAAACGTCTCGACATACAGCGCCTTGATCTGGTCGCGCTGATCCGTCGTCACCGGCTGACCGGCAGCTTCGGCCTGCTGGACGATCGGCTGCCACATCGTGTCGATGACCGCAGCCAGATCGAAATCGGCCAGCGCCATCGTGACGTATTCATCGGCAGCGGCGATCCGCTCTTCCCGGGTCTCGGCCTGCGCGGGCAGGGACATCGCAATCAGTACGGCAAGGATCAGCGGACGCATGAACACTCCTGTCAAAGTCAGGCGGACGGGCCTTTCCAGATCCAGCCGCCACCAAAAATCCGCCCGCCGTCGGGGGCGTAGAAAACACAGGCCTGCCCGGCGGATACGCCATCCTCTGCGGCCAGCAGTTCCACTTCCGCCGTGGTGGCCGACAGCGGCCGAATGATCGCATCGCGCGGCGGGCGGGTGGAACGCACCTTGACCTGCAGATGCCATTCCGGGCGCGAGTCGAACGGCACGTCCCCCAGCCAGTTGATTTCGCGGATCGGGATGATCCGGGTCGACAGCGCTTCTTTCGGCCCGACGATCACCCGCCGCGTCAAAGGATCAAGCCGCACAACATACACCGGTTCACCCAGACCGCCGATGCCCAGACCCTTACGCTGACCTATGGTGTAATGGATCACCCCACCGTGCGCCCCCACGACGTTGCCGGCAAGATCGACGATCTCGCCGGGGTCCGCCGAACCGGGGCGCAGCTTTTCGATCACCGCCGCGTAGTCGCCATTCGGCACAAAGCAGATGTCCTGACTGTCTGGCTTGTCGGCGACCGGCAGACCATATTTTGCCGCCAGCGCCCGGGTTTCGGCCTTGGACGCCAGATGCCCCAGCGGAAAGCGCAGGTAATCCAGTTGCCCTGCCGTGGTGGAAAACAGGAAATAGCTTTGATCGCGCGCGGCATCGGCGGCCTGATGCAGTTCCGGGCCGTCGGCACCGACCTTGCGCTGGATGTAGTGCCCCGTGGCCATGCAATCGGCCTCAAGGTCCTTGGCGGTGGCCAGAAGGTCCTTGAACTTCACCCGCTCGTTGCAGCGGATGCAGGGCACCGGGGTCGCGCCCGCCAGATAGGCATCGGCGAACTCTTCGATCACCGCCTCGCGGAAGGTGTTCTCGTAGTCCAGCACGTAATGCGGAAACCCCATGGTTTCCGCCACGCGCCGGGCGTCATGGATATCGCGCCCCGCGCAGCAGGCGCCCTTCTTGGCCAGCGCCGCCCCGTGGTCATACAGTTGCAGGGTGACGCCGACCACATCGTAGCCTTCGTCGGCCAGCATTGCCGCCACCACCGAACTGTCGACGCCCCCGGACATGGCCACCACAACCCGCGTCTCGCGCGGGGGTTTTGGCAGGCCAAGAGAGTTCAGCGGCAGGTCGCGCGGCATCAGGATTGTCCGGGGTTAGGGAATGATCGGCAATATATGAAAATGCTGTGCACTCTCAACCCCTCCTTTCAGGATTGATTAAGGCTGTTCCGCCATTCTTGCGTCAAATGAACAAGGGATGGCCCATGTATCTCAAACGTGTCGACGGACCCCGGCAGGTGACGCTGCCGGACGGGACAGTGATCAGCCGTGCTGATTTGCCGCGCCCCAACACCTCGCGCTGGGTGGCCAGCCGCAAGGCGATCGTGGTCAAGGCGGTGGTCTACGGCCTGATCAGCCAATCCGAAGCGCAGGAACGCTACGCTTTGTCCGAGGAAGAATTCGGGCTTTGGCGCTCGGCGGTAGAGCGGCATGGCGACAAGGGCCTGAAAGTCACAGCAATCCAGAAATACCGACAACTTTAGATTGTTTGTTGCACACGCTCTGGCAAAGTAACGCGTCATTAACCATTGCCCGCCAAAGTCGTTAACGATGAAGGCACCGGAGCGGAGTTTACCCTGATGCGCATTCTGCTTGTAGAAGATGATCCGACCACCTCGCGCAGCATCGAACTGATGCTGACCCACGCGAACCTCAACGTTTACTGTACGGATATGGGGGAGGACGGGGTCGATCTGGCAAAATTGTACGACTACGACCTGATTCTCCTCGACCTCAATCTCCCGGACATGAGCGGGCATGAAGTGCTGCGCCAGATACGTCTGGCCAAGGTTGCAACCCCGATCCTGATTCTTTCTGGGTCAGACGATACCGAAAACAAGCTGAAAGGCTTCGGTTTCGGTGCCGATGACTACATGACCAAGCCCTTCCACCGCGAAGAGTTGGTGGCGCGCATTCATGCGATCATCCGGCGGTCCAAGGGCCACAGCCAATCGATCATCAAGACCGGGCGGGTGGCGGTAAATCTGGATGCCAAGACCGTGGATGTCGAAGGCAAGACCGTGCATCTGACCGGCAAGGAGTACCAGATGCTGGAGCTTCTGTCGCTGCGCAAGGGCACCACCCTGACCAAAGAGATGTTCCTGAACCATCTTTACGGCGGCATGGACGAGCCGGAACTGAAGATCATCGACGTCTTCATCTGCAAGCTGCGCAAGAAACTGGCCGAGGCGACGGGGGGCTTCAACTACATCGAGACCGTCTGGGGCCGTGGCTATGTGTTGCGCGATCCGGTGTCCGCGACGGCCCCGCGGCTTGCGGCCTCTGCCTGATCTTTACCTCGGCCAAGGCACCGCTTAACCTCGCTCCCGCGACGCAGGGGGCGGGAATGACGGACAAGCCGGTCGAGGCACTGACAGTTGCTGAAGCGCGGGCCGAACTGGCCCGTCTGGCAAAGCTGCTGACTGCGGCGAACGAAGCCTATCACACGCGCGATGCGCCCGAGATTTCGGACGCAGAGTTCGATGCGCTGAAACGGCGAAATCAGGCGGTCGAGGCGCGGTTTCCGGGGTTGAAGCGGGCGGACAGCCCAAGCGAGCAGGTCGGTTTTGCTGTGGCAGAGGGCTTTGGCAAGATTGCCCACTCTGTCCGAATGCTTTCGCTGGAGAATGCCTTTGACGACGCCGACGTGGCCGAATTCGATGACCGTGTGCGCAAATTCCTCGGTCGCACCGACGCGCTGGAGTATACCGCCGAACCTAAGATCGACGGGCTTTCCCTGTCGTTGCGCTATGAGGCCGGTCGCCTGATGCAGGCCGCCACACGCGGTGACGGCGAAGTGGGCGAAAACGTCACCGAAAACGCCCGCACCATTGCAGATATCCCGCAAACGCTGACCAACGCGCCGGACATTCTGGAAGTACGCGGCGAGGTTTACATGAGCCACGCCGATTTTGCCGCACTGAACGCCCGGCAGGCAGCGGCGGGCGACAAACCCTTCGCCAATCCGCGCAACGCGGCGGCGGGCAGTCTTCGGCAGCTTGATGCCCGGATCACCGCCGCGCGGCCGCTGCGGTTCTTCGCCTATGCCTGGGGAGAGGTGTCTGAACCTTTGGCCACGACCCAACATAGGGCAATTGAGCGGCTCAAGGCCATGGGATTTCAGACAAATCCTCTGACGACACGCCGCGACGGGCCTGACGCGATGCTGTCCGAATACCGCCGGATTGAAGCGATGCGCGCGACGCTTGGCTATGACATCGACGGCGTCGTCTACAAGGTTGACGATCTGGCCCTGCAGGCGCGGCTTGGGTTCCGCTCGGCCACCCCCCGCTGGGCCATTGCGCACAAGTTTCCCGCTGAGTTGGCCTGGACCGAGTTGCTGGGCATCGACATTCAGGTCGGCCGCACCGGGGCGCTGTCGCCTGTCGCGCGGCTGAAACCTGTGACGGTGGGCGGTGTCGTCGTTTCCAACGCCACCTTGCACAACGAAGACTACATCGCCGGGCGGGACGCCAAGGGCAATTCGATCCGCGAGGGCAAGGATATCCGCATTGGCGACTGGGTGCAGGTCTACCGCGCGGGCGACGTGATCCCGAAGGTTGCCGATGTGGATCTGAGCCGTCGTAACGACGGCGCGCAACCCTATGTTTTTCCACAACTATGCCCGGAATGCGGATCTCCCGCCGTACGTGAGGCGGGCGATGCAGTGCGCCGCTGCACCGGTGGCCTGATCTGCCCCGCTCAGGCGGTAGAGCGGCTGAAGCACTTCGTCAGCCGGGGTGCCTTTGACATCGAGGGTCTGGGTGCGAAACAGGTGGAGATGTTCTTCCACGACGCCGATCTGCCGGTGCGAACCCCGGCGGCCATCTTTACGCTAGCTGAAAGAGACGCCGCCAACCCCTTGCGAAAGCTAAAGAATCGTGAAGGGTTCGGCGACCGGTCCGTCAGCAACCTTTTTGGGGCGATTGAGGCCAAGCGGCGCATCCCGCTGGATCGGCTGCTGTTTTCGCTCGGCATCCGTCATGTCGGCGAAGCTGCAGCCAGCCTTCTGGCCCGCCACTACGCGACCTGGCCTGCGTTCGAGGTGGCGATCACCCACGCCACCCCCGGCAGTGCGGAGTGGGCAGACCTGAACGCCATCGACGGGGTCGGGGCGGTACTGGCGCAGAGCCTCGTGGACGCGTTTTGTAACCCTGCCGAACGTGCCGCCATCGACGCGCTGCTGGCGCATCTGACGGTCGAGCCGGTGGTCGCCCGTGCGCCCGTCAACTCTCCGGTCGCGGGCAAGACGGTGGTGTTCACCGGCACGCTGGAAAAGATGACCCGCGCCGAGGCGAAAGCGCGGGCCGAAGCGCTGGGGGCCAAGGTGGCGGGGTCGGTCAGCGCCAAAACCGACCTTCTGGTGGCAGGGCCGGGCGCGGGGTCAAAGGCGAAAGACGCCGAACGTCTGGGCGTCAAGGTCCTTGACGAGGATGGCTGGCTTGCCCTGATCGGCCCCGCATGAGCCGCCCTGAGGTCCTGTTTCCACTGTTCGCCGGGCTGGAGACGCTGGAGGGTGTCGGCCCGAAATCCGCTCAGGCTTTCGAGGCGATGGGGGTGCCTCGGCCCAAGGATCTGCTGTATCTGCTGCCGCATTCCGGCGTGGACCGCACACGTCGGGATTCGGTCCGCGATGTGATCCCGCCCACCACGCTGACCGTCGAGGTCGAGGTCGGCGCGCATTTCCCGCCGCGCCGCAAGGGCGGGCCCTACCGGGTGATGGTGCGCGATGAAAAGCTGGAGTTCATCGTCACGTTCTTTCACGCGCGCGGCGATTACCTGCAAAAGCTGCTGCCCACCGGACAGCGCCGCCTGATCTCGGGCAAGGTGGAACTGTTCGACGGCGTGGCGCAGATGGTCCACCCCGACCACGTTCTGCGCCCCGAAGAAGCAGGCGAGTTGCCGCCTTACGAGCCGGTCTATCCGCTCAGCGCTGGTCTGACGCAGCGGATTGTGGCCAAGGCGGTAGCCTCGGCCTTGAAGCGGACCCCGACGCTGGCGGAATGGATCGACCCGGCGCTGAAAGTGCGCGAAGGCTGGCCGGACTGGCAGGTTGCCCTTACGGCGGCGCATGCGCCGCAAGATGCAGGGGCGTTGGCCTTCACCGACCCCGTGCGCACCCGTCTGGCTTATGACGAGCTGTTTGCGCACCAGTTGACCCTGTCGCTGGCCCGCAGCGCGCTGCGCCGGGGCAAGGGCATCGCCAGTCACGGCGACGGGGTCTTGCGCGCAAAAGTGCTGGCCAGCCTGCCCTACGCGCCGACCGCAGCGCAGACCCGCGCGGTTGCCGAAATTGCCGCCGACATGGCCACGCCCCTGCGGATGAACCGGCTTTTGCAGGGCGATGTCGGCTCTGGCAAGACACTGGTTGCATTCCTGGCCTTGCTGATCGCGGTCGAAGCGGGCGGGCAGGGCGTGATGATGGCCCCGACCGAGATTCTTGCGCGCCAGCATTTCGAGGGGCTGGAGCCGTTGGCGGCGGCGTCCGGTGTCCGTCTGGTCTTGTTTACGGGCCGCGACAAGGGGGCTGAGCGGGAAGCGAAGCTGGTGGCGCTGGCGCGGGGGGAGGTGGCGATCCTTGTGGGCACTCATGCGGTGTTTCAGAAAGACGTGCAGTTCCACGACCTGCGTATCGCGGTGGTGGACGAACAGCACCGCTTCGGCGTGCAACAGCGGATGGAGCTGGGGTCCAAGGGCACCGCCGCCGATGTGCTGGTGATGACTGCAACGCCCATTCCGCGCAGTCTGGCGCTGGCGACGCACGGCGACATGGACGTGTCGGTGCTGGATGAAAAGCCAGCCGGCCGCAAACCGATCCGCACCGCGCTGATCCCGTCGGCCCGGATGGATGAGGTGGTGTCGCATCTGGCGCAGGCGGTAGCAGAGGGGCGGCAGGCCTATTGGGTCTGCCCCCTGGTCGAAGATTCGGAAGTGGTCGATTACGCCAGTGCCGAGGCGCGCTTTCAGCATCTGCGTGCGGCGCTTGGCGAAGGCCGGGTCGGGCTGGTGCACGGCCAGATGCCGCCCGCCGACAAGGATGCCGCGATGGCACGGTTTGTCGCCGGGCACACCTCGGTTCTGGTGGCTACGACGGTGATCGAGGTGGGGGTGAATGTGCCCAACGCGTCGATCATGGTGATCGAGCGGGCCGAGGTCTTCGGTCTGGCGCAGTTGCACCAGCTGCGCGGCAGGGTCGGGCGGGGCGAGGCCGCGTCCACGTGCCTGTTGCTGTACCAGGCGCCGCTCAGCGAGTCGGGCGAGCGGCGGCTGAAGGTGATCCGCGATACCGAGGACGGATTTCGCATCGCCGAAGAAGACCTTGCAATGCGCGGCGCGGGCGATCTGATCGGCACGGCCCAGTCAGGGCTACCCCGGTTCCGGGTGGCCGATCTGGAACGGCAGACCGCGTTGATGGCGGTGGCGCAGACCGACGCGCGGAAGCTGTTGCTGGACGACCCCTCGCTGACCGGCCCGCGCGGCAAAGCGGCGCGGTTGTTGCTGTGGCTGCTGGATCAGGATCGGGCGATTCGGTTAATCTCGGTCGGATAATCCCGCTTTGTTCTGAAATGTTCTTAAAAAGTTCTTTACAGACTGGCGCAGATATGAGAACAATATGGCAACAAATAGGAGGTTGCCATGATCAAGACCGTGAAAGACCTGTTCGTCCGCTCTCCCGCCGGGATGGTTGAGGATACCGTCGGCGTCATCGCCCTGTTTGGTCTGGTTTTTGCCGTGCTGTCGATGCCCGGCACTGTCTGAGTTCTGCCCGCGGTCTGTTCCCCAAGTGCCGGTCCTCTGTCCCCCATGAAACCATGGTGAGGGCCCGCCTGCTCCAGACACGCCACTGCCGCCGCCGTCCCTGACGTGCGGCGGCTTTTTTATGCGGTCTTTTCGGCCTCTGCCATCGCGGCGCAGGTCGCCTCAAGCGCCAGCAGGACCGAGGCGTGGCGGTTCTTGTACTTCCGCGCGGGCAACAGCACCTCATATCCCTCAAATGGGGGCTGTGGCACGGGACCGTCGTCCTTGAGCATCGCACTCAGTGCGCTTTCGGCAGCGGTCAGTTCGGCCAGGCTGCGCCCGATGACACCGGCACCCAGAATGGCAGCGGACGCCTGACCCAGCGCACAGGCCTTCACATCCTGCGCAAACGCGGCCACACGACCGTCCTTGACCACAACATCAACGGTGACGGTCGATCCGCACAAAGGCGAGCGTTTCCGCGCCGTGGCCTTCGGTTCTGGCAAGCGGCCATGATGCGGGATGTCAGCGGCAAGCGCCAGAATCCGGCTGGAATAAAGGGAAAGAAGATCGCTGTCGCTCATCGCTTGTCCTTTGGTCCTGCCTTATGTAGTGCCCGACAGGTCCGCCGCCAAGGAGAACCGTGATGGTGTTCGATCCCGCAAGCCTCAGTTTCGACGACAAAGGGCTGATCCCCTGCATCGCGCAGGATCATCTGACGGGCGCGGTCCTGATGGTCGCCTGGATGAACGCCGAAGCGGTGGCGCAGACCCTGGCCACCGGCAAGGTGACCTACTGGAGCCGGTCCCGTGCCGCGTTCTGGGTCAAGGGTGAAACGTCCGGTCACACGCAGCGTCTGGTTGACCTTCGCGTCGACTGTGACCGCGACTGCCTGCTGGCGCTGGTCGATCAAACCGGCCCTGCCTGCCACACCAACCGCCCGTCGTGCTTTTACACCGCGATCCGCGATGGCTCCGAGGTTATCCTGACCGACCCGTCATAGCCCCACCATCCGCCGGATATCCGCCGGCGTCGCCCCCTCGGCCCGGTATTTCGACAAGGCCCGCGCGTCGTCGCGCTTGGCCAGCCGCTTGCCCTGATCATCGCGGATCAGGCGGTGGTGGTGGTAAGTGGGGGTCGGCAGGCCGAGAAGGCGCTGGAGGACGACGTGAATCTTCGTCGCTTCAAACAGGTCCTGTCCACGCACGACATCCGTCACACCCTGCGCTGCGTCATCCACCACGACCGAAAGGTGGTACGATGTGCCCATGCCACGACGGGCGAGGACCACGTCGCCGACGTGGCGGATCAGGTGGTCGGCGGTGAACGTGATCAAGCCGCGCTCGCCGTTCGGTCCCTGACCATTCTCGCGGAATTCGAAAGCGTGGCCTTGCAAGGCGCGCCAATCGCCGCACTTTGCCGCTTCGGTCATGTCAAGACGGAGACTTGGGGCATTGAGATAGTTTGGCGACCAAAGATGGTCGCTCCACTCAGCCCGAGGCGGCTTGCAATGGCCGGGATAGATCGCGCCATCTGGGCCTTCCGATGGTGGGTCCCCTTCCTGGGGCGCGGAAACGCTCGCGGCGATATGGGTGCGAGAGCATCGGCAACCATAAAGCAGTTCGTCGCGGCGAAGTCGTTCCAGCGCAGCCTGATACTCATCTCCGCGATCTGACTGCCTGAGGACCGGTTCCGGCCACCAGAGGTCCAGCCATTCAAGGTCACGGTAGATCTCGGCTTCCCATTCAAGGCGTGACCTTTGCCGGTCAATGTCCTCGATCCTGAGTTGCCACTCCCCACCCTCACGCATCGCCATGTCGAAGCCAAGGATCGCTGAATAGGCGTGGCCGAGGTGGAGAGGGCCGGTCGGGCTGGGGGCAAAGCGGGTTACGAAAGCCATGTCTGGAACGCAGCCTTGGCGCGGTCGGTATAGGCCTTGTAGCGGACGGTACGGCCCCGGCGGCCGCCTTTGGCGTCAATCGGGGGGAACAGGCCGAAGTTTACGTTCATCGGCTGGAAGGTTTTCGCCTCGGCCCCGCCGGTGATATGGGTGATCAGCGCGCCCATGGCGGTTTCAGGCGGCGGTGGTGGCAGGGTTTCGCCCTTAATTTCGGCGGCGGCCATCCGGCCTGCAAGCAGCCCCATTGCGGCGCTTTCGACGTAACCCTCAACCCCGGTAATCTGGCCCGCAAAGCGGATGTTCGGCCGGGATTTCAGCCGCATCTGATCGTCCAGCAACGTGGGCGAGTTGATGAAGGTGTTGCGGTGAATACCGCCCAGCCTCGCAAAACTGGCCTCCTGCAATCCGGGAATCATCTTGAAAACAGCAGTTTGCGCGCCGTACTTCATCTTAGTCTGAAAGCCCACAATATTGTACAGCGTCCCCAGCTTGTTGTCGCGGCGCAACTGCACTACGGCATAGGGCTTAATCCCCGGCTGGTGTGAGTTGGTCAGGCCCACCGGCTTCATCGGGCCAAAGCGCAGCGTCTCGCGGCCGCGTTCCGCCATCACCTCGATGGGCAAGCAGCCATCGAAATAGCCTGCGGTCTCACCCTCATGGAATTCGGTCTTGTCCGCTGCCAGCAGTGCGTCGATGAACGCCTCGTATTCGGCCTTGGTCATCGGACAGTTCATGTAGGCGGTCTGTTCCTCCGCCGTCTCGCCCTTGTCATAGCGGCTTTGCATCCAGGCGACCGACATATCGACCGTGTCGGCATAGACGATGGGCGCGATGGCGTCGAAGAACGCCAGTGCGTCGGTGCCAGTGGCCGCGCGAATGCTGGTTGCAAGCGCGGTCGAGGTCAACGGGCCGGTGGCAATGATCCAGTGGCCAGATGACGGAAGCGCGGTAACTTCTTCATAACAGGTGGAAATCAGGGGGTGCGATTTAAGTCTTTCGGTGACCGCCTCGGCAAAGGGATCGCGGTCAACGGCCAAAGCGCCACCCGCGGGCAAGCGGTGCGCAGCGGCCATTTCCATGATCAGGCCCCGCGCCGCCCGCATTTCCCAATGCAGCAGGCCGACGGCATTGCTCTCATCGTCGTCCGACCGGAAGGAATTGGAGCAGACCATTTCAGCGAAATGTCCGGTCCGATGCGCAAATGTGCCGACGGCTGGCCGCATTTCGTGGATGACCACGGGAACGCCGAGTTCGGCCGCTTGCCAAGCGGCCTCGGCTCCCGCCATGCCGCCGCCGATGATGTGTAAAGGATCTGTCATGGCGGCGGTTTAGGCGGTTTTGCGGCCCTTGGAAAGGTGTTCTCAGGCCTTGTCGATCGCGTAGCGTCCCGCACCATGGGCGGCAAGCATCAGGAGGCCACCGGCAATGGCCAGGTTCTTCAGCAGCGCCGTCGTCTGGTTCTGGTCCGCCAGATCGAAGTGATAGAGCAGACCGGCAAGCACACAGAAACCCGCGCCCAGCAGCGCGAAGATCCGGGTCTGGAAGCCTGCGATCAATGCGACACCCAGGACGATCTCGAAGATGATTGCGGGCCAGGCCAGAACGGCAGGAAGCCCGCCCGATGTCAGATAGCCGGTAAAGCCTTCGACATTGCCAAGCTTGCCAGCGCCAGCGACGATGAAGAGGATCCCGATTAGGATGCGGGCGGCCAGCGGGCCATAAGAGGTGACTGCGGTCATGTGCGTTTTTCCGTTGGTTGCTGCCGCCTTTTGACGGTCATGAGTACCCTATTGCAGTGCACAACGGCATGAAACCCGCAGGATCAGAGGATCAATGTGCGCTGATGCAAAGGTCAGCGGCAAAGAGCGGTCCTCTCGGCTGCAGCGAAGCTGTCCGGGTCAGGGTCAGCCCAGCCCAGGTCGCGGGCCAACGCACCGTAAGTAGTGGTTTCGCCCGCTGCCGCGAGGGCAGCGAGCCGGGCTTCAAGGCTCTTCATCGCCCTGTTCGGCGACGCGCGCGACCGAGACGACCTGCTCATCCCCACCGGTGTTGAACACTTTCACCCCCCCGGCAGACCGCGAGCGGAAGCTGATCTGGTCCACCGGCACCCGGATCGACTGGCCTGTCGATGTGGCCAGCATGATCTGATCGGACGGTGTGACCGGGAAAGATGCCACCAACGGCCCGCCGCGCATCGCGCCGTCCATCGCCTTGACGCCCATGCCGCCGCGCCCGCGCACCGGATAGTCGTGGCTGGAGCTGAGCTTGCCGCTGCCCGAGGCGGTGATCGTCAGGATCAGGTCTTCGGCGGCAGACATCTCGGCATAGCGTTCGGGCGTAAGCTGACCTTCTGCCACGGTCTCTTCCTCGTCGTCTGCCTCATCCTCGGTCACCCCGGCCATCAGGCGGCGTTGCTTCAGATATGCCTCGCGCTCTGCCGGATCGGCTTCGAAATGGCGGATGACGGCCATCGACACCACGCGGTCACCCGCCGCAAGGCGAATGCCCCGCACCCCGGTAGAGCCGCGCGATTTGAACACGCGGATGTCGGTGGTGGAAAACCGGATCGCGCGGCCCAGGGCCGTGACCAGCATCATGTCGTCCTGATCGTCGGCAATGGCTGCGTTCACCAGACTGACGCCCTCGGGCAGCTTCATCGCGATCTTGCCGTTGCGCATGACGTTGGTGAAATCCGACAGATCGTTCTGCCGCACATCGCCGTCCGACGTGGCAAACACGATCTGCAAGCTTGCCCATTCTTCTTCCGGCACATCCACCGGCATCAGGGCGGCGATACTGACGCCTTGGTCAATGGGCAGGATGTTGATGATCGCCTTGCCCTTGGCCTGACGCCCGGTCAGCGGCAACCGCCAGGTCTTCAGCTTGTAGACCATGCCATCGGTGGTGAAAAACAGCAGGTTGGTGTGGGTGTTGGCCACGAACAGGGTGGTCACCACATCGTCTTCCTTGGTCGCCATTGACGACAGACCCTTGCCGCCCCGGCGTTGCGCGCGAAACTCGGCCAGCGGCGTGCGCTTGATGTAGCCGCCCGAGGTAATGGTTACCACCATATCCTCGCGCTCGATCAGGTCTTCGTCTTCCATGTCGCCGGCCCAGTCGACAATCTCTGTGCGGCGGGGCACGGCAAACAGGGCTTTGACCTCGCGCAGCTCGTCCGAGATGATCGCCATGATCCGATCACGAGAGCCGAGGATTTCCAGGTAATCCTTGATCTTTGCGGCCAGGTCTTCCAACTCGTCAGTGACTTCCTTGACGCCAAGCGCGGTCAGGCGTTGCAGCCGCAGGTCCAGTATGGCACGGGCCTGAATTTCCGACAGGTTATAGGTGCCGTCGTCGTTGATCGTGTGGCTGGGGTCGTCGATCAGCTTGATATAGGCGATAATGTCATGCGCGGGCCAGCGCCGGGTCATCAGCTTTTCGCGCGCTTCCGCGGAATCGGCCGAAGCGCGGATGGTGCGGACCACTTCGTCCACGTTGGAAACGGCAACCGCCAAACCGCACAGAACGTGGCTGCGCTCGCGGGCGCGGCGCAGTTCAAACGCGGTGCGGCGCGCCACAACTTCCTCGCGGAAGGTGATGAAATGGCTTAGGAAATCGCGCAACGTCAGTTGTTCTGGCCGCCCGCCGTTCAAGGCCAGCATGTTGCAGCCAAAGCTGACCTGCATGGTGGAAAACCGGAACAGCTGGTTCAGCACCACGTCGGCGGTGGCATCGCGCTTCAACTCGATCACCACGCGAACGCCGATGCGGTCGGATTCGTCGGCGATGTTGGAAATCCCCTCGATCCGCTTGTCGCGTACCATCTCGGCGATCTTTTCGATCATCGTGGCCTTGTTGACCTGGTAAGGCACCTCGTCGATGACGATGGCGAACCGGTCTTTGCGAACCTCTTCGATGTGGGTTTTCGAGCGGATGATCACCGAGCCGCGCCCCTCAAGATAGGCCTTGCGCGCGCCGGATCGGCCAAGGATCAGCGCGCCGGTCGGGAAATCCGGGGCAGGGATGATCTCCATCAGCGCTTCCATGCTGATGTCGGGGTTGGCGATCATCGCCAGCGTGCCGTCGATCACTTCACCCAGGTTATGCGGCGGGATGTTGGTCGCCATGCCGACCGCAATGCCGCCGGCGCCGTTGACGAGCATGTTGGGAAAGCGCGCGGGCAGGACGGTTGGCTCGCGGTCCTTGCCATCGTAGTTGTCTTGGAAATCAACGGTTTCCTTGTCGATATCGGCCAGAAGGAAAGCCGCCGACTTGTCCATTCGCACTTCGGTGTAGCGCATCGCCGCCGCACTGTCGCCGTCCATGGACCCGAAGTTGCCTTGCCCGTCCAGCAGCTTCAGGCTCATCGAGAACGGCTGCGCCATACGCACCAGCGCGTCGTAAATCGCACTGTCGCCGTGTGGGTGGTATTTGCCCATGGTGTCGCCGACGGGGCGGGCCGATTTGCGGTAGGATTTGTCATGCGTGTTGCCCGATTCCTGCATCGCGTACAGGATGCGGCGGTGCACCGGTTTCAAGCCGTCGCGCAGGTCGGGAATGGCGCGGCTGACGATCACGCTCATCGCATAATCAAGGTAGGCGGTTTTCATTTCCGCCGCGATGTCGATCTGCGGGCCGTGATGCACCGGACGTTCCGGGACTTCATCAGTCTTTTCAATGTCGTCCGGGGTATCGGCCACGATGTGATCAGCCTCAGATCTAGGGTCAAGATTTAGGTGCGCAAAGACTACACCATTCAAGCTATGGGGTGCAATGGCGCTATCGGGCGCGGCTGGCAGCCAGCGGGCATGACTGCCAACATTTTGTTTTCATTGAAAATTAGCAAGGATGTGGCATGATTCTTCATGGGGGAGCCAGCGAAGGGGTCTTTGATGCCGAATACCGAGACGGAACGGATGCTGAAGGGGTACGGTCTGACCACGGCCGAGCTTTACTACCGGATGCCGGATTATCGCAGCGTTATCAACAGTTTCATCTGGCAGGACTACGATCTTGCACCCGACTACCCGGAACTGTTCCGGTTTATCGAATTCTGGCAGGGCAATATCGAGGGCCCGCTGCATTCGGTGCGCTTTACCCACCGCAAACTGATCGCGCCCGGCGAATGGCGCAGCGTCGTGGGAGAGTTCAGGTTGCATTAACCCCGGTCATCCCGCACGCAGCAGCATGCCGAACAGGTCGCGCGGATCGTCGGGGTCGGCGATCATGTCCAGCTGGGCGCCAAGTCCGGTTTCGGCCAATCTGGCGCGGACATAGCGCAAGGCCGAGAAATCCTCGATCGCAAAGCCGACGGAATCGAACAAGGTGACCTGATCTTTGCTGGTGCGGCCCGGCGTCTGACCGGCAATGACCTGCCACAACTCTGTCACCGGATGATCCGGGGCCAACTGCTGAATTTCGCCCTCAACGCGGGTCTGGGGCGGGTATTCAACGAAGATGGCCGACCGCAAAAGGATATCGCGGTGCAGTTCGGTCTTGCCGGGGCAGTCGCCGCCGACGCCGTTGATGTGAACCCCGGCACCCACCATGTTGTCGGTCAGGATGGTGGCAAACTGCTTGTCGGCGGTGACGGTGGTGATGATCTGCGCCCCCAGAATCGCCTCCTCCGGTGTGGCGCAGGCGGTGACGGTCAGCCCGCGCCCCGCCAGATTGCGGGCGCACTTTGCAGTAGCCGCGGGGTCGATGTCGTACAGCCGCACTTCGGTAATGCCGCAGATCGCCTTGAACCCCAGCGCCTGAAACTCCGCCTGCGCGCCGTTGCCGATCAGGGCCATGGTCGTGGCGCCCGCTGGCGCCAGCCACTTAGCCGCCATCGCCGACGTGGCAGCCGTGCGCAGCGCCGTAAGGATGGTCATCTCGGACAGCAAGAGCGGGTAGCCGGTCGCCACATCGGCCAAAAGCCCAAAAGCGGTAACGGTTTGCAGGCCACGGCTCATGTTCGACGGATGGCCGTTCACGTATTTGAAACCATAGGTCTCACCGTCCGATGTCGGCATCAGCTCGATCACGCCGACGTCGGAATGCGACGCAATGCGGGGCGTCTTGTCGAACTGGGGCCAGCGCCGGAAATCGGCCTCGATCTCGGCGCCCAGATCGACAAGAACCCGTTCGATACCAAGATGATGCACCAGCTTCATCATGTGGTCGACCGAAACGAAAGGGACAAGGTTCAGCATCATGTTCTCCGGTTACTTGGCGCGGGTCGGGCGGTCGAAGACCTTTTTGCCCATGAGAGAGCCGACCAGATCCACCATAAGCCGGGCCGTCATGCCCCGGTCGTCAAGGAACGGGTTCAGTTCCACAAGGTCAAGCGAGGTGACTAGGCCGCTTTCGTGCAGCAGTTCCATCACCAGATGCGCTTCGCGAAAGGTGATGCCGCCCGGCACGGTGGTGCCGACGGCGGGGGCGATTGCGGGGTCAAGGAAATCCACATCCAGGCTGACGTGCAGCATCCCGCCATCGTCGCGCACCCGGTCCAGAAACTCCCGCAGGGGGGCCACGATGCCGCGTTCGTCCAGCATGCGCATGTCGTTGATGGCAATGTCATGATCCAGCATCGCGGCATGCTCGGCGGGGTCGACCGACCGGATGCCGTACATGCAAATCCGGTCAGGCCGCACCGGTGCAGGGAAGGGCGGAAAGGCGTCAAACCCGTCGCGCCCGGCGATATAGGCCAGGGGTGTGCCGTGCAGGTTGCCCGACGTGGTGGTCATCGGCGTGTGGAAATCGGAATGCGCATCCAGCCAGATCAGGTACAGCGGACGGCCCTGCCGTTCCGCAAAGGCCGCGGCCCCCGCCGCCGTGCCCAAGGCCAGCGAATGATCGCCGCCAAGGATGATCGGCAACCCGCCTTCGGACAGCGCATCATCGACCCGGTCGGCCAGCGCATCGGTCCAGTACAGCGTTTCGGCCAGCGAATGCACGGCGGGGTTCGGGTGGGACACGCGGTCCACCTCCGGGATCGGCAGATCGCCCCAATCCTCCACCCCGTGGCCAAGATCGCGGATCGCCTGCACCAGCCCCGCAACCCGGTAGGCCGCGGGGCCCATCAGGCAGCCGGGGCGTTTCTGGCCAGAATCAACCGGGGCACCGATGAGGATTGTCTTGGGCATGGCGGTCTCCTTCGTGGCCGAAGATGGTTCCGGTTAGGAATGGTGCGGGCTTGCGACAAATCCTAGCCGCGTTATTGTCGCTTCGCATAGCGGATTGTGCGAAATGGCAGGGGGAATTGCGCAAAATGGATGAAAGCGACCAACGCCTGATCGCCGAGCTGCGCCGCGACGGGCGGGCCGCGCTGTCCGATCTGGCCGAGCGGCTTGGGCTTAGCCGTGCCACGGTGCGCGCAAGGATGGACCGGCTGGCAGAGCGTGGCGAAATTGCCGGCTTCACCGTGCTGACGCGCGCCGATGTCAGCGCCACTCCGGTACGCGGTCTGACGATGATCGGAACCGAAGGGCGCGGGGCAGAGCGTATCCTTGCCCGGCTTCAGGGCCTGCCAGCGGTGCAGGCGGTGCACACAACCAACGGCCGCTGGGATCTGATCGTGGAGCTTGGCACCCAGACACTGCAAGAACTGGACGAGACGATCACCCGTATCCGCAATATCGAAGGAGTGATTACGTCCGAGACCAACCTGCTTTTGTCCACCCGCAAAGCCGGTCGGCGCTAAGGTCCATGGTCCCGGCTGCGCGACCGAAGGGCGCAGGTCCTTTCAAAGCCCGATGCTTGCGCCTATCCTGTTGCAGAACAGGGAGAATGGAATGATCGTCGAACTGGGGCATTTTGCACTGATCCTGGCACTGTCGGTGGCGGTGATCCAGTCCACGCTGCCGATGTGGGGGGCCTACAGACGCGATGCGCGGCTGATGGCGGTGGCCGGACCTGCGGCGCTGGCCCAACTGGCATTGGTCGGATTTTCCTTCGCGGCATTGACCTATGCCTTTGTTGTGTCAGATTTTTCCCTTGCCGTGGTTACGGCGAATTCGCACACCCTGAAACCGATGCTGTACAAGGTATCCGGCGTCTGGGGAAACCACGAAGGCTCGCTTCTGCTTTGGGTGCTGATCCTGGCGGTCTATGGCGCGGCGGTCGCCTGGTTCGGTGGCAATCTTCCCGACAGTCTTCGCGCGCGGGTCATCGCGGTGCAGGGATTGATCGGGGTCGCCTTCCTTGCCTTCCTGTTGCTTACGTCGAACCCGTTCTGGCGTCTGGAAGTGCCGCCCCTCAACGGACAGGATCTGAACCCGCTGCTGCAAGACCCCGGTTTGGCCTTTCATCCGCCGTTCCTGTACCTTGGCTATGTCGGCCTTTCGATGGCGTTTTCCTTCGCCGTTGCCGCGCTGATCGAGGGCCGGGTGGACGCCGCCTGGGCGCGCTGGGTGCGGCCTTGGACGCTGGCCGCATGGATCTTTCTGACCATCGGCATCGCCCTGGGCTCGTGGTGGGCCTACTACGAACTTGGCTGGGGCGGCTTCTGGTTCTGGGACCCGGTGGAAAACGCCAGCTTCATGCCGTGGCTGCTGGCCGCCGCGCTGCTGCACTCGGCCATCGTGGTGGAAAAACGCGAAAGCCTGAAGGCCTGGACGATCCTTCTGGCGATCATGGCCTTCGGCTTCAGCCTGATTGGCACCTTCATCGTGCGGTCTGGCGTCATCACGTCCGTCCACGCCTTTGCCAATGATCCGGAGCGGGGGGTGTTCATCCTGATGATCCTGGGCGTCTTTACCGGCGGCGCGCTGGTGCTGTTCGCGCTCAGGGCCGGGTCGATGGAAGCGAAGGGCCTGTTCGCCGTGGTTAGCCGGGAAAGCGCGCTGGTCGCCAATAACATCCTCTTGGCGGTGGCGGCGTTTGTTGTCTTTATCGGCACAATCTGGCCCTTGGTGGCGGAATTGTTGCTTGGCCGGACCTTGAGCGTCGGCGCGCCGTTCTTCAACGCCGCCTTCACGCCGTTCTTTGTGGCGCTGGCGCTGATCTTGCCGTTCGGCGCGATGCTGGCGTGGAAACGCGGCGATGCGGGCCGGTCGATGCGGTCGCTGCTGCCCGCCCTTCTGCTGGCGCTGGCGGTCGGAGCATTGGCCTTTTCCATGCAGACCGGCCGCTCCGCGCTGGGGCCTATCGGCGCAATGCTGGGGGCGTGGGTGGTGTTTGGCGCGCTGACGGACCTGTGGTCGCGCACCGGGCGCGGCGCAATTGGCGGGCGGTTTTCGCGCCTGTCCCGCCTGCCACGCGCCGATTGGGGCAAGACCACCGCGCATTCCGGGATGGGTGTCACCCTCTTCGCCGTGGCCGCAATGAACGCCTGGAAGGTCGAGGATATTCGCGTCGTCCAGATCGGCGACAGCTTCGCGTTGGGCAGCTATGAGGTCACGCTAAACGCGGTCAACGACGTGCAGGGCCCGAACTATGTGTCGACCACCGCCGACATGACCGTGCGGCGCGGCGGGGCCGAGGTGGCGCGCCTGTTCCCGGAAAAACGCATCTACCCGGTGGCCGGAATGCCCACCACCGAGGCGGCCATCGACTACGCCTTTACCCGCGACCTGTATCTGGTGATCGGTGACGCGCAAACCAACGGTGGCTGGGCCGTGCGGTCCTACATCGAGCCCTTCGCCAACTGGCTTTGGGGCGGCGCGCTCATGATGGCGCTTGGCGGGTTTCTCAGCCTGTCGGACCGGCGCTACCGGATGGCGGCGGGGGCGCGGAAGGCCCCGCTTGCGGTGCCTGCGGAATGATCCGGCTGATCTTGCTCCTCGTGCTTCTGGCGGCCCCGGCGCTGGCGGTACAGCCCGACGAAATACTGCCCAACCCGGTGCTGGAGGCGCGGGCCCGGGGCATTTCGCAGGACATCCGCTGTCCGGTCTGTCAGGGCGAATCCATCGACGACAGCTCTGCGCCGATCAGCCGCGATCTGCGCATCATCATCCGCGAGCG
>JANOQT010000074.1:0-3963 GCA_031415015.1 Paracoccaceae bacterium
AAAGGCCAGAAACAGCGGGATTGCCGCTGCGATCACCGACCCCACATAGGGCACAAAGCGCAGGATCAGCGTCATCAGCGCCCAAAGCACCGGGTTCGGCACCCCGATGATCCACAGGCCCAGCCCGATCGGCACCGCATAGATTACGTTCACCAGAAGCTGGATCAGCAGATAACCGGCCACCCGAGACCCTGCATCCTCCAGCATCTCGGTCGTGCGGTGCAGGTCGTTGGACCCGACCAGCCGGATGAACCGGTCGCGCAGATCGTCTTGCTCCATCAGCATGAAGATGACGACCACGATCACCAGTCCGGCGATGACAATCGGACTGATGATCGGCAGCACAATATCTTGCAAGACGCGCCAGGCGCTTTGGTTTTCGACGACCGCCACCTGCATCGGCGCCGTGCCGCCTGCACCCTGCGCTGCGTCGCCCGCAGGCATCGCGCTGTTGATCTCTTCGCTGATCCGGGTCAGCATGTCGACAATGCGGCCCATCACGCCGGAGGACCCTTCGGTCGCCTGCAACGCCTCCAGCTTGGCGATGATGTTGGATTGGAACGTCGGCAGGCTTTCGGCCACCTCGCTCAACTGACTGCCCATCACCGTCAGAATGCTTCCCAGGATCGCGAAGGCCACTGTGACGGCGCTGATCACCGCAACAATACGCGGCCAGCCGCGACGGCGCAGGGCCGACACCACCGGCGACAGCGCAAAGGCGATCAGCGTGGCAATCGCCAGCGGCAGAAACACCTCACTGCCGAAATGCAGCACCGCCGCCACCACAAAGATCGTGGCCATCGTCGGCAGGCTGACCCGCCGGGCCAAGCTGTTACGGCCCTCGTTCCCGGCGATTGCCGTCGCTTCGGTCTGGATCATTCTGCCCCGCACTGTCACCCACGGGCGCGCCCAACACTGCGACCGGATAGACGCTCAACGCCGCAAACCGCCCGCCGGTTCCCGCGAAATCCCCACGCCGTCACCCTTCCCATGCCCCCGCCACCGCCCTATAAGGCCCCAAAGCCAAGGGAGACGCCGATGCGCCGCGCCGAAGTGACCCGCAAGACCAATGAGACCGCGATCACCGTCGCGGTAAACCTCGACGGTACAGGTGTTTGTGACGCCAAGACCGGGGTCGGTTTCTTTGATCACATGCTGGATCAGCTGGCCCGCCACAGCCTGATCGACATCACCCTGTCCGCCTCCGGCGATCTGCACATCGACGACCACCACACGGTTGAAGACTGCGGCATTGCGCTGGGTCAGGCGCTGACCCGCGCGCTTGGCGACAAACGCGGCATCCGCCGTTACGGCCATTTCCGGCTGGCGATGGACGATGCGCAGGTGGCCTGCGCCGTTGATCTGTCGGCGCGGCCCTTCCTGATCTGCAACCTGCCCTTCCCGACCCCGAAGATCGGCAGCTTCGACACCGAACTGGTGCGCGAGTTCTTTCAGGCGCTGGCGACGCATGGCGGCATCACCCTGCACATCGACCTGATCCACGGCTTCAACAGCCACCACATCGCCGAGGCCGCGTTCAAGTCCGTCGCCCGTGCGCTGCGCGAGGCGGTGGAACCCGATCCCCGCCAGCCCGGCCTGCCCTCGACCAAGGGCGCGCTGTGAGCCTGACAGTTCTGGTCGATTACGACAGCGGCAACCTGCACTCCGCAGAGAAGGCCTTTCAGCGCATGGCCGCTGAGGTGGGCGCGGGCGATATCCTCGTCACCTCGCGGCCCGAGGATGTGGCCCGCGCCGACCGGATCGTGCTGCCCGGCGACGGGGCCTTTCCGGCCTGCCGCGCGGCCCTTGGGCATTACGGCGGCCTGTTCGAGGCGATTGAAGAGGCCGTCACCCGCCGCGCCCGCCCGTTCTTTGGCATCTGCGTCGGCATGCAGATGCTGGCGACATGGGGCCGCGAATACCGCGACACGCCCGGTTTTGGCTGGATCGGCGGCGAGGTGGTCAAGATCTCCCCCGACGATCCGGCACTCAAGGTACCCCACATGGGCTGGAACGATCTGGTGATCGACCATGCGCACCCTGTTCTGGCGGGCGTTGAAACCCGCGATCACGCCTATTTCGTGCATTCCTACCATTTCCGCGTCGATGACCCGGCGCAGCGTCTGGCGCATTGCGACTACGCAGGCGCGATCACCGCCATCGTCGGGCGTGACACGATCATCGGCACCCAGTTCCACCCCGAAAAGTCGCAAGCCACTGGCCTGCGCATGATTGCGAATTTCTTGCAATGGAAGCCATGAACACTGCCGATCTGGCCCAAATCCTTGCACAAATCGAACAAAAGATGCGCGGCGCCGAAGATCGTGGTGCGGTGGCAACCTATATCCCCGAACTTGCCAAGGTCGATCCCGCGCAGTTCGGCATTGCCGTAGCCCTGCCCGATGGCACCTTGCTGCAAGCGGGCGATGCGGCCACGCCGTTCTCGATCCAGTCGATTTCCAAGGTGTTCACCCTTGCCATTGCCCTCGGGCGGCTTGGCGATCAGCTGTGGGTCCGCGTCGGGCGCGAACCCTCGGGCCTGGCCTTCAACTCCATCCTTCAGCTGGAACATGAAAACGGCATCCCGCGAAATCCCTTCGTCAATGCCGGGGCCATCGCGGTCACCGATGCGATCCTGACCGGCCACCAGCCGCGCGAAGTGTTGGGGGAACTGCTGCGCTTCATCCGCCTTGCCGCCGGTGATGATGACATCCACATCAACAAGGCCGTCGCCGCATCCGAACAGATCACCGCGCACCGCAACATCGCGCTGGCCGAATTCATGGCCGCCATGGGCAATCTGCAAAACCCCAGTGCGCTGACCATCGGCACCTACGTGCACCAATGCGCGGTCGAAATGAGCTGCGCCCAACTGGCCCGTGCCGGTCTTTTTCTGGTCAACGCGCCCGGCTGCCCCCGCCTCGTCTCTCCGGCCCGGGTGCGGCGGATCAACGCGCTGATGATGATGTGCGGCCACTACGACGGATCGGGCGAATTTGCCTACCGCGTCGGCCTGCCCGGCAAATCCGGCGTCGGCGGCGGCATCCTAGTCATCGCCCCCGGGAAAGCAGCCATCGCCGTCTGGTCACCGGGGCTGAATGGGAACGGCAACTCCAAACTCGGCGCCGAAGCCGTCGAGGCGCTGGCCCGCGCCACCGGCTGGTCCGTCTTCGGCTAAGGGTTTGCAGCGCTTGCAGGGCCTGAACCCGGCCGCCGTCGCTGCCGCCACCGTATCGAACCCCAGCACATTCTGGCGCAGCGGCGTCCGCGCCGGACACCCCGTGCGGCAGACAACTTTCGTGGTCTTCACCGCATAAAACACGCGCCCCGGCAGCCGCGCCAGAAGGGCAGCCCACTCAGCGTCCGTCAGCGCGATGCCAGCCATCGCCCCACCCGTCCGTCCATCGCCAAAAGCCCCGCCAGAATAAGCGCAAACCCGGCCAGATCCTGCATGGTCAGCCGCTCTCCCAGCAGCGCCCATCCCATTGCAGTGGCGCTGACCGGGATCAGAAACGTCACCAGCGACAGGTTGGTCGGCCCGGCACTGGCCAGCACCCGAAAGAACAGCACATAGGCGAGCGCCGTCGAAAGCCCCGCCAAACCGACCACCGCGGCAACCGGCACCAGACCGGGCAAATCCATCCGCCACGGTGCATCAACCCACAGCCACACCGGCAGCAACATCAGACTGCTGGCCGTCACCTGCCCCAGCGCCGTGGCCAGCGGCGCCACGCCCCGCGCCTGGAACCGCCGCCCCCAGACCCCCGCTACACCGTAAGACAGCGCGGCCATCAGGCAGGCCAGCATCGCCAGCCCGTCACCGCCCAAGCCCTCGCCCGCCAGCATCACCACGACACCCGCAAACCCCAGCCCAAGGCCCGCGGCCTTGGTGCCGGTGATCCGTTCATCCCGGGTCGCCAGATGCGCCACCAGCACCGTGAACAGCGGCGTCGTCGCGTTCAG
>JANOQT010000075.1:0-1994 GCA_031415015.1 Paracoccaceae bacterium
GGAGGACCTGCGTGACATGCTGGCAACCCTGCCCCACGATCTGCGCGGGCTGCGCGACCGGGCGATCCTGCTGATCGGCTTTGCCGGCGGGTTGCGCCGCTCCGAAATCGTCAGCCTCGATCACGGCAAGGATGACACGCCGGATTCGGGTGGCTGGGTCGAGGTGCTGGAGGACGGGGTCCTAATCACCCTGCGCGGCAAAACCGGCTGGCGCGAGGTCGAAATCGCCCGCGGGTCATCCGACCAGACCTGCCCGGTCCATGCCCTGACCCAGTGGCTGCATTATGCCAGGATCGACTTCGGGCCGGTCTTCGTCGCGGTCTCGCGCAACGGGCTCAGGGTCACCGCCGAGCGGCTTTCGGACAAGCATGTCGCCCGGCTCATCAAGTCCTGCGCCCGCGAAGCGGGCCTGCGTCCCGATCTCCCCGAAAAGGAACGTATTGCCATCTTCTCGGGCCACTCCCTGCGCGCAGGCCTGGCCAGCAGCGCCGAGGTCGACGAGCGCTTTGTTCAGAAGCAGCTCGGCCATGCCTCTGCCGAGATGACCCGCCGCTACCAGCGCCGCAGAGACAGGTTCCGCGTGAACCTGACCAAAGCAGCGGGGCTCTGAGGGCGTTACCCTTCCTGAAGGTAGGCCGTCAGGTTCTGATGGGCATGCAGGACACGGATGATTTCAATCCCCTGCCCTTCCGAGCGATAGATCACAAGATGCGAGCCACTGAGATGAATCCGCACCTGCGGTGCGAACTCGCCACGTTCACGGGCCATCTCGGGAAACTCCGCGAGCAAGTCGAAGACCGCAAACAGACCATCAGCATAGCGCTCTGCTTGCTCGACACACCAACTGGCAGCCCCGTGGAGCCAGATCCCCGAAAGATCGGCTTCAGCGGCGGGCCGAAGTACCCAGCCGTTACTTTTCGGCATGCTGCGCGCGCATCCGGTTCTTGAAGGCCTCGCGGTCAAGCGGTGCTGCCGGGCCGCTGGCCAAGCCGGCGTCAAGGGCGGCCTGGATTTCGGCGACTGCCTCTTGCCGCAAGCGGTCCCGACGGATCAGATCCCGGACATAGTCACTGGAATTGGCATAGCGGCCCGATTTCCCTTGGTCTTCGACCCAGGACTTCATGGGGTCCGGCAGTGAAATGTTCATAGTGCCCATGGCGGTCTCCTTCGCGCCAAATGTATGGCAAAGATTGCCATAGCGCAACCATTCCCCCGCTGCCCTTCCCACTCAAACCGTCGTTTATTGGTGATATCGGAAACTGCAAACGGCCTGTTTTGATGCCCTTGATCGGCTACGCGCGCGTCTCGACCGAGGATCAGACCCCCCTGCCCCAGTCGCAGGCCCTGAAATCTGCGGGCTGCGTCGAGATCCACGAGGAGCAGGCCTCGGGCGGGAACCGCGCGCGGCCCGTGCTGGCCCGCGTACTCGAGCGGATTAGCACGGGCGATACGCTGGTCGTGGTGCGCATCGACCGTCTGGCGCGGTCGCTCTCGCATTTGCTGGAGGTGATCGAGCGGCTGGAGGCCAAGGGTGCCTTCTTCCGCTCGCTCATGGACCCGATCGACACGTCGTCTCCGCAGGGCAAGTTCACCCTGCAGGTACTTGGCGCCGCAGCCGAGTTCGAGCGCGCCCTGATCCGGGAACGCACCAAGGCAGGGCTGGCCTCGGCGCGAACCAAAGGCCGGATCGGCGGGAACCCGGGCTTGCGCGCCCGTGATCCGGCGGCGCTGCGAAAGGTGCGGTTGGCGCGACAGGACGGCTATATGGAGCGGCTGAACGAGACGGCGCATGATTGGGTCCCCCATATCCGCCGCCTGCGCCCCGACTTGGCTTGGGAAGACGTGGTGCGCATCGTCAACGGCCCCCTGCCCCGCGAACGCCACTGGACACAAAGCCGCTTGCTACGTGCCGTGAATGCCTATGTCCGCGACGGCTTCCTGCCCGAGACCGTTTTGGACCGCGCCGGTCGCCGCGAAACCGACGACCGTCTGCC
>JANOQT010000076.1:0-3318 GCA_031415015.1 Paracoccaceae bacterium
CGCAACGGGTTCGATTACATCGAGTTCTTCTACAATCCGCCGCGCAAACACGCCAGGAACGGAATGCTGTAATCCGCAGCGCATTCGAGCAGCCGCAGAAACTGAAACTGCAAAGCGTCCAGGAAACCAGGGGGTATTCAAGCAGCATCCCGTTACTTGGGGTCAGCCACAAGCGGCGAAGCGATTGACCAAGGTGTCAATTCCGCTGCAATAGCCCGAAGCGACGTATGCCCCGCTGCCCGGATGTCCGCTATGACCGGCGCGAGATCCGCCGCGAAGGCGGCGGCGTTGGACGAGACGGTCGCGCGCAATGCCGCGCCACCTTTGCCCGCCCCACGAAGGTTCGCCGCCCCGTTAGGATTGCCCAGCTTGACCCCACGCGCCTTCGCCACTGCCAGCGCCTCCTTTGTCCTCCGTGAGATCGCCTCACGCTCCGCCTGAGCGACCAGTGCCATGATGCCCACGGTTAGGTCGTTCGCCTTCGGCATGTCGACGGCCACGAACCGCACGCCAGAGTTCCGCAGCGCCAGCAGGAAGGCCGCATTGCGCGAAAGCCGATCCAGCTTGGCAATGACCAGCGTCGCTCCGGTGACTTTCGCCAGATGCAGCGCCTTGGCGAGTTCCGGGCGGTCCGCCTTCCGCCCGCTCTCGACCTCGGTGAACCGTGCCAGGACGTCGGCACCGCGGGAGACTGCGAAGTCCTCGATCACCTTGCGCTGCGCTTCCAACCCCAACCCGCTGGCCCCCTGCCGCGCCGTCGAGACCCGCTCGTAAGCCACCAGCCGCTGCAATCCCGCCATTTCCGCCCCCTGTACTAACCTGCCTAACGTTGTTTAGGCAGATCTGTACGCCCTTGCGGCCCGAAAAGGGATGAGCACAGTTCATTATGGCGTAAGTGGACATTCGTGCGGGGCCCAGCGAAAACCTCCTTTCCGCCCTGCTCTGCCATTTGCTCGGTGTAGGCGCGCTAGCCGCGAATGACCACTATCCCGGAACACTGGAGGTGCAACGCTGCAACCGCTCGGGTCGGCTTCCCGCCCAGTGCGATTGGTCAAGCGTCACCGAAACCTCCCCACCCGACCTAGCTCGTGAACCGTGCCGATCGTCCGATCACGATCGCAAGCACGCTGTCCCGTGCATTTTCCGATATCCGGGAATGGGCCAACATCTCCGGCAAGTTCAGCGCAGCAGTCCCGGATGCCAGATGGGTTGCAATGTCGGTCAGGATGGTCTCTGCCCGCCCTCCTGTCAGACCGATCGTCCGGGCCAATGCAAGGAAGTCCGCCTTTGTCAGGCGATCGTCTTTGCCATTCAGCTTGAGCGCCATGCGGTCGTTGGCAAGACCGGGGAACACGCGTGTGGTGACGGCATCATAAAGCGGCGCAAAGCGCACCGAGGTGAAGGTTCTGGCTTCGGGTTCCGCGATCTTCAGCAAGGCGAGGTTCTTGAGATGCATGTCGCCATCGGCGACGAGCCACGCAAAGACCGCGCGCCGGAACAAGATGTCGAGGTCTGCCGCAGGGTCCGTCGACAAAGGGCGCAGTCCTTTGGCGATGCGCTCGATGGTGCCGTCATATTTTGCTGATGTTGGCAGATCGAGGATCGAACAGAAGTCTTCCAGCGCAAAGCGGCGAATGTCATCAGGACCGCGCCTGATGTCGAACCGTTCGACCAACAGCGCGGGCGGCATACCCTGCGGCATCTCGATCAGGGCCGCATCCGGCACCTCAAACCCGGCCATGCGCCCCAGCTCCAGACAGAGCCACTCGACGACCGGCAGTGCGGCAAACCCGCCGGTCCCTGCGGGTTTCAGGATATGCGTGAAGGGGTGACCTGTTGCCGGGACCAGCGTGCCGTCGGCCAAAAGGCTCATCGGCGCCTTGATCTGGACGCCCGACAGGCGCGGCGTCTCGGCGCGCGAGAAAATCCGCGCCAGGTTCTGCTCAAAGGTTTCCTCAATGTCTCCCCGCGCAAGGCCTGCGTATTGCCCGGTAAAGCGTCCGGCATCCGCGAATGACGCCAGAGGTGTCATGAGGATGTCGGCAGGCAATGCTGCCAGTTCGGCGCGGCTCTCGACGATACTGATGTTCGACATGTACCGACGCCCGCGCCGCAAGGCGTCGCGTTCGTCGCGATCATGCAGAACCCGGGCGAGCCATCCTTCCGGCAGAAGCGATTCAATGAAGGTGGGAAGCTTGCCGGGCACCGTTTCCCGCACAAGCACGGGGCCCCTGCCCTTTTGCGGCTTCCAGCGCCATTCGAAGCCATCGTGGGACAACTGCCCCAACGGCTCGCCATGCCATGCCACCAGCAGATCGAGCGCGGCCTTGTTGACCTGCAGCTTTGCCGGGCTGGGCCGGGTCACGAGGAAACGCTCGGCACCCTCTCCCTCCCGATACCAGCTGTTCTCCCGAGCCAGCGTCCAGACCGCATCGGACGCCGCAATCGGGGAGCCATGCTCCTCGACCAGCCGCTCCGCCATCTCTCGGCGCATGTCGGTGGTGACAGCACTGGCATGTTCGCTTCGCAGCCGGAAGGCTTCGAGAAAACGCTGTCGCGGCGAGGAGACCTGCACACGGAGTTCGCCTAGATCATCCCCGATGACGGCCGGTGCGGTCGAGGGATGCGCGGGCGCCTGATTTTGAACGATTTCAAGACTGCGCAGACGCGTGCGCTGATTACGCCTGCCGCTGATGAACAGCCGCCCATCCTCGGTCGGCGCCAGAAGAAATGCGCTCGCCGAAGAGAGATAGGCACTGGGGTAGAGATAGTGCGCAATGCGCACGGCATGCGCCACGACAGTCTGGTCAACGTCCACACCTTGGGCGACATAGACCCCGCGGATCAACGGGATCAGCTCACCTGCCTGCGCCCGAAGATGCGCCTGCTTGGCGTCAATGGTTTCACCAACAAGGTGGATCGGCATGGCATTATCCCGCATTTCAGATGCGTCTTAATTCTCACGCTATCGGATCGAGGTCAAGAATTATCTCGCTCCTCAAGTGCATGATAATTCCGTTCTTCGCTGTCAGTCTCATCCGGCAGAAGTCCGTAGAGCTTTGACAACCGGCTCTGCAGGAACATGACCAAAAGTACGACATCTACCGAAATCTCGTCGGGCCCAGATTACACACGGTGTCCTTCACGGCACTGATTTCAAACAACTCTCCGTCCAATTGACCTGCCCCCCGGAAGTTCCCCCGATCTGATGTAGAGTCTGCCCAACGCTGAAGGAGCAGACGAATGAGGAAAAGCCGTTTTACTGATGCGCAGATAATCGGGATGATCAAAGAGCAGGAGGCTGGTTTGCCAACCGCT
>JANOQT010000077.1:0-22002 GCA_031415015.1 Paracoccaceae bacterium
AAGCACTCGATCGGCTGGCGCTTCAGACGGGCCTGAACCCGGTCAAGCGCGCCATAAACGATGCCTTCTGCGACGGACTTCTTGCCGTCCAGCATCAGGTTGTTCATGAACTTTGTCAGAACCCGGTCACCATACTTGGCATCGGGAAGGATTTCGCGTTTTTCAGCGGCGTGACGACGTGACATGTTTTATTTCCTCACTTCGGACGCTTGGCGCCGTATTTCGACCGGCGCTGACGACGTTCTTTGACGCCCTGGGTATCCAGCACACCCCGCAGGATGTGATAACGGACACCGGGAAGGTCTTTGATACGGCCGCCACGGATCAGAACCACAGAGTGTTCCTGAAGGTTGTGCTTTTCACCGGGGATGTAGCAGATGACCTCGAAGCTATTGGTCAGACGCACCTTTGCGACTTTCCGCATGGCCGAGTTCGGCTTTTTCGGTGTGGTGGTGTAGACGCGCGTGCAGACGCCGCGCTTCTGCGGGCAGGATTCCAAGTGCTGAGACTTGGACTTTCTGACGTTCGGCTCCCGCGGTTTGCGGATAAGCTGTTGGATAGTCGGCATTCACATACCCCGTTTTGCGCATTTGCGCTGTCAATACTCGCGCCCGAACCCGGACGCACTGCTTCTCGACGTCACTTTGCGCGAATCGCAAAATGATAAAACCGCAGCCGGCCCCTTGGCGGGGGCGACGCGGTGGAATTCCAGAGGATCGGGGCGTTTTCGGCCCGGATCATGACCACATCAAGCATTTTGAACCGATATGCAGGGCTGACCCGGCACTACGGATGCGCGGCGTATAGGAGGAGTCGCGGGGGTTGTCAACACGAGGTCCGGCACGTTCGCGGTGCCGCCGTCGACCGGCGCGGTGAAGGCGCGGCATCACACGACAGAGGCGATCCGGCACCAACGTAAGCAGCGGATCGCAACCCGGAGTTGAAAATCGAATGTGTCATTTTTTTGGCTTTCCTCAGGCAGCCGAAAATCGTAGCTACTACGAAGAATAGCAACTTTAAATGGTGCCGCAGAATGAAGAACGCTCTGAACAACCTCGTGATCTCGGGCACGATGCTGGCGATGTCGGCAGCCCCGCTGTTGGCGCAGCCGTTGTTCCACCGTCCGCACCGGCCCCGTGCAGTTCCCGAGATTGACGCCTCTGCGGGCCTTCTGGCAATTGCGGCGGTTCTGGCAGTGCTTGCCTTCGTGTGGGAACGGCGTCGCCGCGCAGGCTGAGCTCAGTTCAAGCCGATCAGATCGCAAGGGCCCCCGGTGCGGGGCCCTTTGCGTTCAGATCAGGCTCCAGTACCCCCGCCATGCAGCCACGGCGGCAACGGCAGAATTTGCGGTGACATGCGCCCAAATCGCATCGGTAACCCGCCCCCGTCGCAGCATCACGGCGGCAAAGACCAGTCCGGCCAGCCCCGCTTCGACCCAACGCCCGTGCAGCAGTGCGAAGGCGAGACTTGAGACGATGACCGCCCCTGCCCTGCGCCAGACCTGCGGCCCGTCCAACCGCGCCAACAGATAGCCGCGAAAGAACATCTCTTCGACAATCGGCACCAGCACCGCCGTCCCCAGCACGCGCACCACGGCCCAGACGGTCATCCCCCAGACCGGAAGGCTGGCGATTGCCAAAGTAAGGCCCGGCTCTGCCTCGGGCGCGGCCAGGATCCAGCCAAGCCCGACCACCAGCCCCGCAATCAGGGTTACCGCATCGGGCCGCCATGGCAGCGCGCGGTAGACCGGCAGGAAGAACAGCACCATCATGCCCAGCACCACCGTGTTCAGCGGCATCCCGAAACCCGGCTGAAGAAACACCGCCGCAATCAACGTGCTGGTTACCATGAAGGCCACAAAGGGCAGGATCTGCGCCGCCACGGGATCTCGCCGCAAAGGCACACTGACCGGGGTGCGCAAGGCGTCCCGGTGCAGCCAGGGCAGGGTCTGCGCCAAGGCCACCAACCCGAAGGCAAGACAGGTGAACAACAGCCACCCCGCGTAGGAATGGAACCCGTTCACCGCGATATCGGGAGAGATGCGCGCCCCGATCAAGATCAAAGCGGCAATGCGAAAGACGTTCAGCACCCAGCTGAGCATCAGGCCAATTGGCAGCAGCACCATCAGCAGGCGGCCCAGCCTGACCTCGGAGCGGAAGACGAAAGCATAGATGGCGACAAAGGCGGTGACGAGGGCAAAGCCTTCGACCCCGGAACACTGCGGCGCGATGCTGACGAAGAAATCCTCGATGCCGATGATGTAGTCATAGGGCAGCGCTTCAACGTCGGTGGCGAACAGGCGCAGCACCGCCTCTACGGCATGGAAGGTCCATGTGGTCAGCACCTGCCAATCCCAGATCGGCAGCACCTGATTGGCCAGATCAGGGACAAGCGCGGCCGCCAGCAGGATAGGAACCGCGCTGTGTCGGCGGGTCCACAGCATCCGGGTCCATGCCACCTTTGGGGCCAGCCACAAAAGCCCGCCGCCGATGGCCGCTATCGCCCCGCTCAACCAAGGCAGCAGTGAAGCCGCGAACCCCGCCGAAAGATCGCCGCCCCAGAACAGCGCCAGCGGAACCATCATCAGCACGACGCCGACGAAGTGGACTCCACGCGCCATTGGATTGCTATGCGCGCGCGCACTTTGCAGGAATTCTGCAAAGGTCTCGGGCCAGGCGCGGATCAGCAGGGCCGCGACCCCCAACACCACCAGCGCTCGCAGCACCATGCCGCGCAACAGATCGCAAGCGCCAAGGGCACCGGTACGCCCGCATTCGATATCCGCCAGGAACTGGTACGACAACGCCAGGCAAACAAGTTCCGCCCCGAAGATCAGGGCCAGCCCGGCAGCCCGCCGATGGCGGAGCGAGGCCTTCCAAGTTGCACCTGACATCATGTCTGTTCCGGTCTTCCTGCCGTATCTGCGGCTCCGCTTACCATCAGCCAATCTGCAGAATTGCCCTGCCGGAGCAAGACAGTTTCATGCCCTGGCCGCTGCCTTCAACACGCGTTCGCGCCAGAAGGTGAATACCCCCGTTGCCACCACCAGACCCGCGCCAAAAAGGGTCAGCGCGTCTGGCAATTCGCCAAAGGCGATCCAGCCCAGCACGATGGCCCACAGCAGCGCCATGTAGCGGAAGGGTGCGATTAAGGCGATCTCGCCCACCCGCATCGTCATCACCACGGTCAGGTATCCCACGATCAGCGCCACTGCCGCGCCGCCGATCAGGACCAGATCATGCGCCGTTACCGGCACCCACCCCTCCACCGCCGTGCCGATCCCGCCAAACGCCAGCACCGTGACCGCCGCCGTCAAGGCCACTGTGACCGACGGCAGCGCGCCGCTCATCTGCCGTGTCGCCAGATCGCGGGCAACGACGCAGAGAACCGACCCGAGGCCCATCAGCGACCAGATATCGAACCCCTCCGGTCCGGGGCGAATGATGATCAGGACGCCAAGAAAGCCGATCAGGATGGCCGTCAAGCGCCGCCATCCCACCGGTTCATTCAGGAACGTCGCTGCAGCAAGCGTCACGGCCAGTGGCAGGACCTGCATGATTGCCGACAGGTTGGCCAGCGGCATATGGATCAGCGCGGCCAGAAACAGCAGCGTGCCCAGCACCTCTGCCACTGACCGCAATGCCAGATACCACAGATCCCGGCGCGGCAGGTTCAGGCTGATGCCACCCATGCGCCAGCCGATGAGGACAAGGGCGACGGTGGCCAGCACCCCGCGGATGCCGATGGCCTGATACAACGGCACCGTCTGCATGGCAGCCTTCATTGCAGTGTCGTTCAGCGTAAAGGCCGCCATGGCGACATTCATCAGGATCGCGCCGCGCGCGTTGTCGGAAAGCTGCATCTGGCCCCTGCCCTGTTGAGGTGTACCTACCGCAGGGCGCTGCGGTCAGGAAGTGTCTGCGCGGGGGCAATGTCCGATCTGTCCGAGGTTCGGCACGTTCGGGTCAAACTTGGCCTTGGTCGGGTAAGCATCCAGAGGCGGCGCAAAGAAAAACCCCGCCGGCCTTGCGGACGGCGGGGTAACTTCAGGTGTGACCGATCAATCGCGGCTTTCGACCGTATCGACGAGCCCGGTGTCGGACTCGAATTCCACTTCCATCACCTCGATCGGAGCTGCCAGCGCAGCGGCATGTTCCGCCTCTGACTTGCGGGCCTCGATCACGGTCTGATCGCGGTCTGCAGCGATCTTCTTGACGCGGCTTGTGGCCCCGCCGGTACCCGCCGGGATCAACCGGCCGACGATAACGTTTTCCTTGAGGCCGACCAGTTTGTCGCGCTTGCCCTGAACCGAAGCTTCGGTCAGCACACGCGTGGTTTCCTGGAACGACGCCGCCGAGATAAAGCTGCGGGTCTGCAAGCTGGCCTTGGTGATGCCCAGCAGGATCGCCTCAGCGGACGCTTCGCGCAGACCGCGATTGCGGGCCTTGACGTTTTCTTCTTCCAGTTCCGTCTTGTCCACATGTTCCCCCTTCAGCAGCGTCGTGTCGCCGCTGTCGAGGATTTCCAGCTTTTGCAGCATCTGGCGCACAATCACTTCGATGTGCTTGTCGTTGATCTTCACGCCCTGCAGGCGGTAAACGTCCTGCACTTCGTCGATCATGTAGTTGGCCAAAGCCTCGACCCCCAGGATCCGCAGGATGTCATGCGGCGCGGGGTTGCCGTCCATGATGTAGTCGCCCTTCTGGACGAAGTCGCCTTCCTGAACCGGAATGTGCTTGCCCTTGGGGATCATGTATTCGACAGCCGTCAACGTCTCATCGACCGGTTCAACGGTGATGCGGCGCTTGTTCTTGTAGTCCTTGCCGAAGCGCACGTAGCCATCGGTTTCGGCGATGATCGCGTGATCTTTCGGGCGACGGGCTTCGAACAATTCAGCCACGCGGGGAAGACCCCCGGTGATGTCCTTGGTCTTGGCACCTTCACGCGGGATACGTGCCACCACGTCGCCTGGCCGCAGTTCCTGTCCGTCTTCGACGGAAAGGATCGCGTCCACCGACATGGAGTAGCTGATCGGCGCGCCAGAATCGTTGCGGACCGGGTCGCCGGTGGCGGGGTCCATCACGATAATCTCCGGCTTCAGATCGCCGCCTTTCGGCACCGACCGCCAGTCGGAGACGATCCGCTGCGTCATGCCGGTCGCTTCGTCCGTGTCTTCGCGGATCGAGATGCCGGACACAAGATCC
Source organism: Paracoccaceae bacterium (assembly GCA_031415015.1). Lineage (GTDB taxonomy): Bacteria > Pseudomonadota > Alphaproteobacteria > Rhodobacterales > Rhodobacteraceae > JAUYQR01. The sequence goes on from JANOQT010000077.1 coordinate 5,205, forward strand.
TTGAACCGCGCCACGCCGGTCTTTTCGGCGATAATCGGCAGGGTGTAGGGGTCCCATTCGAACAGCTTGGTGCCACGCTTGACCGACTGGCCATCCTTGACGTGGATCTTGGCACCGTAGGTCAGTTTGTGCGCCGCACGTTCCTGGCCCGCATCGTCGATGATTGCGATCGACATGCTGCGGCCGACAACGATCTGTTCGCCCGCCACGTTGGACAGCAGGTTCGCGTTGCGGAACTCGATCTTGCCCTCCTGGCTCGCCTCAAGGAACGACTGCTGGCCGCCTTGTGCCACGCCGCCGATGTGGAACGTCCGCATCGTCAGCTGCGTGCCGGGTTCACCGATGGATTGTGCCGCGATGATGCCGACAGCTTCGCCCTGGTTGACCAGCGTACCGCGGGCAAGGTCGCGCCCGTAGCACATGGCGCAGACGCCTTCCTCGGCCTCGCAGGTCAGCGGGCTGCGGATGCGGATTGTGGCAACGCCGGAACTGTTGATCACATCGGCACGCCGTTCGTCGATCAGTTCGCCCTTGCTGACGACGATGTCTTCCGTTCCCGGGTAGAACACGTCATCCGCTGCGACACGGCCCAGCACACGCTCGCCCATCGGCACGATAACCTCGCCGTCATTGACGGCTGCCGAAGCGGTGATCGCGTTTTCGGTGCCGCAGTCGTGGCTGCGCACGATGCAGTCCTGTGCGACGTCCACCAGACGACGGGTCAGATAGCCCGAGTTCGCCGTCTTGAGCGCGGTGTCCGACAGACCCTTCCGCGCGCCGTGGGTCGAGTTGAAGTATTCAAGAACGGTCAAACCTTCCTTGAAGTTCGAGATGATCGGCGTCTCGATGATCTCGCCCGAGGGTTTGGCCATCAGTCCGCGCATCCCGCCCAGCTGCTTCATCTGGATGACCGAACCCCGGGCACCGGAGTGGGCCATCATGAAGACCGAGTTCGGCTCCATCTCGGCACCGTTGGTGTCGAAGTGGGTGGCCGAAATCGTGGCCATCATCGCCTCGGTGACCTTGTCGTTGCACTTGGTCCAGGCATCGACGACCTTGTTGTACTTTTCGCCCTGAGTGATCAGGCCGTCCATGTACTGCAGCTCGAACCCGGAGACCTGCTCACGCGTCTCGTTGACGATATCCCACTTGGTATCCGGCACGACCATGTCGTCCTTGCCGAACGAGATACCGGCGCGGAACGCTTCGCGGAAGCCCAGAGTCATGATCTGGTCACAGAAGATCACCGATTCCTTCTGGCCGCAGTAGCGGTAGACGGTGTCGATGACGGTCTGCACGTCTTTCTTGCGCAGCAGCCGGTTCACCAGATCGAACGGAGCCTTGGCGTTCAACGGCATGATGTTGCCCAGCCGCAGACGGCCCGGCGTGGTGTCGAACCGTTTCCAGACCACGTTGCCTTCGTCATCGACCTGGCGAAGGCGGGCCTTGATCTTGGCGTGCAGATGCACCGCACCCGATGCCAAGGCATGCTCGACCTCGTCGATGTCGGAAAAGGCCATGCCTTCGCCCGCCATGCCTTTGCGTTCCATCGTGACGTAATAGATGCCCAGAACCATGTCCTGCGACGGCACGATGATTGGCGCACCGTTGGCGGGCGACAACACGTTGTTCGTCGACATCATCAGGACGCGGGCTTCCAGCTGCGCCTCAAGGCTCAAGGGCACGTGAACGGCCATCTGGTCGCCGTCAAAGTCGGCGTTAAAGGCCGAACAGACCAGCGGGTGCAGCTGAATCGCCTTGCCTTCGATCAGGATCGGCTCGAACGCCTGGATGCCCAGACGGTGCAGCGTCGGCGCGCGGTTCAGCAGGACTGGGTGTTCGCGGATGACTTCGTCGAGGATATCCCAGACCTCCGGGCGTTCCTTTTCGACCAGCTTCTTGGCCTGCTTGACGGTGCTGGAAAGCCCCTTTGCCTCAAGCCGCGAGTAGATGAAGGGCTTGAACAGCTCCAAGGCCATCTTCTTTGGCAGGCCGCACTGGTGCAGCTTCAGTTCCGGCCCGGTCACGATGACCGAACGGCCCGAGAAGTCGACCCGCTTGCCCAGAAGGTTCTGGCGGAAGCGACCCTGCTTGCCCTTCAGCATGTCGGACAGCGATTTCAGCGGGCGCTTGTTGGTGCCCGTGATCACCCGGCCACGGCGGCCGTTGTCAAACAGCGCATCGACGGCTTCCTGCAGCATCCGCTTTTCGTTGCGCACAATGATGTCAGGCGCGCGCAGTTCGATCAGCCGCTTCAGACGGTTGTTGCGGTTGATCACCCGGCGGTAAAGGTCGTTCAGGTCAGACGTGGCAAAGCGGCCGCCGTCCAGCGGCACCAGCGGGCGCAGTTCCGGCGGGATCACCGGCAGCACGGTCAGGATCATCCATTCCGGGCGGTTGCCGGACTCAAGGAAGCTTTCCACGATCTTCAGCCGCTTGATGATCTTTTTCGGCTTCAGCTCGCCGGTGGCTTCCTTGAGGTCGGCGCGCAACTGGTCAGCGACCGTCTGCAGATCGATCGCCTGCAGCATTTCGCGGATCGCTTCGGCACCGATGTTGGCGGTGAACGCGTCAGCGCCGTACTGGTCCTGCGCGTCGAGGAATTCTTCCTCGGTCATCAGCTGGCCATAGGTCAGGTCGGTCAGACCGGGTTCGATCACCACGTAGTTCTCGAAATACAGGATCCGTTCCAGATCGCGCAGCGTCATGTCGAGCATGAGGCCGATACGGCTGGGCAGCGACTTCAGGAACCAGATATGGGCGACGGGCGCTGCCAGTTCGATATGGCCCATCCGCTCGCGCCGCACCTTCTGCAAGGTGACTTCAACGCCGCATTTTTCGCAGACGACGCCGCGATACTTCATCCGCTTGTATTTGCCGCAGAGGCATTCGTAATCCTTGATCGGGCCAAAGATCCGCGCGCAGAACAGGCCGTCACGTTCCGGTTTGAAGGTCCGGTAGTTGATGGTTTCCGGCTTTTTGATCTCGCCGAAGGACCACGACAGGATCCGCTCTGGCGAGGCCAGGCTGATCTTGATTTCGTCGAAAGTCTTGACGGGCGCAACCGGGTTGAACGGGTTGGTCGAGAGTTCCTGGTTCATTTCCAAATCCTTGAAAGGGGGCGCGAGGCAGGATGGGCAATATTGCCCATCCTACGAAAGGTCGTCGGACGGGGTGCCCGACTACTCTTCCTCCGCATCCAGGAGTTCCATGTTGAGGCCGAGGCCCCGCACTTCTTTCACAAGCACGTTGAACGATTCCGGGATGCCTGCCTCGAAATTGTCCTCGCCCTTGACGATCGACTCGTAGACCTTGGTCCGGCCTGCCACATCGTCCGACTTCACCGTCAGCATTTCCTGCAACGTGTAAGCCGCACCGTAAGCTTCCAGAGCCCAGACCTCCATCTCGCCCAGACGCTGGCCACCGAACTGCGCTTTACCACCGAGCGGCTGCTGGGTGACGAGCGAGTACGGACCGGTCGAACGGGCGTGCAGCTTGTCATCTACAAGGTGATGCAGCTTGAGCATGTACTTCACGCCCACTGTCACCTTGCGCTGGAACTGCTCGCCCGAGCGGCCGTCAAAGACCACCGACTGACCCGAGGTGTCAAAGCCCGCGCGGGTCAGCGCATCGTTGACATCGGCCTCTTTCGCCCCGTCGAAGACCGGGGTCGCAATCGGCACGCCTTTGGTCACATTACCGGCGAGTTCGAGGAAATCATCCTCGCTGCGGCCCGCAAAGGCCTCCTCGTAGGTTTCGTCGCCGTAGGCGTGGCGCACCGCGTCGCGCACCGGGGTCATGTCGCCGGACCGGCGATATTCCTTGAGCGCTTCGTCGATGTTCATGCCCAGACCACGTGCGGCCCAGCCCATGTGGGTTTCCAGAATCTGGCCCACGTTCATCCGGCTGGGATCGCCCAGCGGGTTCAGCACGATGTCGACCGCCGTGCCATCGGCAAGGAACGGCATATCCTCGATCGGAACGACCTTGGACACGACGCCCTTGTTGCCGTGACGGCCGGCCATCTTGTCGCCCGGCTGCAGCTTGCGCTTCACCGCGACGAACACCTTGACCATCTTCATCACGCCCGGAGGCAGATCGTCGCCGCGACGCACCTTTTCGACCTTGTCGTCGAACCGGTTATCCAAAGCGCGCTTTTGCGCTTCGAACTGGTCATGCAGCGCTTCGACATCCTTGGCGTCGTTTTCTTCGCCAAGCGCCAGCTGCCACCACTGACCACGCGACAGCGTGCCCAGCAGGTCGTCGTCGATCTTGGCGTTTGGCTTGATGCCTTTCGGCCCCTTGACAGCAACCTTGCCCATGATCAGCGCCTTCAGGCGCGCGTAGATGTTACGCTCCAGAATGGCCAGTTCGTCGTCACGGTCGCGGGCGAGGCGTTCAACTTCCTCACGTTCGATCTGCAGGGCGCGTTCGTCCTTGTCGACGCCGTGCCTGTTGAACACCCGCACTTCGACGATGGTTCCGAATGCACCGGGCGGCAGACGCAGCGAGGTGTCGCGCACGTCGGACGCCTTTTCACCAAAGATCGCGCGGAGGAGTTTTTCCTCCGGCGTCATCGGCGATTCACCTTTGGGGGTGATCTTGCCGACCAGAATATCGCCCGGAACCACGTCAGCGCCGATATAGACGATGCCAGCTTCATCCAGATTGCGCAGGGCTTCTTCGCCGACGTTCGGGATATCGCGGGTGATCTCTTCCGGCCCCAGCTTGGTGTCACGGGCGGCGACTTCGTATTCCTCGATGTGAATCGAGGTGAAGACGTCGTCGCGCAGGATGCGTTCGGAAATCAGGATGCTGTCTTCGTAGTTGTAGCCATTCCACGGCATGAACGCGACGACGATGTTCCGGCCAAGGGCCAATTCGCCCATGTCGGTGCAGGGGCCGTCGGCCACCACTTCGCCGCGCAGAACCGTGTCGCCCACCTTCACCAGCGGACGCTGATTGATGCAGGACGACTGGTTCGATCGCTTGAACTTGCGCAGACGGTAGATGTCGACGCCCGGCTCTCCGGGTTCCATCATCTCGGTCGCGCGCACCACGATGCGCTGTGCGTCCACCTGGTCGATCACCCCTGCCCGGCGCGCCATGATAGCGGCACCAGAGTCACGGGCAACCACCGCTTCAATACCGGTGCCCACAAACGGCGCATCGGATTGCAGCAAAGGCACCGCCTGACGCTGCATGTTCGAACCCATCAGGGCGCGGTTGGCGTCGTCGTTTTCAAGGAACGGGATCAGCGACGCCGCAACAGACACCAGCTGCTTCGGCGACACGTCGATCAGGTCCACCGCATCCGGCGGGTTCAGCATGAATTCCCCGGCCTTCCGGCTGGAGATCAGGTCATCGGTAAAGCGACCCTCGGCATCCTGCGCCGCGTTGGCCTGCGCCACAGTGTGGCGCATTTCTTCGGTGGCCGACATGTAGATGACTTCGTCGGTCACCTTGCCGTCGATCACCTTGCGGTACGGGGTTTCGATGAAGCCGTACTTGTTCACCCGCGCGAAGGTGGCCAAGCTGTTGATCAGGCCGATGTTCTGGCCTTCGGGCGTTTCAATCGGGCACATCCGGCCATAGTGGGTCGGGTGCACGTCGCGGACTTCAAAGCCTGCGCGTTCGCGGGTCAGACCGCCCGGCCCAAGCGCCGACAGGCGGCGCTTGTGCGTCACTTCGGACAAGGGGTTGGTCTGGTCCATGAACTGCGACAGCTGCGAGGAACCGAAGAATTCACGCACCGCCGCCGCCGCCGGTTTGGCGTTGATCAGGTCTTGCGGCATGATCGTGTCGATTTCCACCGACGACATGCGTTCCTTGATGGCTCGTTCCATCCGCAGCAGACCGACGCGGTACTGGTTTTCCATCAATTCGCCGACCGACCGCACCCGGCGGTTGCCAAGGTGGTCGATGTCGTCAATCTCGCCCTTGCCATCGCGCAGTTCGGTCAGCGCCTTGATGCACGAGACAATGTCATCCCGGCTGAGCGTGCGGAACGTGTCCGGCGCCTGCAGGTCCAGACGCATGTTCATCTTGACCCGGCCAACGGCGGACAGGTCATAGCGTTCGCTGTCAAAGAACAGCGTGTCGAACAGCTGCGACGCAGCCTCCACCGTCGGCGGCTCGCCCGGCCGCATCACGCGGTAGATGTCCATGAGCGCGGTGTCGCGGCCCATGTTCTTGTCCACCGCCATGGTGTTGCGCAGGTAGGGACCGACGTTGACGTTATCGATGTCCAGCACCGGAATGTCGGTGATGCCCTGATCCAGCAGCACCTTCAGGCTTCCGCCCTTCACACCGCCATCGCGGTCGTATTCCATGGTCAACTCGTCACCGGCTTCGACCCAAATCTCGCCGGTTGCTTCGTTGATGATGTCTTTCGCCACATAGCGCCCGACGATCTGGTCGAACGGCAGCAACAATTCCGTTACCGCGCCGGACTTGATCAGGTCGTTCGCCATGCGCGGCGTCATCTTGTCGCCCGCCTTGCAGATCACCTCGCCGGTGGCTGCGTCGACGATGTCGAACTGCGGACGGGTGCCGCGCACCCGCTCGGGGAAGAACTTGGTGACCCAGCCCTTGTTCTTCACATGCTTGTACATGACGGTTTCATAGTAGGCATCCATGATGCCTTCCTGATCCATCCCCAGCGCATACAGCAGCGTCGTCACCGGCAGCTTGCGGCGGCGGTCGATGCGGGCGAACACCACGTCCTTGGCATCAAACTCGAAGTCGAGCCATGACCCGCGGTACGGAATGATCCGGCAGGCGAACAGCAGTTTGCCCGAGGAGTGCGTCTTGCCCTTGTCGTGGTCGAAGAACACGCCCGGCGAGCGGTGCATCTGGCTGACGATCACGCGTTCCGTGCCGTTAACCACGAAGGTGCCGTTATGCGTCATCAGGGGCATGTCGCCCATGTAGACGTCCTGTTCCTTGATGTCCTTGACCGACCGGGCCCCGGTGGTTTCATCAACATCAAACACGATCAGTCGCAGCGTCACCTTCAGGGGTGCCGCATAGGTCATGTCGCGGGACTGGCATTCATCCACGTCATACTTCGGCTTCTCAAGTTCGTATTTCACGAACTCCAGAACAGCGGTCTCGTTGAAATCCTTGATCGGGAACACCGATTGGAAGGTGCCCTGAATCCCGTTACCATCGGTGGGCTTGTCAGCCTCGCCCGACCGCAGGAACAGGTCATAGGAGGATTTCTGAACCTCGATCAGGTTCGGCATCTCCAGAACTTCACGAATTTTGCCGAAGTACCGCCGAATGCGTTTCTGGCCAACATAAGCTTGCGCCATGCTCGTCGTCACCTTTCATCATTTCGCTGGCACACCACCCGTCGGGCCACGGGCGCGCACCGCATGCGAAGCAGACAAATGTGGGTCCTATTCATGCCACCCGTCCCGCAGGGCAGCTCCCGAACCCGCATCGCGCCTGGGGAGCGGCTTTCGCGAAAGCCGCTTCCAAGACGCGTTTGGCTGGGCCCGAAAAGCTTCGGACCCAGCCTCAAATCATGGGGGAGGTTGCCCTCCGTCCCGGATTACTTCAGCTCGACTTTGGCGCCAGCCTCTTCGAGTTTCTTCTTCATGGTCTCGGCGTCTGCTTTGGTAGCGCCTTCCTTGACCTTGCCGCCGGCCTCAACGAGGTCCTTGGCTTCTTTCAGGCCGAGGCCGGTGATGGTGCGGACTTCCTTGATCACGTTGATCTTGTTCGGTCCAGCATCGGTCAACACGACGTCGAATTCGGTCTGCTCTTCGACCGGAGCCGCAGCAGCAGCCGGACCAGCTGCCATCATGACCGCGCCACCGGCGGCGGGCTCGATGCCATACTTGTCCTTCAGGATGGTTTTCAGTTCTTGTGCCTGGAGAAGGGTCAGACCAACGATCTCTTCGGCGAGTTTGTTCAGATCAGCCATTTTGTTTTCCGTTCGTTTAAGATGGGTTCCAACGGCGTGGGATCAACCCACGCGGGCAAAAGATCAGGCCGCAGCCTTTTCCTCGATGGTCGACAGGATGCTCGCGATGTTAGACGCAGGCGCACCAATGGCCCCGGCGATGGCAGCACCCGGTGCTCCGATACACGACACGATCTGAGCAATAAGCTCTTCGCGCGACGGCATGGAAGCCACGGCTTTGATACCAGCCTGGTCCAGAACCGTGTCGCCCATAGCCCCGCCGATGATGACGAACTTGTCATTCGTCTTGGCGTAGGCCTCGCAGACCTTGGCCGCAGCCACAGGGTCTTCCGAGTAGGACAACATGGTCATGCCCAAGAGCAGGTCACCCATTTTGACGCAGGGCTTCCCTTCAAGGGCGATCTTGGCGAGCGTGTTCTTGGCAACGCGAACGGACCCACCTACGTCACGCAATTTTGCGCGCAGGTCCTGCATCTGTGCAACCGTCATGCCCGCGTAGTGGGCAACCACTACGACGCCAGAGCTTGCGAAGATCTGGCCGAGTTCATCGACCACTTTCTCTTTCTGGGCTCTATCCACAGTTTCACTCCAAGGTTGGGGGTTTCCCCCCGGCTCATATTAGCCGTGCCCTGCGGCACGGCATTCGGGTCCGTTAACAGGTTCCCGAGGCCAAGATCACCCGAAGGCGCCTTCAATCTCGATCCCCATCTCAGGCAGGAGATTAAGGCGTTTGCGCGCCACCCACCGTCTCGGACAGAACCGGGCGTTTTGCGCCCGGGTAGCATCCCTCACCTTCCGGTTCAGGAATTTCGTAGGGTGGGTGCTAACCCACCGGCCCTCAGTTCGCCGTCGCCGACGAAATATCGACCGACACGCCCGGACCCATGGTCGAAGACAGCGACACCTTTTTCAGGTATGATCCCTTGGCGCCAGACGGACGCGCCTTGGTGACCGCATCGACAAAGGCGCGGATGTTTTCCGCCAGCTTGTCTTCGGTAAACGACACCTTGCCGATCCCGGCATGGATGACCCCGGCCTTCTCGACCTTGAACTGGACTTCGCCGCCCTTGGCCGCTTCGACAGCCGTTTTCACGTCCATCGTCACGGTGCCGACCTTGGGGTTCGGCATCAGGTTGCGCGGCCCGAGGATCTTGCCCAGACGTCCAACCAGCGGCATCATGTCCGGCGTTGCGATGCAACGGTCGAACTCGATCTTGCCGGACTGGATCGTCTCCATCAGGTCTTCGGCGCCGACGATATCCGCGCCAGCGGCCTTGGCCTCATCAGCCTTGGCACCCCGTGCGAACACCGCCACGCGGACGGTTTTGCCCGTGCCGTTCGGCAGTTGCACCACACCCCGGACCATCTGGTCGGCATGGCGCGGGTCAACGCCCAGGTTCAGGGCGATTTCCAGCGTCTCATCGAACTTGGCCGAGGCCGCGCCTTTGATCAGCTTTACCGCGTCTTCGACCGTGATGTTGGTCTTGCCAGCGAAGGCTTCAACCGCTTTGGCGGTGCGTTTTGCAAGCTTTGCCATGATCTCAGCCCTTCACTTCGATGCCGCAGGACCGCGCAGAACCAAGGATAACCTGCATCGCAGCTTCCACGGAGTTCGCATTCAGGTCCTTCATCTTCGTCTCGGCGATCTTGCGCAGCTGGGCCGCAGTGATCGAACCGGCAACCGTGTGGCCCGGCTTGACCGAACCCTTGGTGCGGTTGCGCTTGCCGACCGACGGCAGACCGGCGGCCTGCTTGATCAGGAACGCGGCAGGTGCCGTCTTCAGCTCAAGGCTGAACGACTTGTCCTGATAATAGGTGATGATCACCGGCGTCGGGGTTCCCGGCGCAATGTCGGCGGTCTTGGCGTTGAATTCCTTGACGAAGGCCATGATATTCAACCCGCGCTGACCCAAAGCCGGGCCAACTGGCGGGGACGGGTTCGCCTGCCCCGCCTTTACTTGCAGCTTCAGGCTGCCGATAATCTTCTTGGCCATCTGGCCTTCTCCTTTGTCACTGCACCGGACCGGTGCGGTTTAGTGGTTCGGTCCGTCACCGGCTTTCACCGGCGCTCGCCTCCCACGCGGCACTCAGTTGCCCTTCGACACCTGAGTGAATTCCAGTTCCACCGGGGTCGCGCGTCCGAAGATCGACACGGTGACCTTCAGGCGGTTGTGCGCCTCGTCCACATCCTCGACCATGCCGGAAAAGCCTTCGAACGGGCCGTCGGTCACTTGCACGGTTTCGCCGATGTCGAAACGGATCAGGTTGCGCGGCGCTTCCAGACCTTCCTCGACCCGGTTCAGAATGTTGTTGACCTCGATATCGCGCATGGCCTGCGGTTTGCCTTGCGGACCCAGAAAGCCCGTCACCCGGTTGATCGAAGAGATCAGGTGGTAGCCCTTGTTCGACATTTCCATGTGAACCAGCACGTAGCCCGGCATGAAGCGGCGTTCAGAGGTCACCTTCTTGCCGCGGCGCATCTCGATCACTTCTTCGGTCGGGACCAGCACCTCGTCGATCTCGTCTTCGAGACCGGCATCGGCGACGGCGGTCTTGATCAGCTCGGCGATCTTCTTCTCGAAGTTCGAGAGAACGCTCACCGAATACCAGCGCTTCGCCATCGTCTGCTACTTCCTCATTATCGGGGCCGTCCAGGCGGCCCGCTTTGCTTGGTCCCGGAACAAAAAACAGCGCGCACCTCGAATCGATGCGCGCCGGTGTCCCATTGGTTGAGGCGGGCTTATCCGCTGCCCGCCGTCTTTTCAAGAGCCTTCCGCCGCGAAACTGTCTCAGCTGCCGACAATGGCGGTCAGGCCGGTGCGGATCCCGAGGTCGATCAGGCTGAAGAAGATGGCGGCGAGGGTGGCCATGATGAAGACCATCACGGTGGTCAGGATCACCTCGCGGCGGGTGGGCCAGGTGACCTTGGCGACCTCGGCCCGGACCTGGGCGATGAACTGGAGGGGGTTCGTGGTGGCCATGGGCGGGGTTCCGGGTATGAGGGTTCAGGGGGAAATACGGGGTCTGGGCCGGGAATTCAAGAGAAAGGCGGTGTCCACGCGTGGACAAGGGTGCGGGACACGCAATTTCAAGGGGTTAGGGGGACGGTTTCAGACTTTGTTAACACTTGCCCGCCGCCGTGGCTTTTTCGGCGCGGCCAGCAGCGGGGCGACCATCGCCTCGTACAGGGCAAAAAGATGCTCCACCCGCTCGCGGTCCGACGCAAACCCGGCGGGGCGATCAATCCTGCCGATATCTTCTGATGGCATCAAGGTCGAGATCACGCGCCGGCACCAGACGATAGTGTCGTTCTTCAACAACTCGGATCTCGCCGTCATCCAGCGCCAGCTCGAACAATGCGATGATCTGCCCTTCCATGAACTGCGCTGCAATCGCGCGGCACCGCATCCCGGGGAAACGCTGTTCAACAAACCGGATGTCTTGCGTAGTCTGCACGATCCCGATCTGATCCTTGCCACCCTTGGCCTGAACCGGGATCACATAATGACAGCCATGCTTGTCGAGGCCGATGTAAAGCTCGTCAATCTCGATCTGGCCAATGCCTTTGACTGTCGTGCGAAGGTGGTTCTGAAGGCTGTAGGTGGTAAGACCAAGGAAAGTATCAATCAGACGATTGTAGCGGACAATGGCGAGAAGCGCTTGTTCGTCGTCAAGAGCATAGGCCCGGATAAGTTCCGGGGTAGCGTCTGGAATGGAAATACGCACCAGATCGGTCCTCGGGACGATCCGGTTGATCCTTACCAGCTTGAAGCGATAGGTGCCTCGCCCCGCGCCCTCGATGATCCACTCCATTCCGAGTGGTTGAGTGGCAAGGATGTCCTCTGGAAGAGCAGTTCGGAACCGCACCGAATAGATCACATCACCAAGGTTTTTCGGCAGCTTGATCCCGAGGGCCAGCGCCCCGTGTTCCAGCCGCTCTCGCTCGAACTCGAATTCTGTCGCGCCGGGATGATAGCTATCAAGGAAAATCTTCGAAATGAGAGCCTGATAGCGGTTCGTCTTAACCATAGGCCACCCGCGCCGCGACACGTTCTGCCTCAATATCAGTCTGCTTACGTTTCTTCGCGCCGCTCTTACGATCACGACCGGTCTTCGGCGGTTCAATCCCGAAATGCGCCGAGGCATTTGAAACACTCATTTGCAGCAGCACTATGTCGCCAAGTGGGATCGGTTTCGACGGTCGTACCGGCACAATCCCCAGAGCAGCAATGACCTGTGCTGCGACGGCGCGGGCAAGTGGCGGAGGAACGGCGTTCCCGATTTGTCGTGCCCCATGCCACTTGGTCATGTTGAAGCGAAACCAGTCTGGAAAGCCGTGAAGTCGTGCCATTTCGCGTACCGTTATGCAGCGGTTTTGACGGTAGTGGATCGGACGCGGGCTGGTGAACGCGCCCCGCGCGCCGTCCGTCCCGGCGCGAAGCGTGTTCGACACGCCATCTTGGGGCAATTTGAACAAGCGGCTGATCGGTTCGATCTTGCCCTGCGCTGTGTCTGCAAATCGTCGCCGAGAGATACTGGTGTGGTCAGTCCGGGCGCTGGATGTCAAAAGCGCCGGGTTCCAATCTCGTGGATGAGCGAAGTGCCAGGCGTCATTTTCCAAGCACCGCATTTCGGCGGCATAGCGTGACGGCACCCCGAAGCGATCCGTTTCGACGGCATCCCCATCAAGTAAAGCAGGGAATGCTTCGGCGTCGGGAAGGTCGTCAAGCGCTTCGGCGCAAGTCGGTCCTTGCGGAAGCCCGGAAGCGGCCTTGCGACCCGCTATTTTTGTGCTTGGGGTAGGATACTCAGGAAGCAGGGTTCCTTTCTTCGCACCCAACAAGATCAAGCGTTCACGAGACTGAGGTGTGCCAAAGGCGGCGGCATTCAACACGCGCCACGGCATTCGAACGTCATAGCCCCGCTCTGCAAAGGCAGCGACAAGTTCGTGCAAAAACTGCTTGTGATGACCGAGCGTCAGGCCCTTCACATTCTCGAAAACAAAGGTGCGCGCTTCAAGTTCGACGACGAGACGCACGAACTCCAGAACAAGCCGGTTGCGCGGATCGTCAAGTACGCGATGGCCAATCAGTGAGAAGCCCTGACAGGGTGCCCCACCAAAGACGCAGTCCACCTGGCGGTTGCCGATCCCGGCGGCAAGCCGGATTTCGCTACCCGTCAGTTTGTCAACCGAGCGCGGAATGACAGCGGTGTGCGGGAAGTTGAACTTGTGGACAGCACAATGAACCGGGTCGATTTCGACCGCCGCCACGACGTCGAATCCCGCCTGCTCGAATCCAAGGCTCAGGCCGCCCGCTCCCGCAAAGAGGTCGATTCCGATTGGCCTCATGGCACCTCTGTTCGTCCCATATCGTCCTCAATTGCCGGTCAAACTTTAAAGGCTAACGGTTAGCCGGATGCTAACACGGTAGAGTGGCGCGCTGGTCCGGGCAATCGCGGATTTCTTATTTGGAAATCTGGCAGGGGCAGCAGGGCTTGAACCCGCGACCTACGGTTTTGGAGACCGTCGCTCTACCAACTGAGCTATACCCCTACGCGGAGGACGGGTTACGGCAGGTGCGGGGCGAGGTCAAGGGATTCTCGCGCGCGGGAAGGGACCGGCCCCGTGGGTGCGGGGCCGGGGAAGGCGGTCAGATGGTGCCCGCGCTCATCTCTCGCGCGATGTGGTCGGCCTGGCGGATGGCGAGGGCGACGATGGTCAGCGTGGGGTTTTCGGCGGCTCCGGTGGTGAACTGGCTGCCGTCAGAGACGAACAGGTTGGCGATGTCATGGGTCCGGCCCCATTTGTTGACGACGCCGTCCTTTGCTTCGGCCGACATGCGGTTGGTGCCGAGGTTGTGGGTGGACGGGTAGGGCGGCGTCGGGAAGGACCGGGTGGCCCCCACGGCGTCATACATCGCCATGCCCTGCTTGTAGGCGTGGTTGCGCATGGCAATGTCGTTGGGATGCTCATCGAAGTTGACGTTGGCGACGGGCAGGCCGTGCTGGTCCTTGGTGTCCGACAGGGTGACGCCGTTGCCAAGCTGCGGCATGTCTTCGCCGACGATCCACAGGCCCGCCATGTTCTCGTAGTGGTCAAGGGCGGTGGTGAAGCCGCGCCCCCAGCCACCGGGGTTGAGGAAGGCGGCCATGAAGGGCAAGCCAAGGGACAGGGTTTCGAGTTCGTACCCACCGACAAAGCCGCGGCTGGGGTCGTGGCGGGATTCGTCCTGCATGATGCCGGCCATGGTGGTGCCGCGCCACATCCGGACCGGCTTGTCGAAGATCGCGTAAACCGACCCGGTGGTGTGGCGCATGTAGTTGCGGCCGACCATGCCGGAAGAGTTGGCGAGGCCGTCGGGGAAGATGGGGGAGGCGGAGTTCAGCAGCAGCCGGGGGCTCTCAAACGAATTCCCGGCAACGCAGACGATGCGGGCCTTCTGCAGCTGCAACGCGCCGTCCTTGTCGAAGTATTCGACGCCGGTGACCTTGCCGGTATCGTCATGCAGGATGCGGGCGACGTGGGAGCGGTCGCGGACCTCCAGATTGCCCGTCGCTTCACCCGCTGGGATGTCGGTATAGGCGGCGGACCATTTCGCACCCCATTTGCAGCCCTGAAAGCAGAAACCGGTCTGCTGGCAGGCCATCCGCCCATCATAATCGGCGGAGTTGATCGCCATGCGGCCGGTGTGGACCTCTTTGTAGCCCAGCGCCTTGGCACCCTTCTCGAACACCTTGAAGTTGTTGTTGCCGGGCAGCCCCGCCCGGTCACCGGTGCGCGTGACGCCCAGCTTGGTTTCGGCCAGATCGTACCACGGCGCCATCTCGGTCCCGTCGATGGGCCAGTCATGCAGGTTTGCGCCTTCAACCGCGCCATAGTTGGTCAGCGCCTTCCACTCATGCTCTTGGAACCGCAGCGAAGCCCCGGCCCAGTGCGTGGTGGTGCCGCCCACCGCCTTGACGATCCACGCAGGCAGGCCCGCGAAATCCTTGTGCACGCGCCAGTCGCCGGTCGTGGTGCGGGCATCAAGCCAGGCCAGCTGCCCGAACGATTCCCACTCGTCGTTCACATAATCCTCGGGCAGGTACCGCCCGCCCGCCTCCAGCGCCACCACCTTGACGCCCTTCTGCGCCAGTTCATTGGCCAGAACCCCGCCGCCCGCACCGGTGCCGATGATGACGACCACGCTGTCGTCGTTCAGATCAAACGTTGCCATGTGTTCGCCCCCCTCAAAGCCAGTTGATGTCGTCAAAGCCGCGGTTGATGTAACCGCCCTGGCTAAAGCTTTCGCCCTCGTACCCGAACAGCGGCCAGACCGCCTTCTGGTTGTACAGCCCGGTGACCAGCCCCGCCCGCACGGTGCCAAAGAACGCAGACCCCTCGACCGCCTTCAGGATCGCGACCCGCTCTTCCTCCCAGCCCGCCGCCAGATAGGACGCATGCCCCTGCGCCACCGCCGCGGCGTCCAGTTCGGCCACACCCGCCGCCACCATCTCTTTCGACGCGTCGGCGTCGTAGCCCTTGACCGCCACAGCGTACAACTCGTCCGCCACATGGTCATGCGGATAGATGTCGCGCGCCATCTGCAGCAATGTCGCCATCTGCTCGGGCGTGATCACCGCCACTTCCATCGCCCAGGCTGCGTCCGGCGCGGCAATGAACCCCACCCCCGTCACCGCCAGCGCCCCCGCCGCAATGCTGCGTCCCAGCAGCGCGCGGCGCGTCATTCCTCTTGTTGCCTTGGTCATGTCGTCCTCCCTCGGTTGTCGTGTTGCGGTGCAGCCGCGGCCGTTACAGGTAACGCCCCCCCCGCTGCAGCACCTCGATCTGGTATCCGTCCGGGTCCGCGATGAAAAAGAACCGCGCAATCACGGTGCCCGCAGGCGCAAAGTCCACCAGCTTGCGCGGGGCAAGGCCGGCCTCGGTCAGCGCCGCATGGGTCGCGTTCACGTCATCCACGCTGAACGCCAGATGGCCGTAGCCGTCGCCCAAAGCATAGGGTTCGGTGCGGCCCTTGTTGACGGTCAGTTCAAGTTCAAACGTGCTGTCGGCGTTCGACAGATAGACCAGCGTAAAGGCTTCGAAATCCAGCCGCGCCGCCACGTTCAGACCGAACGCAGTTTCATAGAACGCCAATGTCCGCGCCTCGTCAAGGACGCGGATCATGGAATGTATCGCCTTGGCCATCCGTCTTCCCCGCCATCATCCGTGCAGGACAGATAGAACGGGGCGGTCAGGGCCTTGGTAGTAGCATGCTACTACGGCTGCATTTTTCTTACTCGGCGGCGATCAGGGTGGCGTGATCCCGCATCTGGTCCAGCTCACCCAGGTGGATGGTGCAGGCGCAGCGCAGCAGCGAGGTAAAGTTGGTGACCTCACCCTGCCCCAAGAGCACCTCGGCGTGCAGCTTCGAGATGAAGGCAGGCGTCGTCAGCCCCTGCGTCGCCGCGATCTGGTCGAGTATCCCCCAGAACGCACGCTCCAGCCGGATGCTGGTCGACTGCCCGTTCAGCCGCAGGCGGCGGGTGACGGATTCGTAGCGGGCCGGGTTTTGACCGGCAAAGATCTGGCACATGACTGGCATCCTCCTCGCAACAATGTTGCGCCGTGCGATGCCCCGCCGTCAAGGCGACCAAATGGCAAGGAGAGCGGGCCGCACCGTTGGGATAGGCGTGACGTCCGGCCTGTGCAGGCCATAGGCTGGGCCTCTGGCCCCTAGAGGAAACAGGGGCTGCCCGTGGGGCGGCCCTTGCCATTTGGTCGCCTTGACGGCGGGGCATGCCCCTGCGCAACATTGTTGCGAGGAGGATGCCAGACATGTGCCAGATCTTTGCCGGACAGAACCCGGCCCGTTACGAATCCGT
>JANOQT010000078.1:0-2240 GCA_031415015.1 Paracoccaceae bacterium
CGCAGATCGACACGCTCGCCCAGCGCCTTTCCGACACGCCGATCGAACCGGCCACCAGCGCCAAGAAGGCGGGCGACAAATTCGCCCGCTTGCTGGCGGCAAGGATCGGCGCCGAGCGCGCCGCCCTTGCCTTCACCTCGATCATGATCGCCGATACCTTTGAGCAGGCTGAGGCCCGGCTGACCTTGGTGCTGGACAACGGCAACCTCGATCCTGCGGGCGAGCCGATCCTGGCAGGGGAGGAAGAACCGAAGGCTGCGCCCGCCCCGGTGATCGGCAAGCGCCAAGCCATCCGAGATCAGGCCCAAAGCGGCGCGCTGCCGCAGGTGCCGGATTTCTCCAAACCGACACACGCCCGGTTCCGCGCCAAGCTGGCCCAGATCGTTGCCTTGGCCGAGGCGGGCGACATCGCCGCGCTGCGGGCATTCGACATCAACCCGGTTTCGTCCAGCCCCAAGGCGATGGCCCGCTACCGTGACCTCTGCGTGATCGCCACCACCGCCCGCGCGCAGGTAACAGCATGAAGATCACCCGCGAGTTTTGGCCGGGCGACCGGTATGTCTATGATTTCGGGCTCTGCAGCTACGAGAAGGGCTGGGCGCAGGTCGATACTGCGCAGGACGCGTCATACTTCGGCACTTGGGCCAACCCGGCACGCCTGATGGTCTTCAGCTACTGCGAGGGCGACACGACCTTGAAGGAGGCCGCGTCGCCCGAGGAGTTCGCCGCCGAACTGCGGGAGATCGACGCGCGGAACCGGGTGCATGGTTACGGCCCGGCGCGGATCGATCCGGGGTTTGATCCAGCAATGAAGGCGGCGTTTAAAGCGTTGGGGCTGGCGGACATGCTGCACTGAATATGCATTGCTTTGCCCTTTGCAGAGTTTTGGAAATCGCCACCCGACGGCACCTTCCGGGCTGTCCCATCTTTTGTGCCCGTTTAATGAACGCCCCTCGCCCGAAGCCGTTCCGGGGTTACGAGCCCGCGCGACAGCATCGCGTCGCGGGTCGTGTTGCTGATGGTGTTGGCGGGCAGGAACCGATCGGAGTTGACCAAGTCTGCGTAGAATGCCGCGACTTCGTCGGCACCGGGTCTGGCGCCTTCGGTGCGGCTGGGCTTCCCCTTGGTGGTCTGCGCATAAGATTTTGCGACGGAGACCTGCGCATCGCGCCTAGCGGCGCGCTCCATCGCGCGGTCGAGCGCCTTCGGGCCATCGGGTGGGGCTGGGTGAACTCGACGGGTCTCGGTGGCGGTCTCGGTGATCCGGTCTTCGGTGAGGCCGAGGTCGTCGATCCAGCGGCACACATGGGTTTTGGCGGGCCAGCCTTGCCACCAGGCGGGCAGGGGGCCGACGGGATCGATGCCCAGCGCGGTCAGCAGCTCTGCGAAGAAACGATCAAAATCGATCTCGCGCGCTTGCGCATCCTCCTCCTCCTTTACAGTTTTAGTTAAAGGTTCTCTTAAAAGGTTATACTCCGGATTCCGGAGATGGCTTTCGGGAAAATCCGGAGATGGAACGCCGGGAAATCCGGAGATGGCTCCATCTGGCGATTCCGGAGATGGGTCGTCATTTTCTTTTGTGATTTCAACAAACCCATCTCCGCTTTCCGGAGGTGGATTTTGTGGGAATCCCTGTTCGAACCCGAGGTTATAGCGCGTCGGTAGACGCCGGTGGCTGTGCGGATCATGGGCCCGGATACGGTGGATCAGGCCCAGTTTCTCCAGGGTGGCGAGATGATCGTTGAGGGCGGAGATGGACATCTCCGCGTCCTCGGCCAGCCGTGCCTGCGTCGGGAAGCACCCGAAATCCGGGTTGTGACGGTCGCACAGAAACCACAGCACGATCTTTGTGGCAGGCTTCAGCCCGCGCTGCTGGATGGCCCAGTTGGTGGCGGCGTGGCTCATGGGAGGTCTCCGGACATAGAAAAAGGCCCGGTGATGAACGCCGGGCCGGATAGGGTGGGGCGGGGTCAGAAACGCTGGGTCGGGCGGTTCCGTGGCTGGGCAGGGACGGGAGGGCGGTCGTTGTGCTGATCAGATTGCGGGCGCGCACTCAGACGCAGGGTGCGTACCTGCGAACCGCGCACCCAAAGGTGCGAACACAGAAAAAATGTTTGACGCTAGAGGCTTACCGCGCCTCTGCCCCCCGCATACAGGTCCGGCCAGGGTGGAACCAAGGCCGGGGGAGCGAGGGGCAGCGCCTGATAAGGGCTTGGGGAAGCGGTCGATCTGTCGCCCAT
>JANOQT010000079.1:0-53958 GCA_031415015.1 Paracoccaceae bacterium
GGCCTCGCTCAGCCGTTCCAGGCTGGCCAGTTCGAACACCCTTGTGGACAAGGTGTTGTAGTTGAACGGGCGCAACAACAACGTCGCGGGCAGTTCCTTGACGCAATCGACGAACACCACCAGCAGCGCTGTGGCGACCGACCCGCGCATCAGGGGTAGATATACCGCCCTCAGCGCGCCCCCGGCCGTGCGCCCCAGCGACCGCGCGGCCATCGGCAACGACGGCGACACCCGCCCGAACGCCGCATCCAGCGCGCCCTGCGCGATCCCGAAGAACCGCACGAGGTACGCCAGACCCAAGGCAAAAGCGGTACCGGTGATCAACAGGCCCGGATCGCGGCCGGTCATCGCAAGGATCCCGTCGGCCAGCCGGTGATCCAGCGCCGCCAGCGGGATCAGCAACCCAAGCGCCAGCACCGCGCCCGGTGCCGCATAGCCGATCAGCGTCACCGGCAGCACCCAGCGGGCCACCCGACGCCCGGCCATGCGCAGGGCGTAGACCAGAAACAGCGCGGCACCAACCGTGGCCACAGACGCCAGCCCGCCCACCACCAGTGTGTTAACCAAAGCCCGACCCAGATCGGGGGCCAGCCAATATTCGGGTTTCTCGGCGGCATGGACCAGCATCACCGATAGCGGCAACACAAACCCCGCCGCAAAGGGCGCGGCACACAGAGCGAAGGCCAGCCATCCCTTGCCCCGGGGCAAGGGTTGCGGTGCGATCGGGCGGGATGACCGGCCCATCTGGTGAAACCGCGCGTTGCGCCGGCCTACCCGTTCCAGCGCCACCAGCAGCAGGATCAGCATCAGGATCACGCCCGCAATCTGTGCCGCCCCCCCGGCATTGCCGCCGTTCAGCCAGGTGGAAAAGATGCCGGTGGTCAGCGTCTGCACCCCGAAATGGGTGACCGTGCCGTAATCCGCCACTGTCTCCATCAGGGCCAGCGCCACGCCTGCCGCAATCGCCGGGCGCGCCAATGGCAAGCCGACCCTGCGGAACAGGCCCCAGGGGCCGACACCCAGCGCGCGCGCCACCTCGTACGTGCCGCCCGATTGTTCGCGGAACGCCGCGCGGGCCAAAAGGTAGACATAGGGATACAGGGCTGCCGACAAGACCAGAACCGCCCCCCAGGTCGACCGGGTCTCCGGAAACCAGTAGTCCCGCGCCGAGGCCCAGCCGAACGCCTCTCGCATGACCTTCTGCAAGGGCCCCGCATAATCCAGAAAATCGACCAAGGCATAGGCCCCGACATAGGCAGGGATCGCCAGCGGAAACAGCAACGCATGGGTCAGCCAGCGTTGCCCGGGAAAGCGGTACATCGTCACCAGCCACGCGGCCCCGGTGCCCATCGCCGCCGTCAGGACCGCCACCCCCGCCATCAGCGCCAGCGTGGTCGCCAGATAGCGCGGCAGCACCGTCGACATCAGATGCGGCCAGATGTTTTCCGTCGGATGAAAGGCAATCCACAGGACCGACAGCACCGGCGCCAGCACCAGAGCCGCAATCCCCAGCGCCCCCACCGTCCACAGGTTCGGCCTTGGCAGGATCAGTCTGCGGGGAACTTGAGTGTTTTGGTCGGCCATCCTGAGGGCGGGATACAGGAAAGCGGTTTAACTGTCCAGAAAACCTCTTATAGTCGCGTCAAAGGCCCGCGTGGCACGACAACCGTAAAGACAACAGGGCCCGATGCGCATCGTCTACCACCTTGGGGCACATTGCACCGATGAGGACCGGCTGGTCCGCTGTCTGTTGAAGAACCGTGCCGTGTTGGCCGAACAGGGCATCGTCGTCCCGTCCCCCACCCGTTACCGCAAGCTGATCCGGGACACCGCCGTGCAGCTGAAAGGCAGGGCCACCTCGCAAGACAGTCAGGCCATGCTGCTGGAGCAGATCATGGACGAGCCGGTGGCCGACAGGCTGATCCTCAGCTGGGAAAACTTCCTCAGCTTTCCGACCTGGGCCGTGACCGGCGCGCTGTACGGCTTTGCCGGCGAGAGGATCCGCGCCTTCACCCAGATTTTCCCGGACATTGACGCAGAGTTTCACCTTGCCATCCGCAACCCGGCGACGTTTCTGCCGACCTTGCAAGACAAGGTGAACACCAAGGGCCGCGAAGATATCCTGGCCAGCGTAGAGCCGCTGCACCTGCGCTGGTCAGATGTGGTGCGCCAGATCCTTGCGCAGAACCCCGGTGTTCCGATCACCGTCTGGTGCGATGAAGACACGCCGCTGATCTGGCCCGAAGTGCTGCAGGCCGTATCGGGCCATGCGCCCGAAACAGCGCTTGTCGATACGGACGAGCTTTTGACCATGATCATGACCGATATCGGCCTTGCGCGAATGAAGGCCTACTGCGCGCAGCATCCGCCCCAGTCGGTCAGCCACCGTCGCCGGATCGTGACCGCTTTTCTGGAGAAGTTCGCCCGCCCCGAACAGATCGAAATGGCGATCACCCTGCCCGGCTGGACGGACGACTACGTTGCAAATCTGACCGCGCGCTATTTCGAGGATATCGAACGCATCCGCCACCTGCCCGGCGTCACCCTGCTGGAGGCGTGACGCCAAAGGCTTACCAAATCGAGGCTTGCCGCCTCATGCTTTCCAAATCAAGGCTTACACCTCAGGCCATGCCAAGCGCGGTCTTGTACATTTCCATGATCGCCTCTTCCTCGGCAATCTCGTCCGGCTTGCGCTTGCGCAGCGCGATGACCTTGCGCATGACCTTGGTGTCGTAACCGCGCCCCTTGGCTTCGGCCATCAGCTCTTTTTGCTGTTCGGTGACGTCTTTCTTTTCCGCCTCCAGCTGCTCATAGCGTTCGATGAACTGGCGCAGTTCGTCGGCGGTCACGGAATAGGCGTCGGTCGGGTCGGCCATCTTGGTCCTCATCCTTGCAATAAGCTGCGCGTTCGCGGCGTTCCTACCCTGCCCGGGCCGATGGGTTCAAGCGACGATCCGCGAAAGATGCCGGTTTGCCGGCAGACTTGCGCCGGAAGGTCAGAGCCATTAGCCACCGGTCCAGAATGCGCAGGGGAGGCGAAGGTGCAAGTTTTGATCTGGATGGGGGCGGCGCTGTCGCTGTGCGGTATCGCCGGGCTGGGCTATTGCATCCTGCGGGCAACGCGGGCGCGGCGCGCGGGCCTTGAAGATGCGGCGATGCGGGCTGAATTGCAGCGCGTGGTGCTGATCAACATGGCGGCGCTTGGCGTCTCGGCGCTGGGGCTGATGCTGGTGGTGGCGGGCATCGTGCTTGGCTAGCCGTCCAGCGATGGCAGCCGCACCCCATCCGCAATCAACTGGTCCAGAACGGGGGCCGGGGCCCAGATCGTATCCTCGTCGGCCCAAAGGCGCAGATCGCGGCGCAGAACCATCAAGCCGCGCCGGTCTGCCTGATGCATCGGCCCACCCCGCCAGCGCGGAAAGTCGTACCCCGTGACCAGCAGGTGATCCACATCCGAAGGTCGCAGCGCGATACCGCTGTCCAGTGCCTGCAACCCCGCGTTGGCCATGGCCCCCAGCCAGCGATCACACAGCTCTGCCTCCGTCATCGCGCGCAGCATGGCCGGTGGCTCGGGCCAGATCACGTCCGGCAGCCGTGCGCCAAACGATTGCAGCGTGGTGGCAATCATCCGGCGTGGAACACCAAGGGCCGCCAGACGAGCCAAAGCCGCAGCCCCGGCCCCCGCCACCTGAGCACCAAGAACCGGGCGCTTTGCGACCAATAGCGGCCGAAGGCCGATCCGGCGCAGCGTGGCTATTGCCGTGGCCACCCTCTCCGGCGTCTCATCGTCCGGCAGCGCCAGCTCGCAGGCCCGGCCAGACGGCGCCAGGCTCAGCCCCAGTGTGCCGGGTGTGCCCATCAGCACCAGATGCGGCGCATCGGGCAAACTGTGGCGCAGCGCATCCTTGTCGGGTGCGGTGGCATGCACCAGCAGTCCAACCCCTTCAAGCGCTGCCGGATCACTGCCGGTCACCAGCCGGGACCGCGACGCCGTGCGCAGGTCGCCCGTCAGCCGCGCTTCGACCATCGCCCGCCCACTGGCCAACTCAGCGGGATCGCCATGTTCCCAGACCACCGAAAGACCGCGGCTGAGTGCCAGTGCTGCAAGGGTCACGATGTCAGGACCCAAGCCCAGCAACCCGATGCGTTGAACGGTGGCAGGCTGGATCCGCGCCACCGCCGGGGGCAGTGCGGCCGCCCGACGCTCGGCACCGGCGACAGCCCGCAGTGCTGCCACCTCTGGCGTTCCCTCCAGATCCTCGCGCGTCACGGCCTCCAGTGCCAGACCGTTTTCCAGGGGCAACAGCAAGGCGGCCTCGACACAGTCAACGATGCGACCGATCGCTGCCAGCCCGCCCCGCGCGTCACGCCGTGCAGTGGCCACGACAGCCTGCCAGGCCTGCGGGTCAACGGCACGGCGCGCCAAGGTCCGCCCCGTTGCCAGTTCAGCGGCCAGCTGCACCGCCGCTGTGCTCGGATCGTCTTCGGTCACCTGATCAACCAGCCCCATCTCCAGCGCCTCGATCGTCGTCACCGTGCGTCCGGTGATCAGCATCCGCAACGCCTCAAACGGTCCGATCAGGCGCGGCAAGCGTTGTGAGGCACCTGCCTGCGGCGGCAATCCCAGCCCGATGTCAGGCAGGGCCAGCTGCGCGTCCCGGGCCGCCACCCTGGCATGCGCCGCCAGTGCCAGCTCCGTCGCCGGACCTGCGTTCAGCCCCTGCAACGCCACCACCACCGGGATCGGACTGGCCTCTATTGCTGCACAAAGCTCGCGCAGACCGGGTGCGCCGCAGTCCGGCTCCAGCGACAGGGATACCGCAGTGGCGGAGCCTTCGATCCGAAGAACGACCGCCGTCGCGCCGTCATTGGCACCAAGCGCCGAAATCAGGGCTTGCCAGTCCGCCGGGCTCAGAAGTCTTGATGCCGCCTGACCCAAGGTCACGACACGCACCATGCCCTGCAATCGCGCCGTGATCCCTTGACTAGCCATTCCGGCGCCCCCCGCCCCGCATTATCGCGGAAGTAAGAGACAATCCCTCAGCCTATGCAAGGCGCGATCAGACCGGCATGTTGTCAAAACTGGCCTCGACCTCGGCATCCGTCAGGCCCGGGTCCGGTGCAGCACCGTCTTGCCCCGGCATCAGCGCCGTCAGCGCCTGCATTTCGGCCAATAAGAGATCAAGCCCCTGACGCTGAACGGTCAGGCCCGTCTCGATCAGGGTAACTTCTTCACGCAGAATGTCGGCAGGTGTAAGTCCGGTCATGGCGCGCAGCTCCTGCAAAAGGGTGTGTAAGGCAAGGCGTTCAGACGTTCTTCGCCGATCTCGGCCCCGCAGCGGGCACAGAGGCCGTAGCTGTTCTCTGCGATCCGGTTCAGTGCGGCGCGGATCTGGCGGATTTCGTGCTGCCCGGCCACGCCCGTGGCTTCCAATACCTCGTCGACTTCCCGCTCGACCGCCAGTTCGTCCCAATCCGGGTTCTGATGCGAATCGAGTTCCTCCTCGATGGCACCAAGGCGTGTGTCAAGTTCCGCCAGCCTCGCCTCAAGCGCCAGCTTTCGCTGCGCCGGTGGAATTCTTTTCTGTTCCTGCATCGGGCCCTCCAGCTCATTGTCATAATTCTGGCATCAAAACCCGTAGTCTTCCTTGACCCATATCAAGGCCCGCCGTCACGCCCTGATGCCCTTTCGTTTGGCAGCGTGCCCGGTTATTGTCGCCCGACACCTTTCGCGGCCACCTCCCATCGCGCCGGCACCGGAGAACACCATGGACATTCGCCACCTGACCCCCGACTACGCCGTATCTCCGCAGATCGACCTGGCGGATCTGCCCGCGATCAAGGCGCTGGGGTTTACCTCCGTCATTGACAACCGGCCCGATGGCGAAATCCCGCCACACCTGCACGCCGCCGCAATGCGCACGGCGGCCGAGGCGCTGGGGTTGGACTTCGTGGTCAATCCCGTCGTCGGTGGTGCGATGACGATGGATAATGTGGCCGCACAGGGGGCGGCGATTGCTGCGGCAAAGGGTCCGGTGCTGGCCTATTGCGCCTCAGGCAACCGCAGTTCCGTGGTCTGGGCGCTGTCGCAGGCGGGAAACCGGCCGGTCGACGAACTGATCGGCCTGCCCGCGCGTTTCGGGTATCAGCTGGAACATCTCAGACCACAATTGCAGGCGCTGGCAGCGGACAAGGCCTGAACGCGGGCGTGTTCCGTAGCGCCTGAATCGGGCTGGCACCGCAGTCAGGTCTGAAATCCGACACTCCGGACGCTGGTCGCCGCGCTTACCCCTTGAGGGTCTTTTGCCGCCAAAGGTCGGGTTAAACCGCTAGCCGCACGCGATCCGAACCGTCACCCGGCAGCCCGCCAATCCTGCGGATCAGTTATTGCGGGCGTCTGGACCGACCCTGTGACCACAGCCGGAGAGGCTGGGGTCCGGATCGACCTTGATTGCGTGTCCTCAAGGATCTTCACCGCCCGCATGCCCCTGTTCTGGCCGAGTTTGGCTGTCGTGATCCGCCGACCGGCTGTCGTCTCTACCGCCACAGCATCAAGCGCCGCATGGGCCATTGGCAAAAGATCGCCCACCGCCAGCGCCATCACCTGCCGGATCGGCAGAGTGACCCGCGCAATCACCGCCTGCAAGGTGCAGTCCGCCTCCATCACCTGCGCGCCAAGAGCTGCGGAAAACTGGTGCATCGCGGCTTCGTCCGGGGTGCCGGGCATGGCTGCGGGCCGCTCGCCCCGACCATCGGCAGGCAAAGCCAAAATGACGTTTCCGATCTTTGCCCCGCCCGCCAGCGCCACTTCGGCGACCATCACCCGGTAGGTTTCTTCCTCCAGCAGCAGACCAAGGGGGCGCGCATCCTCAAGGAACGAGGCGTAGCGAAAGCCGCCTGCCCAAACCAGATCGGCTTCTTCGGCCAGCGCATCTTCAAGACCCGCGAGGGCGCGGTCAATCACCCCGGCCACCATGGCGGCATCGGTGCGCGTAGGTTTGCGGGCGGCAGCAGGATGGTCCGACACCCGGCCCAAGGTCTGCATTTCGATCAGGGCAGACATCACCGGGGGCGACAGCATGATCAACCCCAGCCCCGATGCGGGCCCGTCCAGAAGGGCGATCAACGCGCGGTCAGGCGGCAGATCCAGCAGTTCGGCGAGGCTGTGTCGCAGCACCGACATCTGCCGCACCTCAAGGTCCAGCCCCATCGCATCGCGCGCGGCCCGCGCCATCGCCAGCCGCCAGCCCCGGTCAGCCCCCGGCGCGCCTTCGATCTGCGCGGCAATCCCGCGGTCGATCTTTCGGCGGATCAGATCATTCATGTCCAGGGCTCCGGTCAGCGTCCCCGCGACCCTAGCGCCCTGAGGCTTCACAAACCGTTAAGCCGCCAGCTTTTCCAGCCGCAAAGGCACCGTCACCCTGAACCCGGCCCCACCCTGCCCCGGCAGATAGGCAATTGCGCCGCCAAGATTGGTCATGATCTCGCGGCAAATTGCCAGACCCAGACCCGCCCCTCCGGCACGGTTTTCATCCGACAGCCGGGCGAACTTCTCGAAGATCAACCCTTGCGCCTCTTTCGGGATGCCGCGCCCGTTGTCGGTCACGTCCACTGTGATCCGGCCGCCACGCTGACGCACAGAAATCCGAAGTTCCGGCTGGGCCGCATCGCAATACTTCCGCGCATTTGAGATCAGATTGATGAACACCTGCGTCAGCCGGTCGGCATCGGTGCGCAGAAACACCGCCTCGGACGCGGTGTCGCGGTAGACCAGAAAGCTGCGTTCGGGCCGGGTCTGGCGCGCGGCAGTCAGGGCCTTGTCGATGATGTCTTGCAGGCTTGTCAGCGTCAGGTTCAGCTGTACCGTGCCGTTTTCCAGTACGCTCAGATCCAGAAGGTCATCCAGCAGACGGGTCAGCCGCTTGGCCTCGTCCTGAATGATCGCGCCGTACTTGGCCACCATCTCGGGCGGCAGGTCACCTTCGGTCATGATCTCGGAAAACGCGCGGATCGAGGTCATCGGCGTGCGAAGTTCGTGGCTGATCTGGCTGAGGAAGGCATCCTTCTGGATCGACAGCTGCATCAGCTTTTCATTGGCCTCGCGCAAGGCACCCGCGGTCCGGCTCAGCTCGCCCTGCTGCGATTCCAGTTGCGCGGAATATTCCATGATCTGTGCGCTTTCGCTTGCCACCGCCATCAGGTCTTCGACCGTCACGGTGGCGCGGCCCACCAGCTGGCTGATCATTGCATGCGCCGTCGCTGCCCCGACCGAACCGGACAGGCGCGCCTCCAGACCATCCAGAAAGGCCGGGGTAGGATCGGGCAGGAACCCGGCCTTGCCCTGCGCCTGCGCGGCCTGCTGAAACTGCGATAACGCCGCCTCTTCACCCAGAATGCGCTGCGCCATGACCAGAAGCGCCTCTGGTTCCGCCCGCCCTTTGGCCCAGCGTTGCGGCCCGACCGGGCCCTCGAACACATTGACGAAGGCGGCCCCCTGCAGCCGTTCCACCGGTCCCGGGAAGGTCAGCACCGATCCCACGAAGAAAGCCGTCGCGTTCAGCGTCAGCGACCAGAACAGCGCGTGGATCATCGGGTCCATCCCGCCCGTACCGAAAAGCCCTTGCGGGCGCAGCCAGCCGATGCCGAACAAGCCGTCGGCAAAGATCGTGGCAGACAACACCGCATCCGGCCCGAACGACGGCAGAAACGAGGTATAGGCCCAGACCGCAAAGCCGATCAGCAGCCCGGCCGCCGCCCCCACCTTGGTCGCCCCGCGCCATAAGATGCCGCCGATCATCGCCGGCAACACCTGCGCCACCCCCAGAAACGCAATCAGCCCGATTGCCGCCAACGCCGCTGACCCGCCCGAAATGTGATAGTATCCGTACCCCAGTGCAAGCACCCCCGCGATGGCCAGCCGCCGCGCCATCAGGACGACCGATCGCAGGTCATCCCCCGCTCCCGCTGTCGGGCGCAAGCGCAGCCAAAGCGGTATCACGATGTGGTTAGAGATCATCGTCGCCAGCGCGATGCTTTCCACGATCACCATCGACGTGGCAGACGAGAACCCCCCCAGAAACGCCAGCATCGCAAGGGCTCCCTGACCTTCGGCCAGAGGCAGGGTCAGCACGAACATGTCTGGGTTCGATCCGGCAGGCAAACGCTCCAGACCGATCACCGCGATGGGCACGATGAACAGGCTCATCCCCATCAGGTACAAGGGAAATGCCCAGCTGGCCCGCGCCAGATGCCCCTCGTCCGCACTTTCGACCACCATCACCTGAAACATCCGCGGCAGGCAGATCACCGCCGCCGCCGACAGGAAGATCAGCCCCGTCCAACGGCCGGGCTGTACCTGCCAGGCGGCAAGATCTGACGCGTCAATCCTGGCAATGGTCTCGGCCACGCCGCCCGCGATGCCCCAGACCACGAAACTGCCGACCGCGATCAACGCCACCAGCTTGACCACAGCCTCGACCGCAATCGCGGTGACGATGCCGTGGTGCTGTTCCTTGGCGTCCAGATTGCGGGTGCCGAACAGGATGGTGAACACCGCCAGCCCGGTGGCCACCCAGATCGCTGTCTGATCGGCTCCCAGCCGCACGTCGCCGTCCGGTGCCGCACTGGCAAACACCCCGAAGGACAGCACCACCGATTGCAGTTGCAGCGCGATGTAGGGCGTTGCCGCCACCACCGCCATCACCGTGACGATGACGCCAAGCAGGTTGGATTTGCCGTAGCGCGACGAAATCAAGTCGGCGATCGAGGTGATCCGGTGCTGCCGCCCGATCCGCACCAGCTTGCGCAGCAGCCACCACCAGCCGATGAACACCAGCGTCGGCCCGAAGTAGATCGTCAGAAACTCCAGCCCGGACCGTGCCGCATAACCAACCGCGCCGTAAAACGTCCAGGCGGTGCAGTAGATTGACAGGGACAGCGTGTAGACCAGCGGCGAGCGCAGCCAGCCCAGCCGCCCCGCACTGGCCCGCCGTTCGACGATGAATGCGACGAGGAACAGAAACATCACATACAGAAGGCAGGCCGCGACGAGGATGTTGAACGGCACTCTAATCCTCCTCGTCGCCCGACTGGTCGCCCGACTGGTCGCCGGACTGTAACCCGGGCGCAAAAGCGGCGGCTGCAAGGATCATCAGCACCCAGAGGCCAAAGAAATAGATCACGTCGCCCGAGGTCAATCGCGACGCCGTGTCCGCTGGCCACAGCAGCGGCAGGATCAGCAGCAGGGCGCTGAACACCGGCAACAGCCGGGCTGCATCGCGCAGACGGCGGCGGCGATAAGGCGCGCGGGCCAGAAACAACGGGCGGCGGGACCGGGCCATCAGCGCCCCAT
The DNA here is from genome assembly GCA_031415015.1 of Paracoccaceae bacterium. Taxonomy (GTDB): domain Bacteria; phylum Pseudomonadota; class Alphaproteobacteria; order Rhodobacterales; family Rhodobacteraceae; genus JAUYQR01. The sequence continues at coordinate 10,352 of JANOQT010000079.1, forward strand.
CATGGCGCGCACTTCCGCCAGAATCTCGGAATTGGAAAACGGCTTGGCCATGAACCGCGAGGCCCCCGCCCGTTCCGCCGCCTCGCGGTCACGGCCCTGCCCTTTGGCGGTCAGCATCATCACCGGCAGGGCCGTGGTTGCGGGGTCGGCCCGGATTGCCGTCAAAATCTCCAACCCGGACAGTCCCGGCAACATGTGGTCAAGGATCACGAGATCAGGTTGCAACGAGCGCACCCCCGCCAGCGCCGTGGCCCCGTCGGCCAGATGCGACACCCGCCAGCCGTCCCGCGACAAGATGAAGCGGATCGCCTCGGCGATGTTCGGCTCATCCTCGATGAGGAGCACATGCTGACCCAAATTTTCCCCCGGTCGGACGAAGCCCCTCCCGGCTGCGCCCTGCGACCACTATCGGCACAACTGCGCCCGCTGTCAAAACATGGCTCACGCCGTCTCGGTCAGGATTGACGGCTCGCGCCGGGCCGGGCAACCGCCGCGCGGGCAGATGCGACAGGTCGATCCGATCTTCAGCGCCGCTGCGTCCTGCGCGGCGGGCAGGATCAGCATCGCCGCCTCGCGCAGTTCCGGTCCGCGCAAGCCTTGTGGGTAGCGGGTCTGACAGTAGGCGATGATGCGGTGGCAAAGCCCGCCCTGCCCGGCCATCTGAACGACAGTTTCCACCGGCACCATGGGACGCCCCAGCGCCGCGTACAGCGGCCAAAGCGGACAGGCCGCACCAAAGCGCGGCAAAGGAAAGCCCGACGCCGGTTTGCGGAACGTCAGCGTGCCAGAGGCGTCGCACAGGACAAGTCCCGCCTCTGATCCGGGCACTGCTGCCAACCGTCGCATCACACCTAGCACGTCGGTGCCGAACCGCGCGGCAAGCGCCAGCGGGTCCGGCCCTGCGGCTGTCAGCGCCGCCAGGAACGGCTCAATCGGCAGCACCGCCGCATCCGCAGCTGCCCGCGCCACATGCGCCCGCGCCAGTTCCCTTGCCGCACCCGAAGCCAGTGCCGCCACCCCGGCACCCACTGCAAGTTCGGCATCGCTGAAACTCCAGTCCCGGCGCTTCAGCCAATCCTCAAGCTCTTCCTGCGGGGCGGCAATGCCCTGCTCCTCCACCCCCGTTCCGGCATCAAGATAGGCGACCAGCGCCTCTGCCCCCGCCGCCAGCCGCTCGCTGTCCTGGTACAGGTTCCGGTGAAACCGTGCTGTCCAGTCCGGATCCAGATCCGCCGTCTCTGACAGAATCGCGGCGGTGGAGCGGACCGAGGACAGTGACGACAGCACCTCGTGCAAGGCCTGACTCAGATGCGGATCATGCGTCATCCGGTCATTCAACGCCTCAAGCGCCCGTTCCAGCACGGCGACCCGGCCATGCAGGCTGGCAATCACTGCAGCCCAGCCGGGATAGCGCCCGACAAAATCCTGCAGCCGGTCCAGTTCCGCCCCGGCATCTTCCGCCCGCGCCGCCGCGGTGCGCAGATCGTCCATCAGGGCCACGTCGCGCTGGCCGGATACCGCCTCGCGGTCCAGACCCAGCGCCGCCGCGATCCGGTCCAGCACTGCCCCAGAAACCGGTCGCCGGTTGTGTTCGATCAGGTTCAGGTAAGATGCCGAAACCCCAGCCGCAGCCGCGACATCCGCTTGTCTCCGTCCTGCCGCAAGCCGACGCTCGCGCAAGCGGGTTCCAGTGAGGGCGGACATTGGCATCGGACAACTCCCCTTCTGTCAATCCGATTTACAACGGTCCGGGTGATTTACAAAGCCTGATAAGCGCACTTGCGGCTGGCAAAAGCAAACGCGCCCGGGGTTGCCCCCGGACGCGCCCATTGCATCTAGGTCAGATCAGGGCGCCAGCGCCTTGTCGGTTATGGCGCTGGTCCAGGCACCTGTCGGGGCCGCAGTGATCACCGGGTCCGACCCGCCCGCCAGCAGCGTGGCCACGGTCTTCTCTGCCGCCGCCACATCCAGCGCGCCATTGGACCCCGCCGTCAGCTTGGCCACCTCCGACATCATCCGCTTCTGATGCGCTTCGGTCTGTGCGCCGGTCTGGTCGTTCTCCAGCACGATCATCGCCGCCTCATCGGTGTTGGCTTCGGCGTATTTCCAGCCCTTCATCGACGCACGGACGAACTTGACCATCGTTTCGGCAAACGCCGGATCGGCCAGCTTGTCTTCCATGACGTAAAGCCCGTCTTCCAGCGTCGCCACCCCCATGTCCTGATACTTGAAGGTCACCAGCTGCTCGGGCGTGATCCCGGCATCAATCACCTGCCAGTATTCGTTGTAGGTCATGGTCGAGATGCAGGCCGCCTGCTTTTGCAGCAAGGGATCAACGTTGAAGCCCTGCTTCAGCACCGTCACACCCCCGGCCGAGCCATCCGTCGCCAGCCCCAGCTGCGACATCCACGACAGGAACGGATATTCATTGCCAAAGAACCACACACCAAGCGTCTTGTCGGCAAAGTCCTTCGGCTCCTTGATCCCCGTCTCGGCCAGACAGGTCAGCATCATCCCCGAAGACGCAAACGGCTGCGCGATGTTGACCAGCGCCAGACCCTTTTCGCGTGCCGCAAGGGCCGAGGGCATCCAGTCGATCACCACATCCGCCCCACCGCCCGCGATCACCTGCGTTGGTGCTATGTCCGGCCCGCCGGGAAGGATGGTGACGTTCAGCCCCTCCTCCTCATAAAACCCCTTGGCCTGCGCCACGTAATAGCCCGCGAACTGCGCCTGGGTGACCCATTTCAGCTGCAGCGTCACATCCTCGGCCTGCGCGCCGGTCGCCATCGCGGCCATAAACGCCCCTGTCAGTAGTCTTTTCATCGTCGTCTCCCCGTGTTGGGCCCGCTTCCCGGACCATTGGTTAATGCCGTTGCGAGGGGTGCCAGAACGTCACCGCCCGTTCGATCAGCGCAATCAGCCCATAGAAGGCCGACCCCGCCACTGCCGCCACCGCAATCTCGGCCCAGACCATGTCGAGGCCAAGCCGCCCCACCTCGGTCGAGATGCGAAACCCCATGCCATAGACCGGACTGCCGAAAAACTCGGCAACAATCGCGCCGATCAGGGCCAGAGTCGATGCAATTTTAAGCCCGTTGAACAGGAACGGCATCGCCGCTGGCAGCCGCAGTTTGACCAGCGTTTGCCAGTACGAAGCCCCCCAGGTCGCCATCAGATCCGCCTGCATCCGCTCCGACGCCTGCAATCCCGCGACCATGTTCACCAGCACCGGAAAGAACACCATTACCACCACCACCGCCGCCTTCGACTGCCAGTCAAACCCGAACCACATCACCAGAATCGGCGCGAGGCCGACAATCGGCAGCGCCGCGACAAAGTTGCCGATGGGCAAAAGCCCGCGCTGCAGAAAGGGCGAGCGGTCAATCGCAATCGCCGTCGCCACCGCCGCCCCGCAGCCGATGAGGAACCCCGGCAGCGCGCCTTTCAGGAAGGTTTGCGCGAAATCGACCCAGAGGAGGGGCAACTCTCCCACAACTTTCGCCCCGATCACGCTTGGCCGCGGCAGGATCACCGGCGGGACTGCCAGTCCCCAGACGACAATTTCCCAAATCATCAGGACCGAAGCACCGAAAAGCAGCGGAACAGCAATCTTGGCAACCCTCGATTTTCGTTCGGCCAGCCAGACATTGACTAGCCACGGCAATAGCCACACTGTTAGCAGTCCCGCCAACCAAGGGCTGATGATCGCCGCGCCAACAAGCAGCCCAAGCAGGCCGACAATACCTTGCACGTTAAGGATGAAGTCCATCGCCCGGCCATACTTTGGCTCGACAAATAGGCTCATACCGGAACTCCCATCCGCCGCCGCGCAAACCGCTCCAACACCCCGACAGCCACGATCAACATCCCAGCCAAGATCGCCGCCGCGAACAGGCTCGCCCACATGATCAACGGCTCGCCGAACTGCGACCCGATCAGCATCCGTGCGCCAAGGCCCTCGATGGCCCCGGTCGGCAATTCCCCCACAATCGTGCCGATCAAACTCGCCGCAATCGCAACCTTCAGCGAGGCGAAGAAATACGGCATCGACGCCGGTATCCGCAGCTTCAAGAACGTCGCCCATTCGCCCGCCCCATAAGTCTTCAGCAAATCAAGCTGCATCTGATCCGGGCTTCGCAACCCCTTGACCATGCTCACCAATACCGGAAAGAACGACAGATACGCCGCAATCACCGCTTTCGGCACATCGCGCGACTGCACCCCCAACTGGTTCGACACCACCAGGATCATCGGCGCCAGCGCCACAATCGGGATGGTCTGGCTGATGATCGCCCAAGGCATCACCGACATGTCCATCACCCGGAACCGCACAATCGACATCGCCAGCGCCACGCCGAGGATGATCCCCAAGGCAAACCCCATCATCGTGCCCTTGAAGGTCACGAACCCGTGGTACACCAAACTGCGCTTCGACGTCACCGCCTGCCCCGCCACCCCCTTCCACACCTCCGCCGCCACCTGATGCGGCGGCGGCAACAAGGGCCGCTCCTGCGCCATGGTCTGCGGGATCACCTCGGCGAGGGTCACGGTGGTCCCCGCCCGCTCCGCCTGATCATAGACCCATGTCGAATTGAGCCACACTGCGCCGAGATACCAAAGCACGACTATGCCGGTAAGAACGGTGAGGACTGGCAGGAGGTTACGCATTCGCGACTTCCCCTTGATCAAAGCTCTGCTTTCTTGTCACCAGCCACTCGAAGAAGACAATCATCGGCAACCAGACAAGTCCTGTGATCGCAAAGAACCCGCTGATAAACATAAACATTTCGATGGGCGCGTATTCTGAATACGGCCCACCCTTGACGATGCGGATCGTGCGGGTGAACGCATTCCACTGATCGCCCATTCCGCTCTTCATCATCAGCGCAAAGTTGACGAAGACCAAAATCGACATGAGCCAATAGGTTGAAGCGGTCAGCACCGTACCAAGGTAGCTCCGAAAACGGTCACTTCTGAGGTCCCTTGGCCAAGCACAAGCATTGTTTGACGGCAACCCGCGAAGAAGATGGGGGCGCAAGACCGCTGCGGGGGCGAAACTCAACGGCAGCAAAAGGAAAAGAAGATAGAACTTCCACGCAAAGTCCCATCCAAATCCGTACGCAATTCCTCCAAGAACCAGCAAGGCAAGGAATACGACTTCCCACGGATGGTTGGGTCTCTTCTTCGCAATCTGCTGCTCCAACCGGGCATCATCTTCGGCACTCCGCGCAAATGCAGACTTTAAGAACCGCGGCCAACCGCCCGGATCATTTGCAAGGAACTCAGCAGCCTTCTGCATCATCCCTTCGCCCCCGCAGGCCAGGCAATCATCGCCACCGCCACGCAGCCCAGCGCCATCCCGGCCAGTTGCAACCCCGTGGGCCGCTCGCCAAAGACAAAGATCGCCATCACCGAAATCGCCACCAGTTGGAAGATCGCCGACAAAGCAATCGCCAGCCCCAGCCCATTCAAGCGCATGACCTGCACCATCAGCCAGTTGCCCAGACAGAACAGCGCCAGCGCCCCCAGCAGAACCGGCACGCCGCCCTTGACGGCATAGGTCTTGAGGACCGCGTTCGCCGCGACGAACACCGCTGTGGCAGCGCCAAGCCACAGGAAGGAGAGCCCGCTCATGCTTGGCCCCTATTCATCCGAATGCCCCGCCCGCAAGCCTTCGCGTACCCGGTGCGCGATCTCGATGAACTCCCGGCTGTCGCGGATATCCAAGGGGCGCTCTTTCGGCAAAGGGCTGTCGATGATATCCGTAATCCGCCCCGGGCGCGGCGACATAACGACAATCTTCGTCGACAGATACACCGCCTCCGGGATGGAATGTGTCACAAACCCGATGGTTTTTCCCGTCCGCGCCCACAGCTTCAGCACCTCTTCGTTCAGCCGGTCCCGCACGATCTCATCCAGCGCGCCAAAGGGTTCGTCCATCAACAGGATATCCGCATCAAACGCCAAAGCCCGGGCAATCGAGGCCCGCTGCTGCATCCCCCCCAACAACTGCCAGGGGAATTTCTTGCCGAACCCGCCAAGCTCAACCAGTTCCAGCACCCGCTCGACCCTGCTGTCCTGTTCGGCCTTGGAAAACCCCATGATCTCCAGCGGTAACCGGATGTTCCCACTGATCGTCCGCCACGGATAAAGCCCCGCCGCCTGAAACACATACCCATAAGCCCGTGCCCGCCGCGCCGCATCGGGCGTCATCCCGTTCACCGTCAGCGTGCCCCCAGTCGGATGCTCCAAAGCCGCAATCGCCCGCAGGAACGTGGTCTTTCCACATCCCGACGGCCCGATAAAGCTGACAAACTCGCCCCGGTTCACCACCAGATTGACATCCTTCAACGCCTGCACCGGCCCGTCTGCAGTCTGGAACACCAGCTGCAGATTGCGCGCTTCAATTACCGGAACCGGCGGGTTCAGCGTATCCTTCATCCGGCCCTCGCCCCGTGGTAATCTCTCGCCATTCTCATTCCCAATCGGAGCCTCCCATGACCCCCTGCCGCAAATTGCGCCCGACCGACACCTTCGACGGCAAACAAGGCTTCACCTACAACGCCGGCATCGCCACCCAGACGGTCGGCAGCACCGGCATCTGCATGCACCTTCTGACCATCCCGCCCGGCGGCCGCGCCCGCGCCCACAAACACACCACGCATGAGACCGCGATCTACATGCTGGAAGGCGTCACAGTGATGTACTGGGGCGAGACCCTCGAACACCGGATGGAGCTCACCGCCGGAGACCTGCTCTACATCCCCGCCGACATGCCGCATTTGCCCTTCAACCCCGGCCCCGGCCCCGCCACCGCCGTGATCAGCCGCACCGACCCGAACGAGCAGGAAAGCGTGATCCTGATGCCGGAGCTGGAGGGGTTGGTGGCGGGGTGACAGGACGCAAGTCATATGATTTGGCTCCGATTTGCCAGTTTTCTTGGCGCATCACTTTGCGCGTTCAATTGCCGAAAGATGGCGGTGGGTGCACTGCTATCGGCCAAGGGTGCAGTCAGGCTCTGTTTGTTGTTCATTTCACTAAGGCCGTTCTTCTTCCTTCGGCGCTCTCACATATCTCAGCATCTCCCGCTCGCCCGCTCCGAACTGCCTGAAATTATCCCTCGCTACCAAAAGGCTTACGTTGTTTGCGCCTCCCGGAAAGCTAGGGTCTTCGGCCTGAACCAGATCATCCTCCCAAAAGCAAACTGGGCAAATGTCATACGAGCCCGGCTTCTCTTCCGCGCGGGTCAGATAGCCGCAACAGTCGCAAGGGTAGCGTACATCCATCACACCCCCGTCGCAGGCACGCCCGCCCGCACCACCGGCCTCGGCGCGGTCAGCTCTTTCCACGCGCTCAGCGCCCGGTTCACCGCTGGCCTCGGCTCGCGTGCCACAAACTGACCATGCCCTTCCTGCGTCCGCATCTCGCCATCCTGCACCGCAACCTGCCCCCGCGTCAGGGTGAACCGGGGCAACCCCGTGACAACTTTCCCCTCGAAGACGTTGTAATCAATCGAAGATTGCTGTTTCCCCGCCGTGATCGTCTTCGACTTCACCGGATCCCAGACCACGATATCCGCATCCGCCCCCACCAGAACCGCCCCCTTCTTCGGGTAACAATTCAGGATCTTCGCGATGTTTGTTGACGTAACAGCAACAAACTCGTTCATCGTCAGCCGCCCCGTCGCCACGCCATGCGTCCACAGCATCGGCATCCGGTCCTCCAGCCCCCCCGTCCCGTTGGGGATTTTCGAGAAATCCCCCACCCCGAACCGCTTCTGCGCGGTGGTGAAGGCGCAATGATCCGTCGCCACAACCGACAAAGACCCCGACTGCAACCCGGCCCAAAGACTGTCCTGATGATGCTTGGAACGGAACGGCGGCGACATCACCCGCCGCGCGGCGTGGTCCCAGTCGGCGTTGAAATACTCGCTCTCATCCAGCGTCAGGTGCTGGATCAGCGGCTCGCCCCAGACGCGCTTGCCTTGCATCCGCGCCCGACGGATCGCCTCGTGACTGTCCTCGCAAGAGGTATGCACCACATACAAAGGCACCCCCGCCATGTCGGCAATCATGATCGCGCGGTTGGTCGCCTCCCCCTCCACCTGCGGCGGGCGGGAATAGGCGTGGGCTTCCGGTCCAGTGTTCCCCTCGGCCAGCAGCTTCGCCGTCAGTTCCGCCACGACGTCGCCGTTTTCGGCATGGACCATCGCCAGCCCACCAAGGTCACCAACGCGCTTGAACGACTGATACATCTCGTCGTCGTTCACCATCAAAGCGCCCTTGTAGGCCATGAAATGCTTGAAGCTGGTCATCCCCGCGCGGATACTGTCGGCAATCCCGTCAAACACCGCCTCGCCCCACCAGGTGATCGCCATGTGGTAGGAATAGTCGCAGTTCGCCCGGCCCGATTTGTTGTGCCACATCCCTGCGGCATCCATCAGCCCCTGCCCCTGCCCCGGTAGCACGAAATCGACGACCATCGTGGTCCCGCCACTCAGCGCCGCCCGCGTGCCGCTCTCGAAATCATCCGCCGAGTAGGTGCCCATGAAGGGCATCTCCAGATGCGTATGCGGATCGATCCCGCCGGGCATCACATAGCAGCCGGTCGCATCAAGCTCCGTCCCGCCCTGAAGGCCGTGCCCGATCTCGGTGATCACCCCGCCCTCGATCCGGACATCGGCCTTGTAGGTGAGGTCGGCGGTGACGACGGTGCCGTTCTTGATGATGGTGGTCATTTTGGTTCTCCCGTGGCCATTTGCTCGATTACTTTCTTTCGAAATTCAGCAGACGGCTTCGAATAGAAAGTGTTGCCAAGACTCGTTACAACTAAAAACCGAAACGTCCTTAGAGCGATCCAGCGCTGAACCTGATTCTTTTTTGCGAAATGCCGCGCAAAACTTCGATACCAATTTTCTCCGTCCGCGCTTTCCTCTGGAAATATCCAGTGCGCAGCGTCGCCATCATTCAGCGTTGTTGGGATTGGGGAGCTATCGCGCATGCCCGTCTTCACAAAGAAGCTTGAAGACTTGCGAAATGCTTGCGCACCCAAATGTGTGATAGTAGCCGGGCGGTTTCCCCAATTTGTAGCAGAAATATGGAAGATTGGCTTGGAAACGCTGTCTCCGGAAGTTAACTCCAGCATGGGCCGAGCTTTCACGCTAAGTATTTGGCGAGTAGAACGATTTGCGATGTGAAGGGCGACGAATACTGCCAAAATCGTTGCAATTGCTGCGAGCCAGACCCCCAACACTTCAAGCGCTTGTGCCCAATTTTCAAATACTCCCCAAATCACCCCACCACCTCCGCCACCTCAAGCACAGCATGCAGCAGCACATCCGTCCCCGCCGCCGCCCATTCCGGGCTGATGCTCTCGGCCTCGTTGTGCGACAACCCATCCACGCAGGGGCACATCACCATTACCGTGGGGGCGACGCGGTTGATCCAGCAGGCATCGTGGCCGGCGCCACTGATGATGTCCATATGGGAATATCCCAGCTTTTCAGCCGATTGGCGGACGATCTTCACAAGGCCGGGGTCGAAGGTCACGGGGTCGAAGTGGCCCACATCCTCGATCTCGCAGCCCAGCCCCAGCTCCTTCGCCACTGCATGGGCGGCGCGGATGACTTCGGCTTTCATCGCGTCCAGCTTGGCCTGTTCGGGGGACCGGATATCCACCGTGAACACAACTTTGCCCGGGATCACGTTGCGCGAGTTCGGGAAGACCTTCACCTGACCCACCGCGCCCACGGCGTTCGGCTGGTGGCTCATCGCGATCTGGTGGACGCGTTCGGTGATCCGCGCCATCCCAAGGCCCGCATTCACCCGCATGTTCATGGGGGTGGAGCCAGTGTGCGCGTCCTTCCCCGTCAGGGTAATCTCCAGCCACCACAGCCCCTGCCCGTGGGTGACAACGCCGATGGACGCGCCGGAGGCCTCCAGAATAGGCCCCTGTTCGATGTGCAGTTCCAGCATCGCGTGCATCTTTCGTGCGCCGACCTTCTCGTCGCCGACCCAACCGATCCGCGCCAGTTCCTCGCCGAAAACCTTGCCGTCAGGATCCTGACGCGACTTGGCATACGCCTCCGTATGCACCCCCGCAAAAACCCCCGAAGCCAGCATCGCCGGCGCAAACCGCGCGCCTTCCTCATTGGTCCAGTTGGTGACCACGATCGGGTGCTTCGTCTTCACCCCCAGATCGTTCATCGACCGCACCACCTCTAACGCGCCCAACACCCCCAGCACCCCGTCATATCGCCCCCCGGTCGGCTGGGTATCCAGATGCGACCCCATATAGACCGGCAGCGCAGAGGCATCCTCGCCCGGCCGCGTGGCGAACATGTTGCCCATGGTGTCGACGCCCATCGTCATTCCGGCAGCCTTGCACCACCCCGCAAACAGGTGCCGCCCCTCACTGTCGGCATCGGTCAGGGTCTGCCGGTTGTTGCCCCCCGCCACGCCCGGCCCGATCTGGGCCATCTGCATCAGGCTGTCCCACAGCCGCGCGGGGTTGATCCGCAGGTTTTCACCGGGTGCCGCCATCGCATTCCCTCCACGCGCCAAAACCATGCAGACCCTTGCCGCGACTCGCTTGTTAACCATATGATTAATTGCAAGCGCACCACAACCTGACCATCCGGTCAATAAAAAACTGGGATGTTGCCATGACCAAGTCCGCCCAGGTTTCCCGCATCCGCCCCGGCCGCCGCACAGATATCCGGCGCGAAAACGAACGGCTGATCCTCGACGCCGCCGAGAAGGTGTTCGCCGAGGCAGGCTTCGGCGGGGCCACCATGCAGCTGATCGCCGACATGGCGGGCTTGCCCAAGGCCAACCTGCATTACTATTTCGCCACCAAGGAAGACCTCTACCGCCGCGTGGTCAGCCAGATCTTCGAAATCTGGCTGGATGCCGCAGCCAGTTTCGATAACGCGCCTGATCCCGCCACCGGTATCGGGGCCTATATCGACGCCAAGATGGATATTTCGCGCACCCATCCGCACGGATCGAAAGTCTGGGCAACCGAGGTGATGCACGGAGCGCCGGTTATTCAGGACTATCTGGAAACCACACTCAAGCACTGGACCGACGGTCGCATCGCGGTGATCCAGCGCTGGATTGACAAAGGCCAGATGGCCCCGGTCGACCCGCGTCACCTGCTTTATATGCTTTGGGCCACCACCCAGCATTATGCCGACTTCGGCCACCAGATCGAAACCCTTAACGCTGGCCAGCCTTTGAGCGACCGGCAATGGGCGGAGGTCAAGGCCAGCGTCAAGACCATCATCCTTCGCGGTATCGGGGCTGTCTGACCGAACGGTGGTACCGGGGCGGTCGACCGCCGCCGCCCCCCTGTCGAGGCAAGACCTGCGTGTCCCGGTGAACGTCCCGCCAGACGCAGTCGCATTCGACGTCATTCTTGGGTTGGCAGCTTTCGATCCGATGAACATCTGAATTCGGGGAAGCGTAACGCGGATGCTGAAATCCGCTGTCGCTTTGATCGTCAAACTTCGGTTACAAAGACGGGATGAACATGATCCAAACTTGTGCTGCCCAGACATCCGCCGCATCGACAACGCGCATCTGCGCCAGCGGATTTGCCAACGAGGTCTTCCGTTCGACATGACCATGGCGCTTCAACCTTTCAAAGCGCGGTTGGCCGCTTGTGCAAATTGCCCCTGCCGGTGTATCGACGCATGGTCCCGACCGTTGGCGCAAGGATAAGGCAATCTGACCCATGTCCCTTGACATCGAAGCGCTGGAACATGAAGCCGAGCGCCTTGTCTTTCCGCGCTTCACCGAAGACACCGCGCTGCGGCTGGGTCTGACCTTGCTGGAACTGGCCCGTGCCGATCGATTGCCCGTGGTGATCGACATCCGCACCCCTGACCGCACGCTGTTTCACGCCAGCCTTCGCGGCTCGGCGCCGCTGAATGATCGCTGGGCGCGGCGCAAGTCCAACACCGCGCTGGTGTTTCAGCAAGCCTCGCTGCTGGTTGGCCTGCGCAACCGCGCCAAGGGCGAAAGGCTGGCCAAGCACGGCCTGTCACCCGACGATCACTCTGATCACGGCGGTGCCGTTCCGATCCGCGTCACGGGCGCCGGAGTCGTTGCCGTCGCCACCGTCTCCGGCCTGCCGCAACTGGAAGATCACCGTCTGGTCATTCGCGCAATGACAGCGCTGTTGGGCATCTGACCAGGCTCTCCGGTTCGCATCCGAGTGGGACGCGATCCAAGGCAAATTCGCCGGTCGGAATGACAAATCCCTGAACATGCGAACAAGGCCGCAGCGGCGTGATCGGTTCAAGCAACAGTCCCGTGACGCCCAAGCGACGGCCCGTCAGGCAAATTGTTGAGCGTGATGCTGTTCCACCGTTCACCGACGAGACCTTTTCAGGTCCAGATCGTTTCATTCGTTTTGTTGACCTGCTTACCGGGGCCAGATTTCGCCCTCGCTGTGCAGCGTTTGGTCTGTCCCAGGCGGCAGAAAACGTTCGCGCAATGTCCGGAAAGACCGCAATCTTTCGTAAAAGCATTGCCTTACAGGCTGTATCGCGCGTGATCACACCCTCTTGTCCGGGGTCCCTACGCCCCTTACCGTGACCCGATGCTCCGCACCCTTTTCGGCCTTGTCCGACAGCGCCACCTGAACCTTCGCCTGCCTGCCGCACCGGGCTATGCCTGCACCGTGGTCGAGCGCCCTGCGCTGTGGATGGGCCCGGATCAACTGACCGCCTTGGTTGCCGACCTTCGCCACGTGGCCAGCCGCGCCAGCCCCGGTGCGACACCTGACTACGGCGTCCTGTCCGGCGATCCCGATCGTCTGTCGCGCTCGATCATCACCCTCGTCCGTCGCACCGCCGACAACGCCCCCGTCGCCTTCAACGCCCTGGCGGTGATGGACCTGACCCTCGGTCCCCGCCCGGCCGAGGTGCTGCACCTCGGCCTCGTGATGATCGACCCGGATGAGCGCGCCCGCGGCCTGTCTTGGGTCCTTTACGGGCTGACCTGTTTCCTCCTCCTCGTCCGCGGTGGCCTCCGCCCGGTCTGGGTCTCCAGCGTCAGTCAGGTGCCCGCGGTCATCGGCATGGTCGCCGAAAGCTTCGGCCAGGTGTTTCCCGCCGCAAAAGACAGCCACAACCGACCGGGGCGGCGCAGCCTGACCCACCTCCTTCTCGCCCGTCAGATCATGGCCGGGCACCGCCACATCTTCGGCGTCGGTCCCGACGCCGGGTTCGATGAGGCGCGCTTTGTCATCACCAACGCCTATACCGGCGGCTCTGACGCGCTGAAGAAGCGGCTGGAGGATGCACCGCCGCACCGCGACCCGGCCTATGCCGCTTTCTGCAGGGCGCAACTGGACTACAACCGGGGTGACGATTTCCTGCAAATCGGGATAGCGGATATTCCCACCGGCTTTGCCTACCTGTCAAAGTCCGTGCCGCGCCGGTCACTGGCTGGCCTGACACTGATCGCCGCCGCCGCAGCACTGCAAAGGCTGGTGCTGCCCTTGTTTTCGTGGCTTGACGCGGGGCAGGATCACGGTCCGCTGCGCCCATACCGGCCGCGCACATGACGCCCGATGTGATTGCCGACAGTACCGTCTCGCTTGCTGCGGCGGCAGGGCTTCTTCTGGTGATGGCACGGTTGCAGAACGCTGATCCGCTGTCTCGGCGGTTCCGCATTGCGCTGTCGGGACTGGTGATCCTGATGATTGTCCGGACCGTCGCCTGGATAACCGGGTTTGGCCTGTTCGATGCGCTGACCACAATCGTTGCCGGTGCGGTGCCGCTGTTTGGCCTAATCGTGACCGAGGGGATGCTTCGCCGCCATGCTCCGCCCGCATTGAAATGGGCTGCCCTCGTCGGCGCTGTGGCGTTTTCCGTGATCGCCCCGATCCCGGTTGCCGTCGTTGAACCCGCGCGGTCGTACCTCCTGCTTCTCTATCAGGTCTCGATGATTGCAAGCCTTGGGATTCTGGCCGGCAGCCGTGACCGCAGCAGCCTTTCGCCAGAGGAAAACCGCGCCATTGACCGGCTCTTGCTGTCGTTGCTGTTGATCCTGCCGTTGATCGCCAGCGACTTCCGCACGCCCTTGGTTGACACACCGGTGCGGCTTGGCGGCATCGCGATCCTTGGCCTCGCCTGGCTGTCGCTTGGCCTTGGGCGCGCCACCAGTTCGCCTTCGGGCGTGATCATGGGCTTTCTTGCCCTGTGCGCCCTAAGCTTGGTAATCAACGTCGTCGTGGCTGCCCTGATCAGTGTTTCTCCGCGAGAGGCGGTGCAGATCGGGGCGATCGTTTTGTCCGGCTGCCTTGTGTTCGCCATCGGGATGGAGGTGCACTCATTGCGGACCGAAGCCCGCGCCGACACCGTGCTGCGCCATCTGGCAGAGGGCAGCCTTGCCTCGCCGCAGGCCTTTCTTGCCGAACTGCAAGCGCGCACCGGCGTTGAAGAGGTGGCATTTCTGACCGGGGCAGACCTCGCCGATCTTGAGGCTGAAGACCTGCTGCGCTGCTTTGATGCCAATCCGGTGCAGACCCGCGCCACGGCCTCGGCGCTTGCCCAAGGCGCTGGGGAACAGATCGCTTTCCTGCTGGACCGCTTTGAGGCGACGCATGTGCTTTTGATCACCGCTGCGCCGCTGACGTTGCTGGCACTCAACCGCCCTGCCATCGGTGGGTCGGACGTGGCCCTTCTGGAACTGCGGGCGGTTCAAAGAATGGCCGCCCTGATTGCGCGCAGCACAGCGCGGCAGACCTGAAAGAGGGGAACGCGACGGTCTGCCCGCCTGCGCAAAGACTGCGTGCCGATCAACGCTGCGGCATCCACGCTTCGGGACTTCGGCGAATGAATTGACCTTTGGGCGCTGAGCAAGCTATCCATGGGGTCCCTGCCGCCAAGCGTCCCGCTGCCGGCACAGTTGCGTCAGGTCCGATGTCCCCCAGTGCCCGCCCCCGCACCCGGATTCAGCAAAGGAACCGCGAAAGCATCCTTGATGCGGCACTGGCAGTCTTTTCCCAGCACGGCTTTCGCGGCGCCACTCTGGATCAGATCGCCGAGGTGGCAGGCCTGTCGAAACCCAATCTGCTCTATTATTTCCCCTCGAAAGAGGCGGTGCATCAGGCGCTGCTGACCGGGCTTCTGGACACCTGGCTTGACCCCTTGCGTGCCCTCGATCCTGCCGGTGACCCGGTGGAAGAGGTGCTGGCCTACGTGCGTCGCAAGCTAGACCTTGCGCGCGATTATCCCCGCGAAAGCCGTCTTTTCGCGGGCGAGATCCTGCAAGGTGCCCCCCGGATGCGCGCTGTCATCGAAACCGACCTCAAGCAACTGGTTGATGACAAGGCGCGCGTCTTGGTTCAGTGGATGGACGAAGGTCGCATTGCCCGCGTCAATCCGGTGCATCTGATCTTTTCAATCTGGGCGCTGACCCAGCACTACGCCGACTTTGACGTTCAGGTGCGCGCGGTGCTGGGTGCTGGCCACAATCCCTATGCCGAAGCGGGCGATTATCTGGATACGCTGTTCCGCCGATTGCTTTTGCCGCCGGCGCCCTGACCCCTACTGCCCCGATCTAAAAAATTTTCGTCGAAAATCCTTAGATTTTCACCCAGCGCCTCTATTCCGCAGCTACGCTGGGGTTGTTCGGATGTGACATCCAGTTGGCATAATCGCCGACCGTGGTGCCGGTGCGAGGGTCAACGGCGCCTTTCGGCATCTCGACCATGGTGATGCAGTTTTCCACCGGACAGACGTTGACGCACAGGTTGCAGGCGACACATTCGTCATCCATCACCTCGAACACCCGGGCTTCGCTTATCGAAATCGCCTGGTGGCTGGTATCCTCGCACGCGGCATAGCAGCGCCCGCACTTGATGCAGGCATCCTGATCAATCTTCGCCTTGGTGACGTAGTTCAGGTTCAGAAACTGCCAGTCCGTCACGTTCGGCACCGCGCGACCCACCAGATCGCTCAACCCGATCTGCTTTTCATCCAGATACTGGCTCAGCCCCGAAATCATCTCGGACACGATCTTGAACCCGTAGGTCATTACCGCTGTGCAGACCTGCACATTGCCCGCCCCCAGCGCCATGAACTCTGCCGCATCGCGCCATGTGGTGATGCCGCCGATGGCGGAAATCGGTAGCCCGCGCGTTTCCGCCGCCCGGGCAATCTCGGCCACCATGTTCATCGCGATCGGTTTGACCGCCGGGCCGCAATAGCCGCCATGGGTTCCCTTGCCATCAATCATCGGCTCCGGCGAAAAGCTGTCAAGGTTGACCGAGGTGATCGAGTTGATGGTGTTGATCAGGGAAACGGCATCCGCCCCGCCGCGCTTGGCAGCCTCGGCAGGCTTGCGGATGTCACTGATATTGGGTGTCAGTTTCACAATGCAGGGCATCCGCGAATGCGTCTTGACCCAGCGCGTCACCATCTCGATGTATTCCGGCACCTGCCCTACGGCAGAGCCCATGCCCCGCTCTGCCATCCCGTGCGGGCAACCGAAATTCAACTCCACCCCATCCGCTTCGGTATCCTCGATCCGGTGCAGGATGTCCTTCCACGAGTCCTCGTCGCAGGGCACCATCAGCGAGATGATCATCGCCCGGTCGCGGTAATCCCGCTTGACCGCCTTGATTTCGCGCAGGTTGACCTCCAGCGGGCGGTCGGTGATCAACTCGATGTTGTTGAGCCCCAGCAACCGCCGGTCGCCCCCCCAGATCGCCCCGTATCGCGGGCCGTTGACGTTCACCACCGGCGGCCCTTCGGACCCCAGCGTCTTCCAGACCACTCCGCCCCAGCCCGCCTCGAACGCGCGGCGGACGTTGTATTCCTTGTCGGTCGGCGGGGCCGAGGCCAGCCAGAACGGATTGGGCGACTTGATCCCAATGAAATCAGACGAGAGGTCAGCCATGCGGGGCCTCCTTGCAATGGGCGGAAAGATCACAGGCCGCAGGATGGGCAATCTGCCCATCAGCCCCGGGAGTCAGAACAGCGACCAGACCCAACCCAGAATGTCGCCGCCGAACTGGCCAAGCTTGGGGATCAGGTACGCCCAGGCCACGCATCCGATGATGTTCCAGAATGCAAAGCGAGGCAAAGTCATGCCGCTGGTTCCGGCCAGAAGAAAGACCACCGGCCTGAAGATCGTGGTGAAATGCCCGATCAGGATGGTCACCGGGCCGTACTTGGCAAAGGCTGCGCGCGTCTTTTCCACCATCTCGGGATGATCGCGCAGCGGTCGCATCTGCAAGACCGTGGTCCCATAGCGCCAGCCCAGCCAATAGCTGAAGAACGACCCCGCCATCGCGCCAATCGTCGCCCCGGCCCAAAGTGGCAAAAAGCTGACCGCGCCGGTCGCAGCCAAGGCGCCCACGGCCACCATCACAGCGGTTGACGGGATCAGGATCGACAAAAACGCCGTCGTCTCGGCCGCCGCAAACACCGCCATGATCAGGGGCAGCCAGTCCCTGTTGCGCTCGATGAATGCAATGAAGGTTTCGGTCCAGCCGTCCATGCCCTCTCCCTGCCTTACAGCGCTTTGGCCGAGACGGCGGTGTCAGGCAAGGGGAAAACGGACGCATCAGGCCACCTTCAGCGCGGCATGGATCGCTTCTGCCGCGTCGCGCCCTTCGGCGACAGCCGTCACCGTCAGATCCTCGCCCCCCGCTGCGCAATCGCCTCCGACCCAAACCCGGCCAGCCAAAACCTGAGCAGCGGGCCCCGCAATCTTTCCACCGACAACGGCCACCCCGTCTGGCGCGCCCGTCAGGGTCTGGCCGATCGCCTTGAAAACCTGATCCGCCCTAAGCGTGAATGTCTCAGCCGACAGGGTCAGGCCAGACGGCCCGTCCACCGTATAGGCAAACTCCACCGCCTCGGCGCGGTTCGTACCCAGCACCCTGACGGGGGCCGCACCGTGGATGATCCGCACACCCGACTGCACCGCGTGATCCTGCTCATAACCGCTGGCGCTCATCTTCTCGCGGCCCCGGCGGTAGACGATGGTCACGTTTTCCGCCCCCAGCAGCTTTGACTGCACCGCCGCGTCCACCGCTGTCATCCCGCCGCCGATCACCACCACATCGCGGCCTACGGGCAAGGTCGACAGGTCCGCAGTCTGGCGCAGATCGGCGATGAAATCGACCGCGTCCCGCACCCCCGGCAAATCCTCACCCGCAGCACGCAGCGCGTTCACCCCAGCCAACCCGATACCCAGAAACACTGCGTCGTAGTCTGCCTGCAACTGGTCAAGCGTCACATCGCGGCCCAGCTCCACCCCGTTGCGGACCTCGATCCCGCCGATCTGCAACAGCCAGTCCACCTCGCGCGCCGCAAAACCGCCCGTCGCCTTGTAGCTGGCAATACCGTATTCATTCAGCCCCCCGGCCTTGGGCAGCCGCTCCAGCACCACCACGTCATGGCCGTGCATCGCCAGCCGGTGCGCGCAAGCCAGGCCCGCAGGTCCCGCGCCGACAACCGCCACCCGCTTGCCCGAAGGCAAGGCGCGCACGAACGGATGCAGCCCCTTGCCCATCGCCACGTCAGTAGCATAGCGCTGCAAAAGCCCGATCTCGACCGGCTTGCCCTCAGCCGCCTCGCGGACGCAGGCCTCTTCGCACAGGGTTTCCGTGGGGCAGACCCGGGCGCAAATGCCCCCCAGAATGTTCTGCTCCCAGATCGTGGTCGCCGCCGCTTCGGGCGTGCCGGTGGCGATTTGGCGGATGAACAGCGGGATGTCGATCGAGGTCGGGCAAGCCGTGATGCAGGGCGCGTCATGGCAAAAATAGCAGCGATCCGCGGCAACCCGCGCTTCGTGCCCGTCCAGCGCCGGGGTATGATCGTCAAAGTTGGCCAGGTAGGCTGCGGCTGGCAGGCGCCCCGGAACAATGCCGGGCGTCAGCGGGCTGTTCGTCATCGTGTCCGGTCCTTCCTCACGTGGTATTCAAAAGCTGGCACAGGTCAGATTTTTTATCAAACGGTAAATTTTGTTGATCTGGTGAAATCCGTGATGATCTGCACCGCCCGTCAGGCCCTGCCCAAAATCGCAGCACGTCGATCCCCGCTTTTCACCCCCTGCGACGTCGCGTATAAGCGCGGCACATTAGACTGCGGGACGCGGCCCCTTTACCGCGCCCGACACGCAGCAAAGCCAACAGAGGACGGCATGAGCAAACAAAACTCCGACGCAGACGTCGCCTTCATCTCCGCACTCGCAGAACTTCTGAACAAGAATGATCTGACCGAACTGTCGGTCAAACGCGAGTATGCCGAGGATGACAGCCTCGAAGTGCGCGTGGTCAAACAGGCCAATATCGTCACGGTTGCCGCTGCAGCCCCGGCGCAACACTATGCCCCGGCCGCACCGCAAGCCGCGCCGGCAGCCGCCCAGGCCCCCGAAGATCCGGCCCAGCATCCCGGTGCCGTCACCTCGCCGATGGTTGGCACCGTCTACCTTGCCGCCGAACCCGGTGCCACGCCGTTCGTCGCCATCGGGGCACCCGTCACTGAAGGCCAGACCGTCCTGATCATCGAGGCGATGAAGACAATGAACCACATCCCCGCCCCCCGGGCCGGCGTGGTCAAGCGCATCGTTGTCGAGGATGGCTCGGCGGTCGAATACGGCGCACCGCTGATGATCATCGAGTAGTCCCATGTTCGAGAAAATCCTGATCGCCAACCGGGGCGAGATCGCCCTTCGCGTGATCCGCGCCTGCCAGGAAATGGGCATCAAATCGGTCGCCGTGCATTCCACGGCTGACAGCGACGCGATGCACGTGCGGATGGCCGACGAATCCGTCTGCATCGGCCCGGCGCCTTCGTCGGAAAGCTACCTCAGCAAAGCCGCGATCATCTCGGCCTGCGAAATCACCGGCGCGCAAGCCGTACACCCGGGCTACGGCTTCCTGTCGGAAAACGCCGCCTTCGCGCAGGCGCTGGAAGATCACGGGCTGACCTTCATCGGCCCTTCCGCCGAACACATCCGCATCATGGGCGACAAGATCACCGCCAAGGAAACCGCCAAGGCGCTTGGCATCCCGGTGGTTCCCGGTTCTGACGGCGGCGTGGCCGACTTCGAAGCCGCCATCGGCGTGGCAGCAGCCATCGGGTTCCCCGTGATCATCAAGGCCACCGCCGGGGGTGGCGGGCGCGGCATGAAGGTCGCCAAGACCCCCGAAGAGCTGGAGATCGCCTTCCGCACCGCCCGCTCCGAGGCCAAGAACGCCTTTGGTAACGACGAAGTCTACATCGAGAAATACCTGCAAAAACCGCGCCATATCGAAATTCAGGTGTTCGGCGACGGCAAGGGCAATGCGGTTCATCTGGGCGAGCGCGACTGCTCGCTGCAGCGCCGCCACCAGAAAGTGTTCGAGGAAGCCCCCGGCCCTGCCATCACCCCCAAGATGCGCGCCGAGATTGGCAAGGTCTGCTCCGATGCCATGTCCAAGATCAACTACATCGGCGCGGGCACCGTCGAGTTTCTCTATGAGGACGGCAAGTTCTACTTCATCGAGATGAACACCCGCCTTCAGGTCGAACACCCTGTCACCGAATACATCTTCGGTGTGGACCTCGTGCGCGAACAGATCCGCGTTGCCTCGGGCCTGCCGATGTCGTTCACGCAGGACGAGTTGGAGATCAACGGCCACGCCATCGAGGTCCGGATCAACGCCGAAAAACTGCCCAACTTTTCGCCCTGCCCCGGCAAGGTCAAGATGTTCCACGCGCCGGGCGGCTTTGGTGTCCGGATGGATAGCGCGCTGTATTCCGGCTATTCGATCCCCCCCTATTACGACAGTCTGATTGGCAAGCTGATCGTGCATGGCCGCGACCGGCCCGAGGCTTTGGCCCGCCTGAAACGCGCTTTGGGAGAGTTGATTGTCGACGGTATCGACACAACAACCCCCCTATTCCATGCATTGCTGGCCGAACCTGATATTCAATCCGGCGACTACACCATTCATTGGCTTGAAAAATGGCTGGCGGCACAGTTCGGCAATTGAGCGAAGGGGCGGCCTCTGCCCCTTGCGCCCGCTGATGCAGATCGGCCCGCACCCCGATCTGTCCCCTGAAACGCTGCTGCGTGGTTATGCCATGGGCATCTTTCCGATGGCAGAATCCCGCAACGACGAGGCGATGCACTGGGTTGATCCGCGCCAGCGCGGCATTCTGCCGCTTGACGGGTTTCACATCTCACACTCGCTTGCCCGCCACATCCGCCGCACCCGCGCCGTGGTGGGCACCGACACTGCCTTCGATGCGGTCGTCACCGCCTGCGCCGACCGCGAGGAGACATGGATCAGCCGCCAAATCCAGTCCCTGTACCGCGCGCTGCACGCCGCCGGTTTCGCCCACAGTGTCGAGGTGTGGGAGGACGGCCTCCTTGTTGGTGGCGTCTATGGCGTGACCCTAGGTGGGGCGTTTTTCGGCGAAAGCATGTTCTCGCGCCGCGACAATGCGTCAAAGCTGGCGCTGGCTTACGCAGTTCACCGGCTGCGCGCGGGCGGTTTTACCCTCTTTGACACCCAGTTCCTGACCCCGCATCTGGCAAGCCTCGGCGGTGTGGAAATCCCCCGCGCCAGCTATCACAGACTGCTGCAGGCCGCCCTGCACCACCCGGCAAGCTTTGATCCGCAGGGTTATTCGCCCTCAGCGTCTTCGGTTGCGGGCGGCTCGGCACTTTCCGGCACCACGCAGCGCAGCACCCAGACGTCATAGCGCGGATGATCCAGCGCCGACAGCGCCGGGCTGGAGGCCAGCATCCAACCTGAAAACACCGGCCCTTCAACCGAGGAATCGATGATCGTCAGATGCGCATTGGCGTCCGATACCGGATTGTCCGTCGGGTAGCGGCAGCTGTCCAGCTGCACGACCAACCGCCCGAAACTTGCCGATTGCCCCCGAACAAGTTCCATGTCCCCGCTTTCGCTGGTCAGCTTGTCCAGCCAGCGCAGGATCCCGCCCTCGGCCTCGGTATAGTCCTGTGCCGCTGCCGGACCGGTCAACAGCGCCAAAAGGGCCAGCACCTTCATGGCGAGGGCACCTCTTCGGCGGCATCGCCCCCGACGAATTTCATCAGAAGGGTGATCAGACTGACAGCACCCTGCGTATCCTCAATCTCCGCCCCCGGCTCCAGGTTTTCCAGCGCCCCGCCTGGAATGATCTCGACGAAGTTTCCGCCCAGAAGTCCTTCGGAAGAAATCAGAATCGCCGAATCTGCCGGCAACACGACATCTTTCTTCACCGCCAGCGACGCGTCGGCAAAATAGGTTGCGGGGTTCAGGGTCAGGCTGGTGATCGTGCCGACCTTGACCCCTGCCAGCCGCACATCCGACCCGACGGTGATGCCCTCGACCGACCGGAAACTTGCCGTCAGCGGATAGCTGTCCGGCTCGCGCGTCAGGCCGGCACCTTGGGCCGCGTAAAACACGAAGCCCGCCGCCACTGCCAGAACCGCCGCTCCGGTCAGAACCTCTGCCTTGTTTTCCAGCATCACGTTGCCATCACTCGGGCTGCCATGCCTCGTAATCCCGCCGTGCAACAGGATCAGCCTTGCGGATCGACCCGGGCGGCGCATAGGCCGCATCCGTGCCGGTCAGGTTTTCCAGATGCGGCTTTTCCCACGCCTTGTGCTTCAGCGGCGCGGCACTCGGCGGCTGATCCCAGGTGTGGTGCAGCCAGCCGTGCCAGTCCGGGCTGACCCGGCTCGCCTCCATCTCGCCGTTGAAGATCACCCAGCGGCGCTTGCGGTCGCGCGTTTCATAAAACACGTTGCCCTGCGCGTCCTCGCCCACCTTGACGCCGCGGCGCGCGGTGAAGATCTGCGTGCCCAGCGTCTGGGTGTTCCACCAGGTCAACAGGCGTTTGAGGAAATACATCAGGGGCCTCCGATCGCGTCCAACTTCATATGGCGGAAAGCCGGTGCAAGGTCTAGGCCCAAGCCATCAGTCCCGCCGCATCCTGCCGATCCGAAACGCAAAAGGGCGCACCCAAGCACGCCCTTGCGTCAGCCCTGTGCGCCCTTTCAGGCCTTCACCGGCTCTTTCTTCTTGGCTTCGGTGTAGACCAATATCGGCTTGGCCCCCGAATGCACCGCCTCTTCCTTGACGACGACCTCTTCGACGCCGTCCATGCCCGGCAGTTCGAACATGCTGTCCAGCAGGATATCCTCCATGATCGACCGCAAGCCCCGCGCACCCGTCTTGCGCTTGATCGCGCGCTTGGCGATAGCGACCATCGCGTCGGGGGTGAAGGTCAGCTTGACGCCCTCGATCTCGAACAGGCGTTGGTACTGTTTGACCAACGCATTCTTCGGCTCGGTCAGGATCGTCACCAGTGCCGCCTCGTCCAGATCGGTCAAGGTGGCAATCACCGGCAGGCGGCCGACGAATTCGGGGATCAACCCGAATTTCAGCAGGTCTTCCGGCTCCAGCTCCTTGAACAACTCGCCGACGCCGCGCTCCTCCGGGCCTTTCACATCGGCGCCGAAACCGATGCCCGAGCCCTTGTTGCGCTGCGCGATGATCTTCTCAAGCCCCGCAAAAGCGCCACCACAGATGAACAGGATGTTCGTCGTGTCGACCTGCAGGAATTCCTGCTGCGGATGCTTGCGGCCCCCCTGCGGCGGGACGCTGGCCACGGTACCTTCCATGATCTTCAGCAGCGCCTGTTGTACGCCTTCGCCCGACACATCGCGGGTGATCGACGGATTGTCCGATTTGCGCGTAATTTTATCGACTTCGTCGATATAGACGATGCCGCGCTGCGCCCGCTCGACGTTATACTCAGACGCCTGCAGCAGCTTGAGGATGATGTTCTCAACATCCTCGCCCACATAGCCGGCTTCGGTCAGCGTGGTGGCGTCCGCCATCGTGAACGGCACATCGAGGATCCGCGCCAGCGTCTGGGCCAGCAACGTCTTGCCACAGCCCGTAGGCCCGATCAGCAGGATGTTCGACTTTGACAGCTCGATATCGGTCTTCGACGAATGGTTCAGCCGCTTGTAGTGGTTGTGAACCGCCACCGAAAGCACCCGCTTGGCGTGGATCTGACCGATCACATAGTCATCCAGAACCTTGCAGATCTCGCGTGGTGTCGGCACCCCGTCCGAAGATTTCAGACCGGTGGTCTTCGTCTCCTCGCGGATGATGTCCATGCACAACTCGACGCATTCGTCGCAGATAAAGACCGTGGGGCCCGCGATCAGCTTGCGCACCTCGTGCTGGCTTTTGCCGCAAAAGGAACAGTACAGAGTGTTCTTGCTGTCGCCGCCAGAATTGTTCGCCATCCGCAGTCCTCTAACCGCTGTCCCTCAGCCCTGCCGGAACCCCCGGCAAGGCCGCTCTTATCGGGAAGTCTAGGCCAAGCCCAAAGCCTCCACAATCCGAAAACGCCCCCGGCGGCGGAACCGCCAGGACCTGTGATCACTTCGCCGTATCTTCCATCTTGCCACGGCTTTCCAGAATGCTGTCGATCAGACCCCATTCCTTGGCATCTTCGGCGGACATGAAATTGTCCCGCTCCAGCGCCGCCTCAACCGTCTCATAGGTGTTGCCGGTATGCTTGACGTAAATCTCGTTCAACCGGCGCTTCAGCTTTTCGGTCTCGCGCGCATGGATCATGATATCCGTCGCCTGCCCCTGATAGCCGCCGGACGGCTGGTGGACCATGACCCGAGAGTTTGGCAACGAAAACCGCATCCCCGGATGACCCGCCGTCAGCAGCAGCGACCCCATCGAGGCCGCCTGCCCGATCACCAGCGTGGAAACCTTCGGCCGGATGTATTGCATCGTGTCATAGATCGACAGACCGCTCGTCACCACGCCACCGGGGCTGTTGATGTACATCGAGATTTCCTTGGACGGATTCTCCGACTCAAGAAACAGCAACTGGGCGCAGATCAGGCTCGACATGCCGTCATGCACCGGGCCGCCAAGGAAAATGATCCGCTCCTTCAGCATCCGGCTGAAGATGTCATAGGCCCGTTCCCCCCGGCTCGTCTGTTCGACGACCATCGGGACGAGGGTGTTCATATAGTGGTCAACGGGATCGCGCATGGGGCCTGCCTCTTTGTCCATCAACTGCAATATCGCGGGAGTGTTGCCAGAGTCTTAGTTGCGCGTCGCGGGGGCTGCAAGAGCAGGTCGGGTGATTTCCCGGGCACGTCTTTCAATGCGCGCATGGCCGTCACGGAATAAGAAATGTTACTGCAAGAAGGGTGGCAACTTGTCCCGGTCGCGCTATGCGCAGCAAGGCGGACACTGCCCCCGCATCGCAGGCAGCACTTTCCCCGCCTCTTCGTGTGTCGCCGCATGCTTACGGCCCAAACACCCGGCGCGCCAGAATCACCCGGCCCGCTGCTGTCACCAGGCACAAGCCGCCAAACACCCAGGCGGCACCGACAAAGATATCCGGCCAGACGACAATCAGCAGAAAGAACAGGATCGTCTCGGTCCCCTCCAGAAGCCCGGCGGTGAAATACAGAGACTTTTCCCCCCGGCTGGTGGTCTCCATCCCGCGTTTGGCCGCCAGAATGGCGTAGCCAAGAAACGTTGCGGCATTGATGTAGAATGTGGCCAGTAAAAATGCCCCTGCCACCCCGTTGGCCGCCGGATCGCGCAGCACGAACGCCAGGGGAATGGCCGCGTAGAAGACGAAATCGCAAACGATATCAAGGTATCCGCCGAAATCCGTCTTGCCGCTCGCCCGTGCCACAGCACCGTCCAGCCCGTCTGCCAACCGGCTGGCCAGCAGTGGCACGACCACGATCAGGCCCGCAAAGCCCGCTGCCAACAGCGCGGCGGCCAGCAGCCCGACAGCCAGCCCCGTCAGCGTTACCGCATTGGCCGAGGCCCCTCGCGCCGCCAGCCAGCGCCCGCCGCTGTTCAAGGGGGCATCAATCACCCCCCGCATCATCCCATCCAGCATCGTGCCCCCGCCTGCCCCGCGCCGCCGCTGCCCCGCGCCGCGCCGCGCCGCGACCATTCCATTCCTCCTGCGGCAACGCCAGTCACGAAGCCGTTTTTTTCCGCTTGCCAAAGACTGTGGCGACCAGCGGATACTCGCCTCGCGGTAGCGCAATTCCCGTAAGACTATCGCCATTTCCACACTCTTCGCCATATTTCGCCTCAGTCTGGCCGCAGACTCATGGGACCAAACGATCTGTGCCACTCTGCCGGGGAGCTTGATGATGATGCGTTTTGCCTTTGCCGCCGCCGCAATTGCGGTGCTCAGCCTTGGGTCGTCTGCCATGGCTTGCAATATTCCGGCCAATTCCGGTGCCATGCAGGCGGAATTGATCGACAATCTAAACGCCGAACGCCGTGCCCGTGGCCTTGCCGCTGTGCGGCTTTCTGCCTCGCTCGACAAGGCCGCACAGGGCCATGCCTGCGACAATGCCAAGCGCCAGTCGATCAGCCACGTCTCGTCGGACGGCAGCCACCTGCAGAACCGCCTGCGTCGCGCGGGCTATGCGTACCGTACCGCCGCTGAAAACACCGGTCGCGGCTTTGCCTCCGGGGCGCGTGCCGTACAGTGGTGGATGAATTCGCCGAAACACAAGCAAAACATCCTGCTTGGCCCCGCCCGCGAAGTTGGCATCGGCATCGCGATGAGTGCGGCCCCCGACAGCCGCCTGCACTGGATCCTGGTGCTCGGGAAATCGAAGTAAATCAGGCCACCCCCAGCCCCGCGCGTTGCAGGGCCTCCCGCAGCGCGGCTGGCCGTGTCAGACGGGCAGTCGGCACCGCTGGCCAGCATCGCCAGTCAGCGGGCAATCACCAGTTCCGCCCGCAGCCCGCCCATCGCTTCGCTGTGCGTCAGACGCAAAGCGCCGCCATGGCTCATGGCGATATCCGCTGCAATTGACAGCCCCAGCCCGACGCCGCCGCCCCGGTTCGGATCACGCGATGCATCCAGCCGCGCAAACGGCCTGAGCGCCTCTTCGCGCCGTGCTTCCGGAATGCCGGGGCCATTGTCTTCGATCGTGATCCGCAGCGAATGCTCGGGAAATGCCAGGCGCACCTCTACCCGGTCGCCGTATCGGCACGCGTTGGAAATCAGGTTCTCGACCGCCCGCGTCACCGCCTGAGCCCGCATCTTCACCGGCTCTGCACGTCCTGCAACCGCTGCAAGGCTCACCGCCGGTCCGGATTTCGCCACCACACCCGCAACCAGCGCAACCGCATCCGTGGCTTCCATCCCTTCCATCGCATCGCCGCGCGCAAAGGACAGGAATTCATCCACCATCCGCTCCATCTGCGTCACATCGGCCTGCAGCGCTGCCACCTCTTCATCCTCGGGCATCAGCGCTAGACCCAGCCGCAACCGCGTCAGGGGGGTGCGCAGATCGTGGCTGACGCCTGACAGCATCAGGGTGCGCTGTTCGATCTGGCGTTCGATCCGGCCCCGCATGTCCAGAAACGCCCGCCCAGCCGCACGCACCTCCTGTGCGCCGCGCGGCCGGTAAGGCAGCGCCCGCCCCTTGCCGAAATCCTCTGCCGCTTGCGCCAGCTTGGTGATCGGGCGCAACTGGTTGCGCAAGAACACGTAGGCGATCACCGTCATCAGAACCGAGGTGAAGATCATCAGCACCAGCAACTGATGCGGGTTGGTGGCCGACATCCGCCTGCGGGCAAGCTGCACCTGCAGGGGGCCGTGTCCGGTGTCAAACCGCAGGTTCACCACCCTGTCCGGATCGGTCACATCAGCTGCACTCAATGCGGGCAACCTCTCGTGCAGGGTCTGGATAATCTCGTCGCCTGACAGATCCAGCATCAGCACCCGGTCCGCCACCGGCGCATCCGCGCCCGCCGGCAGCGTCACGGTCATCTCCAAAGCTGCGGCAAGCGCCGTTGCCTTCGCCTGAGCCGCGGCGAGTGTGTCACTCGCCTCCACCTCGGCCATCAGGAACGCAAGGTCGATCGCCACCCCTTGCGTCATCTGCCGCGTCACGCCTTCATAGTGGCGCTGGATAAAGGCGGTGGACACCACCAGCTGAATCGCCACGATAGGCACGATCAGGATCAGGGCCGCGCGCCCATAGAGACTTCGGGGGAGGATGCTTTGAAACAGGGCCATCGTGCGGCAGCCTACAAGCCCGCCCCGGCCTTGGAAAGGGCAGGAACCGGATGATCGCCGAAACCATCGCGCCCGGTGTGCGCCGCCTGCGCGCGGCCAATCCTTCGCCCCTCACCGGCAGTGGCACCAATACCTACCTGGTCGGCTCCACCGACCTGGCCGTCATCGACCCCGGCCCTGCCCTGCCGGATCACCTCGCGGCCATCCTCGCCGCCATCGGGCCGGGGCAGCGTGTGTCGCACATCCTTGTCACTCACGCCCACAAAGACCACTCCGGCCTTGCCCCGGCTTTGTCCGCCCGCACCGGAGCCGAAGTTTTCGCCTTCGGCACCGCCACCGACGGCCGCAGCACCCTCATGCAAAGCCTTGCAGATGTGATGCCGTCCTCAGGCGAAGGGCTGGACCTCACATTTCGCCCCGACCGACGTCTTTCAGACGGGGCGGCGGTCAGTGGCCCCGACTGGACGCTCACCGCCTGCCACACCCCCGGCCATCTTGGCGGTCATCTGTGTTTCGCGTCAGAAACCCTGCTGTTTTCCGGCGATCACGTGATGGGCTGGGCCACCTCCCTGGTGTCTCCGCCCGATGGCGACATGGGGGCCTACATGGCCTCGCTTGACCGGCTGCTTTCGGGGGGCTGGTCTGTGCTGTTGCCCGGTCACGGCGACCCTGTCGAGGACCCCGACAGCCGCATCCGTAATCTGATCCGTCACCGCCAGTCGCGCGAGGCGCAGATCCTTGCGGCGCTGCGCAAAGGTCCGGTCCGGCTGGCCGCACTGACCGCCACCGTCTACCACGATCTCGCCCCCGGTCTGCTGCCCGCCGCAGAACGCAACACCCTCGCCCATCTGATTGATCTTGCGTCCAGAAATCTGATCACGGCAGACGCTGTGCTTGGTCCCGAAGCCGTATTCTCCCGCGTTTGAAAGCCCACCCGATTTCCCGCGTTTGCCCCTTTACGCCCCCGGACGCAGTTGCTATAGACCCCCCGTGTTCCGGCGTAGCTCAGCGGTAGAGCAGTTGACTGTTAATCAATTGGTCGTAGGTTCGATCCCTACCGCCGGAGCCAATAACCCTTGATTTTATTGGGAAAATTGGCACAACACAAAATCTACTAACAACGTACTGCTAGAAAAACCTGCCCTTCGGGGCTAGGTTAGCTTCCATTCATCAGGTCCGACGTAGCCCCGCGAAGCCTTGGCAAAGTCTTGAACGGCGATACGGTCGTTGATGTAGTGCGAGTGAAATTCAGCGAACGTGTTGCCTTCGCGCGGGCGTTCCATCACGTAGAAGTCGCAGTATTGATCGCACAGGCGGCAAGAGTACGACCAAAAGTTATCGAACGTGTCGAAGTACCCCCGTGCGCCGTCTACCAGTTCGTGCAACCCCATGATGTGATAGCCAGCACCTTGGGGCAGCATCTTTTCCATTCGTGGCGCGCGTATCTCGCACATGGTCGCCAAGCCAAAGAACGTATTCCAGTGCCGCCTAATTTGCAGCCTGTAGGAATAGCCGTTCCAAATCATTGGTTTTAGCGTCATGCGAACCCCTGAAGCAACTTCCCACACTATGCAGCGTGTCAAGCCCTTGCGGCAAGCGCACATGTAAGGGCAAAATGCGGTATCGGATTTAGGGAAGGTGCGGCAATGGCGATGATACCCGAAAACACGAACGAAGACCGACCGGGGTACTTCTACGTCGTACCAAAGCGGGGCAATGATTGGGAAGTTTGGATGTGGACCGGCCACACATGGTACGAACCGGGCGAAGCCGACCCGCGCGACCCGCCGCATTGGTGCCATAGGGTACCGCAAGCGCCCCACCCCGACGACGTGCCAAGCCAATGAAAAAGCCCCGGCCAGCTTGACGCCAACCGGGGCTTGTGGCCGGGCGCAACCCCAGAAACGCACGGCGGCACGGGGTAAGGGGGGTGGCGGCTCACGTCGTCGCGCCTGCCCCGCCCCCAAGGCAAGGGCGCATAGCCTCATTCCCCAGATGGTTGGCGGCGGGCCGAAGGCGCACAACAGCCCGCCGCCTGTGACCGGGGCACGGCCTCGACCTTGTCTTCCGCAACACCCTTGCCATTGTCGTACATGTATCCAAGAGAGTACTGAGCCACGGCATCGCCGTGCTCGGCCAATTGCCGAAACTCGGCGAAAGCCGTTTTCATAGTCACCCGCCTGATAGGCCCTCTGAGCAGTCTCAAGCGTTGGCGCGGTGCCCATAGCCCAAATGAGTGCGAGAATCAGCGCTCTGCGATGACCATGACGCTCAGAAATCGAACTTTGGTCACGGTTCAGCATCCTTCCTTAGTAGCTCATTGATACTCTCAGTCCGCTGACCTGCCGACAAGAGCTGGTCCCCTACGGCGGTGATGCCTTCCCGCAAATGGGTCTCCTCAGCCCCCCGCGCGCCCAAAGAAGGTAGATTTCAGCCAATCCAGGATCAACTGTTTTAGGCTGGAAGTACGCCCCTGATCCACGGGCCAGTCGGAAAGCATTGAGTTAAATCCGTGACCGCACTAGCATTCAAGAAAGATGTAGCGTGAACCCGGCATGCACGAACCCTGCGGTAGGTGCCGCCTTTCCCTGTCGGTTTGCACGTACCCCCATATAATCGCATGGCTTAACGATGCGAATATTGCGCGGTCAGAGGTGTGCAACAACGCCCGGTTGGGGCGATCTTTGCTTTTCATTTCCAAACAAGTGATAACCGTGCGCTGTTCTTGCCCTGGAAAAGCAAAGGCCACCGAAGATCGGTGGCCCTGACCGTCCGGTCCGTGTGTCCCGGATTACTCTGCGGCTTCCTTTGGCGGGGCGTCGTCTCCGGTGGGTCCGGCCTCCGCTTTTGGTTTGCGCGGGCCACGGGCGCGGCGGTTGCCTTGCGGACGGTCTTCACGGGGTGCTGCATCCGCCGACGGCGTCGCCTGAGGCGCGGCTGGCGGGCGCTGACGGCTGCGGGCCTCGGGGGTCTCGATCAGTCCGGTGTCATCGGTTGTGCCAAGGTCAATGACCTCGACCACCGCTGGCTGATCTTCGGACCCAAGGTCGCGGACCTCGGCCCGGTACTCGGGCCGATATTCGGCACGCTCCGTCCGGTCACCGCGTTCGCGCTCGCGGTCACGGTCACGCTCGCGGTAATCGCCCTGCCGGTCGTTGCGCTGTTGGCCCTGACCGCCGTTCTGGCCACTATTCTGGCCGCCATTCGGGCCACTATTCTGGCCTTGATTGTGGGCCTGGCTCTGACCCTGGTTCTGGCCGCCATGCTGCTGGAACTGCTGTTGGCGCGCCTCCTGTTCGGCGGCCATCTCGCGCATCGCTTCGGCCAGCATGCGGGTGTAATGCTCGGCGTGCTGCGAGAAGTTCTCGGCGGCCACGCGGTCGTTCGACCGTTGCGCATCGCCGGCAAGCATCTGGTATTTTTCAATGATCTGCTGCGGCGTACCACGTACCTTGCCTTCGGGGCCGGAGCTGTCGAAGACACGGTTGATGATGTTGCCGAGGGTACGCGGGCGGTTCGTCTTCGAACGCGAGCGGGACTTGGAAGAGCGCATCTTGTCCTTTGATCCAGACTATCTGGCTTCTGCCCCGCCAGAGCACCCGTCTGGGCGGCTCAGAAATTGGCGAAGGGGCGTGGTTTCTGCGCAGGGAAGTGGATCTTCACACCGCGCGCATCCCGTTAAACACAGGCTGGATGGTCTGACAAGGATTTTCTGTCATCCGCGCCGCAAATGCGGTCAAACGGCAGGCTTCACCGCCGAAACCACCCGGTCACGGCCATCGAGGTCACGGGTCACGGCCACCCCGGCAAACCCCTGCGCGACCAGATAGCCGGTCACCGCTGCACCTTGCGTCGGGCCGATCTCAAGCAACAGCCGCCCCCCCGGCAGCAGCCGCGCCGCAGCCCCAACCGCAATGGCGCGGTAGGCGGCGAGCCCGTCCCCCCCGGGCGTCAGGGCAGCCTCCGGGTCCCAAAGCCGGACTTCGGGGGCCAGCCCCGCCATCTCATCGGCTGCGATGTAGGGCGGGTTCGACACGATCAGATCAAACTGACCCTCCACCATGGAAAACCAGTCCGACCGCAGGAACACCGCCCGCGTCACCCCCAGCCGGTCAGCATTCGCCGCCGCGACTGCCAGTGCCGCTTCGGACAGGTCGGTCCCGGTGCCATGCGCCGCCGGTCGCTCTGCCAGACAGGACAACAGGATGCACCCTGTTCCCGTTCCCAGATCCAGCATCTTTGCAAAGGGCCGTTCCAGCGCCTTTTCGACCAGCACTTCCGTCTCGGGGCGCGGGTCAAGCGTGTCATCGGTGACCAGAAACTCGTGCCGCCAGAACGCACGCACCCCGGTGATCTTGCTGACCGGACGGTGCGCCTTGCGTTCCGCGATGAAGCCGGCGAAGCGCTGCACCTCTGCCGTGTCCAGCAGCCGCCCCGGTGACAGGCTGATGTGATGCGGTGCCAGCCCCAGCGCCGCCGCCATCAGCCGCCGCGCGTCAGACCCCTCACCCCCCGCAGCGGTCAGCTGCGCCGCCCCCCAGACCAGCCAGTCCTGCAGCGACTTTGGGCTCACCCCTCCATCTCCGCCAGCTTCTCGGCCTGATCCTGCGCGCTCAGTGCGTCGATGATGTCACCAAGATCGCCCGCCATGATCTGCGGCAGCGCATAGAGCGTCAGGTTGATCCGGTGATCGGTCATCCGGCCTTGCGGAAAGTTATACGTCCTGATCCGCTCTGACCGATCCCCCGATCCGACCTGCGATTTCCGGTCCGCCGCCCGGGCCGAATGCACCCGCTCCCGCTCGGCCTCATACAGCCGCGCGCGCAGCACCTGCATCGCGATTTCCTTGTTGCGATGCTGCGACTTCTCGGCGCTGGTCACGATGATCCCGGTGGGCAGGTGGGTGATCCGAACCGCCGAATCCGTGGTGTTCACATGCTGCCCCCCCGCTCCCGAGGCCCGCATCGTGTCAATCCGGATGTCGCTGGCGGGAATGTCGATATCCACATCCTCTGCCTCAGGCAGCACCGCAACCGTTGCCGCCGAAGTATGTACCCGCCCCTGCGCTTCGGTTTCCGGCACCCGCTGCACCCGGTGGACACCGGACTCGTACTTCAGCCGCGCAAACACGCCCTCGCCCGAGATCAGCGCCACCAGCTCCTTCAACCCGCCCAGATCGGAATACTGCTGCTCCAGCACCTCCCACCGCCAGCCCATCCGTTCGGCATGGCGCTGGTACATCCGCGCCAGATCTGCAGCGAACAACGATGCTTCCTCGCCACCGGTGCCGGGGCGGATTTCCAGGATCGCCGGGCGCGCATCGGCGGCATCCTTGGGCAGCAACGCCAGTCGCAGGGCCTGCTCCATCTCTGGAATGCGCGCGCGCAAACGGGGCAACTCGTCCTCGGCCAGCGCCTTCATTTCGGGGTCCGCCAGCATCGCCTCGCAGTCCGCCAGATCATCCAACGCCCGGCGGTAGCCAGCGATCTCGGTCGCCACCGGCTTCAGGTCGGAATACTCGCGGGCGATCCGGGCAATCTCGGAAGGCTCGGCGCCGGCATTCAGCGACGCTTCAAGAAACTCGAAGCGCTGGGTGATCTGGGCAAGTTTGTCTAAAGGAACCATGGCCCGGGTTTGGCGCAGCCTGCCCGTGGGGTCAAGGCCGCGCTCAAAGCCCGGTCATTGGCGGCGGTTCGTTCAATCCCAGCAAGTCCTGCACCCACCCCCCGATCCGCGCCGCGTTCACACCCATATCTTCGGACCCAAAGCGCTGCCGCCCAAAGACGCACAGGCCGGGCCCGTCCATCACCTGCGCGGTTGTGTAATCGGGATAGCCCATCAGCCGCGACCGCGTGACCCAGGTGATCCGCCCGTCTGCAGCCGACCCCGCAAGCCGGTCCGTGCGCGGTGTCGCCGTCGCAATCGCATCCAGCTGTGCCAACATGGCCGCCGCATCCGTGACCGGCCCATAACGATTGTCGGGCCTCAGACAGAACACCTGTCCCCGCCCTGCCGTGAACCCCGCTGCCGCCAGATCGACATGCCAGACCGACACGTCCGAAGGCGCAAGCCGGATGAACGCAATCACGCCCAACACGGCAATGACCGCAAAGCCAATTGCAAAACCCATCGCTCTGATTCCCTGTCTCACCGCTGCGTCCGTGCCCAGTGGTACAGGCAGATCAGCTCATAGGCCACATGCGCCCCGGCAATCGCGGTGGCCCCGGTCGTGTCATAAGGCGGCGACACCTCTACGACGTCGCCGCCGACCATGTTGATCCCCGCCAGATCACGCAAAGCCGCCGCCGCCTGCCAGCTGTGCAACCCGCCCCAGACCGGCGTGCCGGTGCCGGGGGCTGCCGAGGGATCAAGACAGTCGATGTCGAACGTCACATAGGTGGGCTGGTCGTCCACGATATCGCGCGCTTTGGCCACCGCCGCCGCGACACCCTTTTCATGCACTTCGCGGGCGTCGATGACATGGATGCCCAGATAATCCTCGGTCGTTGTCCGGATCCCGATCTGGACGGATCGTTTGGGGTCCACGATCCCGGTCTTCACCGCCTTGTACAGCATCGTGCCATGGTCGATGCGTGTCAGATCATCATCCGGCCACAGGTCCGAGTGCGCGTCGAAATGGATGACACCAAGCGGCCCGTACTTTTCGGCATAGGCCTTCAGGATCGGAAAGGTGATGTAATGATCCCCGCCCAGCGTGACCGTCCCTGCCCCCGCCGCCAGTATCCCCCGGATATGCGCGGTCAGCGTGTCGGGGAAATCCGACACCTTGGCATAGTCAAACGCGCAGTCGCCGTAGTCGATGACACTCATCTCCTCCAGCGGGTTGGTCGGCCAGCCGTAAGGCGGGTCATAGGGCATCAGGGCGCTCGCCTCGCGGATCGCGCGAGGCCCGAACCGGGTGCCTGCGCGGTGCGTCACCGCCTGATCGAACGGCACGCCGGTGATCGCCAGATCAACCCCGGTCAGATCTTTTGTATAGGTCCGCCGCAGGAACGACGTCGCGCCCCCGAACGCATTCTCGAACGCATAGCCGCGCAAACCCTTGCGGGTGAACGCCGTGTCAACTTCGGACTTCGCATCTTCAAGGGCCATCAAAGCCTCCCATGCAACCGCGCTATCGTTCGGCAACGGAGACCGCGCTCATCCGGGCCGGGAAAGGTGTACCCCCTGCCCGGGCACAGTCAAGTCAACCCAGCCGATACCCCTCGCGCACCAGCTCATCCGTCACCTGCCGGATCGCCTTTTCCAGAACCTCGGCCACGAAATCCACATCTCCTTCGGTAATCACCAAAGGCGGCGACATCACGTTCAGATGCCCGATGGGGCGCACCATCAGCCCCATCGCCTCGGCCGCGTTGGAAATCCGCTTCGATTCCCCCGCCTCGTCCGGCAACAGCGCCTTGGTCGCCTTGTCCGCCACATTCTCCACACAGAGCATCAGCTTCCGTCCCCGCACCTGGCCCACCAGCGGCAGCGCCTCCAGCGCCCCCAGCCGCGTCTCGAAATACGCCCCCACCCGCGCCGCATTGCCCAGCAGGTCTTCGCGCTCGATGATCTCGATGTTCTTCAACGCCGCCGCACAGGCCACCGGATGGCCCGCATAGGTCAGACCAGAGGTGAACCACCGGTCGCCACCCGCCGCCATCGCCGCCCAGATCCGGTCCGAGAAAACCACCGCCCCCATCGGAATATACCCCGAGGTCAACCCCTTCGCCGTGCAGATGATGTCCGGCTGCACCCCGAACTCGTCCCAGGACGCGAACCAGTGCCCCAGCCGCCCGAAGGCCGTCACCACCTCATCGGCGACGAACAGGATGTCATGGCGCTGGCACACCTGCCACATCCGCCGCAGATAGCCCTCCGGCGGCACGATCACCCCGCCTGACGCCTGTATGGGTTCCGCAAAGAACCCGCCGACCCGCTCCGCACCCACCCGCGCAATCAGCGCCTCGAACTCGGCCACCAGCCAGTCGCAGAACTCAGGTTCGCTCATCTCTTCGGGCCGCCGATACGGGTTCGGCACCGACAGATGCCAGATGCCCTCCTCCTTGTAGCGAAACTCCTCCACCCGGTCACCGGGCCGCTTGCCAATCGACTGCGACAGGTAGGTCGACCCATGGTAGGAATGATCCCGCGCCACGATCCCGGTCTTTTCCGGCCGCCCCAGACTGTGCTGGTAATACCCCACCATCCGCGCCGCCGTATCCACCGCCGTCGATCCGCCGGTGGTGAAATGCACCCGGTTCAGATCGCCCGGGGCCAGCGCGGCCAGCTTGGCCGCCAGCCGCGCCGACGGCTCGTTTGTCATGTCAACGAAGGTGTTGGAAAAGCCAAGCCGCACCACCTGATCGGCAATCACATCTGCCATCTCGCGCCGGCCAAGCCCGATGTTGGTGCACCACAGCCCGCCCACCGCATCAAAATACCGCCGCCCCTCCGTGTCCCACAGCCATGCCCCGTCGCCTCGCGCAATCACCAGCGCGCCGTCTCTCTCAAACGGCCCGAAGTTGGTCCAGGGATGCAAGGCATGCGTCCGGTCCATATTCCAAAGGTCATCTGGCGAAGGCAGGTTCAACGCAACAAGGGCAGGCATCGGTCACTCCACGGTTCCAAACTGAGCAGAGCTTAACATTTTGATCAAATTTCCGCCAGCCCGCCCCAGCCACCAATGGTTGGGGCGCAACAAGATATAGTATCCAATGGTTGATCGGGGGCAAAATAAGCCAATCCGGCCTGCCCGGCGATTCGCCAGCAATTCACCAGGCCCAAAT
The DNA here is from genome assembly GCA_031415015.1 of Paracoccaceae bacterium. GTDB lineage: Bacteria > Pseudomonadota > Alphaproteobacteria > Rhodobacterales > Rhodobacteraceae > JAUYQR01. The sequence goes on from JANOQT010000079.1 coordinate 47,228, forward strand.
ATCCCCTGCGGAGCACGTCCGAGCCGATCCGGGCCCTGCCCGGTCGGCGAGACAAAGGCGTGCGCGCCCTTGCGCGCTCTATAAAGTCAGAACAGCCGTTGTTTCGCCTTCGACAGGGTAAATCCATGCCCGGCAGGATTGGTGCAGGTCATCCCCGACTTTTCCGACGAACAGACAAAGCCGCCCAGACTGACCGACTTGCCATAGCCCAGCACGAATGACCCCGGATCCTCGACACTGTCACCCACGCAGGCCAACGCGCCCTTGCGCCCCTGCGCGGCAATCTCGAAACTGCTGCCCCAGTCCAGATCGCAATCTGGCGGCGCGGTCCGGTATGTCGGCGTCAACTGCCGCATGTCGCAGCGCGCGGCGGCAAAATCTCCGGTCGCGATCAGGCAGTGAATATTGCCCGTCGGCGATTGAAAGAACAACAGATCCTGCGCCGCCGCGGGCGATGCAAGACACAACAGAACGAACATGGCTTTCACATCAAATCTCCCTGCCTTGCCGCCCGCGACCTACAGGTACAAAGTGGCCTGATGCAGTGCTAGCCAGTTTTTCCACACCCGGCCAGATCTTCCTTAAGGTCATCACCATGCCCTCGGTTCTGAAAGCATCCCTCAACTATTTCGCGGTGGTGTTCGCCGCTGCCTTCGTGATTGGCGCGCTGCGCGTGACCTTGATCGCGCCGCAGACCGGCGCACTGGTTGCCGTAGCCCTTGAGGTGCCGTTGGTGCTGACGCTGTCATGGCTGGTCGCAGGGCGGGTTCTGCGCCGCTGGCCGCTTGACGGGCGCAGGCGCGCCGGGATGGGGGCGTTAGCGTTCGCGCTGCTGATGCTGGCCGAACTGGCCCTGGCAACCCTGCTTTTCGGACAGACATCCCGGACCTTTCTGACCAACATGGCCAGCGCGCCGGGGGCGCTCGGCCTTGCCGGTCAGATCGGATTTGCCGTCATTCCGGCACTGCGGCGTCACCCAACCGGCTGAGCCCGCTCGACCAGCCGGGCAAAAAAGCTGGCCCCCACCGGCGAGGCTTCGTCGTTGAAGTCATAGGCCGGATGATGCAGGCCCGCCCCCGGCCCGATCCCCATGAACAGATAGGCCCCCGGCCGCGCTTCCAGCATATAGCTGAAATCCTCGGACCCCATCTCCCGGTTGGCCCGTGCATCGACCAGATCGGCACCGACCACATCACGCGCGACATCGGCGGCAAACTCGGCCTCGTCCTCGTGATTGATGGTCGCCGGATAGCCCCAGTCATAATCCACCCGCGCCTTCACCCCGTAAGCCGCCGCATGGCCGTTGACGATTTCGTGGAAGCGTTGTTTCAGAAGGGCCCGCACATCCGGCTTGAAACAGCGGATCGTCGCACAGAACATCGCCTCCTCCGGAATGATGTTCGATGCGGTCCCGGTATGGATCTGCGTCACCGAAATCACCGCTTCGTCCAGCGCATAGACGTTGCGCGGAATGATCGTCTGGATCGCGCTGACCATGCCCACCACGGCGACCACCGGATCGATGCAGTCATGCGGCGTGGCTCCGTGCCCACCTTTGCCGGTGATGTGGACAAAGGCCGTATCGACAGACGCCATCAGCGGTCCCGGCGTGGTCGAGAAATGTCCGAAGGGCACGTTCGGTGCATTGTGGATGCCGTAGACCTGCCCGATCCCGAACCGGTCCATGATTCCTTCCTGCACCATCACCTGCCCGCCGCCGCCGTCCTCCTCCGCAGGTTGGAAAATCAGCGCCACGCGGCCGGCAAACCGCCGCGTCTCGGCCAGATACTTCGCCGCCCCCAGCAGCATCGTCACGTGTCCGTCATGGCCGCAGGCATGCATCTTGCCTTTGACCGTGCTGGAATACTCCGCCCCGGTCACCTCTTCGATCGGCAGCGCGTCCATATCGGCCCGCAGGCCGATGGTCGGACCTTCGCCCTGCCCGTTGATGATCGCCACGATCCCGGTCTTGGCGATGCCGGGGTGAATCTCGTCCACCCCGAACTCCCGCAGCCGGTCGGCGATGAACGCCGCCGTGTGATGACACTCGAACGCCAGCTCCGGGTTCCGGTGCAGATGCCGCCGCCAGACCTTCATCTCGTCGGCATATGAGGCTATACGGTTGTTCGTGGGCATTCACCCGGCTCCTGCTGGTTCAAGTCGCTGTCGGTTTGGCACCCCTTTCTGTGCCAAGCCGTGCAGCGGGGCAAGCCCGAAACTCCCCAGCCGCAAACACGTCGCACAGGGCGGCCGGTCAGGATCAGACAGCGCAACTGTTGCCAGAGTGACGCAGAGGCTTGAACAATTTGCGCCGCCCTTACGCCAAGCCCACCTTAATGCTATATTTAAGTACATAAAAATTTATCAGGGATTGAACCATGAAGCTCCTCCTCACTCTTGCAATAACTGCCGCATCCACCACGATGGCCCTTGCTGGCGGTCCGATCACGGTTGCGGACGATCCGGTACCCTACGTCGCCCCTGCGACCGCCGCTCCCACCGACTGGACGGGCTTCTACGCCGGTCTCGGGTACGGGCGCAGCTCGGGTGATATCGACTTCATCCCCGCACCCGCCCGGGAGCTGGATGACGGTACCGCCACCTCCGTCTTTCTGGGCTACCTCTGGCAGCGCAACACCTTGGTCTACGGCGCTGAACTTGCCTACACAAAGCTGAATGACGCAACCGTCACCGGCTTTGCCAGTGAAGTTGACAGCTCGGTCGATCTGAAAGGTCGCGTTGGCTTTGCCGCAAACCGGGCGCTGTTCTACGGCGTGCTTGGCTACTCGATGGCCAGCTACGACGAAGGCCTCGGCGATTGGGATCCGTCGGGCATGTCGTACGGCGTCGGCGTCGATTACCTTGCGACCAACCGGCTGGTTGTGGGTCTGGAATACCTTGCCCGCGACCTCAATGGTGACGATCCGCTCGGATCAGCTCAAGAAGTTGACATCGACCTCGACACGATCTCGCTGCGCGTCGGCTTCAAGTTCTGATCCATTACTGCGAACCCGGCGTGACAGCGCACCTGAAACGCTTAAACTACGCCCGGATAACCATCCGGGCGTAGGCATTTCATGACATCATCTCCCCTCCCCCAAGGCGGCATCGACCGCCTTCTCTCCATCATGGCCCGCCTGCGTGACCCCGCCACCGGCTGCCCCTGGGACGTTGAGCAGACCTTCGCCACCATCGCACCCTACACCGTAGAAGAGGCGCATGAGGTGGCCGACGCCATCGAGCGCCAGGCCTGGGGCGAGCTGAAGGGTGAACTTGGCGACCTTCTCCTGCAGGTCGTCTATCATTCCCAGATGGCCTGCGAGGCTGATCTCTTCACCTTCGCCGATGTCACGACGGCCATCAGTGACAAGATGATCGCCCGCCATCCGCACGTCTTCGGCACCGATCCGCAGCACAAGACCGCCGCCCAGCAGACTGCCGACTGGGAAACGCTGAAAGCCGCCGAGCGTGGCCCCCAGCGCACCCTTGACGGCGTAGCCCTTGCGCTGCCCGCCCTCAGCCGCGCCCTGAAACTGCAATCCCGCGCCGCCCGTGTCGGCTTTGACTGGCCCTCCACCGCAGACGTTCTCGACAAACTGACCGAAGAGTCCGCCGAACTGGTCGAAGCCCGCGACACCCTGACCCAGACCGAAATCACCGAGGAAATGGGCGACCTCCTTTTCGTCATGGCCAACCTCGCCCGCCACCTGCAGGTCGATCCCGAAGCCGCCCTGCGCAGCGCCAATGCCAAATTCATCCGCCGGTTTGAAAGGATCGAAGATTGGCTGGCCCAGGATGGCCGCACCCCCGCCCAGTCCGACCTGACCGAGATGGACGCCCTGTGGAACCGCGCCAAGGCCGAGGACAAAGCGCGCCTCAGAAAATGACCCACTAATTCAATCAGGATATTGACGGCCTTCGCCGCGCATGGTTATCAGGACAGGCCAAACCTGATTAAAGGACTCAACAATGCTGCGCCTCACCCCCCTCACCCCCCTCGCCCTCCTCGCCCTCTCCACCCCCCTCCTTGCCCAGGAAATCAACGTCTACTCCCACCGCCAGCCGGAACTCATCCAGCCCCTCACCGACGCCTTCACCGCCGAGACCGGGATCGCCGTCAACGTGGCCTTCGTCGACAAGGGCATGGCCGAGCGTCTGCAGGCCGAAGGCGACCGCTCCCCCGCCGACCTGATCCTGACCGTCGACATCGCCCGCCTCTTGCAGATCGTCGAGGCCGACGTCCTGCAACCCGTCCAGTCCGACACGCTTGAGGCCAACATCCCCGAAACCCTGCGCGATCCCGGTGACCTTTGGTTCGGCCTCACCACCCGCGCCCGCATCGTCTACGCCTCGAAAGACCGCGTCGCGCCGGGCGAAGTGACCACCTACGAAGACCTTGCCTCCGACAAGTGGAAAGGCCGGCTCTGCACCCGCTCGGGGATCCACGATTACAACGTCGCCCTGCTGGGTGCCTATATCGTCCATCACGGCGAGGACGCCGCGACCAAATGGGCCGAAGGCCTGAAAGCCAACCTCGCCCGCAAACCCGATGGCGGCGACCGTGACCAGGTCAAAGCCATCGCCGCCGGCGAATGCGACATCGCCCTCGGCAACACCTATTACATGGGCCAGATGCTGGCGGACCCCGAGCAGAAAGCCTGGGCGGACAGCGTCAACATCGTTTTCCCGACGTTTGAAGATGGCGGCACCCACCTAAACGTTTCCGGCGTGGCGATGACCAAATCCGCCCCGAACAAGGAAAACGCGCTGAAATTCATGGAATGGCTGTCGGGCGACACCGCGCAGAAAATCTACGCCGAGACGAACTACGAATTCCCCGTCAAGGCAGGCGTCCCCCGCTCCGCGCTGGTGCAAAGCTGGGGCGATTTCACCCCAGACGCAACGCCGTTGGCCACCATCGCAGCGGCGCGCGCAACAGCGCTGAAGATCATGGAAACGGTAAACTTCGACGGATGATCAACGGTCACCAACACCGCCCCCCGGCGCAAAGCGCTCCCCCCCTCGTGGGGGAGGGCTAGGGTGGGGGGATTGTAGGACGGGGCTTGCCCCGACTCCGCGAGTAGGTCTGGCTTCAGCCCGACTCCTCACCATGGGAAGCGCATTCATTACGCATCAATTTCACTCACCGGAGATAACCACAGGTAGTTGACACCGCAGGCAAACGCCTACCAGTGGCGATGTTCATCGAGTTCTTCCAACAAGGCCTTCTGCTTTATCGCCCAGCAAACTTCTTCAAGGAACTGCATCAGATCATCGCGTTCATCGGTCTCGATCATGTTTTCTGAACACTCATCGAAGTCGTTCAACCAATCAATGAATTGCAGTAAGAGTCGGCGCACTTCTGGCCTTTTCGGCCTCAATCCAAGCTTGCTGCAGCTTTCCAAAAGATGATCTGCTTCTGAGCGAACCCTAGTTGCAAATTTCTGAAACACCGGATCCGATCTCTTGTCCCACTCTGGAAAGAGACGTTCCTTTCGCAACATGTCGAGCTTGATCCTGGAAAGCCGTTCAACAACCCGCTGTTGTTCTATTGCTGCCTTCTCATTCTGTTGTTCGAGATGGGCCAAGTCTTCCAATAACCATTTCTCACGATCATGTAGGGCACGATCTTCATGATCAGGGGCCGTCACAATAGCCGAGATTGCCCCCCAGCTCCCAACGCTCCCAATCATTTTAACCTTTGCAAAAGCCTTCACTTCGGCTGGCCGCGGAATATATTCGTTACCAATCACCACTGCGGGCTTGAGTAATAGAATTTGTGTCATCATGGTGGTAAAAAAAGTGGCTCGTCACTTTGAAAAGTGTTGGGTATGCCTCTGAAGCGTTTCTCCACAAGGACCGAACGAAATCGAACATCTGATGCACTGGGGCAGTTATCGTGCAAGCCATCGAGAACGGCGACAGTCACAGCACCATTCCCATGAAGGTGCAAAATTTTGACGACGCCCCATCGCCCCAAATTTGTTGATGAAAAGTTCTCCAGCGCTCCAATTTGAAACGCTATCAAGTCGCCGGTTCGGTTCGGGTCAGAGTTTATACTCATCTTGCATCGGATTCGCGGTGCATTCGGTGCTTCTATGTACAATTGTGCAACTTCTGGCAATCGTTTAACAGCAATTTTGCAGCAAGCGTAGGGTGCGTGATCTCACGCACCATCCTTGAGCGGCGTCACTTGGTTTGATAAAAACTGGCAACTGCCGGGCTAATGTTTTCAATGGGTTATGGGGTTCCGATGTCAGATGGTTTGATAAGCATGCGGTTCGTGGGGCGAAAAGAGGCCAAACACGCAACCGCGCCGCCTTGAAAGTTCAATGAAATCAATGGGGGCTATGCGCAAGGTGTGGGGAAAAACCGCCCACCCCACAGCTATTGGTCGCGGTTTCTTACCATTGCTGAGGTCCGGTTGGCTCTGCTGCTTTTGCCTTTTCAAGACTGTCTTCAGCATAGTCGCTTCGCAGGGCGATGTACTCTTTGAGGTGCCTCTAGTTTCCTAGACACCTGCCGTGTTCAGTTTCTGCTGTCTTGTTTCGAAGTCAACGGGTGACAGCAGGCCGTTGTTCGTATGCTTACGTTTTGGGTTGTAGAACATCTCGATGTAATGAAACACATCTTGCCTTGCGGCCTCGCGCGTGGCGTATGTCCGTCGCCTGATCCGCTCGCGTTTCAACAACTGGAAGAAGCTTTCGGCGACAGCGTTATCGTGGCAGTTC
>JANOQT010000080.1:0-20556 GCA_031415015.1 Paracoccaceae bacterium
AATGATGGCGGGCAGGCCGACGTATTCGATGGCAGCCAGCGCTTCGGCCACGCCGGCGGCGATGTCGTATTTGCCGGAGGGCAGTTTCGGGGCGGCGATGATGGTGGCCTTGGGGTTTTCCAGACCGATGCGGTCCATCGCTTCGCGGAACAGTTTGCGGTCTTCGGCCATCTCAATAGCTTCACGCTTGGCCCCGATCAGCTCGACGCCGAACTTGTCGAGCACGCCCATGTCGGCCAAGGCCAGCGCGGTGTTGAGGCCGGTTTGACCGCCCATGGTTGGCAGGATGGCGTCGGGGCGTTCCTTTTCGATGATCTTGGCGACGACTTCGGGGGTGATCGGTTCGATATAGGTCGCATCGGCCAGACCCGGATCGGTCATGATCGTCGCGGGGTTGGAGTTGACCAGGATGACCCGGTAGCCTTCCTCGCGCAAAGCCTTGCAGGCCTGGGCGCCGGAGTAGTCGAACTCACACGCTTGGCCGATGACGATGGGCCCCGCGCCGATGATCATGATCGACTTGATATCGGTCCGCTTCGGCATCCTGGCCCCCAAATGTAGTTTAAAACTTGGCGGGTTATAGCGAGGGTGAGCCGGGGTGCAAGGGTGGAAAGAGCCGTTGCGTGCAATGAAAAAGGCCGGGGTGCGCCCCCGGCCTTTGACAATCTTCAGTTGTGTCAGGCTTTTTCGCCGACCGCCGCCTCTGCTGCTGCGATGACTGCTGCGCGCTTGGCGATACGCTCGCCGGTGGGCGGGCCTTCGAAGCGGCTCTGCTCGCCATGCCAGAAGACCCTCAGAACAGGCCAGATACCGGTCCAGAGAAGAACGCCGACACCGATAAAGCCAAGCACCACCCAAAGCACACGCTCGTTCGGCGGGGCCACGGCGATGAAGAGGATCACCGCCATGCCGACGATGGAAAGAACGGTGACTAGCTTGTAGATGCCGGTGCTCATCGCCCACGGGCCGGGGTTCGGCCACTTGGGCGTCCCGTAGGCGATCAGACCCGCTACCAGCGGAATCGTGAAGCTCAGGAACAGGAAAACGAGGGTTGAGTTGACTACGATCACGTAGATCGAGGTGCCGTCAACCTTAATGGACATCGCGAGCAACACATAGAGGATGCAAAGCACGGTGGCTGTCCAGATTGCCGTTACCGGGGTGCGGTACGTGGGCGAAACGGTGGCAAGCGCCTTCGACCCTACCGGCAATCCATCATCGCGCGAGAAGGCGAAGAGCATGCGGCTTGCCGAGGTCACGGTGGCAAGGCCACACAGGAGCTGGGCAATCAAGATGCCGATGTAGATCAGGATTTTCAGCGTCGCGGCAAAACCGTCCGGCATGATGGCATCCATCGTGCCGAAGAACATGCCCCAGCCCTGACCGGCGGCCACGGCAAGATCCGGGATCGCCAGAGTGATGGCGCAGATCATGACCCAGCCGATGAGCGAGGACCAGATGACTGCCGTCACGATGCCCTTCGGCACCGACATGGCAGCGTTCTTGGTCTCCTCGGAGGTGTGGGCCGAAGCATCGTAGCCGGTGATAGTGTATACTGGCAGCAGCAGGCAGAGCAGGAACAGATAGCCCACGTTGTCCGATTGCGGGAACACGTTGCCGCCTGCGGCACCCGAGTAATTGGTGAAGGTCCACAGCCGCGAGATATCAATTGCGGGCGCGTAGTAGAGGCAGGCCAGCACCAGAACGGCGGTGGTGGCAAAGATGATGTAGCCCGAGATATCAGTCAGCAGGGTAGTGATCTTGATCCCGAGGTGGTTGAACAACGCCTGAACGATGGTGATCGCGGCGACAAAGCCGACGACCTGCATGTCGGTTCCGGTAAAGCCGAACATGCCCCCAAAGGTACCGGCAAAGAAATAGGCGGTGCCGATGTTGATGGCGCCCAGCACGGTGATCAGGCCCAGAAGGTTCAACCATGCTGTCAGCCAGCCCCAGAAGCGGTTCCCCAGGATCGACGCCCAGTGATACAGCCCGCCCGCCGTCGGGAAGGCGCTGGCGATCTGCGCCATTGCCAGGGCGAACATGCCGGACAGAAGGCAGCCCACGATCCAGCCGATGCCCGCGCCCGCGCCACCAACCGAAGAGATCGCCTGCGCGAAGGAGTTGATACCGCCTGACAGGATACAGATGATCGAGAACGAAATTGCGAAGTTGGAGAATTTCGACATGGAGCGCGACAGTTCCTGCGCGTAGCCCATACCGTGGAGGACCTTTATGTCCTCGTGCTTGTCCTTGTCGGTGTAGTCGTCGGATGCCATAGCCGTGTTCCCTCCGGACCGTTGATGGGTCGTGTTCTTGTTGTTCTGGAAGCACGGCCCACGACATGTAGTGGCCCGTGCCTCAGGCTAGGGAACCGCGAATTTGATCATCTGGCAAGCGCGGAATGTGTTTTTGACCGTTTGGAAAGGGATTGATGCGGGGATGCTGTCGTTTTTGGCGGCAAATGCGGGCGGGAAACGGGTGGCGCGGGCGGTGGGATCGGCCTATTCCGGGCACAGCAAGGGTGGGGCGCGCGGTGATCCTGGTAGAACATGGTCCTTACGGAGACCCGGCGCTGTTCCGGCAACCGCATCGGGTGATCGTCGCAGATCGGCCCGGCGAAGTGGCTCCGGCGCTGGCGCGGGCGGAACGCGCCCGGGCGGCAGGAGCCTGGGTGGCCGGATATGTGGCCTATGAGGCAGGCTATGCTTTGGAGCCGAAGCTTGGCCCGCTGATGCCGCGGCGGCGGCAGGGGCCGCTGGTTGCGCTGGGGGTATATGACGGACCGGAGGCGGCGGGTGCGCTGCTGGGCCGGGCGGCCGCAGAGGGGCCTGACAGCCGGATGTCGGCCCCCGAGCCGGGGATCACGCGCGCCGTCTATGATGCGGCGATGAGGCGGGTGCAGGGCTACATTGCGGCGGGCGACTGCTATCAGGTGAACCTGACGTTTCCGATGACGGCGCGGCTGGTGTCCGGCACGCCGCTGGGTCTGTATGGCGCGTTCCGGCGGACGGGGGCGGTGGGGCACGGGGCCTATGTCGATCTGGGCGTGGGGCCGGTGGTGGTGTCACGCAGCCCGGAGCTGTTCTTCAGGCTGGAGGCCGGGGGGCGGATCGTCGCCCGCCCGATGAAGGGGACCGCGCCGCGCGATCCTGATCCGGTCCGCGATGCGGCGATTGCGGCGGCGTTGCAGGCATCGGTCAAGGACCGCGCCGAGAACCTGATGATCGTGGATTTGCTGCGCAACGATATCTCGCGACTGGCCAAGGTCGGGACTGTCAAGGTGCCGGCGTTGTTCGCGATGGAAACGTATTCCACGGTGCATCAGATGACTTCGACCATCGAAGGGGAGTTGGCGGAACCTGCGACCTTGCCTGCGCTTATGGCGGCGCTGTTTCCCTGCGGGTCGGTCACCGGCGCGCCGAAAATCCGGGCGATGCAGATCATCCGCGAGGTGGAGCCATTCGCGCGCGGGGTCTATTGCGGCGCGGTGGGCTGGATGGCGCCGGACGGGACGGCGGATTTCTCGGTCGCGATCCGGACGCTGTCGGTGACCGGGCAGGACATCGTCATGAACGTGGGCGGCGGCGTGGTGCATGGCTCCACCGCCGAGGGAGAATGGGAGGAGGCGTTGTGGAAAGCGCGCTTCGTGAAGGCGGCCGTTCAGGGGTAAGGCTGATCGAGACGATGCTGTGGGATGGGGCGGGGTTCCCGCGTCTGCGCCTGCACCTTGAGCGGCTGACGCGGGGGGCTTTGGCGCTGGGCTGGGATGTGCCTGTGGTCGATCTGGCAGGCGTTTGGCCTGATGCCCCGGCGCGGGTCCGGCTGACGCTGGGGGCGGCGGGGGATACGGTGGTTGAAGTGGGTGTTTTGCCAGCGGCGAAGCCCGCGTGGCGCGTGGGGCTGGCGCAGGCGCGGCTTTCTTCCGGCGACCCGTGGCTGACGGTGAAATCGACGCGGCGCGAGGTCTATGATGCGGCGCGACGTGGTTTGGCCGATGGTCTGGACGAGGTGATCTTTCTCAACGAAGGCGGCGAGGTCTGCGACGGGACGATCACGACGGTCTTCTTTGACCGGGGGAATGGGATGCGGACACCGCCCTTGACCTGCGGCCTGTTGCCGGGCGTGTTGCGCGCAGAGATGGGTTGTCCGGAGGAAGTGCTGATGGCGGAGGACCTGCCCGGGGTGCGACTTTGGGTGGGGAATGCCTTGCGGGGACTTAGCCCGGCCATTTTCTGTTCCCAAATATCCCCGCCGGAGGCTCCGGTCCCTGCCACCTGATGCCTCCGGCGGGGATATTTGAACCAAGATGAATGGGGGGCGGGGTTGACTTGGCCTGCGGGGCGAGGTGTATCGGCGCGAAGATTGTAGAGCCCTCGGAAGGGGAACGAGAATGGACGCCTATCGCAGCCACAAATGCGCGGACCTGAACAAAGCCCATGTGGGGCAAGAGGTCCGGCTTGCGGGCTGGGTGCACCGGGTGCGTGATCATGGCGGGGTGTTGTTCATCGACCTGCGCGACCATTACGGGATCACGCAGGTTATTGCCGACAGCGACAGCCCGGCGTTTGCGGACCTAGATAAGGTGCGCGCCGAATGGGTGGTGCGGATCGACGGGCGGGTGAAGGGTCGGGATGCGTCCTTGGTAAACCCGAAGCTGCCGACCGGCGAGATCGAGGTTTATGCGACCGCCGTCACCGTTCTGGGGGCGTCGGAGGAACTGCCGATGCCGGTGTTCGGCGATGTGGAATACCCCGAGGAAACCCGGCTGACCTATCGCTTCCTCGACCTGCGGCGGGAAAAGCTGCACCGCAACATGATGCTGCGGTCCAACGTGGTGCGGTCGATGCGCAACCGGATGTGGGATCAGGGGTTCACCGAGTTTCAGACGCCGATCATCACCGCCTCCTCGCCCGAGGGTGCACGCGACTTTCTGGTGCCGTCGCGCCTGCATCCAGGCAAGTTCTACGCCCTGCCGCAAGCGCCACAGCAGTTCAAGCAGTTGATCATGGTGGCGGGGTTTGACCGTTATTTCCAGATCGCGCCATGTTTCCGCGACGAAGACCCCCGCGCGGACCGGTCGCCCACCGATTTCTACCAGCTTGATATCGAGATGAGTTTCGTCGAGCAGGAAGACGTCTTCGCCGCCGTGCAGCCGGTGGTGCAGGGGATTTTCGAGGAATTCGCGCCGGGCAAGAAGGTCTACTCCGACTGGACCAAGATCGCCTATCGCGACAGCCTGAAATGGTATGGCAGCGACAAACCCGACCTGCGCAACCCGATCCGGATGCAGGACGTGAGCGAGCATTTCGCAGGCTCGGGCTTTGCGATCTTCGCCAAGCTTCTGGAGCAGGATGGCAACGAGATCCGCGCCATTCCCGCGCCGACCGGCGGCAGCCGCAAGTTCTGTGACCGGATGAATGCCTTCGCCCAGAAGGAAGGGCTGCCGGGGATGGGGTATATCTTCTGGCGGGAACGAGCCCAAGAGATGTTCTGGGAGGGCAACCCGTTTTTCGTCGCCGTTGGTCTGGAGTTTATAGGATCATGGAACTCTCTTTCAGACGACAAGAAAGAGAAGGAACTGCCTTTAATTGCTAAACATATTGGCGCTTCTGTTGATGACGCGCGGGCAGTTTTAGAGACTATCATCACCTCGATCGGTGACGGCGACCATGAACGCGCTAATACCCTAGTAAGGGCTTACTTTTGTGGTCTAGAAGCCGCCGGACCCCTCGCCAAGAACATCGGCCCTGAGCGAACCGAAGCGATCCGCCAGCAACTCGGCCTCGGCCTTGGCGACGCCGCGTTCTTCCTTGGCGGCAAGCCGGAGACGTTTGAGGCCATCGCTGGTCGGGCCAGGAATGAGATCGGGCGGGAGTTGGGGCTGACCGAACAGGATTGCTTCAAGTTCGCCTGGATCGTCGATTTCCCGATGTATGAGAAGACCGACGAGGGTGGGATTGATTTCAGCCACAACCCGTTTTCGATGCCGCAGGGCGGGCTGGACGCGCTGAACGGCGATCCGCTGCAGGTTTATGCCTATCAGTATGATCTGGCCTGCAACGGCTATGAGCTGATCTCGGGCGGCATCCGCAACCACAAGCCGGAGATCATGTACAAGGCGTTCGAGCTGGCGGGGTATCCGAACTCCGAAGTCGACAAGCGCTTTGGCGGCATGGTGAAGGCGTTCAAATACGGCGCTCCTCCTCACGGGGGATGTGCAGCGGGGATCGACCGGATCGTGATGCTGCTGGCCGATGAGCCGAACATCCGCGAGGTGATCATGTTCCCGATGAACCAGCGCGCCGAGGACATGCTGATGAACGCGCCTTCCGAGGCCACGTCGCAGCAACTGCGCGAGTTGTCCTTGCGCATCGTGCCGAAGGACAGCTGATGTACCACGCCTCGGTCCCCGTGTTCCGCCATTACCTGACGCAGATGTCAGGGATGGTGGAACGGGCGGGACGCGAGGCGATGGAGGCGCGGATTGCCGACGCATTCCCCGCCAGCCAGCAGTTTGCCACGGCGGCGGGGTTCACGATGCGCATCGCCTGCCCGCTGGCGGGGCGCGAAGTGCCGGATTTGCCGGAGGCTCTGGGGCCAAGGCTGGCGGTGGCGCGGGCGCTGCTGGGGGCGATGAAACCGGCGGAGTTCGAGGGCGCGGCGGAGCGGATCATCCGCCACCGCGCGGGCTTTGCCGATCTGGAGCAGACGGGGGTGGAATTTTTACACCTGTTCGGGCTGCCGAATTTCTTCTTTCACCTGACGATGGGCTATGCGGCCCTGCGTGCGGCGGGCGTGCCGCTGGGCAAGGCGGATTTCGACGGGTTTCACCAGTACCCCGAGGGGTTCCGCTTTTCGGAAGAGTGAGATTTCGCCGATCGGCGTAATTCGCGCGACAGATAGTGCTTCGATCCGCGTATGACCCTGACACGCGGGAGGAGCAGATCATGGCAGACAGGTCAGGCATAGCGGCGTTTCGGTTTGGATACGGCCTGCCTGCGGCAGCGGATACGCCCGACGCGATTCTGGCAGCACTTGCCGGGCCGGATGTGGCGGCGGCGCGCTGGCCTTCGGTGACGGTGGCGGAACTGCTGCCGGTGGCCGAGGCGTACCAGCAGGCCCGGAAAGCCGGAAAGGCGATGGGGGCTGACAAGGTGGCGCTGCGCCGGGTGGTGCGGCAGGCGGACGCGCTGGCGCTGCGGGCGGCCAAGGCCACGGTCGCGCGGGCGGTGGGGTCGGAAGATCCGATGCGCGAACGGCTGGTGCAGTTCTGGGCGGATCATTTCACTGTGACGCCGAAGAACCGGGTGGAGCGTGCCTTGCCCGGCGCGCTGATCGAAGAGGCGATCCGGCCCAACCTGATGCGGCCCTTTGCGGTGATGCTGCGCGCGGTGGTGACGCATCCGGCGATGCTGATCTACCTCAATCAGGAGGCGTCGTTCGGGCCGAACTCGAAACGCGGGCAGCGGCGGGGCAAGGGGTTGAACGAAAACCTCGCGCGGGAATTGCTGGAACTGCACACGCTGGGGGTCTTGGCGGGGTATTCACAGACGGATGTGCGCGAACTGGCGGAACTGCTGACCGGGCTGACGCTGGCGCCCGGCAAGGGGTTCGTCTTCGATGCCGGACGGGCGGAGCCGGGGCCGGAGACGGTGCTGGGCGTGAAGTACGCGGGCGACGGGACCGAGCCGATCTTTCAGGCGCTGGACGATCTGGCGGTACGGCCCGAGACGGCGCGGCATCTGACGGGCAAGCTTGCGGTGCATTTTGTGTCTGACGTGCCGGATAAGGCCTTGGTGACGGCGCTGGAGGCGGTCTGGAATGAGACGGGTGGCGATCTTGCGGCAGTGACCGACGCGCTGTTGCGGCATGAGGCGGCATGGGTGCCCGAGACGGACAAGGCGCGGCAGCCATTCGATTTTCTGGTGGCGGCGCTGCGCGCTTTAGGCGTTTCGGCGGATGAAATTTACGGGATGGAGGGCAAAGCGTTCCGACGCATGATCCTCGACCCCTTGGCGGATATGGGGCAGCCGCTGTGGCAGGCCCCCGGCCCCGATGGCTGGGCGGAAGCGGCGGAGGACTGGATCACGCCGCAGGGCCTTGCAGCGCGGATCAGCTGGGCGGTGGAGGTGCCGGAACGGATGGTCAAGCCACTGCCCGACCCGCGCGCCTTTGTGGTCACGGCGCTGGGCGACCGGGCGAGTGAGCGGCTGGTCTGGGCGGTATCGGCGGCAGAATCGGTGCGCGAGGGTGTGGGGCTGACGCTGGCCGCCCCGGAATTCAACAGGAGGTGACGGCAATGGAACGACGGTTATTCCTGAAATCACTGGGCGTTCTGGGGTGCAGTGCTGCGGCGCATCCTTGGCTGACGACGCTGACCATGGCGCAAGGCACGCCTGCGATGGGCGACAACCGGCTGGTGGTGATCATCTTGCGCGGCGCTATGGATGGGCTGGATGTGGTGCAGCCTCGCGGCGATGCGGGGTTTGCTGCGGCACGACCGGGCCTGAGTGCCGGGGTGGCGCATGATCTGGACGGGTTCTTTGCCTTGCATGACAGCTTGGCGGGGCTGATGCCCCTGTGGCAGGCGGGCGAGATGGGGGTGGTGCACGCCACATCAACCCCCTACCGCGACAAGCGCAGCCATTTCGACGGGCAGGATCTGCTGGAGGCGGGGACGGGGATGGACGTGGCCCCCGGTGCGGCGCGGGACGGCTGGCTGAACCGGCTGTTGCAGGCGGTGCCGGGGATCACCTCGGAAACCGCATATGCGGTGGGGCGCGAAGCGTTGCCGATCCTTGGGGGTGCGGCGGGGGTCAGGAATTGGGCGCCCGACCAGAAGCTGGTGCTTTCGGGGGCTGGGCGGTTGCTGTTGGACCACGTGTATCACGACGACCCGTTGTTTCGCGACACTGTGGACGAGGCGTTTGCGCTGACCTCGGGCAAGGCGACTGACGAGGGCGATGATGTCGACATGATCGTCGATTTTTCCGCCGACCGGTTGCGCGGCGACACGCGGATCGCGGCATTTTCGCAGACTGGGTGGGATACGCACAAGGGGCAGGCGCGGGCGATCAAACGGCCGTTGGAGCGGTTGCAGCGGACCATTCTGCGGATGAAGGATCAGCTGGGGCCGGATGAGTGGGGCAAGACCACCTTGCTGGCAATGACCGAGTTCGGTCGCACGGTCCGTGAAAATGGGACTGGCGGCACCGATCATGGCACCGGCGGGGTGATGCTGGTGGCGGGCGGGGCGGTGAACGGCGGGCGCGTGATGGGTCGCTGGCCAGGGCTGGCTGAGGCGGACCTGTACGACCGGCGCGACCTGATGCCAACGACGGATGTGCGCGCCTGGGCTGCGCATGCGATGCGGGGGCTGTATGGGCTTGACCGGGGTGTGCTGGAAACGGCGGTGTTTCCGGGGCTGGAGATGGGCGACGATCCGGGGCTGCTGCTGTGATCTTGCGGAACCGGGGGACGGGGCCTAACCTTCGCAACATCTGACGGGGGCAAGCGGTGAGCGAGAAGGATTTGGGGGCGCTGGTTCCCGGTTGGACCCCGCCAAGGCGGCCGGATTCGGCGGCGATGCAGGGTGCGCGGGTGCGGCTGGAGCCGTTGGACGCCGATGCGCATGCCTTCGATCTGCATGATGCCTTTGTCGGGCATGAGGCGCTGTGGGATTACATGCCTTACGGCCCCTTCGCGTCAGCCTCGGCCTATCACCGCTGGGCGCGCGAGCGCGAGGCTGGCAAGGACCCGCGGTTTTATGTGCTGCGGGATCATGCGACGGGTCTGTGCGGCGGCATTGCATCCTACCTGCGGATCACGCCGGAAGCAGGGTCGATCGAAGTGGGGCATATCTGCATTTCCCCCCGGATGCAGCGCGATGTGCAGGTCACCGAGGCGATGTTCCTGATGATGGACTGGGTCTTTGCGGCGGGTTACAGGCGGTATGAGTGGAAATGCGATGCGCTGAACATGGCCTCGCGCCGCGCGGCACAGCGGTTGGGGTTCAGCTATGAGGGCGTGTTTCGCTACCATCTGGTGGTCAAGGGGCGTAACCGGGATACGGCATGGTTTTCGGTGATCGACAACGAATGGCCCGCCTTGCGTGAGGCCTTTCTGGTCTGGCTGTCGCCTGCGAATTTCGACGCGGCGGGGCAGCAGCGTGAACGTCTGTCCGACCTGACGCGGCTTGCCCGGGCTGGGTCGGACCCGGTGCTTTAGGTGAGGTCAGCCGGGCAAAGCGAAAGGATCGGCATCCGCCAGTCGTTTCTGCAAAAGGAGCGTCAGCGGTTCCAAAGGCGCATCCGGATCGCTTAGCGCGGCAGTGGCCGCACTGAGGCGCGGGTCCTGCATTTGCCGCGCGATTCCTGTCAGAAAGCCCGACAGGTAGGCCCGGTCTTCGGGGCCAGGGTCGCCGCGCAGCAGATATGCAGCGGATGCCAGGTCATCCCACAGCGCCAGCCGGTCAGGGCGAACGGCGGTTTCCGTGGCGGCCATTGCGCGCCCTTTACACTCGGGCAGCTGAGCGATGAGCGCCTGCTGGAAGAAGATCAGGCTGGGGATCGGCTTTTCGATGAAACCCGCAGCACCGGCAGCCATAGCTTTTGGCCGGCCTTCGGGATCGCCGCTCATCCCGATGACCGGCGGTCCGGGGATGATGACAAGCGACTGGATCAGATCCTCGCCCCGGCCATCGGGCAGGCCAAGGTCGACCAGCACCACATCCGGGCGGTAGACGGCCAGATGTTCACGCGCAGCCTCCACCCCCTCGGCCCGGCGCAGCCTTGCGCCGGATCGTTGGCACATCAGGCGCAGCGCATCGCTGGCAAACCGACTGTCTTCGACGGCCAGGATGGTCAGCCCTTGCAGGCCTTTCAGGTCGGAGGAGGAGGTTGCAAAGGGCTGTGGCGCAGGTGGAAAGGGCATGTGCTGATCCATCATCAAGGTTCCTGACGCTAACCGCGGGCCGGTTAACGGTTGATAAATGCGCTGCTGATTTCCTGCGACGGAACGGCCCCTTGCCTGAACCGCCGGGCGCGCCCATAACGCGGGTCCAGGGCCAGGTGGAGAACCAGATGATCGGGCGTTTGAACCATGTCGCCATTGCTGTGCCCGACCTTGAGGCTGCGGCGGAGCAGTACCGCCACGCTTTGGGGGCCAAAGTCGGCGCACCGCAGCCTGAGCCTGTGCACGGGGTGACGGTGGTCTTCATCGAGTTGCCGAACACCAAGATCGAATTGCTGCATCCGTTGGGCGAGAACTCTCCGATTCTGGGGTTTCTGGAAAAGAACCCGGCGGGCGGCATTCACCACATTTGTTATGAGGTCGATGACATCCTTGCCGCGCGCGACCACCTGACGGCCACCGGTGCGCGGGTGCTGGGATCGGGCGAGCCGAAGATCGGCGCGCACGGCAAGCCGGTGCTGTTCCTGCATCCCAAGGATTTCAACGGCTGTCTTGTAGAACTGGAGCAGGCATGAGCATCACGGGCGCTATCGTGCTGTATGCCGTGACCTGGTTCATGGTGTTCTTCATCGTGTTGCAGGTCCGGGTGACGGCGCAGTCGGACACCGGCCATGTCGTGCCGGGCACGCCCCCCGGTGCGCCCGCGCACGAGATTGTCGGGCAGAAGGCCAAGCTGACGACGGTGATCGCGACGGTGCTGTGGGCGGTGATCTGCGGGATCATCCTGTCGGGCTGGATCACGGTTGCCGATCTGGATTGGTTCGGGCGGGGCTAGCGCCCGGCGCTCGCCAGTCGGTGGTAAAGGTGGGTGAAGGTCGCCACGCCGAGGACCGGCACGAACAGATTGACCAGCGGGATGGAAAGCGGCGCCGCCATCAGCGTGCCCGCCGCCCAGATCGCCAGACCATTGCGCCCGCGCATCGCCTTTGCCCCGGCGCGCCCAAGGCGGCGGGTGGCGACAAGGGTGAAATACTCGCGCCCCAGCAGAAAGCCGTTCAGGCCCCAGAAGACCAGCGGGATGGCCGGGCCCGCAAAGGGATAGATGAACAGCGCCAACAGGTTGACGGCCAGCACCAGCCCGAAGAAATTCACCGTATCGCGCAAGGCGTCACCAAGCGGCTGGCGCGACACCGGCGGCAGGGTGGGGTAGTGGCGTTCCTCGACAGCTTCGACAACGTCATCAAGGAACAGCCCGGTGAAGGCTGACGCGACCGGCACCATCAGGAATACCGACAGCCCCAGCATCAGGAACAGCGAGGCCCAGCCGAGCAGGGTTTCCACACCCGTTACCGGGCCGATCAGCGGCAGGTTGATGCTGTCGGGCGTCAGCCACTGGATGCCCATGAGGAAGACCGCATAGACCGCCCCCAGAAGCGCCAGCGTCAGCGTCACGCCGATCAAAAGAATGCGGCGAAAGCGGCGGTCGCCCGATTGGCCGAGGGCTTTGAGGAAATCGCCAAAGATCATTCGGATAGCCAGGTGGTCAGCCGGTCCGGGTCCGGGCGTGGCCGGTCGGGCGCATCGGCGGGGGCCGTGGCGATGTGGATGATCCCGGCGATGTTTTCATGTGCGGCGCAGCCGAAGGCCTCGGTGATGAAGGCGCGGTCATGCGCGGGCCAGCCGGTCAGCCAGCAGGCCCCCCAGCCTGCTGCTTCGGCCGCATTGACGATGCCAAGGCAGAGCGCACCGGCGGAAAGCAGCTGTTCCACCTCGGGCACCTTTGGCGCGGCTTTGGGCGACGCGATCACCACCACGGCCAACTGCCCCAGATCAAACTGCCCGCGCCCTTTGGCTATCTTTTCAAGATCCCCGCCCAAGGCATGCGCCCGCGCTTCTGCCAGGCTGGCCAACCGCGCGAAGGCGGGTTTTTCCACGACAATCAGCCGCCACGGTTCCAGCTTTCCATGGTCCGGCACGCGCAGGGCCGCGGTCAGAATCTCGGTCAGCGCGGCGCGATCAGGCACCGGATGAGTGAACAGCTTTGCCGAACGAGAGCGGCGGGCCATCAGGAAATCGAGGGCAGGTTGGTTTCGGGTGGGCATCGTGACCTCCGGCGGCGTCGGTTCTACCTAAACGCTGGCGCGTCCGATTTCCAGCGTGCCGCAACGCGCCAGATCGGAGCCAAGCGGCCCATGGCCGCGCAGGCGACAGGAATGACTTGCGGCGGCACGCCGCTCCGTTTGAAAACCGTTTGAAAACCGTCAAAGACCGTGTGCTGCGGCGATGTCTTCGATCCACAGCGACAGGAATGCATCGAACCGCGCGTCGGGCTGGCGTTTGGCGAGGATGTCGGCCAGCGGGTCCGGTGCACGGATATCCGTTCCCGACAACTCCTCCAGCACCGCATGGCCGCAAAACGGGACGTAGACCTCGGAATAGCCGCCCTCGTGCACGAGGACGAGCCGGTCCGAGCACAGCTGCGCTGCCGCCTGTACCACTGCGCGGGTCAGGGCCCGGAAGGTTTCGGCGGTGGCCAGCATCCGGCCCAACGGGTCCACCGCTGCCGCGTCATAGCCGCAGGCGACCACGATGATGTCAGGCCGGAAGCGGTGCAGCGCGGGAAGCACAATCCGGTCCATCGCCTGAAGATAGCCCTTGTGGCCGGTACCCGGCGGCAACGGCACGTTGAGGTTTGCCCCCAGACCGGCACCACCGCCTTTTGCCTCGACCCCGCCGGTGTCCAGCGGGTAATTGCGGTCCTGGTGCAGCGAGATGGCCAGGACATCCGGGTCATCCCAGAACACCGCTTCGGTGCCGTTGCCGTGGTGCACGTCCCAGTCCAGCACCGCGACGCGGCGGGCAAGGCCTGCGGCCTGCACCGCGCGAATGGCGATGCCGATGTTGTTCAGCAGACAAAAGCCGTTCGGCCAGTCCGGCAGGCAATGATGCCCCGGCGGGCGCGACAGCGCATAGGCGTTGCGGACGCTGCCGGTCAGCACATCCACCATTGCCGTTCGCGCAAGGCCGGCCGACAGGGCCGCGATCTCGAACCCGCCCTTGCCGAAGGGGGTGCGCAGGCCCAACTCGCCACCGCCCGCGTCCGACATCGCCTTGAAGGCCGACAGGTAGCTTCCGGGATGTACGCGGGCCATCTCTTCAACCGTTGCCGGGGCCGCGCCGCGCAGTGACAGTTCGGACATCAGCCCGGTCACCTCGACCAGATTTTTCAGACGCCGCTTCGTCTCGGGGTTTTCCGGCAGGCCCGCGGGCATCGGCTGCACCAGCCCGCCCACCGGCAGGGTGAAGGCGTAGTTGCCGCCGCCATGCCAGAAGCAGCGTTCATCGGTATAGAATGCAGTTGTCACGGCGGCTCCTTTTTGGTTGATCCTACTCCGGTCGTTGGGAAAATTGCCATGACCGATCTGAGCCATCTTGTCCGTCCGGGAGCCGAGATTGCCGTGCGCGTCACGCCGAATGCGCGGCGGGCGGGGGTGGAGGAGACGGATGGCGTGATCCGCATCGCGGTGACAGTGGTGCCCGAAGACGGTCGCGCGACCGAGGCTGCGCGGGTGGCGCTGGCCGCCGCGCTGGGGGTGGCGAAGACAAGGCTGACCCTGATCCGGGGGGCAAAGTCGCGCGACAAGGTGTTCCGGCTGGATCAGGTGTCGGTGCACTAGTCGGGTGCCTCAGTCCGGTGAGCGGTCGATTCGGTAGCTGCCTTCGGGCAAGTCCAGTGCTGCGGCAAGGTCGCGGACCTGCGCCAGTGACAGGGTGATGCGCTGAACCTCATCCGTGCGGGGGTTGGTCTGGTCAATGGTGACGCAATCCTCAAAGGCATTGATGATGATGTCTTCCTGCAGCGGCAGATCGCCCCCCTCGTCAACAAGGGTGATCACGGTGGCGTCGAATTCGTGCTCGATGGTGAACATGGGACAAGGCTAGCGGGGTGCCGGGGATAGGGCAATGATTCAGGCGCAAGTCTGGGAATTCGGCGGCGTTCTGACGGTTGCGTGAGGTGGGGTTTCCCCGGGCGTGGGTTTTGCTACGGTGATCCTTAGCACAATTCCGAGGTCAGTCGATGCGCGTACCGGTTCTTGTCTTGCTGGCCCTTGCCCTTGGGGGCTGCGTCATGACCGCGCCGGACCCCGCCCCGCCAGTGGCTGTGGCCCCGGCAGTGCCCGGATCGCCACGCGCGCAGGCGCTGACCTTTCTGCAGGTGGTGGCCGATGTGGAGCCGGTGGCGGAGAGTTTGTGCCGCGCGCGGGGTGCGGCAGAGATCTGCGATTTTCGGATCGTGGTGGATGACCGCCCCGGCCAGCCGCCGAACGCTTTTCAGACGCTGGACCGGTTCGGGCGTCCGGTGGTGGGCTTTACGCTGGCGCTGATTGCGGACGCGCGCAATGCCGACGAGCTGGCCTTCGTGTTGGGGCACGAGGCTGCACATCACATCGCCGGCCATCTGATGAAACGTCAGGATCAGGCGCTTTCGGGGGCGCTGATGGCGGGGGTGCTGGCGCAGGCCAGCGGCCTGACCGTGGACGAGGTCCGCGCGGCGCAGAACCTGGGCGCAGAGGTTGCGGCGCGCAGTTATTCCAAAGAGTTCGAGCTGGAGGCCGATGCGCTGGGGGCCGAAATAGCGCTTCGGGCGGGGTATGATCCGGTCCGGGGATCAGAATTCTTCGACCGTCTTCCCGATCCGGGGGACAAGTTCCTTGGCAGCCACCCGCCGAATGCGCAACGCAAGGCGCTGGTCGCACAGGCAGTGCGGCGTCTGCACGGCACCTGATTTGGGCGGCGCTTGATCTGGGTCAAAGCGCGTGATGGTGCATCGCCTCAGGTTAAAGCCGTGGGCAGCGGTCGGGGAGGGACATGATGATTGGATATCCTGAGGCTCCGCAAGCGTGGTGGCTGACGCGGGCAATGGCGCGGGTCAGTGGCGTGAACCTGCCGCAGGCGGTGCTTGACGGCTGGCTTCAGCGTCGCGAACTGGCCGAACTGATCGCGCGCTGTGCCGCTTGCGCGCGTGGCGAGTCCTGCCTGATCTGGCTGGCGCAGTCGGGTGCGGCGCGGGCAATGCCGGGCTTCTGCCCCAACAAACCCGCGATCGAATCGCTGCAGGGTTAAGGCGACGGCTGGCGACAAGGTTCCCATTCTCCCCGTCCCCGGTTAGATGGATGGGATGATCCTGATCGAAGATGTCTTGCGTGACCAGGGGTCGCGCTATGCCGTGTCCGCAGGGCCAGTGACCGGGCGCGAAGGGGTAGAGGCGTTTCTGGCCGATCTGCGCCGCATCCGCAAATTTGCCAAAGCAACGCATCACAGCTGGGCGGTGATCCTGTCGGATGGCGGCCCCGTCAAGGCTGACGACGGCGAGGCAGGAGCCGGGGCGGTGATCCTGAAGATGCTGGAGCGCGAAGCGCTGGCCGATCATGTGGTCGTGGTCACCCGCTGGTATGGCGGCGTGCATCTGGGCGGGGACCGTTTCGCCCACATCGTCACCTGCACGCGCGCGGCGTTGCAGGCGCTGCGCACGCTCGACGCGTTAGGCCGACGAAGCTAACCTGGCCTCATGTTGGGGGTGGAGGACGAGGATGCGCGACGTTCTGAGGGCCGAGGTACGGCGCTTTGCCAATACGGTGATCTGGTCCTGGGCCGGATGGCGGGCGGCTTGGGCCACGGAAAAGACGCTGCGGCAGTGGACGGTGGTGAACGTGCTGTCGGCGGCGCTGGCGTTCTGGCTGGACCTGACGGCGGCTGAGCGCGGGATGATCCTGGCGCTGGGGCTGCTGGTGCTGGCGGCGGAATTGCTGAACACGGCGATTGAGGAGGTGGTGGATTACATCTCCACGGCGGAGGACCCGCGTGCGCGCAAGGCCAAGGACTGCGGGTCTGCCGGGGTGGCACTGGCCGCGTTGGCGGGTGGGGTGGCATGGGCGGTGGTGCTGGTGGGGTGAGGGGGAATCGTTATCTGCTCGTATATAGGGTATCACATGGGCCTGTCAGCGATCATCACGAAGCAGTTGGGTTATCGAATAATGTTCCTAACTCGGTTGTTCAAATGTTGAAGACGCGCAAAAGGGTAATAGTCCTACGTTAGAGCGCCAGAGGATTTGCCAATCGCACTACGTCTCCCCGCTGTACAGCAAGCACCGACTCAATGGTTTTAGAGCGAGTGGGGCTTGGAATCGCAATATTGTGCAGTAGGGTTAATGCCTCACGATGTTTCTCCTCTGAAATATCATCGGAACGGGACAAATCCGTGAGGTAAGAGTTTATCTCCGAAGAACGCGCGGTCATTCCTACAATCTTCATTATGTATTTACCTGCGTCTTTTGCGTCTTGGGCAAACGAAAGCAGCACAATGTCAACTGCAATCTCACTTGCAGACTTGCCTGACATAAGCGTGAACTCTGAAAATCGCCTGCCATCATCAGTGATCTGATAGCCCATCCTTTTCAGATGCGGCTCTATAGCCGTGGTACCAGTTCTCATTGTTTTCGATACAGTTCTTACACTTTGAGGTGGCGTGCTAGCCAACGTGGGTTCGGCAAGCCGTGGCATTGACTTTTCAACGATTTATTGTACAGAAACACCATCATTATAGAGTCCATTAATTTCACCTGAATAGTTTGCAAAGAAAAGATCCGCGGCGATATAGCTCACTCCATGTTTTCCAAACTCATGCATCAGTTTACTTTTGAACATTGCGAACCTTACGAACATGTACGCAAAATACACTGCTACTAAACCGATAATCACGAATACAGCTTCCATTGGATATCTCCCATATGCCAACCACGCTTACGCCCTAACTGCCACCCGCCCCCACAGATCATACTCGCCCGCCTCCTCCACCGTCACCTCCACGATATCCCCCGGCTTCACCCCCTCAAAACCCTCGTCAATAAACAGGTTGCCGTCGATCTCGGGCGCGTCGGCTTTGGTGCGGCAGGTGGCGCCTTCCTCGTCGACCTCGTCAACGATCACCTCCAGCACTTTTCCAACCTTTGCGGCCAGTTTCGCCTCGGAAATCGCCTGCGCTTTTTCCATAAAGCGATCCCAGCGGTCTTGCTTCACCTCAGGGGCCACATGATCGGGCAGGGCGTTCGACCGCGCGCCAGCGACGTTTTCGTATTGGAAACAGCCGACGCGGTCGAGTTGCGCCTCGTCCATCCAGTCCAGCAGTGTCTGGAACTCGGCCTCCGTCTCGCCGGGGTAGCCGACGATGAAGGTGGAGCGCAGGGTGATGTCGGGGCAGATGGCGCGCCAGGCGGCGATTTCGTCCAGGGTTCTGGCCGCCGCCGCCGGGCGTGCCATGCGGCGCAGGGTGTCGGAGTGGGCGTGCTGGAACGGGATGTCGAGGTAGGGGAGGATGAGCCCCTCGGCCATCAGCGGGATCAGGTTTCGGACGTGGGGGTAGGGGTAGACGTAGTGCAGGCGGACCCAGGCCCCAAGCTTGCCCATCTCGGCTGCCAGATCGGTGATATGGGCGCGGACCTCGCCGCCTTTCCAAGGCGAAAGGTCGTGCTTGCGGTCCACCCCGTAGGCGGAGGTGTCCTGGGAGATGACGAGGAGTTCGCGCACCCCCGCTTCAACCAGCTTTTCCGCCTCTCGCAGCACGGCGTGGGCGGGGCGGGATTGCAGCAGGCCGCGCATGTCGGGGATGATGCAGAACTTGCACTTGTGGTTACAGCCCTCGGAGATCTTGAGGTAGCTGTAGTGGCGGGGTGTCAGGGTCACTGCGCTGGCAGGCAGCAGGTCAATGAACGGGTCGGGCTTCGGCGGTACGGCGGCGTGGACGGCATCCAGCACGGCTTCGTACTGATGCGGGCCGGTTACGGCGAGGACCTTCGGATGCGCGCCGGTGATGTAGTCGGGTTCCGCGCCAAGGCAGCCCGTGACGATGACGCGGCCGTTTTCCGCAAGGGCCTCGCCGATGGCGTCAAGGCTTTCCGCTTTGGCCGAGTCCAGAAAGCCGCAGGTGTTGACGATGACGGCGTCCGCACCTTTGTAGTCGGGCGAGATGGCGTAGCCTTCGGCGCGCAGGCGGGTGAGGATGCGCTCGCTGTCGACCAGCGCCTTGGGGCAGCCAAGCGAGACCATGCCAATGGTCGGCTGGCCCACCCTCCGCGTGTCGGGGATCAGGGAGCGGGCGAGGTCGGGGCGAAGGAGCGGCGGGTTTTCGGACATGGGCGGCGTATAGCCGAGGATTGGCTACGTGTTAAGGGGCGCGCGCACTGTGTGCCGGTTGGCGCAAGCCAGAGGCACGCAAGTCAGCTTGCGTCCGCAATCTTGCGGACGCTCCATATACTGCCTTGGTCAGAGCCAGTCGCTGCGGCCGGTTCCGGTGGCGGCGGTAACGCTGGCAAAGCCGTCGCGGACGAGCAGGTCGTCAAGGCCCTGTGCGATGCGGGCGGCGACAGACAGGCCTTCATACACCATGGCGGTGTAAAGCTGCACTGCCGACGCCCCGGCGCGGATCTTGGCGTAGGCCTGCTCGGGGGTGGAGATGCCGCCGACGCCGATCAGCGGAAGGGTGCCCCCGGTCAGCTGCGACAGGCGGGCCAGCACGCGGGTGGAGCGTTCGAAAAGCGGCGCACCGGACAGGCCGCCTTGTTCGCCCTTGTGCCGGCTTTTCAGGCCGTCACGGTTGAGCGTGGTGTTGGTGGCGATAATGCCGTGGAGGCCGGAGGCGAGGGCCACTTCGGCGATCTGGGCGAGGTCGTCGTCGGTGAGATCGGGGGCGATCTTCAGGAAGATCGGGATCGGGGTGGCCAGGGCGGCTCGGGTTTCCATCACCCCGGCCAGGAGTGCCGTCAGGGCGGCGGGGCCTTGCAGGTCGCGCAATTTCTCGGTGTTGGGAGAACTGACGTTCACGGTGGCGAAATCGACATGCGGGCCGCAACGGGCCAGCACGCGCGCAAAATCGGCGGCGCGGTTGTCGGAGGTCTTGTTGGCGCCAAGGTTCAGGCCGACGGGAACGGGGAGAATGCCGGGCTTGCGCGCCGCGAGACGGGTGGCGATCACCTCCATCCCGTCGTTGTTGAAGCCGAAGCGGTTGATGGCGGCGCGGTCTTCGGCAAGGCGGAAGAGGCGCGGTTTGGGGTTGCCAGGCTGGGGTAGAGGGGTCGCAGCGCCCACTTCAATGAAGCCGAAACCGGCTCGGGAGAGGGGTTCCGTTACGGTGGCGTTCTTGTCGTAACCGGCAGCCAGACCAATAGGGTTGAGAAGCTGCATCCCTGCAAGCTTTGTGGCAAGCCGCTGCCCCATAAAGAGCTCTGGAATGGGAGCAAGGCCGGTTCGCAAGGCAAGCAGCGACAGGCCATGGGCGGTTTCGGGGTCAAGGCAGCGCAGGGCGGCCAGACCGAGGCGTTCGGTCAGGCTCACCAGACGCCCTCGGGGAAGATGTGGCCGGTGGCACCAAGGGGAAGGGATTTGTCCCAGACCACATCGGCGAGGGTCAGCTTGCGGTACAGATGCGGGAACAGCGCGCCACCGCGGGAGGGTTCCCATTTCAGCGCAGGTCCCAGCGTATCGGAATTGAGAGCCACCAGCACCAAGTCGCTTTCGGCGACGAAGTGCCTGGAGGCGGTTTCGGCCACCTGTGCGGCGGTGGAGATGTGGATGTAGCCGTCGGCCAGA
>JANOQT010000081.1:0-19637 GCA_031415015.1 Paracoccaceae bacterium
CTCCGTCGACAGCAACGGCTTGCCGTTCAGACGAACAAGGTTCGACTTGCCCCCATGACCCACATGAAACTGATGCGTCGCAGGGTCATACGCAATCGCCGCATGGTTGCTCCGAGAAATCGTCATGTCGCCAAAATCAAGACTGATGGTCTGATCCAGACCGCGCCCGATCTGCGAAATACCCTGGGTAACCGGATAGCCGGCACCGCGACCGGGGCCATCCTTCACGATCAGCCAGCCGGTCGGATACATCACATATCCTGCGCCAACCACCGGAACCGCGTCAGGGATCGCGGGCTGTGCGGTCTCTTCGAACAACGGAACCACGGAATTCGGCTGCGCTTCGAAACCAAGAATGCGGGTCTTGGTGCGGGTGGGTTTCCGGCGTTCCGGCTCCACCTTCGGGGCAGCGGCCACTTTGGCGGCATCTTCGGCGCGGGCCTCAGCGTCTTCAAGATCCCAGATGTTGACGGGCGGCGTCTGGGCATTGGCCGAAGGCGAGGAGGCCTTGACCTTTACCACCCGGCTGGGTCGGGCGGCAGGTTCGCCCGCAACGGCCTCCGAAACAGGAGGCGGGGCCGGCGTCGCCGCAGCCAGGGCTTGCCTGAGGCGCTTGACCTCAAGTTCCGCCAGGGCCGCGATGGCCGGATCGGGGGCCACTTCAACGGGTGCCACGGCTTTCGCCTTGGCTGCAGAGGACTTGCCAAAGATTGCGCGTAAGAAGTTCAAGACAAGGTCTCCCGCAATTCAGGTTTCAAAGAGGGCCACACTCAGCCAGCTACCGGTATCGTAAAGAAGGCAACAATCATGCCGCCATCGCGTTGAACAGCAAAACCAAACGTTGCAACCTTCTTCTCGATTTCACGCGAAAGTATGGCCGCAAGCGGCTTCGCCGCGTCAACCCTTTCTTGCGTCGCACTATAAGCAATCAGCACATCGCCCACCTGCAAATCCGCATCCGCAGTTGCAGGAACGGCGCTGACGAGGGTTTGCGGGCCTGACGCAGAGGCGACGGTCTCGAAGGCAAGCCCATTGTCGAGAACCAGATACTCGACCACGGGCAAGACTTCGGTCTTGTAGATGATGTCAGAGCCTTCAAAGGCCTGCACACCAAAGATCACCTGAACTTCGGACTGCGCGCCAAGGTCAATGCCGCGCCCCATGACATCGCGCAGGTCGTTGCTGCTGCGGACTGGCAGCCCGTTGACCTCGACGATCCTCTGGCCTGGCTGCATCCAGGCCGGCGCACCCGGTCGGACGCTTGCAATCACATTCCTCTGGGCTGCGTCAGTGGTGAAGGGCATGCTGACCGCCAAAGACGCCGACATTCCGACCTGGGTTGCCGTCACCGGCCGGTCCGGCTCGACCACGACAGGTGCAACCTCTGCGACCGGAGCGGCTGCCGGTTCGACCGCAACCGCAGGTTCAGCCACGGGTTCGGCCGCTGCAACAACAGACTCCGGCGCAACGTCTGGCACGACCGTTTCAGCAACGGGCGCCTCTTCTGCCAACGACGGAACGGCCTCGGTCGTAACTGTCTCAACGGCGGCTTTTTCGATATCGGTGGGTGCGGACGCTGCCGTTTCCGCAGTGGCTGTCACTGGCACCTCGACGGCCGTATCGGCTATCACCGGCTCTTTTGGAGGGCTGATCAACTCCACCCCCGGCGGGAGGGCCGAGGTTTCAGTAAGCCGGTCGGCCGCCGCGTCCACCGGTGCCGCCTTTTCCGTCATCGCTTCAGCTGCATCACCGCTTCTGACCGGGGTCTTGGGAACAGATGCGTCCAGCGCTGCAATCACGGTTTCGCCGCCGTTGTCCGCCGGCTTGGCCTCCGGAAGGCTTGCAACGGTTTCAACTTTGGCGGGCTTTTTCACCGGCGTTGGCACCGCTGCGACCGCCACGCTGTCCGCCCCGCTGAGCAGGCCGCTCTGCCACGCCGCCAGGCTGGCCACGATCGCGATGGCGGCAGCCGATGCGGCAAGCAGTGACTTTGGCGAACGGGACACGGTTGCGGACACAACGGCAACCTTTTCAGACACCACCCGAACCGACTTTGCCCGCGCCGCTTCGGCCGGTATCGCCATATCTTTAGCGTCGGGCGCGATCATGGCCAGCCAGGCGTCCGCCGACTGAATGCGGTCCTTCGGGAATACGCTCATCGCTTTGTCGATGGCCTTGAGAAAGGCGGGCGGGTACCCGTTCACCGTCCCGAACAGCGGCACGTAGGGATCGGGATCGCGCGATGCCACCGCCGAAAGGCGGGTCTGCGAATTGGTCGGCGTGTTGCCGGTGATCAGATGATAAAAGGTCGCCGCAAGCGCATACAGATCGCTTGATGGCCCCTGCTCGCTGCCATTGATGTAGAATTCCTGAGGCGAGTACCCGTCCTTGACGACCCGCATGGCTGACAGCGCACGGCTGGCCTTTGAAACCTCTTCGCGCGCCGCGCCGAAATCAATCAAAACCGGATTGCCGGTTGCCTTGTTCATAAGGATGTTGTCGGGAGAAATGTCACGGTGCAGCACCCCTTGGCTGTGCACGAATCCCACTGCCGCCAGAACCTTCTGCAGAACCCCGAGGATCTCAGCCGGGTTCAGGCGGGTTGCGCCTTCCTCCAGTGTTTCCAGCAGATCGAAGCCTTCAACGTAGTCCATCGCCATATAGGCGGTATCATTATCCTCGAAGACCTGATGCACACCGACAATGTTCGGATGCTTCAACTTCGAAAGATTGAACGCTTCCTGCACGAACAGTTTCACGATTGAACGGAACTCGATCTGATGCGCCCGCGACCGTGCGCCCACAATCGTCTTCGACCGACGGCAGAACGAACCCGGAAAACACTCCTTTATGACGACCTGACGATCCAGCGAGTCCCGCGCAAGATAGGTGATGCCGAAGCCGCCGCTGTTCAGGAACGATTCGATGGTGAACTGCCCATGCAGCAGTTGCGTGCCAGGCTTCAGTTCGTCCGCGAACACTTCGTTGTTAACTTCACCCGGTTTTCGCACTACGGAAGCCATGCCTTCACCCACTTACTTTTCTGACAGCCGCGTTTCTGTCCGCAGCGGTCCATACATTTGCGTGCTAACGGAAGACTTTGACCAAATAGTGAAGCCATTGAGTTCATTTTCCGCCACGAATCAGCCTCAGGGTTGCAAATGTGCGACAAGAACATGCTTTTTCACGATGCAATCAGACTCTCCGGGTCGTTGCCGCTTCCGATACAAACCAGACTGGTTGGGCGGTTGATGCCAAATCGGCAAGGAAATGACCCAAACCAGAACCGCCATGATCCTGCCGCATATCGAGTCCCGTCTGCGCATGGACGCAGGGTGGATGCTGCCGGTCCGGCGGGGCCAACTGGCGCTTGCAGATACGGCGTTAGACCACAGATCTTGCTGGCGCACCCGCTCAGGACATTGCGCTTCTTTGCTGTCATCGGACTTGACTGCCATTTTCGGTTGAAAACTCGGAGCCAGAAGGGCCGGGATGGTGGCAGTCCGGCTGCCCTTTTGCGAACCGGCGCTGAATCCGCGCGCGGTAGCGATTGCGCCGCTTTACCTGTTTGACATACAGCCGTAAGCGGCGGGGGTGATGATCGCGGCAGCGTTGTCGGTCGCGGTTCCAGCGTGGTGCCGTGGCCAGTATCGACAGTGGTCCTGATCTTGGCGGCGATATCGGCGCTGACAGGGACGGGCGTGATTGCTTTGGGGATAAGGTGTACCATGCGGACGATTTCTGAAAACCGGGCGTTCGGCGGCGTGCAGGGCGTCTATGGGCACGCCTCAGCGGCCTGCGCCGGCGAGATGACCTTTGGCCTCTTTCTGCCCGAACAGGCCGAAGAAGGGCCAGTGCCGCTGCTTTGGTTCCTGTCGGGGCTGACCTGCACCCATGAAAATGCAATGGTCAAGGCGGGGGCACAACGCTGGGCCTCCGAGATGGGTCTGGCGGTGGTCTTCCCCGACACCTCGCCGCGTGGCGAGGCCGTGGCCAACGATGCCGCGTTCGACAAGGGTCAGGGCGCGGGCTTCTTCGTCAACGCGACGCAGAAACCATGGGCCCCGCATTTCCGCATGTGGGACTATGTGACCGAAGAATTGCCCCGCGTGCTGTTCAACGCCTTCCCGGTGGCAGAAGCCGCGCAAAGCATCACCGGCCATTCCATGGGCGGCCACGGCGCCTTGACCATCGCGATGAGCTTTCCGGGCCGCTTCCGCTCTGTCTCGGCCTTCGCCCCGATCTGCAATCCGACCGCCAGTGACTGGGGCCGTCCGCAGTTTCTTGCCTATCTCGGGCCAGACGAGGCGACATGGGCGGCGCATGATGCGACACTGCTGATGCGAAAGCGTGGCTTTGACGGGCCGATGCTGGTGGATCAAGGGACAGCAGACCAGTTTCTGGACAAACTGCGCCCCGAGGCCCTGGCCGAGGCAATGGCCACCGCCCGTCAAGGGGGCGCGTTCAGGATGCAAAAGGGCTATGATCACAGCTATTTCTTCGTCTCGACCTTCATGGAAGAACATGTCGCGTTCCACGCTGCGGCGTTGCACGCTTAAGGTGGCGCTGTTGGCATACCTTGCAGCACCGGTATCGGCGGGCCAAACCGAGGCTGTGCTGTCTGCCATCAACGGGGTGCGGACCAAGGCTGGCTGTCCCGCACTGGTGGTGAACCCAAGGCTGACCGCGGCGGCCAAGGCTCATGCCAAAGCCATGGCCGAACAGAACTTCTTCGGCCATGCTGGCAAGGATGGCAGCCGGTTTTCGGGCCGCATCAAACAGCAAGGCTACAACTACCGGAATGCGGCCGAGAATATCGCGGCAGGGCAGTCCTCCGCATCCGAGGTGGTGTCCGGCTGGCTGAAAAGTTCCGGTCACCGCCGCAACATCCTGAACTGCCGGATGCGGGAAACCGGGGTGGCAGTGGTCTACCAGCCCGACGACCGGCCTTTGGGCGGCAGCCGCTACCCCTTGCGCTACTACTGGGTGCAGGTCTTCGCCACCCCATGACCTCCCGCCGCATTTTCATCGACGCCGATGCCTGCCCGGTCAAGGCCGAGGCAGAGCGGGTGGCCACCCGGCTGGGCGTGCGCATGGTGCTGGTCTCCAACGGCGGGATCAGGCCGTCGGCGAACCCGCTGGTCGAAAGCGTGTTCGTGTCGGCGGGGCCGGATGAGGCCGACAAGTGGATCGCGGATCAGTGCGGGCCGGGCGATGTGGTGGTGACGGGGGATATCCCGCTGGCCGCCCGCTGCGTGGCCGCAGGGGCGCGGGTCGTCAAGCATAACGGCGAGGAACTGACGGCGGCGAATGTGGGCATGGCGCTGGCGACCCGCGATCTGATGACCGACCTGCGGGCCGCAGACCCGTTCCGGCAGGGCGGCGGGCGGCTGTTTTCCAAGGCGGACCGCAGCAGGTTTCTGGACGTGCTGGACCGGGTTCTGCGCGCCGGGGCGAAATAGTGGACACCGCCTGTCCGCGCGCGGACATCAAGTCGGAAGCAATACTTTCAATGACTTATGGTGGTGAAATTCACCCCTCCTTAACTCTTCCGACACACCGGCGGCCTCCGGGAATTGGCTTGTATGGGGGGCGGGGTTGTGGTCAGTCTGGGCCATAGCTGAATGGCAAGGGAGCGCGGCGAATGAAGAACCTGATCATGGGCATTCTGTTCGCCTCGACGGCGATCCTGGGGTTTTATGCATACCAGACCAGCCAGAAGGTCACTGGAATGCAGGCGGACCTGACCGCAAAGACCGATGCCGTCACCGCGCTGGAGGGTGAAAAGACCGCGCTGACCGAACAAGTGGCGGCCTTGCAGACGCAGATCGATGCGGCAGCGGTGGTGGTTGTTCCAGAGGCCGGGACAGAGGTGGCACCTGACGCGACAGTGGCTCCGCCGACCAACCCTTGAGGGCGCGGTGCGGTGCGTGAAATCACGCACCCTACGGGCGAAGCGGGCGTTGGGCTGAAGCCCGACCGACGCTGGCCGGGACCAGAGGTCCGGAAAGGGACCGTCCAGCGGACGGTTACCCGGACCGATTGCCTGGAGGCACAAGCGGGAAGGCAAGGGGAGTCGGGCTGGACTCAACGCTTGTAAATCGGGCAAGGGGTGTACATGTGGGCACAAGACGCTCCCCCGCCAAAACCCTCATCCCACCCGCGCCGCGCCATGTCGCGCGCAGAACAGACCCTGCCCCTACCCCGACGCAGTCTGCCGCCATGGTACGCTCATCTGCCCTGACCGCGATCCTGTTCGCCATTGCCGGAACCGCGATTTTTTCCATCAATGATGTGGCGGTAAAGTCCCTGTCCGGCGGCTATGCCCTGCATCAGATCGTGCTGATCCGCGCCGTGATCGGGTTGGTGTTCCTGTTCGTCGTCATAACGGTGACCGGGACGGGCCTGCGCCAGTTGGTCACCACGCGGCCATGGGATCACCTCTTGCGGGTCAGCATCGTCATGCTGTCCAACGTGACCTTCTTTGTCGGGCTGAACTCGATGGATCTGGCCGACGGGGTGGCGGTGGCCTACATCAGCCCGGTGACGACGACCCTGCTGTCGGTGCTGCTGCTGGGCGAGACGGTCGGCCCGCGCCGTTGGGTGGCGGTGCTGGTAGGGTTGCTGGGCGTGTTGATCATGGTGCGGCCGGGGGCGGGAGTGATCCAGCCTGCGGCGCTGCTGGTGCTATTTTCCGCCGTGCTTTACGGCTGCGGCAATCTGATGACCCGCCGGATGCGGGCCACGGAATCCGCGATGGCGCTGAGTTTTTATGTGCTCTCGGGGTTCATCATCGTGTCGCTGGCGATGTGGCTTTGGGTTGGCGACGGACATCTGGCCAGCGATGACCCGCTGTGGGGCCTGGTGTTCCGCCCGTGGATCTGGCCAGAAGCCGCCGACTGGCCGGTGTTTCTGGCGACGGGGCTGGCGGTGACCGCAGGCGGGTTGATGGTGGCGCAGGCTTACCGCAAGGCCGAGGTCGGACTGATCGCACCGTTCGAATATGTGGGGATGCCGATGGCCGTGCTGTGGGGCGTCGCGATCTTTGGCACCTTCCCGGATGCGACCGACTGGGTGGGGATTGCGCTGATCTGCGGGGCGGGCCTTTATGTCATCTGGCGGGAAACGGCACTGAAACGGAAGGCGGGGGCGTAATGCGGCCTGAGGCGGTGATCTTCGACATCGGCAACGTGCTGACGCGGTGGCAGCCGGAAGCGTTCTATGACCGGGTGATCGGCGAAGACCGGCGGCGCGCCCTGTTCGCAGCGGTGGATCTGCACGCGATGAACCTGGCGGTCGATGCAGGGGCCCTTTTCCGCGAGACGATCTATGACTGCGCCGAGGCGAACCCCGCTTGGGCGACCGAAATCCGCTGGTGGTACGACCGCTGGATCGAGCTGGCCTCGCCCCGGATCGAGGGCTCCATCGCGTTGCTGCGGTCGTTGCGGCGCAACGGTGTGCCGGTGTTCAGCCTGACCAACTTCGGCAGCTATTCCTACGAGGAAGCCCGCGACAAGCTGGATTTCCTTGGCGAATTCGACCGGGAATATGTCTCGGGCCGGATGGGAGTGATCAAACCGGACCCGCGGATTTACGCAATGGTCGAGACGGATTGCGGGATTGCCCCGGACCGCCTGCTGTTCACCGATGACAAGGCAGAAAACATCGTCGCCGCCGCCCGGCGCGGCTGGCATACGCATCAGTTCGAAAGCTGGCAGGGCTGGGCGGCGCGGCTGGTGGCCGAAGGGCTGCTGACGGATCAGGAGGCAGGGTTGTGATCACCATCGTTCCGAAAGAGGCCGAGGCGCTGCTGGAGTGGCAAGGCCTGACCGCAGCGCTGGAGGCTGGCCACCGCCTGCCCCGGGCCGAGATCAGGGACCTGCTGCTGTACCGGGGCCGCGATACCATCCTGGACCGTGCCGCCTGGATCGACGGGCTGGGCGCGCTGGTCAAGGTGGCGACGGTGCACCCGGGCAATGCGGCCTTGGGCAAGCCCACAGTGAACGGCGCGGTGACGTTGTACGATGACCTGACCGGCGAACTTACGGCGCTGGTGGATTTCCATCTGGTCACGAAATGGAAGACGGCAGGCGACAGCCTGTTGTCCGCCACACGGCTGGCGCGCAAGGATGCCCGCAACATCCTGCTGGTCGGTGCAGGCACGGTGGCGCGATCAATGGTCGAGGCGTATTCCAGCGCCTTCCCCAACGCCCGCTTCACCGTCTGGAGCCGCAGTCGTGCCTCCGCCGCAGCGATGGGCCTGCCGGTGGCCGACGATCTGGAACGGGCGGTCAGGGTCGCTGACATCATCTGCACCGCCACCATGGCGACCGCCCCCCTGATCATGGGTGACTGGCTGCAACCCGGCCAGCATCTGGACCTGATCGGCGCCTACAAGCCCGGAATGCGCGAGGTGGACGACACCGCAATGCGCCGCGCCCGGCTGTTCGTCGACAGCCGGGCCACGACGCTGCACCACATCGGCGAACTGATTGACCCGCTTGCCTCCGGTGCGATCACGCAAAGCCACGTGATCGCCGATTTCTACGACGATCCCGCCCTTTACACCCGGCGCTCCGATGACGAGATCACCATTGCCAAGAACGGTGGAGGCGCGCATCTGGACCTGATGACCGCAACTTACATCGCCGAAGCCTGGGCCAGACGCAGGTAGCTTGTTCCTTTCCCAAACACTCCCCGCGCGGCGCGCGCCTGAGGCAAGCGGCCCCGGCCGCGCAGACGAGGCAAAAGGAATGCGCGCCCTGCCGCGCTCGATTTGGTGACTGCAAATCCCCAGCGACCTTTGCCCACTCCCCGCAGCCTGTTGGTGCTGATGGGGACGGTGCCGGGCATTTTATCACGCCGGCGCTTCAGGCGGAGATGAACTCCCTGACGAAGGGCGTCGCCGGGCGGGCGCGGATGTCCTGCGGTTTACCGATCTGTTCGATGCGCCCTCCTGATTGCGATCCGGACATCACGACGACCAGATCGGCCAGTTCCATCGCTTCGTCCTGATCGTGGGTGACAAAGACGGTGGTCAGACCGGTGGTGTCGTGGATGTCGCGCAGACCCTGACGAAGCTCCTTGCGGACCTTGGCATCCAGCGCACCGAAGGGTTCATCCAGCAGCAGCATGCGCGGCTCGATGGCCAGCGCCCGGGCCAGCGCAACCCGCTGACGCTGGCCACCCGACAGTTGCGACGGATAGCGCGGGCCGATGTCTGGAAGCTGGATCAGGTCCAGCAGTTTGGTCACCCGGCGGGCGATTTCTGCGCGTGTCGGGCGGGATGCGCGCGGACGGGCGTTCAGCCCGTAGGCGATGTTGTCGAACACAGTCATGTGGCGGAACAGGGCGTAGCTTTGGAACACAAACCCCGCGCGACGCTGCTGCACGCTCAGCCCCGTGGCATCCACCCCGTCAAACAGAACCCGGCCCGATGTGGGAAATTCCAGCCCGCCCAGAATGCGCAGCAGCGTGGTCTTGCCCGATCCCGACGGACCAAGCAACGCCACCAGCGCGCCTGACGGCAGCGACAGCGACACCGGATGCAGCGCCGCCGTGGCGCCGAACTGTTTTGAAATTTCGTCGATTTCAATGTGCATGGCAGTCTCCCTGCGGTGGTGCGCGCCGTGTGCGCGCGGGCCCCTGGCGGCGGTGCGAGGCGGCGAGTGGATCGGCATGACGGATTTCCAGCGCGGTTTTCAAAAGCAGCGTGACAAGGGCAAGCAGCGTCAGCACTGCGGCCATCGAAAACGCCGCGACCGAAAGGTATTCGTTGTACATCATCTCGATGGTGATCGGCATCGTTGCGGTCTGACCCCGGATCTTGCCGGAAACGACGGCGACCGCCCCGAATTCGCCCATTGCCCGCGCGTTGCACAGCAAGACGCCGTACAGCAGCGCCCAGCGGATGTTGGGCAGCGTCACTGTCCGGAACGTCCGCCAGCCCGATGCACCCAGCGTCAGCGCTGC
Organism: Paracoccaceae bacterium; assembly: GCA_031415015.1. Taxonomy (GTDB): domain Bacteria; phylum Pseudomonadota; class Alphaproteobacteria; order Rhodobacterales; family Rhodobacteraceae; genus JAUYQR01. The sequence continues at coordinate 9,973 of JANOQT010000081.1, forward strand.
CTCTTCCTCGGCCCGGCCTTGTTCGATCATCACCGGGATCAGCTCGCGCGCGACGAAGGGGAAGGTCACGAACATGGTGGCCAGCACGATGCCCGGCAAGGCAAAGACGATGGGATAACCGTTGGCGACCAGCCAGCCGCCGACGAGGCTGTTGGCGCCGAGCATCAGCACGATGCACAGACCCGCCACCACCGGCGACACCGAGAACGGCAGGTCGATCAGGGTGATCAGGAAGGCCTTTCCCCGGAAGTCGAACTTGGTGATGAACCACGCCGCCGCGATGCCGAAGGCCGCGTTCAGCGGTACGGCGATGGCGGCGATGATCAGGGTCAGCTTGATGGCCGACCACGCGTCGCGATTGCCAAGCGACAGGGCGGCGGCGGTGACGCCCTGCCGCAACGCCTCGGCAAAGACAGCGATCAGCGGCGCGCCGACCAGCAGCGCCAGTCCGGCCACGGCAAGTCCGATCATGATCCGGCGGGCCAGTGGGGTTTCCTCGGTGGCCGAACGGATTCGCATGGGGGTGAACTCAGACATAGCCAATCCTCCGGCGGCTCCAGACCTGAATCAGGTTGATGACCAGCAGCATGGCAAAGCTGATCAGCAGCATGGCGATGCCGATGGCGGCGGCGGCGTCATAGTTGAACTCTTCCAACTGGATGACGATCAGCAGGGGGGCGATTTCCGTGACCAGCGGGATGTTCCCGGCGATGAAGATCACGCTCCCGTATTCCCCGACCGCCCTTGCCAGCGACAGCGCAAAGCCGGTCAGCGCGGCGGGCATCAGCATCGGCAGGACCACATGGCGCAGCGTGTGCAGGCGACTTGCGCCGAGGGTAGCGGACGCCTCCTCCACCTCGCGTTCGATTTCCTCAACAACCGGCTGCACGGTGCGGGTGACAAAGGGCAGGCCGACAAAGATCAGCGCCAGGAAGATGCCCCATTGGGTATAGGCGATCTTCCAGCCGACCCCGGCGGCAAGCGATCCGAACACCCCGTTCGGCGCATAGAGTGCTGTCAGTGCGATCCCGGCGACGGCGGTGGGCAGCGCGAATGGCAGATCGACGGCGGCGTCAAGCAGGCGGCGGCCGGGAAAGCGATAGCGCACCAGCACCCACGCCAGCAATACACCGAAGATCAGGTTGAAGATGGCCGCGAACAGCGACAGGCGGAATGACAGGAACAGCGCGGCCCAGACCCGCTCACGGTTCACCGTCTCCCAGATCCCTGCCAGACCATAGCCGGCGCCCTTCAGAAGAAGGGCGCCGATGGGCAGCAGGACAACCAGCGACAGCATCGTCATGGTGATCCCCATGCTGAGGCCAAGGCCGGGCATGGGGGATCGGTGGATCAGCGGGCGGCTCATTTGGGAACGTAGATCTGATCGAAGATCCCGCCGTCACCGAAGTGTTCCGGCTGCACCTTGGCCCAGCCACCGAAGCTGGCAATATCCACCAGTTCCAGCGTTGGAAAGCGGGCCACATCCTCGGGGTTGGCTTTCGAGGCGTCCCAGCCCCGATAGAAGTGCTTGAACGCCAGCGCCTGACCTTCGGGCGAATAGAGGAAGTTCAGATAGGCCTCGGCCAGCTTGCGCTGATCTTCGGTTTTGAGGTTGCCTTCGACCAGCGCCACCGGCGGTTCGGCCAGAACGCTGACCGAGGGCACCACGATGTCGAACTGATCGTCGCCCAGTTCCTTCAGGGCCAGAAAGGCCTCGTTCTCCCAGGCCAGCAGCACGTCACCCACGCCGCGCTGCGCGAAAGTGGTGGTCGAGCCGCGCGCAGCGGAATCGAGGATCGGCACATTCTTGTACAGCGCGCCCACAAACGCTTTCGGGTCCTGCCCGTTCTTTTCCGCCCATGCCCATGCGGCCAGATAGTTCCAGCGCGCGCCGCCGCTGGTTTTCGGGTTCGGGGTGATGACTTCCACGCCCTCGGCGACCAGATCGCCCCAATCTTTCAATGCTTTGGGGTTCCCCTCCCGCACCAGAAACACGATGGTGGAGGTGTAGGGCGACGCGTTGTGCGGCAGCTTTGCCTGCCAGTCGGCGGGCAGTTTGCCAGCCTCGGCGATCTTGTCGATGTCGGACGCCAGCGCCAGCGTCACCACCTGCGCCTCCAGCCCGTCGATCACCGCACGCGCCTGCGACCCGGAGCCGCCATGGCTGACCTCGATCACCGGTGCTTCGTTGCCTTGCGCCACCCACCATGCCGAAAACGCCTCATTGACCTCACGGTACAACTCGCGGGTGGGGTCGTAGCTGACGTTCAGCAGCGCCTCAGCAGTGACGGGCGCCGGGGCGGCCGCAAGTCCAAGGGTGGCCACTGCGACTGCCGAAAGCAGGCGGCGGCCCACCGGCCAGCCGGTCAGGCGACGAAGGCCGTCGGCATGGGTTTCTGCGTCCGGGCCTTGCGCAGGGGCGGTGCCGGCGAGGGTGATGGTTGCGAACATCGCATTCTCCTTCGGATCAAGGCAGGGCCTCGTGCCCCACCACCACCCTAAGAACTACAGAGATAGTCGTGTATTGCAAGGAAATATTCACGTCAAAGTTAGTCGTGATAAGGGAAGATAATTCTCTGCCCTTCAAGGACCGGTTTGGTCTCCTGGAACAGGAAAGCAAGTGGCCCCGGTGACTTGGCGCTACTCTGCCACGCCGATCAACTGGTCAGCCACCGCGCCAGAGCGCAACATATCCTCCAGCGTCAGCGAGTCGATGATCACCAGGTAGGACCAGAACACCTCGGCAAAGACCTTGCGGATGCGGCAGGTCGCCTCGTCCGTGCAGTCCTCGCACCGCTGGTAGGCGCGGCGCGACAGGCAAGGCAGCGGTGCAATCGGGCCGTCGATGGTGCGCAACAGTTCTGAAATCGAGACCTCTGAGGGACGCTTGATCAGACTATACCCGCCCGATCGTCCGCGGATCGACGCAATCACGCCCGCGTTGCGGACCTCCAGCAGGATATGCTCCAGAAACCGCTTCGGCGTGCGGGACCGCTTGGCGATCTCTTCGATCGTCAACGCTTCGGGTCGCTCCTTCGCCGCTTCGTCGGCAAGGGTCAGAAGCGCCTTCAGGGCGTATTTCATCTTCTGCGTGATCATGTCCCAGCGTTACTTGGAGCGATCTCTGGAATCAACGTCGGGATTATCGTTTCCACAAGGATTTGCGCCGGCTTCGCCCGGAAAACCGCGCAAATCAAGGGCAAACCGCTCCTTCCACCGATACACGCTAAAAACGGTAGATTTTAATTTATTTCTGTGCATGCTGCCCGGGTGCCCTGCCAAGTGCACAGAAAGGCCAGGACCAAATGACCGACCTTGACCTGATAGACCGCAAGATCATCGCCGAACTGATGCGCGATGCGACGATGCCCATTGCCCAGATTGCCGACAAGGCGGGCCTGTCGCAGACCCCCTGCTGGAAGCGGATCCAGAAGCTTGAGGCGGCCGGCGTGCTGATGCGCCGCGTCGCCCTGGCTGACGCGACAAAGCTCGGATTCGGGCTGACCGTCTTTGTCGGCATCGAAGCGCCCGACCATTCGGCTGACTGGCGCGAAGCCTTCACCACGGCCACGGAAGCTATCCCCGAAATCATGGAAGTCTATCGCATGGCAGGGGAAACGGATTACCTCATGCGCGTGGCCGTCGCCGACATGACGGCCTTCGACAGGCTGTACAAACGGCTGACCGACGCTGTGCCAATCAAGACCGTCACCAGCCATTTCGCGATGGAGAGCATGAAGTTCACCACCGCCTATCCGGTGGATACGCTGTCGCGCTGACGGTGGATGGTGGCAGGAACGGGCCAGCGAGAATGAAAAACTCCCTGCCTCGACGTGCTTGGATAGGCTGTAAGGCGCATGCTTGTGCCTCACCAATATGGCGCACCGGCAAAGAAGGCATTCTAAGTACTTGAATTTACGGGAATTTGGTCGGAGCGAGAGGATTCGAACCTCCGACCCCCTGCTCCCGAAGCAGGTGCGCTACCAGACTGCGCTACGCTCCGACCGTGGCGGTGGGGTAAACGCATCCGCCCTTCAATGCAAGAGGGCGGCAGGCGGATTCACACCCCATCCGACCGCCGCTCGAACCGTTTGCGCCACTGGCTGATCCGCGGCGAGGTGCCAAGATCCAGCCGCGACTGGCTTTCCAGCACCGGCCGGTTCTGCGACACCGAAGGCGTGCCCTCACGCAGCACGATGTAGATGCCCGAGGCGATGATCACCCCGGTGCCGATCCCGGTATACAGGTCGATGCTTTCGTCAAAGAACAGCCAGCCGTACAGCGCCGCCCAGATGATCTGGCTGTACTGCATCGGGGCCACGATCACCGCCGGGGCGGTCCGGTAGGCGGCAATGACGAACAGCGCGCCCAGCATCCCCAGAAACGCCATCACCGCCGTCAGGGCCAGATGCTCTACCGGCATCGGGATGTAGACGAAGGGCATGATCATTCCCATGGCGATGAAGCTTAGCACCATCGGATACAGCATCAGCACCACCGACCGCTCGGCATGGCCGATCTTGCGCACGATGACCGACGTCAGCGCCCCGGTGACCGCCGCCCCAAGCGCCGCCAGATGGCCAATGCCGAACGCGTCGCCGCCGCCGGGGCGCAGCACGATGATCACGCCGACAAGCCCGACAATGACTGCAATCCCGCGCCGGAGGCCGACCTTTTCGCCCAGCATCGGAATGGCCATCAGGGTGATCAGCAAGGGCATGGCGAAGAAGATCGCATAGCACTGCGCCAGCGGCAGCTTTGAAAACGCGAAGAACCCCATCACCCCGGTCACCACCGCCGCCACGGTGCGCAGCGCGGTCCACCACGGATGCCGCGGGATCAGCGTGCCGTCGCGCCGGTCGCCCATCATCATGATGGTGACAAAGGGAAACCCCATCAGCCCGGAAAAGAAGATGATCTGAAACGCCGTGTAATCGACGCCCAGAAGCTTCACCACGACGTCATGGGTCGCGTAAAAGCCGAATGCGGCCAGCGACAAAAGCGCCCCGCGAAGGGTAGAGTTCATGATGGTCGGTTCCCGAAAAGGGCACGGAGGAGGCCGCCCCTGTCAGCGCTATCATAATCGCCCGGAATATGCGCAGTGGCAAGGGCGGCGGGGGCGAATTGCCCGCCTTTTTCGCGTCAGAGGCTTGCGTCCAGTGCCGCGATAACCGCGTCGCCCATCTGGCTGGTCGAGACCGGAACCCCGTCCTCCGGCCCCATCAGATCGGCGGTGCGCACCCCGTCAGCCAGCACCTTTTCAACCGCCTGCTCCACCCGCGTCGCCTCATCCCCCAAGTCGAAGGAATAGCGCAGCGCCATGGCGAAGCTCAGGATGCAGGCAACCGGGTTGGCCTTGCCTGTGCCCGCGATGTCGGGGGCCGATCCATGGACGGGCTCGTACAGGGCCTTCGGGCGGCCATTGGCCATCGGCGTGCCAAGGCTGGCCGATGGCAGCATGCCCAGCGACCCGGTCAGCATCGCGGCCATGTCCGACAGCAGATCGCCGAACAGGTTGTCAGTAACGATCACGTCAAACTGCTTGGGCCAACGGCACAGCTGCATGGCGCCGGCGTCGGCGTACATGTGGGAAAGCTCCACATCCGGGTATTCCTTGTCATGGATTTCCTGCACCACTTCGCGCCACAGGATGCCCGACTCCATCACATTGGCCTTCTCCATCGAGCAGACCTTGTTGCTGCGCTTGCGGGCCAGCTCGAAAGCCGACCGCGCCACGCGGGCAATCTCGGATTCCGTGTAGCGCTGGGTGTTGATACCGACACGCTCGTTGCCCTCGGTGAAAATCCCGCGCGGCTCGCCGAAATAGACGCCAGAGGTCAGTTCGCGGACGATGACGATATCAAGGCCCGCGACGACCTCTTTCTTCAGGCTGGAGAAATCGGCCAGTGCGTCAAAGCATTGCGCGGGCCGCAGGTTGGAGAACAGGTCCATCTCCTTGCGCAGGCGCAACAGGCCGCGTTCGGGTTTCACAGAAAAATCCAGCTTGTCGTATTTCGGCCCGCCCACCGCGCCCAGCAGAACGGCGTCCACGGCCTGCGCCTTGGCCATTGTCGCATCGGTCAAAGGCGTGCCGTGCGCGTCGTAGGCACAGCCGCCCACCAGATCCTCGGACACATCGAAATTCACGCCCCGCTTGGCCCCAAACCAGCCGATGATCTTTTTCACCTCGGCCATGACTTCCGGGCCGATGCCGTCACCGGCGAGGATAAGAAGGGATGGGTTGGCCACGGGCGTGCTCCTGCAAATCTGACGAATTTCGCGTAGCCCTTTGGCCTGTGGTGGTCAAGCCGTGACGGTTGGGGCGGTGAAAGCATCCGCCAGCGCATCCCACACCCGGCGCAGGCGCGGCGATTGCCGCAAGGTGGGCGCGGCGGTCAGCCAGACCGGCAGCGACGGCAGGGTGATCAGCCCGTCCAGCGCCTGAAGCGTTGGGTCGGCATCCCCGATCTGGCGCTGCAACGCGCCGATGCCACAGCCCGCCCGGATCAGTTCCACATAGGTCAGCGGATCATCGCAACGCACCGGAAAAAAGCTGCGCGTCACCGTTATGCCCAGCCCGGCCATCACTCGGATGATCTGATCCGACCGGTCCAGCCCGATGAAATCATGCAGCATCAGCTCCTCACGCGTGGCGGGCCGGTCCTTGCGCTCAAGGTAGGACCGTGCCGCATAAAGCCCCAGCGGCAGGTCGGTCAGATGCCGGGCCACCAGATCAAGCTGGGTGGGCCGGTACATCCGCAGCGCAATATCCGCCTCGCCGAACAGCAGGTTCTCAGAGGTGTCGGACGGCACAAGATCAATCTGGATGCCCGGCTCGGCGGCGCGCAGGGCGGCCAGCACCGGCGGCAGGATGAAATGCGACACGACCCGGCTGGCGGTGATCCGGACGGTGCCCTGCATCCCCGTGCTGTGCCCAGCCGCTGTCAGCGCCATATCCGCCGCCGCCGCGCGCATCGCCCGCGCCGGGGCCATCAGCGCCAGGCCCTCCTCGGTCAATACCAACCCTTGCGCGACGCGGGCGAACAACGGCACCCGCAACGCCGCCTCAGCCGCATGGATGTGGCGGCCAAGCGTCGGCTGGCTGATCCCGGTCGCCCGCGCGGCGGCGGACAGCGAGCCCGCTTCGGCCACGGCAAGGAAGGATCGGATCAGCGACCAGTCGAGGTTTTCCATTCATAAATGAATAGTGTATCGGCACATTCATGCAATTCCTTATTCACTGCAAATCGCCGATATATCGGGAAAAGGAGCATTAATCATGTCACAGACAGCACTGGTTCTGGGCGCATCGGGCGGCTTTGGCGGGCAGGTGGCACTTGCCCTGCAAACCGCAGGCTGGACGGTCAATCGCTACACGCGCGGCACCGGTATGGCGGCGGCGGCGCGGGGGGCCGACCTGATCGTCAACGGGCTGAACCCGCCCGCCTATCACAACTGGGACAAGCTGATCCCCGAGATCACTGCCGCCACTCTTGCCGCTGCCCGCTCAAGCGGCGCGCGGTTGCTGATGCCGGGCAACGTCTATCCATACGGCATGGAACCCTCGCCCTGGGGCCCCGACACGCCACACCGCCCGGTCAGCCGCAAGGGCCGCATCCGCGTCACGCAAGAGGCCGCCTACCGCGCTGCAACCGAACGCAGCGGATTGCGCATTGTCCTGCTGCGTGGTGGCGATTTCCTGCTGCCGGAAGCACCGCAGATGCTGATGAACCGGATGATCCTGTCCAAGGTGGGCAAGGGCAAGATCACCGCTTTGGGTGACCCGGACGCGATGCACGCCTATGCCTATCTGCCCGATATGGCGCGGGCGGCGGTGGCGCTGGTCGAACTGGGCGACAACTTGCCCGCCTATGCCGACATTCCCTTTGCGGGCCATGCGTTCACCATCAACCAGCTTGCGGAACTGGTCGCCCGACTGACCGGCCGCAAGATCACGGTGGCGCAGTTCCCGCTGTGGATCTTCACCCTCGCCAGCCCGTTCTGGGAACTTGCCCGCGAACTGCGCGAGATGCTGTATCTGAACTGCTTTTCCCACCGGCTGGACCCGGCACCGTTGCAGCGCTGGTTGCCAGACTACCGCGACACCCCGCTGGAGGCGGTGATCGGCGCGCATCTGACGGCGCTGGGTCAGGGCAGCGTGATGTCCACCCAAACCGGCCGATGACGCGACGCAGCGGCAAGATCAGCGGCCAGCGGATCAGTTTCCGCAGGCCACAAGACGCCCGAAGCGCTGACGCGAAGGCGGGCCGAGGGCAGGACCACATCCAACCGCAACCCGCCAATGTCGTCGTAAATTGCCGTATCCAGCGCCGGATCGCCTGCCTGCCCCGGCTCCTGCCGCCCGTAGTTGCCCTTGGGTTCCGGGTCTTGCAACGCGGGATGGGACAGCAGCGCGGCAATACCGTCGCGCAGACCCTCACCATCTGACGGGTCAAGGTTCGCGTCCCCCAGCAGCACAAAAGGCGCGTCCGGTGCAGGCATCGGCAGTGCGCCGTCCAGCATCAATCGCCAGAACGCGGCCTCGTCGTGGTTGCGCCTGCCGTTCCTGTCTTCGGGTCCATCGAAAACCGGGGGCGTGGCATGCCAGGCCAACAGGTGCAGCGGTCCCGCGCCGGTTATCACCGGCACATCCCAGAAGCCAGTGGTGGCCAGCCGCTGCACGGCGGCAAGATTGGGCGCATCCTCGGTCAAAGCACCCGGCAGATCACGCCACAGAAACGTCGAGAAATCCCGCACCCCCGCCGCGTCCACCGGCAGCCGCGACAGCACCGCCATCCCACCTTGCCCGGAAAACAACCCAAACCCCTGCGCATCGCGCGGATCGCTGACGTAGCCATTGCCATCCACGTCGAACCCGGTTTGCAGGCCGGTGTTGGGGCGCAGCGCAAAGCGGTGCGGATAGGGCGCGCCCGCCACCGCCAACGCGTCGGCCAACAGGCCCAGCGCCACGCCGCCTCGGTCATAATCCACCGCCGTCAGCAGCAGCACATCGGCGTCCAGTGCAACAAGCACCCGCACCAAGGCCGCTATCTGCGGATCATCCCCCGCAGAAAGGTCCTGCACCAGAAGCCCCGGCCCGGTCCGGTCCAGATCGACATTGTAAGTCGCCACGCGCAAGCTGTCTGCCGCTGCGGCAGATGCCACACCTGTCAGGACCAGAGTTATGAGGGATCGGATCAGAATTCTTCCATCGGCGGCGCAAGCGGATCGGGCCTTGGCCCGGCACCTTCGGCGATCTTGAGGTCGCGCTTGACCCGGATCATGTCGGCAATCCGCCCCATCGCCACACCGCGCATCAACAGACTGGCCGGCAGAAACGCCCAGGCGGCAATCGTCCAGATCAAGGTCTGCGCCGAGGTCAGCGATTGCGCCGGAAGACCCGAGGTTCCGACGGCGATCAGCGTCGGCACCAGAAACGGCAGCAGAAATCCCACCGCGAGGTTCACCCTCGCGTCCCGCTCCAGCCGGTCAACGACATCGCCGCCCGCCGTCGGCTCGAACGTCGGCAGGTTGACCCAGACGTTGAACGCCTTGTGGGTGTTGGGCCAGCCCGCCAGTTTCAGCACGATCACGAACACCGCCAGCGACACCAGCGACAAAAGGTAGGCGGTCCCGGCGGCGGTCCGCACCTCCATCACCTGCTG
>JANOQT010000082.1:0-29779 GCA_031415015.1 Paracoccaceae bacterium
TAACCCCGATCAACAACTTGGGCGACCGCGTCGCGCTTAAACTCGTCCGTAAACCGATCTCGCTTACCCAGCGTGTATCTCTCCTTGCTTCCAAAATGACCAAGCAAGGCCTCGACAAATCTAAGGGCTATTCAGAACCGACTGGCGATGGTCACGGCCTCGGCCATCGCGGCTGACACGTGGGGCCGCTGGGCCAGCACGCGATGCAGGGCTGGCGGTGTTCTCTCCGACAGCAGGGTCATCACGGCTTCGGCCGGGGCCGGCCAGGCTTCTATGTCATCCAGCGGGCGCACTGCGGTCAGGATTGCCTTCTCCATATCGTCGAGCCAACCGACCTGCCGCTCGGCCACGGTCTCCGCGGTGCGCTGCCCCCCTGTCCCACCCATGGCCAATGGTGCGAAGGCTGCCCCTTTTCCGTCGCTGGCCGCAATGCATCCGGCAGCGACGGTTGCTTTGATCCGGTGGCCTTGCTGGCTCAGACCGGCAAGGCCCCAGAGGTGAAAACCCTTACATGCGCACCAGGTCGGCAAGGACGTGACCGAAGAACGGTACTGCGTCCCTCGCCCCTCGCCATTGTCCTTGGGCCAATGGCGGAAATCGGCTCGACATCGTGAACCGCATCGTGCGGCCCGGCCTGACCTGCACCTGCTGGGAACGCTTCGTCCGGCCCCGCTGCCCCCGCGCCCTATCGAGCGTGGCCGCCTGGAGGCCGGGTCTGCAGGCCCATGTTCTGGCGCGCCAAAGACGCCGATCATCTGCCGCTTTACAGCCAGAGCCGGACCTTCGACCTTGAAGGCCCCGACCGCTCCAGCCTGGCCGACTGCACCGACAAGATCCGGGACGGGATGCTGCACCGGCGGCAGTGTATCGCTTCCCGGGCGACCGGATCGGCCAGTGCCCGACGGATCATCCCGCCCGATAGCGCAGCTGGATGCATGCCGGCGAACCACCGCGCCGGTCTTCGAAGATCCGGAGCGATAGTTGGCCATGCAACTCAGCAAAATCTCGGAAAAACCCCCGCTCGCGGCAACCATCCGATAGGCTCTGGCCCGGATGGAGCGCCTGCGCCCCTACCTCACTCACGGCATCCTGGAACTGGACAACAACGCCGCTGAACGCCGCAAATCTCCAGACCCGGCCCGCCGACACCCTCGCCCGAATCATGGACGACAAGATCACCAAGGTCGGCGACCTGCTGCGGTGGCGCTGGAACGGGTGGCGGTCAGGAAGGGCGGTTCTAAGCTGCGGCTCAGCATGAAGAAAACTCCGGCGGCGGGGATGCTCTGCGCCGCCGGAGTTTCTGATCTGAAAAGAGGTCTTACAGGTCCCAGACCTCGACCGTCACAGTTGCGGGCGTAAAGTTGCCCTGATCATCGGCAGCCCAGTAGGTAAAGCTGTCGGTCCCGGTAAAGCCGTGGTTTGGCCGGTAGAGCAACGTGCCGTTGTCCTGCTGAAAGAGGTCACCGTGCGCGGGATCCGTCATGCCTTCGACCGCCAGCGGCCGCCCTTCGGGATCGCGGTCGTTGGCCAGCACATCGATCGTTACGTCCTGTCCTTCGGCCGTGCGCGCGGTGTCGTTGGCGGTGATGGGGTCAGCGTTGTTCGGCTGATAGACGCCGTGGTTGACCGCGCCCATGCCTGCCAACTGGCCATCCGACATGTCGAGCGTCACCACGTAGCTGAACTTCATCAGTGCACCCGTCGCTCGGTCTGCCACGAAGTCCGGGATCAGAGCGACCTTACGTCCGTCGGTGGTCGTGTAGTAGCCAACCTCCTTGAGCAGATCGGGAACTTCCCACCGGGGGATCGTCTGCATGTCACCGGCTTTTTCCCGCGTGGTCACGCCGATCGAGTCGGTCTTGATGCCTCTCAGCACAAGGTCCTGGTTTTCCCGAATCGTCACGGTCGGCTGAACGAACACCAACCGCCCTTCGACAAGCTGGGCAGACGTCATGATAAAGTTCCGGGCAGGGTCAAAGTTGACCAGCTGCTGGTCGACATCGCTTTGTGTCACGTCGATCAGGACGATCCCGACGTCTCTGGCGGGGACCGCGAAAGTGAACCCGTTCTCGAAGTGGACACCTCTTGGGAACCCGCCGATGTCCAAGTCGTTCAGAACGACGTCGAATGCGTTCACACCAAGGTGGACAGCGGTGCCCGGAGCGAAAAATCCCTCCCGTTCGGTTCCAAGCAAGTCGAAGTCCAGCAGCGTGTAGTGCCCGGTGTAGCTGATGTCGACGCCGTTGCGGGTTTCCCAGTTCAGGAACCCGTCAAGCACTGTCCGGACGTCATGGCCCTGTTCCGAGTTGGCCTTGATGACCATCAGGCCGACTTCGGTTCCGAAGGCCTCGTTGTCGCGGAACCCTTGGATCGGTGAGTCGTCCACGCCCATCGTGTCTGAACCGTAGCCGATCTCGGGATGGTCCAGGTTCGCGGTCAAAGGCTCTGTCGGCGCCGACCGGTGCATCCAGACAAAGCCGTGCGTGGTGTTGACGGCAACGTTTTCGGCAGCCTCGACGAGACGGCCTGCAAAGAAGAAGCCGTCGCCGGTGCGCCCGTTGTCGTGCCGATCAAGTCCGGACTTGGCCGGAACATCGCCCCAGTCGATGCCTTCGGCCTTGATCGCCATGTTGTGCAGCCAGATGCCGGTCTCATCGCCATTCTCGGCGGCGAAGGCGGCACCGAAGACATCGAAAGCGACGTTGTCGGTAAAGTTCGCATTCGCCGAATGCTGCACGAAGCCCCAGCCCGGCGAGCCGGAGACCGAGTTGCCGATGGCAATCGCCGGATCGTCCTGATCTAGGGTACCCGTCTTGTGGAAGTGTACGGGATACCGACCCTTGATGTTGCTGTCCGCCGAAACCGACGTCAGCGCGCCGATATCGAAAGCCTCCTCGGACTTGTCGGTCCGCCCCAGGTCGTCGAAGGCGGCGTAGCGCACGTCCACCTCGTCGCTGTGCATGAACATCACGTGGCCGCGGTGGTGCACCGCCGTTGCCTCGCCATCCTCGCTGGAGAAGGTAATGTTTCGGCTGGTATTGGCAACATAGGCGAACAGATCGGCGCGCGGGGTATCGTGGTCGTTTACCAGCGGGCGATCAATGGTGATCTGGTTGCCGTTGATGGCGGTAATCACGACCTCTTCGTCTTCGCTTTCGTGATGGATGGTCGCCCTTGCGTCGTTGTTCCAGGCCCAGCCCTGCTTGTGCGTGCCGGACACCACGATGGTATCGCCGACCTGCCAGCCCTCTGGCACTTCGGCAAGTGTGATCGCCGTAGCGCCCGCCATCGGTGCAGTTTCGACCTTGAGAAACGAGGTTTTCTCTGCCCCACGGATCTCCACCTCGCCGTGCGATATCACGCCACGTGACAGCAGCATCGGGTCCCAGCTGACATTGATATCGCCATTGTTGGCGATGACGATATCTGCGGACACGCCGACTTCGATCGGGTGCTCGGCGGTGCCAACCTCAAATCGTCCGGTCGGCGAGACCACCATGGTATCGACAACCATTTTCGTGTTTGCGTGGGTATCGAACGTCAGCTCACCGTCGATCCGGACCGTAAACAGCGATACGTTGCTGACGGTGTCGTAGGTGACGGTGACGCCATCGGGGATCAGCACTTTGGCGTCGGCCCCGGGAATGCGGCCTTGATACCAGGTACCCGGATCGCTCCAATCGCCGTTTGCAACGGCGACATGTGTCGCTTCGGACCGCGGCACCAGTTCGAGGACAGCTTCATGCTCTGCAGCCTTGCCCGAATCGTCGCCATGGGCATGGGCATCAGGTGTGTTCATGACTGCGCGAACGAAGGCTTCGATCTCTGCCGGGGTTGTCGGCAATGTCACCGTCCCGCCGGTACCTCCCGTTCCGCCGGTACCACCCGTACCGCCCGTACCGCCGCCCGTGCCATCCGTGCCGCCGCCAGTGCCACCCGTGCCGCCACCGGTCCCGCCGCCAGTGCCACCCGTACCGCCGGTGCCACCACCAGTCCCGCCGCCAGTGCCACCTGTGCCACCCGTGCCGCCAGTGCCACCGCCGGTGCCGTCGGTCCCACCTGTACCGCCGCCAGCTCCACCTGTGCCACCACCTGTGCCACCCGTGCCACCTGTGCCACCACCTGTGCCGCCGCCAGTCCCACCTGTACCGCCGCCAGTTCCACCCGTGCCGCCGCCTGTGCCACCCGTGCCACCTCCGGTGCCACCTGTGCCGCCACCCGTGCCGCCGCCGGTGCCACCCGTGCCGCCGTCTTGATCATCGGTAAAGGTCAAATTCAGGTCGATCGTTTCGATCACCTCGCCTTTGCCGGCTCTCCTCGAAAAGGCCGTGACCGTAAAATCGTAGCTATCGTCGTCGAGACCGTCGCCCGGGAAAAGATCGCCCCGTTTGTCTCCGAAAAGTGCGTAGGGCGCGATATTGTCCAGTTTGGAATAGGTGTCGCCGATTTCCAGACGCACGCTGCCGATCTTCACTTTGTGCGGGTCGGCCGGATCAAGTACGGCGAAAATCGTCAGTTCCCGTCCCGCCACATCGTCGCGGCTGATCGTCCCGCCATCGGTGATGTCGGCGAGGATTTCGTTGGTCGTCGCGTCAGCCAGATAGACCTTCATATGCGTGTGGTCCGCGCCGTTGCCGCCTGCGACCGCATCGTCTGCAGCAAAAGTGAAGGCGAGGGTCGAGGTGCCCAAGCGCACGCCCTTCCCATCTTTGCCGGCGAACAGTTCCACCTTCAGGTTGTGCGAGCCGGGCTCCGCAAGCTTGCCCAGAAAATTGCCGCGCGTGTTGCCAAAGGTCGCGTAGGGCGCGACGTTGTCGACATACGAGAAGCCATCGTAGGTGAACCGGACGCTGCCAACCTTGGCACCTGGCACAGCCTGAATTGCAAAATTCTCCAGATCCAGGGCGGTCACATCCACGGTGGATCCGTTCGTGATCGTGCCGACCACCTTGTCGGTATCCGCGTTGATCAGACGCAGCGCCAGCGCTGGTGCAGCTCCCGCTTTGGCAGCCGGGACTGCAGCCTGACCGGCGGCCATTGCGGAACTGCCCCCCCCGTCATTCGCCATCCTGAAGACGCCAAGACTGAGATCAGGAGCCTCGGGCGGGAAGGTGAAGGCGAAATCGGAGTCGACCTGACCTTTCTTCGAACCCGCCCAGAACGAACCGCGATCAATGGCCTGAAGGTCGTGCGCTGACAGCGCAAACTCTCGTTTCTCATCGTCCTGGATGATCAAGTCGCTGCGATCCAATATGACGTTCTTGACGCCCACACGGTTCTTCGCAACATCTGGATTGTTGGTCCGGATCGTCATCTCTTCGACATCGTGATTTTGGTCCATCATCATCCCCATCTGATGTTGCGACCATATCGGCCGAACCAGTTCCACTTCAGCGCTTGCAACCTAAAGAGGCAATTGCGTCAAATTTCGGGACAGTTGCCCCGGCTCTTCACGATTACTTACTGATTGTGTCGCAGACATCAAACTGTCGCCCGGGTAGTCTGCGGTTACCTGCCGATCCAACTTAAGGAAACATTAACAGTTTGAAAGAAAACGCTCTTTCCGCCTCTGACAGGTCCCGGGTTGCTGGCAGAATTCCGCTCGCCCCGTGATTGTTCGCCAGTCCAGCGAAGTTTCGCCGAAACTTTACGCGGACAAGCGGGATGGCGCTGGCAACGAAACGTTGCGCCCGTGACGGGCGGTGCGACTCACCCGCCACGTGTCCTACTCTGCCACTGGCGGCAGCGGCGCACCCGCCAGTTTGACACCGTCTGGGGCACCCAACCCGTCCTCAAGGCCAAGCGCTGTGTAAAGACGAATGTAATTCTGCGCGACATTTCGCTGCGCCTGCGCCAGCGAGGCGCGTGACTCCGACAAGGCGCGTTCCCGGTCGAGCACTTCAAGCACAGTGCTCTGGCCACCCTCCAGGAAAAGCCGCCGCGACAGATCAAGGGCCTCTTGGTTCAGCCGAACGACGTCTGCCGAAGCAGAGACCGACCGTTGCCCGGCTGCCAAAGCCAGAAGCGCGCTTTCCACCTCGTCCACTGCGCTCAGGACGGTCCGTTTCCAGCCAATCAATGCCAGATCGACCCGCGCCTCTGCCGCACTGACATTGGCCGCCAGCGCAGGCTGCGTAAAGATCGGCAAGTTGAACCCAAGTTCCAGGCTCTCCGCCGACTGCCCCCCTTCAAGCGGCGCCTGGATCAATCCGGCAAGTGACAGACTTGGATAGCGGGCCGCCTTGGCCGCGCTCAGGTCTGACACAGCTGCGGCGTACTCACGTTCCGCCTGCCGCACATCAGGCCGCGCGCGCAAAAGGTCGGCTGGAACGCCAATATTGCTTCCCCCACGCGGCACCAGCTGGCCGCCGCTGGCGTCCAGGCTTACTCCGGCAAGGCCCGGCGCTTCGCCCAGAAGCGTGGCAATACGGCTTCGCAAGATGTAGACCTCGGCCTCGACCTGTGGAATTTCGGCGCGCGTCTGCGCCAGAAGCGCCTCGGCGCGCACAATATCCAGACGAGTCGCCTCCTGAACGTCGAACTGGGTGCGAATGTCGTTCAGCGTTCGTTGGCGCGACCGCAGATCTTGCTGGCGATAGGTCAGCAGGGCCTGGAAATAGCGCAGATCGGCGTAAGCCTGTGCCAGTTCGCCGACGACCAGACGCCGGGCGTTGGTCTCGGCGTTGCGCTCGGCGTCAAGCCGGGCCCGGGCGGCTTTGATCTCGGCCCTCCTGCCCGGCGAAAAGATGGCTGCGATATTCAGACCAGTTGAATTGCCACCCGATGCGAACGTGACGTCGGCCGACATGTCAGCGGTCTGAATGCCTGCCCTGCGGGCAAGCGCCTCGGATTCGCGGACGCGGGCCCGGGCTTCGGCGATCGAAAGGTTCTGGCCCAGTGCGTGGGCGACAAGCGCGTCCAGCGTCGGATCCTGGAATGCGGTCCACCAATTGGCTTGGGCACGCGCGCTCCCCTGCGAGGAATGCAGGATCGAATAATGGTCCGACAGCGCCATCTGGGGGGCTTCGTAGGTCGAAGGTCCCGAACAGCCCACCAAAACAGTCCCTGCGGTAGCCACAAGAACAAGCGTGAAAACACGCTCTGCGCCGGGCAGCTTCATATTGAATGTCCTTAGTCTGCTCTTGCCTCGTCCTGCACCCAAGGGGTCTTTAGCCGCCCCAATCGCGCCGAACCTGGTGAATGTACCACGAATTTCCCGGGGTTCGGCACCTTGAACGCTTCGGCGGCGTCAGAAGCATGGGCTGTTGCCGGCCTGCGACACTCGCGCCGGGGTTGTCTTCACACTTTGCACTGCAGAACCCGCCGAGCCTGCCTGTTTCCGCAGAGGTCACCGTGGCACACTTCGCCTAAGTTTCTTGCCTTACGAACCTTCAGACCGCCACGAACCGCATGCGCAGACGCGCTTTAGGGCCGCTCTGCCCGGCTGCGAAGGACAAGGCTCTGGCCCTGTCGTGGTGCAACCCGGGCAGGCACAGGGACGCCGGTTTCAACCTGACGATTCGAGGCCACGGCGCGACCCAAATCAAACTGCTTGACTGGCCGTAGTGTCGCACCTTGCAGCTACCGTGCATCCATAAGCAGACACATCGGGGGGCAGGACAAACCAAAAGCCCGCAACTTGTTTAAGTTGCGGGCTTTTAAAGGATAATTTGGTGCCCGGAAGAGGACTCGAACCTCCACGTCTTGCAACACTGGTACCTGAAACCAGCGCGTCTACCAATTCCGCCATCCGGGCGATGCCTTGAGCCGCGATGTAACGACCGCCTTTCCGACTGTCAACGGCCCGGCTGCACTTTTCCGCCCGGCTGTTTGGCCTTGCCCGGGACCATCCCGGGGGATATTCATGCCCGTAGTTTTGCAGCCTCGCGCAGCACGGACAGGAGCAATCCATGAACAAGCTTGTCACCATCTTCGGCGGTTCCGGCTTTGTCGGCCGCTATATCGCCCAGCGGATGGCCAAAGAAGGCTGGCGCGTGCGCGTGGCCGCGCGGCACCCGAATGATGCGCTGTTCGTCAAGACTTATGGCACCGTTGGGCAGGTTGAACCCCTCGCCTGCAACATCCGCGATGATGCCAGCGTGCGCAGCGTGTTGCGCGGGTCGGACGCGGTGGTGAACTGCGTGGGCATCCTGAACCGGTCGGGCCGCAATACCTTTGACAGCGTTCAGTCCGAAGGCGCTGGTCGCATTGCCCGCCTCGCCGCCGAACAGGGTATTGGCACAATGGTCCATGTCTCGGCCATTGGTGCAGACCCCGCGTCAGATAGCGACTACGCCCGCAGCAAGGCCGAGGGGGAGGCTGCCGTTGTCGCCGCCTTTCCGTCTGCCATCATCCTGCGCCCATCAATCATTTTCGGCACCGAGGACGGCTTCTTCAACCGCTTCGCCGGGATGAGCCGGCTTGGCCCGATCCTGCCGGTCGTCGGGGCCAACACCCGCTTTCAGCCGGTGCATGTGGACGATGTCGCACAGGCGGCGGTCAAGGGTGTTCTGGGTCAGGCCGCACCGGGCACATACGAACTCGGCGGGCCGGACGTCGATACCTTCCGGGGTCTGATGGGCCGGATGCTGAAGGTGATCCATCGCCGCAGGCTGGTGCTGAACGTGCCGTTCTTCCTGGCGCGGATCATGGGTTTCGGCTTTGACATGCTGCAGGCAGTGACGCTGGGCCTGATCGAAAACAAGATGATCACCCGTGATCAGGTCAGGAACCTGCGCCACGACAATGTCGTCGCGGAAGGTGCGCGCGGATTTGCTGACCTTGGAATTGCACCTGTGGCGATGGACTCTGTCTTGCCAGAATATCTGTGGCGCTACCGCCCATCAGGGCAGTACGCGGCGATCAAGGACTCGGCCAAGAACCTCAGGAAGGCGTGATCTGCTTTGCCAACGCTGCGTGCCAGATCGCGGGCGTTGAGAGGCATCCGGCGACTGTTTACCAACAATCCCTGTGCGCGACCCTGAACTGTCGCGGCCGAGAATGACGGAGCTGCGTTCATGACCGCCTGTGAAACCCGGATCGACGGCCGCTTCACCGTCGGACAGAAGGCAGAAACGCTTGGTCCCGCCGACGCCGACAGTCGCGTCCGCGCCAGCCTTTCTGCGGTCTGGTAGATCATGGCTGAAACAACCCTCATCGCTGCCTTTCTCGGCCTGATCGAGGGGTTGACGGAATTCATCCCGGTGTCTTCAACCGGTCACCTGCTGCTGGCCGGGCATTTCCTTGGGTTCGAAAGCAAGGGCAAGACCTTCGAGGTGGTGATCCAGCTTGGCGCCGTTCTGGCAGTCCTGTCCGTCTATGCGGCGCGGCTCTGGCAAGTCTTCTCGACGTTGGGAACTGACCCGGCTTCGCGCCGCACACTGGTGGCGGTTCTGCTCGCGTTCTTCCCAGCCGCGGTGATCGGCGTGCTGGCACATGACTTCATCAAATCCGTCCTGTTCGAAACTCCCGCCCTGATTGCCGTCATGCTTATCCTCGGGGGGGTCGTCCTGCTGTTCGTTGACCGGTTTGCCCCGGTCCCGGTACATGATGACGCGATGACGCTGCCACTCCGCACGGCGCTGACCATCGGTGTCATCCAGTGCCTGGCGCTTGTTCCGGGCGTCAGCCGTTCTGGTGCGACCATGGTCGGGGGCGTGATGCTGGGCCTCAGCAAGAAGGCGGCGGCGGAGTTTTCCTTCTTTCTGTCAATGCCGACCATGGCCGGGGCCTTTGCGTATGACCTTTATGCCAACCGTGGCATCCTCGACTTCAGCGCCATCACCGAAATC
Organism: Paracoccaceae bacterium; assembly: GCA_031415015.1. GTDB lineage: Bacteria > Pseudomonadota > Alphaproteobacteria > Rhodobacterales > Rhodobacteraceae > JAUYQR01. The sequence continues at coordinate 9,792 of JANOQT010000082.1, forward strand.
GCCGTGGGCTTCGCTGTCGCCTTCGTAACGGCGGCTCTGGTGGTGAAATGGGTGTTGTCCTACCTGACCAGCCACGGCTTCACGCTGTTCGGGTGGTGGCGAATCATCGTCGGATCGCTGGCCTTGGCGTTCTTATGGTCGGGCCTCTAGGTATATATGGAACATATACTGACCTAAATTTGGCAAGATTGGACATAATGACTGCCCCATCGGTAAGAAAACGTTTATTTAGGTAAGCATTACTGACTTTTATTCCAGATCAAAGGGCTGTATCCATTCGTTCCCGAACAAAGTGATGGAAGGCGCAGCCGTGGCCACGCAAAAGATGCTGAAATTCGTGACCTTGGGCAAGGAGATGCCCGAGAAGCGTGCGGCCACAATGCGCTCGCAGGATTTTGACGAGATCTATCAGGAATACGCGGCCGACAAGGCCGCCGAACAGGCCGGACGTTGCAGCCAGTGCGGCGTGCCCTTTTGCCAGTCGCATTGCCCGCTGCACAACAACATCCCCGACTGGCTGAAGCTGACCGCCGAAGGCCGGTTGCAAGAGGCGTATGAGCTGAGCCAGGCGACCAACACCTTCCCCGAAATCTGCGGCCGCATCTGCCCGCAGGACCGTCTCTGCGAGGGCAATTGCGTCATCGAACACTCCGGTCATGGCACCGTCACCATCGGCTCGGTCGAGAAATACCTGACCGATACCGCGTGGGAGATGGGCTGGGTCAAGCCGATCCAGCCGCACGCCGAACGCAGCGAAAGCGTGGCGATAATCGGCGCGGGGCCGGGGGGGCTTTCCGCTGCCGACGTGCTGCGCCGCCAAGGCGTGCAAGTCACGGTCTATGACCGCTATGACCGCGCGGGCGGGCTGATGACCTATGGCATCCCGGGTTTCAAGCTGGAAAAGCCTGTGGTCATGCAGCGCATCGAGCAACTGGAACTGGGCGGCGTTCAGTTCGTGCTGAACTGCACGGTGGGCGAGGACATCACCTTTGACGCCATCCGCGGCCGTCATGATGCCGTGCTGATTGCCACCGGCGTCTATAAATCGCGCGACATCGAAGCGCCGGGCGTGGGGGCCGCAGGGGTGGTCAAGGCGCTGGACTATCTGACCGCGTCCAACCGCAAAAGCTTTGGCGACGAGGTTGCGGCCTTTGATTCCGGCATGCTTGACGCCTCAGGCAAGCGGGTGGTGGTGATCGGGGGTGGCGACACGGCGATGGATTGCGTCCGCACCGCCATCCGGCAAGGCGCGCTGTCAGTGAAGTGCCTGTACCGACGCGACCGGGCGAACATGCCGGGGTCTCAGCGCGAAGTGGCAAATGCCGAGGAAGAAGGCGTGGAGTTTGTCTGGCTCTCTGCGCCGAAAGGCTTCACCGGTGGCGTGGACGTCGAAGGCGTCATTGTGCAGAAAATGCGCCTCGGCGCGCCGGACGCCACTGGTCGGCAAAGCCCGGAACTGATCGAGGGCGCGGATTATGTGGAGCCCGCCGATCTGGTGGTGCAAGCGCTGGGCTTCGAACCCGAGGCACTGCCAACCCTGTGGAACGTGCCAGAGCTGAAGGTGACCCGCTGGGGCACGATCAAGGCGGATTTCCGCACGCACGAGACGAACCTGCCGGGCGTCTATGCCGTCGGTGACATCGTGCGCGGGGCGAGCCTTGTCGTCTGGGCGATCCGCGATGGGCGCGAGGCAGCTGAGGCGATCATGGGGTATCTGAAACAGCCCGAAGCCGTGGCGGCGGAGTGATCTTCCTGCGTCCTACTTGCGTCTTCTTTCCGTTTCTACGCGCGGTAGATGCGGGAAATGTTAAACGGCAGGGTTAGTGACCCTTTTTGACAGGTGGAACGGCGATGAGGAAGTTCGTGATCTTGATCGGATTTGGACTAGTGGCGTTACTCGCCTCGCTGGCGATGGCGAACGACCTCACGTTTTATTCACCTTATGAAATTCTCGCTGACCATCCCGGATGTGCAGAGTCTGGGATGGTTGCCTTGCATGTCAAATTCGAAGCTCAGGCAGACACGTATTACTTTCTGGACAACCTACCAATCGCGCTCAATCGGAACGACAGTTGCAAGATTAAGACGCGAAAAGGAACAAGCAGAACAACCCTGGAAGTTCCCTGCCCAGTGGGTGTCGCGCCCACTCCTGTAACTGTTGAACAGCAGCGTGCCTTAGACCGCATATCAGCGCTTCCTCGCGTCATAAATCTAAAGGGTGAAATGTATCATTGCTTAATGCCCGAACCGCTCGGCGAAAGTCGCGAGAGGCAAGTTACCATAGCAGGCTTCTACTCGGCCGAACTGCCAAGATCGACCGGTTTCATGGTCGAAGGGGGCGAGTTTGAAAAGTGGAATGATCGGGCAGTGTTGTATCCGTCTCGGACCGAACTTCTATTTGACGGCAGCACAGAAGTAACGCTGCCACCGTACTTGCGCCTTTTCATCGGCCCTACCGGGATGATCGATGACACTAACGCAATTGATGATGCAGAAGTGAGAATGATCGTGGATATTCAACTTGTGCCGCTTATTGGCGTAAGCTGCGACCTAGGAGGCGAAAAGTGTTGAGATCGTTTCCGTCGCTCCAGATAGGTGAACTGCGAACTAGTGCCGCTCTGATTTTCGTTGTTCAAACCCTCTTCCCCACCCCAACCCTCGCCGGCACCTGGACCGCGCCCGAAAGCTGCGAGGTCTACATGACCGTGCAGGCCAAGGGCTGCCGGGTATCTAACCATTACCTGTGTCTTGCCGATCCGCATGGCGACAAGTGGCGGGCGGATTTTGATCAGGAGGGGTTGTTCTTCCAGTCGCGCATCGACGACGAGGCGCAGTGGGTGGAAAGCTTCGACAGCAACCCTCCGGTGCGGCAAACCTTGGATGCGAACCCTCCGGATGCGTCGTCGTTCTCGGACCTGCTGGCCAGCGGGATGGATACGTTCGATTTCGGCCTGTCGCGGGATGACGGCACAACTTCGCGCGCGACGGGCTTTGACCGGCTGACCGGGCGGACGATGGTGATCGACGGCATCACGCTTAGCGAGACGGAATTCGATTTCACCGAGACCGACCCGCAGGGCACCATCCTGCGCCGGTCGCGGGGCAATGAATTCGTCCATCCCGAATGGCGGCTGTTCTTTTCCGGTCCCTCGGAATGGGACCCCGGCGACGGGAACTTCCTGCCGGTGGACGGCAGCCCGGTGGATTTCATCTTTCCCGGAGAGCCGGGGTTTCTGTCCAGCCAACCCATCTACGACTGCGATGCCGTGATGTCTTTCGCCCCGATGCCCGAAGAGGAGCCCGACCATGACAACCTTTGACGCCGCATGGGTGGCCGCCGAAGAAACCAAGCGTGCCTGGATGGATGCCAACGGGCTTTACCGGGCCGAGGACGAACATTCGTCCTGCGGCGTCGGCCTTGTGGTGGCGATCTCTGGCAAGCCCTCGCGCAAGGTGGTGGAAAACGGCATCAGCGCCCTGAAGGCCGTCTGGCACCGGGGCGCGGTGGATGCCGATGGCAAGACCGGCGACGGCGCGGGCATTCATGTGCAGATCCCGGTCAAGTTCTTCTACGACCAGATCCGCCGCACCGGGCACGAGCCAGACATGGCGAAACTGGTGGCCGTGGGGCAGGTCTTCCTGCCGCGCACCGACTTTGGCGCGCAGGAACGCTGCCGGACCATCGTTGAGTCTGAAGTCCTGCGGATGGGGCACTACATCTACGGCTGGCGGCACGTGCCGGTGAACACCGAGGTTCTGGGCGACAAGGCCAACGCGACCCGGCCCGAGATCGAGCAGATCCTGATCCGCTGCGACAAGGACATCGACGCCGAAGCATTCGAGCGCGAGTTGTACATCATCCGCCGCCGGATCGAAAAGGCGGCGTTGGCCGCGCATATTCAGGGGATGTATCTGTGCAGCCTGTCCTGCCGGTCGATCATCTACAAAGGCATGATGCTGGCCGAACAGGTGGCGGTGTTCTACCCCGACCTGATGGACGAACGGTTCGAGTCCGCCTTTGCCATCTATCACCAGCGCTATTCCACCAACACCTTCCCGCAGTGGTGGCTGGCGCAGCCGTTCCGGATGCTGGCCCATAACGGCGAGATCAACACCCTGAAGGGCAACGTCAACTGGATGAAAAGCCATGAGATTCGCATGGCCTCCAACAACTTTGGTGACGCGGCGGAGGATATCAAGCCGATCATCCCGGCGGGCACCAGCGACTCAGGCGCGCTGGATGCGGTGTTCGAGGTTCTGGTCCGGTCTGGTCGCAGCGCGCCCCTGGCCAAGACAATGCTGGTGCCCGAAGCATGGTCCAAGGCCACAACTGACATGCCAAAAGCATGGGCGGACATGTATTCCTACTGCAACTCCGTCATCGAGCCTTGGGATGGACCGGCGGCCCTTGCGATGACGGATGGCCGCTGGGTCTGCGGCGGGCTGGACCGCAACGGCCTGCGTCCGATGCGCTATGTGGTGACGGGCGACGGGATGCTGATCGCCGGGTCCGAAGCCGGGATGGTGCCGGTCGACGAAGCCACGGTCCGCGAAAAGGGCGCTCTGGGGCCGGGGCAGATGATCGCCGTCGATATGGCCGAGGGGAAGCTGTACCACGACGTCGAGATGAAGAACCGGCTGGCAGCGGCGCAGCCTTACTCTGACTGGGTGGGCAAGATCGTCGATCAGAACGCCCTTCTGGTGGACGTGCCGGAAACTGCGACCTTCACCGGGGCGGAGCTGCGCAAACGGCAGATCGCGGCAGGCTATACTGTTGAGGAACTGGAACAGGTTCTGGCCCCGATGGCCGAAGACGGCAAGGAAATGATCGCCTCGATGGGTGATGACACGCCGGCGGCTGTGCTGTCGTCGATCTACCGCCCGCTGAGTCACTTCTTCCGGCAGAACTTCAGCCAGGTCACCAACCCGCCTATCGACTCACTCCGCGAAGGCCGGGTGATGAGCCTGAAAACCCGCTTCGGCAACCTGCGCAACGTGCTGGACGAGAACAACTCGCAATCCGAGATTCTGGTGCTGGAAAGCCCGTTCCTTGGCAATGCGGAATTCGACGTGCTGGTGCAGCGCTTTGGCGAACAGGTTGCTTTCATCGACTGCACCTTCCCGGTGTCGCCCGGCCTTGATGACCTGCAACAAGGGCTGGAGCGGATCCGCGCCGAGGCAGAAGATGCCGTGCGCTCAGGCGCCGGGCAACTGGTGCTGACAGACGAACATCAGGGCCCGGACCGCGTGCCGATGCCGATGATCCTTGCCACCAGTGCCATCCACAGCTGGCTGACGCGCAAAGGCCTGCGCACCTTCTGTTCGGTGAACGTGCGGTCGGCGGAATGCATCGACCCGCACTACTTTGCCGTGCTGATCGGATCGGGTGCCACCACAGTCAACGCCTATCTGTCACAGGATTCCATCGCCGACCGGATCAACCGTGGCCTGATCGAAGGCAGCCTGACCGACGCGATCCGCCGCTACCGCGATGCCATCGACGCCGGGCTGCTGAAGATCATGTCAAAGATGGGCATTTCGGTGATCTCGTCCTATCGCGGCGGTCTGAACTTCGAGGCGGTCGGGCTAAGCCGCGCCATGGTGGCGGAGTATTTCCCCGGCATGCAAAGCCGCATTTCCGGCATCGGCCTGACCGGCATCGAACAAAAGCTGGAAGAGGTGCATGCCCGTGGCTGGCTGGGCGGGTCCGACATTCTGCCGATCGGCGGCTTCTACAAGGCGCGCAGATCGGGCGAAAAGCACGCCTGGGAAGCGCAGACCATGCACATGCTGCAAGCGGCCTGTGACCGCGCCAGCTACGATTTGTGGAAGCAGTATTCGGCCACCATGCGGGCCAACCCGCCGATCCACCTCCGCGACCTTCTGGACATCAAATCGCTGGGCAAGCCCGTGCCGATTGAAGAGGTCGAAAGCATCACCTCGATCCGCAAGCGCTTTGTGACGCCCGGCATGTCGCTGGGGGCGTTGTCGCCCGAGGCGCACAAGACGCTGAACGTCGCAATGAACCGGATCGGCGCAAAGTCTGACAGCGGCGAGGGCGGCGAAGACCCGGCGCATTTTCTGCCCGAACCGAATGGCGACAATCCTTCGGCGAAAATCAAGCAGGTGGCATCAGGCCGCTTTGGCGTGACGGCGGAATATCTTAACGCCTGCGAAGAACTTGAGATCAAGGTCGCCCAAGGTGCCAAGCCCGGCGAAGGCGGCCAGCTGCCCGGCATGAAGGTCACGGCGCTGATTGCGCGGCTGCGGCACAGCACGCCGGGGGTGACGCTGATCTCGCCCCCGCCGCACCACGACATCTACTCCATCGAAGACCTCGCGCAGCTGATCTACGACCTGAAGCAGATCAACCCGCGCGCCAAGGTGACGGTCAAGCTGGTGTCCTCCTCCGGGGTAGGCACCATTGCGGCGGGGGTGGCGAAGGCCAAGGCCGACGTCATCCTGATCTCTGGCCATAACGGGGGCACCGGCGCGTCCCCCGGCACGTCCATCAAATACGCGGGCCTGCCGTGGGAAATGGGCCTGACCGAAGCGCATCAGGTCCTCGCCATGAACAACCTGCGCGAACGGGTGATGCTGCGCACCGACGGTGGCCTGCGCACCGGTCGTGACGTCGTCATGGCCGCGATGATGGGCGCCGAGGAATATGGCATCGGCACCGCCGCCCTGATCGCGATGGGCTGCATCATGGTGCGCCAGTGCCAGTCGAACACCTGCCCGGTCGGCGTCTGCACGCAGAACGAGGCGCTGCGGGCCAAGTTCACCGGTTCGGCCGAAAAGGTGGTCAACCTGATCACCTTCTATGCGCAGGAGGTGCGGGAAATTCTCGCCTCCATCGGTGCGCGCTCGATGGACGAGATCATTGGCCGGGCCGATCTGTTGAATCAGGTGTCGCGCGGTGCGGCGCATCTGGATGATCTGGACCTGAACCCGCTGCTGATCACCGTCGATGGCGCGTCAAAGATCACCTATGACCGGTCCAAACCGCGCAATGCCGTGCCTGACACGCTGGACGCCGAGATTATCCGCGACGGCGCCCGGTTCTTTGAAGATGGCGAAAAGATGCAGCTGTCCTATGCGGTGCGGAATACCCACCGCACCATCGGCACGCGGGCCAGCAGCCATATCGTCAAGAAGTTCGGGATGCGCAACGCCCTGCAGCCCGACCATCTGACGGTCAAACTGAACGGCTCTTGCGGGCAATCGCTGGGGGCATTTGCAGTGCGCGGGATCAAGCTGGAGGTAATGGGCGACGCGAATGACTATGTCGGCAAGGGTCTGTCGGGCGGAACCATTTCCGTCCGGCCGCTGATGTCCTCGCCGTTGAAGGCCGAGGAGAACACCATTATCGGCAACACCGTGCTTTATGGTGCGACAGACGGGTTCCTGTTTGCCAGTGGTCGCGCCGGTGAGCGTTTCGCCGTTCGCAACTCGGGGGCCTGCGTTGTGGTCGAAGGCTGCGGGTCGAACGGATGTGAATACATGACCGGCGGAGTGGCGGTGATCCTTGGCCGGATCGGTGCCAACTTCGGCGCGGGAATGACCGGCGGCATGGCCTATGTCTACGACCCGAGCGGTGTGGCCGAGGATTTCATGAACCTTGAAACCATCGTCACCTGTGGGGTCGGCCATCCGCACTGGGAACTGCAGCTGAAGGGCCTGATCACCCGGCATCTGGATGAGACCGGCTCGCACCTCGCCGAGCGCATCTTGTCGAACTGGGACAGCGAGCGGCGCAATTTCCTGCAGATCTGCCCGAAAGAGATGCTGATACATCTGGCCCACCCGCTCAGCGATGAAGTTGCAAAAGTTCCCGCCGAGTAGGGAAATTCTGCCCCCAAACCGCTTTGGATGTGATATGAGGGGGCTGTCGCGCAATCGTGCGGCGGCCCCGTCGTGTTGGAGACTGCCAAATGTCCGATCTGATCATCGTCGCCTTTCCGGATGAAGCAACCGCATTCGCCGCCGGAAAGGCACTTGTGTCCCTGCAGAAGGAATATCTGATCGAGATGGAGGATGTCGTGGTCGTCACGCGCGAAGCGGATGGCAAGGTCAACCTGCACCAGTCGGTCAACCTGACCACGGGCGGGGCAATCGGCGGCGGCCTCTGGGGCACGCTGATTGGTCTTCTGTTCCTGAACCCGATCGTGGGGGCTGCGGTTGGCGCGGGGGCCGGGGCCTTGGCGGGCAAGTTCAGTGACATCGGCATCGACGACGATTTCCTGCGCGACATCGGCCAAAGCCTTGACAAGGGCGGCGCGGCGGTCGGGCTTCTGGTCCGCAAGCTGACCACCGACAAGGTGCTGGAACGGCTGGAACCCTTCCGCGAGAAGGGCCGGGTGATCCACACCTCGCTGACGCATGAGGCGGAAACCCGGCTGAAAGCCTTTCTGGAAAAGTTCCCGCCGCTGCACCAGCCGCAGGATCAGCTTGGTGGCGGTCGCAAGTAACCGCCGCCCTTGACGCCGCGCGCGGGCCCGCGTCTATGTTCCGCCCATGACGGAAAAGACCGCCGAGAAACCCCCCGCTGCGCCCCGCAAGCGCCAGCCCAAAGCGGCTCAGCCCGCGCCGCCAACGCGCTGGCGCCGCGCCCTTCGCTGGGGCCTGCGCGGTCTGGGCGGTATCGCGGCCTTTTACGCCTTTCTGGTGATCCTGTTCAGCTTCCTGCCGCCGCCGATCAACTTCTACCAGATGGGTGAGGCCTGGCGATTGGGCGGGATCGACAAGGACTGGGTCAGCTGGGAAGAGATTGCCCCGGTCATGGGCCGATCCGCCGTGGCCGCCGAAGACGCAAATTTCTGCAACCACTGGGGCTTTGACATGGCCGCGATCCGCGCGGCGATCGAACAGGGCGGCAATCGCGGGGGCTCGACGATCAGCCAGCAGGTGGTCAAGAATGTCTTTCTCTGGCATGAGCGGAGCTATCTGCGCAAGGCGATGGAGGGCGTGTTGACCCCGGTGGTCGAGCTGGTCTGGTCCAAGCAGCGCATTCTGGAAGTCTACCTGAATGTGGCCGAGTTCGATAAGGGCGTCTTTGGCGTGCAGGCGGCGGCACAGCACCATTTCGGCGTCGATGCCAAGGATCTGACGGCCAAGCAGGCTGCGCGCCTTGCCGCCGTTTTGCCCAACCCCAAAGAATACAACGCCAACGAACCCGGCCCCTATGTGCGCAAGCGTGCGACTCAGATCCTTTCGGGCGCGGAAACCATCGCCGCAGACGGCCGTTCCGCCTGTTTCGATGGCTGACCGGGCACAAGGGATTGAATTTCGCCCCCCGGCGCGGCAATGAGGGGATCACACCAGAGGTGCCCGCCTTATGAACCGTCTCTACCACGTTCCGCTCTCTCCGTTCTGCCGCAAGGTGCGTCTGACGCTGGCCGAAAAGAAGATCGAGGTGGAACTGGTTGAAGAGCGCTACTGGGACCCCTCGCCCGATTTTCTGCGCCGTAACCCGGCCGGCAAGGTGCCTGTTCTGAGGATGGACAGCCGGATCATGAGCGAAAGCCAGGCAATCTGCGAGTATCTGGAAGAGATCGCGCCGACCCCGCCCCTGATGCCCCGTGATGCCGACGGGCGGTACGAGGTGCGCCGGCTTTGTGCGTGGTTTGACGACAAGTTCCATCAGGAGGTGACGTCGAAACTGCTGTACGAGCGGGTGAACAAGAAGGTCACCGGTCAGGGCTACCCTGACAGCAAGAATGTCAAGACCGGGTCCAGCCGGATCAAGTATCATCTGGATTACATGGCCTGGCTGCTGGACCAGCGGCGTTGGCTGGCGGGCGACGCGATGACACTCGCCGATTTCACCGCCGCCGCGCATCTGAGCTGCCTCGACTACATCTCGGACGTGGACTGGAACCGGCACGCCGTCCTGAAGGACTGGTACGCCAAGATCAAATCGCGCCCCTCGTTTCGCCCGCTGCTCTCGGATCAGATTTCAGGTTTTCCGCCAGCCCCGCATTACGCCGATCTGGATTTCTAGGTGGGACCGGGCAGCGGGCCCTTGAAGGACCGGCTGGTCGCGCGGGCGCTGGACGAGGGTTTTGCCAAGGTCGGTATCTGCAAACCCGACGCTGCGCCCGAAGCCGCCGAACGGCTGCGCACCTTTCTTGATGCCGGGCATCACGGCCAGATGCACTGGATGGCCGAGCGTACGGAATGGCGTGGATCGGCAGCAGCACTTTGGCCGCAGGCACGGTCAGTGATCATGCTGGCGGAATCCTACACCCCCGAGGCTGACCCGATGGCGGGCCTTGTTGCCCGCGACCGGGGCGTGGTCAGCGTCTATGCGCAGGGGCGCGACTACCATGATCTGGTGAAGCGGCGGCTGAAACGGCTGGGGCGGTGGCTGATCGACGCGGGCGGCGGCGAGATCAAGGTTTTCGTCGACACCGCACCCGTGATGGAAAAGCCGCTTGCTCAGGCGGCGGGACTGGGCTGGCAGGGCAAGCACACCAACCTTCTGGGCCGCGATCTGGGGAACTGGGTGTTCCTGGGCGCGATCTTCACCACGCTGGACCTGGAACCGGACATCCCCGAAATCAGCCACTGTGGCAGCTGTACCGCCTGTCTGGACATCTGCCCCACGGCAGCCTTTCCGGCGCCCTACCAGCTGGACGCGCGGCGCTGCATTTCCTACCTGACCATCGAACACCACGGGCCGGTGGACGAAGACCTGCGCGCACTGATGGGCAACCGGATTTACGGATGTGACGACTGTCTGGCCGTCTGCCCGTGGAACAAGTTTGCCGTTGCCGCGACCGAAATGGGCTATCAGCCGCGTGTCGGTTTGCCGGAACTGGCCGAACTGGCGACACTTGACGATGCCGGCTTTCGCGCACGCTTTTCCGGCAGCCCGATCAAGCGAATCGGTCGGGATCGGTTCGTGCGCAATGTGCTTTACGCGATTGGAAACTCTGGCCTGCCTGACCTTTTGCCTTCTGCCGTCCCGCTTTTGGCGGACCCGGACCCTGCCGTTGCAGATGCAGCCCGCTGGGCCATCGCGCGACTAAGCCGGGATTAGCCTGGCGCGCGGACACGGCGCTGGCTCAAATCAGGGATTGCCGCTATGATCGGCTCACAACCAGAGGAGGATTACGCGATGACCGGACGACACATTGCCGATCACCAGACCCGTGCCACCAGCGGTCGGGTGAAGCACTTTCTGCGACTGGCGCGCAACCCGCGTGAGACGTTCCACAAACCGCGCAGCATGGCTGGAAAATCCAGGCTGGTGCAGTTCCTCAGGATAGAACGCGGCCGGACGGCCTGACATCAACCCTTTTGCAGCGCAGGCTTCAAGCGACTGCGCAGCACATGAAGCACGTCGCGAAGGTCCGCGATATCGGACAAGGCCAAGCCGGTCTTGTCCGCAAAGTCCCGCGGAACGCTTGCAGCTTTTGCCGCAAGCGCCCGACCGTCAGCCGTCAGGGCAAGGCGCACAACCCGTTCATCCCTGGCGTCCCGGGTGCGGCTGACCCAGCCCGCATTCTCCATCCGTTTGAGCAACGGGGTCAGCGTGTTCGATTCCAGGCGCAGTTCGGCGCCAAGCTGGCCCACTGTCTGATCGTCTGACGATGCAAGCGACGCCAGCGCCAGATACTGGGGATAGGTCAGGCCCAGCGGCTCCAGCAACGGCGCATAAGCGGCATGCACCGCAAGTGCAGTCGAATGCAGCGCAAAGCAAAGCATGTCAGAGGGTGCAAGAGCCATGGCACAATAATATATCGCACGCGATGAAAGCGCAAGCAATTGACATCGTCCCCATGATCAATTTATATCGCGCACGATATAAATTAGGAGACTCACATGACACTCGAACCGAAATACTGGGCGGAATCGCAGGCGACCGGCGGCGGCCGGAACGGCAGTTCGCGTCTGACCTCCGGCATGCTGACCGTCACGATGGCCTCTCCGAAGGAACTGGGCGGGTCCGGCGCCGGGCATAACCCCGAGGAGCTGTTCGCGGTGGGCTACGCAGCCTGCTACCTGGGGGCCATGCGCTTTGTTGCAGGGTCGGAAAAGCTGGGCACAGTGCCGGACAACGCCACCGTCAACGCCCATGTCGGCATCGGCGGCAGACCGGAAGGCGGCTTCGCGCTGAAGGTCAGGCTTGTGGTGTCGATGCCGGGCGTCGACCGCGCGGTGGCCGAAAAGATCGCCGAACGCGGCCATTTCATCTGCCCCTATTCCCACGCGACCAAGGGAAACATCGAAGTTGAGACCGAAATCGTCTGATCCAGGCCGGGCACCGACAAAAACGCCGATCAGACCCGGCTCACACTCACAGCCGGGTCAGTCAACAGCATCTCCGGCGGGGCCAGCGTCAGCGCAGTAGCAACGCTGGCCACCAGCATTTCACCACCGTCTTCCAGCAGACCAAACACCGGCGCAAGAAACGCTACGGCGGGATGATCCAGCGCAAAATGAGAAATAACCTGATGCAGGGCGTCGATCCCGACGCCAAAAAAGCCCAGGCCCGCCAGAACGTACAGATAGCGCACGCTCATGATCCGGGCCATCGCGCCTCGGCGGGAAAACATCATGACGGTCAGAATGACCGCGATCAGCCCCATTGCCAGAAAAACAATGATCTCTCCCAGGTCACTGCCATAAAGCAGGCTGTTCGACGGAAGCTTGCTGTCACTGGATATCAAGCTGCCGATGTTTTCATGGAATTGCAGCGAATCGTCGGCAAGGATCATCGCAAAGACGCCGGCCCAGGCAAAAGGTGCAAGCCAATGGTCGCGCAGCGCCATCCATACCAGCGCGACGACAATGACCGCCCACTTCAGGTAGTTGAAATCTTCACCCAAGGACGCGTCCTGAGTGATCTTCAGAATATTAGGGACCGAAGCAATGATCGACGCTTTCGCAAGCAGGAAAGCGACGACATTAAGCAGGATCAGGCCGACATCGACCGAAATCAGCCAGAACACAAGCGTCCGGAACGAGACAGAAACGGCTGAAAACGGGCGGATCACGACAGACACTCCACCCCCGGCAACATCGCCAAGACAGGGTAAGAAATAATGCCAGTCCGCCGCCGATCAGGCAAGCCCGCCAATCAGGCGCGGACCAGTTTTTCGTATTCCGACGACACGCGCTTGGTCAGGTCTCCGACTTCGAAGTTATAGTCACCGATCTGGCCCACCGGGGTCACTTCAGCGGCGGTGCCGGTCAGCCAGCACTGCTGAAAGCTTTCCAGTTCCTCCGGCATGATGTGACGCTCGTGGACCTTGATCTGCATGTCCTTCAACATACCGATCACCGTCTGCCGGGTGATGCCGTTCAGGAAAGCATCGGCTTTCGGCGTGTGCACTTCGCCATCCTTGACGAAAAAGATATTCGCCCCGGTCGCTTCAGCCACATAGCCGCGATAGTCGAACATCATCGCGTCGGAACAGCCCTTCGCCTCGGCCGCGTGCTTGGACATGGTGCAGATCATATACAGCCCGGCGGCCTTGGCGGCATGGGGGATGGTTTCGGGCGACGGACGCTTCCACTTGGCGATATCCAGCTTCGCGCCCTTGAACTTGGCGTCGCCGTAATAGTTGCCCCAGGTCCAGCAGGCCACGGCCATGCGGATCGGGTTCTTGTTGGCGGCCACTCCCATCATCTCGCCCGCACCACGCCAGGCGATGGCGCGCACATAGGCGTCAGTCAGGTTGTTGGCCTTCAGCGTGGCTTCCTTGGCAGCATCGATCTCGGCCACCGACCAGGGCAGCGGCATATCCAGCAACGCGCCCGAGGTGCGCAGCCGCTCGGAATGTTCGGATGATTTGAAGATCTTGCCGTTATAGCAGCGCTCGCCCTCAAAAACGGAAGAGGCATAGTGCATCGCATGGGTCAGGATGTGGATATTCGCAGAGCGCCAGTCCACCAGTTTGCCATCCATCCAGATGAATCCATCACGATCATCATAGCCACCAGCCATCGCCATCCCCCCGGTTTGCGAAAGTGACGCGGAATTGGTCCACTTCGGACATGATCTTGCGTCAAGACGCTGATCTGCTAAAGGTTACGGTATGGAATGTCAACGAACCTGACTTAAAATCCATCAACCGGGAAAGGCCGTCATGTCCGAAACCACTGCCAGCAGTGAGGGGTTGCTGTTCCTGACGGACGAACAGTTGCGCAAGGGCATCGAAGCGATGTTCTTTGCCTATCGGGGCTTTACCGCAGACCCTGACCGCATTCTTGACGGCAAGGATTATGGTCGCGCGCATCACCGTGCGGTGCATTTCATTCATCGGTCTCCGGGGACCACCGTGTCGAACCTGCTGGCAATTCTTGGCGTGACAAAGCAGTCGCTCAATCGCGTGTTGCGCACCCTGATCGAAGACGGTCTGGTGCGCAGCGACAAGGGCAAAGTGGATGCCCGGGAACGGCATCTCTATCTGACGGACAAGGGGCTTATTCTGGAACGTGAATTGTCGGATGCGCAGCGCGCAAGGATGCGGGCCGCGTATCGCGCAGCGGGCCCTCAGGCGGTGGCGGGCTTCCGGCAGGTGCTGGAGGCCATGATGGACCCCGAAATGCGCCGTCAGTACATCCGGCTGAAAGAGAGCGGGTCATGACCGTGCCCGAAGCCCACTTGCTGGTCGTCGACGATGATGAACGCATTCGCGGTCTCTTGCAGAAATTCCTGATCCGGAGCGGTTTTCTGGTCTCTGCAGCGCGCGATGCGGCGCAGGCGCGGCGCATCCTGACGGGGTTGGAGTTTGACCTGATCGTGCTGGATGTGATGATGCCGGGCGAAGACGGCGTGTCGCTGACCCGCGATCTGCGCAAGCGGATGACGACGCCGATCCTGCTGTTGACCGCCAAGGGCGAGACGGCGAACCGGATCGAAGGGTTCGAGGCGGGGGCAGATGACTATCTGACAAAGCCGTTTGAACCCAAGGAGTTGCTCCTGCGTATCAATGCGATTCTGCGGCGCGTGCCACAGGCCCGGACGGCGGACCCTGCGCCAAAGGTCCTGCATCTTGGCGCCGTCCGTTATGACATGGACCGGGGCGAGATGTGGCGGGGCCAGGCCTTGGTGCGCCTGACCGCGACCGAGGCACAACTGATGCGCATCTTCGCCACCCAGCCCGGAAGCCCGATCAGCCGCGACCGGCTGGTGGGCGATCTTGGCCGCGACGATGCCGCACAGGAACGCGCCGTGGATGTGCAGATCACAAGATTGCGCCGGAAGATCGAAGAAGATCCCAAGTCACCGCGCTATCTTCAGACGGTGCGCGGTGAGGGTTACATGCTGCAGCCGGATTGAGGGCGGCAGACGGCGGGGTGCAGCCCCCCAGTCCATTGGTTTCTCGAACCAATGGCGAAACCAACGGACGACCCGAAGTATTTGTGAAAAGAACAAGCCATGCTGGTGTTTTCCCATCCCGACTGCGAGGGGCATGTCACGCCAGCCGGCCACCCGGAGCGGGTGGAGCGGTTGGCAGCGGTCGAGGCCGGGCTGGCAGGACTGGATGTCACACGGCGCGACTGCCCGCTGGCCGATGAGACCGAAGTGCTGCGCTGCCACCCGGCGCGATACCTCGCCCGGGTAAAGGATGCCGTGCCCGCGGAAGGTTGGGCGCAACTGGATGGCGACACATTCCTGTCGCCGGGGTCGTATCGTGCCGCACTGCGGGCGGTCGGCGGCATCTGCGCCGCTGTGGATGCGGTGGTGACGGGCGAGGCGAAGACGGCGTTTGTCGCGGGGCGGCCACCGGGACACCATGCCGAACGCGAAACCGCGATGGGGTTCTGTCTGTTCGGCACGGTGGCGATTGGTGCGAAACGGGCGCTGGACCTTCACGGGCTGGGGCGCGTGGCGATCGTCGATTTCGACGTGCACCACGGCAACGGCACGCAAGACCTGCTTTGGGACGAGGCGCGGTGTCTGTTCGTATCTTCGCACCAGATGCCGCTTTATCCCGGCACCGGGCGGGCCGAGGAGCGGGGCGCGCATGGCCAGATGCTGAACATCCCCTTGCGCGCCGGTTCCAGCGGTACGGCGATGCGCGACGTCTACGAGCGGGTGGTGTTTCCGGTGCTGACCGCCTGGCAGCCGGAGCTTCTGCTGATCTCCGCCGGGTTCGACGCGCATGCCGATGATCCCTTGGCCGGGCTGGAATGGCAGGCGGACGATTACAGCTGGCTGACCGACCGGTTGTGCGATTTCGCCGGTGGGCGGGTGGTGTCGACACTAGAGGGCGGCTATGATCTGGATGCACTGGCGGCCTCGGTCGCCGCGCATGTGGGCGTGTTGGAGGAGCGGGGCCGATGAGCGAGAAACCTATCGACGGCATGACATTCGAAGAGACCATGGCCGCGCTGGAGCAGGTCGTCTCGTCGCTGGAAAAGGGCGAAGTGCCCTTGGAACAAAGCATCGCCTTGTATGAACGGGGTGCCGCGCTGAAGGCGCATTGCGCCGCAAAGCTGAAGGACGCCGAGGAAAAGGTCGAGATGATCCGCGCGCAGGAAGGCCGGGCCGTCGGCGCCACGCCCGTGGAGGGGATGTGACTTTTCCCGAACGGCTTGCGGCGGATGCGGGTCTGATCCAATCGCGGCTTGATATGGCGATGGCGCAATTGGCCGATCAGCCGGTTGTCCACGCGATGCGCTATGCCGTGCAGGGCGGCAAGCGGTTGCGCGGTTTTCTGGTGCTGGAAGGTGCGCGGATGCTGGGTGTGGAACAGGCCAGTGTGATAAGCGCTGCGGCGGCGGTCGAGGCGTTGCACGCCTATTCGCTGGTGCATGACGACATGCCGTCGATGGACAATGACGATCTGCGCCGTGGTCAGCCTACGGTGCATGTAAAGTGGGATGAGGCGACGGCAGTGCTGGCCGGTGATGCCCTGCAAACCCTGGCGTTTGAATTGCTGTGCGACCCGGCATTGGGGTCTGCCGAGGTGCGGATGGCGCTGGTCCAGGGGCTGGCCCGCGCCTCCGGGGCGGAAGGGATGGTGCTGGGTCAGGCGCTGGACATCGCCGCCGAAACTGCCGCCACCCCCCTGACACTTGATGCGATTACCACCCTGCAGGCCGGCAAGACCGGTGCCCTGATCGGCTTTGCCGCCGAGGCGGGGGCGATTCTGGCCCAGACCGACCGGGCCCCACTGCGCGCTTACGCCAAGGCGCTTGGCCTCGCGTTCCAGATTGCCGACGACATTCTGGATGTGACCGGCGATGCCACCAAAGCCGGCAAGCGCCTGCACAAGGATGCCGAGGCGGGCAAGGCCACCTTCGTCTCGCTTTTGGGGCTGGAGGCGGCGCGGGCGCGGGCCGTGGCACTGGTCGACGAGGCCTGCGCGCACCTGTCGCCTTACGGTTGGCGCGCGGACCTGCTGAAACAGGCGGCACGTTTTACCATTATGCGGGAGAGTTGAATGCGTGACCTGACCACCCCCCTTCTGGACCGCGTAAAGCTGCCTGCCGACCTCAAGGCGCTGGCCGACCGGGAACTGCGGCAACTGGCCGATGAAGTGCGCGCCGAAACCATCGCTGCCGTCAGCGTTACCGGCGGGCATCTGGGCGCAGGCCTTGGCGTGGTGGAACTGACCGTGGCGATCCACGCCGTCTTTGACACGCCCCGCGACAAGCTGATCTGGGATGTCGGCCACCAGTGTTATCCGCACAAGATCCTGACCGGGCGTCGTGACCGCATTCGCACCTTGCGGGCCGAAGGCGGGCTGTCGGGCTACACCAAGCGGTCCGAAAGCCCGTATGATCCGTTTGGGGCGGCGCATTCCTCGACTTCGATCTCGGCGGCGCTGGGCTTTGCGATGGCCGCTGATCTGGGTGGCGATCCGGGCGATGCGATTGCCGTGATCGGTGACGGCGCGATGTCTGCGGGCATGGCCTACGAGGCGATGAACAACGCCGGGCACCTGAAAAAGCGCCTCTTTGTCATCCTCAACGACAATGAGATGTCGATTGCGCCGCCGGTGGGGGCGATGTCGGCCTACCTCAGCCGGCTTTATGCCGAAGCGCCGTTGCAGGACCTGAAACAGGTGGCGAAGGGATTTGTCGGTCTGTTGCCGTCACCCCTGCAGGAAGGCGCGCGGCGGGCGAAAGATCTGCTGAAAGGCATGGCCGTGGGTGGCAGCCTGTTCGAAGAGCTGGGGTTTTCCTACATCGGCCCGATCGACGGCCATGATCTTGACCAGCTGTTGCCGGTGCTGCGGACGGTAAAAGCCCGGGCGACCGGCCCGATGCTGATCCATGTGCTGACCAAAAAGGGCAAGGGCTATGCCCCGGCCGAGGCGGCGCGCGACCGGGGCCATGCCACCGGCAAGTTCGACGTGCTGACCGGCGTGCAGGCCAAGGCCGTGTCGAACGCGCCCAGCTATACCAAGGTTTTCGCCCAGACCCTGATTGCCGAGGCAGAGCGGGACGACAAGATCGTCGCCGTCACCGCCGCGATGCCGGATGGCACCGGGCTGAACCTGTTCGCAGACCGGTTTCCGAAACGCTGCTTTGACGTGGGCATCGCCGAACAGCACGCGGTGACCTTTGCCGCAGGTCTTGCGGCGGGCGGGATGAAACCATTTGCGGCGATTTATTCCACCTTCCTGCAGCGCGGCTACGATCAGGTGGTGCATGACGTGGCGATCCAGCGGATTCCCGTCCGCTTTGCCATCGACCGCGCCGGGTTGGTGGGGGCCGACGGGGCGACCCATGCGGGCAGCTTTGACGTGGCATTCCTTGCCAACTTGCCGGGCTTTGTGGTCATGGCCGCCGCGGATGAGGCGGAACTGATGCACATGGTGGCCACCGCCGTGGCGCATGATGCGGGGCCGATTGCCTTTCGGTTCCCACGTGGCGACGGAACCGGGGTCGAGATGCCTACCCGGGGCAAACCGCTGGAAATCGGCCGCGGCCGGGTGATCCGCGAAGGCACCCGCGTGGCGCTGCTGTCCTTCGGCACCCGCCTGGCCGAGGTGCTGAAAGCCGCCGAAGCGTTGGCCCAACGCGGCGTTTCCGTCACCGTGGCCGATGCCCGCTTTGCCAAACCCTTGGACCGCGACCTGATCCTGCGGCTGGCGGCAGAGCATGAGGCGCTGATCACGGTCGAGGAAGGCGCGATTGGCGGCTTCGGGTCGCACGTCGCACAGCTTCTGGCCGAGTCTGGGGTGTTCGACCGGGGCCTGAAATACCGCTCGATGGTGCTGCCGGACGTGTTCATCGACCACGCCAGCCCCGAGGCGATGTACCGGGCGGCGGGCATGGACGCGGTGCAGATCGAGGCGCGGGTGCTGGAAACGCTGGGGGTAGCAGTGGTGGGAAAGCGGGCGTAAGCCCTTGGCACAATTTAGTTATCCAAGCGGCGATGGGCGACGTTGCAGGGGTTCGGCACGGTGTCGTCCTGATCAATGAACAGGAACTTGCCCGGCTGATGATCCGACATCAGGTCGGAGTGCGGGACCGCGTCACCTATGTGATCAAAAGCGTCGACGAGGATTTCTTTGCCGAGCCTCAAGGCTTAGGGACGATGGGCAGATTGCCCATCCTACGACGACCCCCGCCGCAGCCCGTCCATCACCCGGACCAGCGCCTCGCTGATCCCCGGTTCCGACAGCGCGTGACCGGCCAGCGAGACCATCTTCAGATCGCATTTTTCCCAGCCGTCGGCCAGTTTCCACGCGGATACCGGGGGGCAGATCATGTCGTAGCGGCCCTGTACGACACTGGCGGGGATATGCTCGATCCGTTTGCGTTCGCGCAGGATCCAGCCGTCGGATTGCAGGAAGCCACCGTTGTGAAAATAGTGATTCTCCAGCCGTGAAAAGGCCCGGGCATAGTCGGAGGGGCTTTCGCCCATCGGCCCCTCATGGTGCAGCGAGGCCAGCGCGTTTTCCCAGTTGGCCCAGATCCGGCCAAAGCGGGTTTCCTCCATCAGGTTGCCGGAAAACAGGCGGCGATGGTAGGCGGTGATCAGATTGTCCCGCTCGGTCGCGGGAATGGCGGCG
>JANOQT010000083.1:0-83576 GCA_031415015.1 Paracoccaceae bacterium
ACGGCGCGAAGGCGGCCCGCTGCGGATCGGTCTGGTGACGCCAGCCTGGCCCGGGACCAGAACGCCAAATGGCATCGCCACCGCTGTGGCACATATCGCAACTGGGCTGGAGGCCTGCGGCCACGAGGTCACCATTCTGGCGCATATGATTGACGCGCCGCACGATCATCCCCGCGTGGTGATCCTGCCGCCGATGAATCTGGACCTGAGTGACCGGATACGGATGCGGATCAACGCCGAAGCCGCACTGGGCATTTCGGTGGCAAAGCGCCATGCCGCGTTGGTCAAGGAGGCCCAAAGGCGGCACGGGGTCGAGATCGTGGTCATGGAGGAAACACAAGGTTGGGCGGGGGAAACCCGCAGGCGCGTGTCCATTCCCGTGGTGGCGACCCTGCACGGGCCGTGGTGGCTGCACCGCGCCGCAGCAGGGGCAGAGGACGAGGCGGCCAGCACCCGACGCGAGGCGCGCGAAGCGGCGGGTCTGAGGCGGGTCGACGCAATAACGTCGCCCTCGCGCGACGTGATGGAGCGGACGGAGACAGCCTGGGGCTTGCCGGACATTCCCCGGGCGGTGATCGCAAACCCCGTGCCGCTGCCGGTTGAGCCTTTGACGCTTGACCCGAACCTGCTGGAGCGGGTGCTGTTCGTCGGACGGTTCGACCGGATCAAGGGCGGCGATCTGATGATTGCGGCCTTTGTCCGGATTGCTGCGGCAAACCCGCGATGCCGGCTGACCTTTGCCGGACCGGATATCGGAATTGCGATGCCCGATGGCGGGCTTTTGACGCTGGCGGATACGCTGGCCAGCCTGCCCGCGGACCTGCGCGCGCGGATCGACGCAATCGGGCCTCGAACGCGGGAAGAAATTTCAGCGCTGCGGCACAGCCACGGGATCACCATTGTCGCGTCCCGCTACGAGACCTTTGGCGGCACGCTGGTTGAGGCCATGGCCGCAGGATCTGCGGTGGTTTGCACGCGGGTGGGCGGCTGTCAGGAGAATGTCGCGGATGAGAGAACCGGCCTGCTGGTTCCGCCCGAAGACCCCGAGGCACTGGCGGATGCCTGCCTTCGGCTGATGGCGGACCCGGAACTGGCGCGGCAGTTGGGCAATGCTGCGCGGCGCTTTGTGGCCGAAGACCTGTCCCCCGAAGTGATCGGCCGCCGGATGGCCGACTTTCTGGCCCCGATTTGCCGGGGCTGAACCGGCCCCGGCTGCGCTTTATATTCCCATACGCCGCAAGCGGTGCGCTATCCGCCGATAAATCGCGGGGGGCAAGACATTCTGCAAGGTCCGGTGCCGGGCATCCTGACGGTCTTCCTTGTCGATGGTGCCGGGGCGCGGCTTGAAAAGGGTGGAGTGCGACTTTCGCGTCACATCCCAGGTGGCCGTGTAGTAATACAGCGCGATCGACATGCGCGGCTCGCCGTTGGGATGGGCTACGGGTTCGGGGTTGCCGTGCCAGGTATCGGATCCGGTGTCAAAGCAGCACATCCGGTTGAACAGCGGCACGAAGCTGGCGACTTTTTCAGTCATGTCCTTGCTCCAGACTTCGAACGAACCGCCCCATTCCTCTTTCCAGTCAGGATTGAGGTAGATCAGCACGTTGATCCGCCGTTCCAGGTTCAGCTTTCCATGGTGGTTGAAGTCGGCATGGATATCGAGATGGCCGCCATTGGACACCACGTGAATCCCGCCCCCGGCAAAGTACGGATCGGGGATCAGGCCTTCGATCCCGGTCATTTCTTCCAGAAAAGCCAGGAACGCCCGCGAGTTCAGCGCGTAGAACAGGCTTCGGGTGTAGAAGGCCAGACGCTCTGGCTGATAGCTTGACTTCATCTTTTCCTGAGGGCTGTTGAAGAAAGTCTCGGCCTCAGGCAGCACGCGCAGTTCTTCGCGCACGCGTTCAAGGATTTCCGGCGGCATGAAGGTGTCGAAACAGCCGTGCGGATAGGGCGCGCGCGCCCGGTAGGCTGCGGCAGCATTGCGACCGGCTTCGCGCGCCGCATCCATGGGAATGGTAAGGTTTATGGGGTCAATAGGCAGAATTGGTTCTGACATCAGAATCCTCGTATCAATAAAGCGCGAACCTGCAGAAAGCAAACCGCGAGACAGTGGAGATTTCAAGGCTTCCAGAGCGCCAGAGGCCCAAATAGTGTGGTCTTTTGCGGCAAGGATGCCCAGTCTCGACTTTTCAGCTTTCAGGGCGATACTAACAGCCTTTCAGTGACCCTGTGCGCCGGACATATTCATGCCTGACACCATGCAGCGACCCGTACCATGACCGCGACAAATCGAATTGGGCCGTTTGGTGCGGGTCGCACCCTTTCCATCCCGGGCAACCGGCATGAAACTGCCTGCACGGCTGATCTTTGGCGGGATTTTGTGCCGGAAGCGGGCCTGCGCTATCTTGGCTTGCGGCGGCTGAAGGTGCTGGCTCAGGCCACCCGAAGTTTTCCCCAACACCGGGAACTGCACTTTGGGCCAAGCCAATCGCGCCGGTGGGCGGTGTATTTTTGCTACGCGCCCGATGGTGTGCCGCGCGCGAACCACCGCTTCACCATCAACCGGCTGCGCGAGGAAGGGTTCGCTATCCTGTGTGTCTGCGCCACACTTGAGCCGGAACAGGCGAAGGGCTTTCTGCATCTGGGGCTGGACGGTCTGATCTGGAAAGAACTGCGCGGCTATGACTTTTCGGGCTATTCGGTCGGGCTGGAAGCGCTGGCGCGGCGGTTTGACGACATCGGGGTGCTTGTCCTGAACGACAGTGTGCTTGGCCCGTTCCATTCGTTGCGTCCTGTGCTGGAGGGCAGCCCCTGGGACCTGACCGGATTCATGACATCCTATTCGGTGGAGCATCATATCCAAAGTTTTGCGTTCTATATCAGAGGGCTCACTCCCCGCACCTACCGCGCCCTTGGTCGGGTGTTCTTTCGCAGGTTCAGCTTCAACCATCAGGGACCGGTGTCGCTGTTGCAGGAAACACGGCTGGGGTCGGCTTTGTCCGGTCTGGTTTCCGTGGGCTCTATCCTGACCCCAGCCCTTTCGTTCAAGGGGAACTACTACCTTCTGGGCAACCCGGTGGGTTTGGTGGACGCGGGCTTTCCGTTTCTGAAACGCTCGATCTTTACCAAGTTCGCGGGCGGCTATGACCAGCAGTTCTATCGCGATTACCTGGAGTCGCACGGGCACCCGGACAGTTCAGCACCTGCCTGAGCGCTATCAGGTTCCGACCGCCATTTTCCGGA
This sequence comes from Paracoccaceae bacterium, assembly GCA_031415015.1. Lineage (GTDB taxonomy): Bacteria > Pseudomonadota > Alphaproteobacteria > Rhodobacterales > Rhodobacteraceae > JAUYQR01. Next base: position 3,247 of record JANOQT010000083.1, read on the forward strand.
ATGTCTCGTTCCCGGTCACAAGTTCGTCGTAAGTGCCTTGTGCCACCAGCTTGCCCTGTTCCATCAGAAAGATCGTGTCGCAGGTCTTTACCGTGGTCAGGCGATGCGCGATCAGGATGATTGTCTTGTCGGCGCGGATGTTCTGGACCGCCTCCATCACCACCCGCTCGGTGATGTTGTCCAAGGCCGAGGTCGCCTCATCCATGATCAGCAGGGTCGGATCGCGGTAAAGCGCACGGGCAATGCCGATCCGCTGACGCTGGCCGCCGGACAGCCGCACGCCGCGTTCGCCCACCACGGTGCCGTAACCTTTGGGCAGTTCGCTGGCGACGAAATCGTGCAGTGCGGCGGTGCGGGAGGCGCGTTCGACGGCCGCCATGTCGATCTGGTCCTTCGGGATTCCGAAGGCGATGTTGGCGGCGATGGTGTCGTCGGTCAGGAAGATCGCCTGCGGGACATAGCCGAGGGTCTTTTGCCAGGCGCGGATGTTGTCCTTGGTGATCGCAGTGCCATCGACGCGGATCACGCCCTCGTCCGGGGTCAGAAGGCCAAGCACAAGATCGACCAGCGTCGTCTTTCCGGCGCCGGTGCCGCCAACGATTCCGACCGTTGAGCGTGCCGGGATGACCATATCCAGCCCGCGCAGCGCGGCGCGGTCCGCGGTGGCATAGGAAAATCCGATCTGCGACAGGTCAAGCTGCAGTTCAAGCCGAAGCGGCGCTGCGGTGATCTGGGCAAGGCCGGGCTTTGGAGTAGCGGATGCGTAGTCGGTGGTGATGGTGTCAAGGATCGCGCGGGCACCACGGATTGTGGCCAGTGCGTTGTAGATCTGCTGCAATGCGGGAAGCAGGCGCATGACCGAAAAGGCGAAAACGCCAAGGGTCGGGACGATATCTGCAATCTCGCCGCCGCTACGGAGTAAAAGCAGCAAGATCAGGGCGAGAAGGGTCCCAAAAGCGATTGCTTCAAGCGCGAAACGTGGCAGTTCAGACATGACGCCCAGGGACGCGCTGGACTTGGCGGTCTTGCGGGCGGCGGTCTCATACACCTTGGTGTAGCTGTCTTCCAGTCCAAGAAGCTTGACGTCCTTGATGCCGCCTGTCGCCTCTTGTGCCACGCGAAACCGTTCGGCGAAGGCCTGCATCATCTCTTCGCCAAGATGGCGGAGCCTTTCGCGCAGCTTCATGTAAATGAAGGCATAGCTGAGACCCAGAAGCCCGGCTGACAAAACCGTGACCAGCGGATCGACCAGCATCAGAAGTCCGACGATGGCGACCACCATCAGCGTGCTGGCGATCAGGCGGAGCGCTGGTGAAATGACCCGTCCGACAAGGCCGTCCACCTCGTTCAGGACGTTCTTGCCGATATCGGAACTGTTCCGTTCCAGAAACCACGCATAGGGCTGGTGCAGGTAGGATCCCAGCAGACGGCTGGATATGGTGAAGCCGCGCATGGCCCCAAAGCGGATGGCAGCGTATGTGCCGCCAGCCTTGATCACGAGGCCGACCATCACGACGATCAGCACGACCATGGCCAAGGCCACCTCGAAGCTGAAATCATTGGCGAAGCCAAGCCGTGTGTAAAAGAACGACAACGCCGGGTTCGCATGGATTGATGCCGGTTCGGCAAGAACCTTCAGCAATAGCAGAACGGCCGAGATGCCGACGATTTCGACGACGGCAACCAGGACCATCATCCCCGTCAGCAGCCAGAACTGCCGGCGTTCGCGCTGATCGAACAGAGAAAAGATCTTGCGATAAACTTCGATCACGCGGCTGCTCCGGCGGGCTGTGGCGCCTCACTTTGCTTGGGCGAGGCGTCAAAAGAAAGGCACGGCGCTACATTAATAGCAAGAAACGACAGGTGGATGACGCCATCGACACCCCGAGGCACAGGCAGATTCATCGGTGGGCAACCGTAACATCAACCATGGTCGGGCTGTAGTTCCCTGCACCATCCGCAGCCCAGTAGGTAAATGCGTCCTCGCCCGCATATCCGAGATTTGGCCGGTATAGCAGCCTGCCGTCGTCCAGAAGAACCACATCACCATGCGCCGGGTCCGTAAAGCCCTGCACCGAGAGGACGTCTGCTTCGGGGTCACTGTCATTGGCAAGAACGTCGATCTCGACTGGTTCACTGACCACAGTCCTTACCTTGTCGGCCCCGCCGACAGGTGCTGTATTTCCCGGGTCATACGTCCCGTGGTTGGTCGCACCCCAGGACTGCAACTCATCGTCCGAGATGCGCAGTTCGACGATAAAGCTGTGCTTCATCAAGGATCCGGTTGCGCGGTCCGCCAGAAAATCCGGGATCAGCGCAAGCTTTCGCCCGTCTGACGCCGTGAAATATCCGGTCGATGCCAACAGACCGGGCACCTCCCAGCGGGGGATTGACTGAGGATCGCCGGCCTTCTGGCGGGGCGTCGGGCCAATCGAGTCGCGCTTTTCCGTGGCCAGCACCAGATCGTCGCCGGGACCGATGCTTACAGATTGCTGGATCCCGGTGACGCCGCCACCCGTCAGATCGGCTGCGGTCAGGACCATGTGCTTTGACGGGCTGTAGCCTTGGAATTCCTCGGCCACATCCACCATCTTGACGTCGATCAGCACGAATCCCACGTCGCTGTCCGGAACCGGGAAGGTATAACCCTGGTTCATGTTCACTCCGACGGGAAAGCCTAGCAGCGTCAGACGGTTGACCACGATGTCAAACGCATTTGCCCCGAAGTAGAAACCGATTTCCGGGGCAAAGGTATCAGTGCGCGCCGTCGCCATAAGGTCGAAGTCCAGAAAGGTGTAGTGGCCGGTATAGCTGATATCGACGCCCTTGCGGGTTTCCCAGTTCAGGAAACCGTCCATCACCGAACGCACATCGTGGCCCTGTTCAGAGTTCTGCTTGATCACCATCAGACCGATCTCGGTTCCGAACGCTTCGTTGTCGCGGAACCCTTGAATCGGCGCGTCGTCCGGTTCCAGCTTTGGTCGCCCGTAAGCGACTTCGGGATGATCCATGGTTTCCGCCAGTGGCCCGCTGGGGGCGGAGCGGTGCATCCAGACAAAGCCGTGCGTGGTGTTGGCGGCGACATTCCCGGACGCCTCGACCAGACGACCGGCGAAGAAAAAGCCGTCGCCGGTGCGGCCGTTGTCGTGGCGGTCAAGGCCGGATTTGGCCGGGACATCGCCCCAGTCGATGCCTTCGGCGCGGATCGCGATGTTGCGCAGCCAGATGCCGGTTTCATCACCGTCTTCGGCGGCATAGGCGGCCCCGAAGACGTCGAAGGCTACGTTGTCGATGAAATCGGCATTCGACGAATGCTGCACGAACCCCCAGCCGGGCGAATCGTAGACCGAATTGCCGACGACCATAGCCGGGGCGTCCGGCGAGGCCATTCCGGTCTTGTGAAGGTGCAACGGATACCGGCCCTTGATGTTGCTGGTCGGAACCACCGATTCCAGCGCTGCAACGTCAGACGCCTCGGCAGACTTGTCGGTGCGGCCAAGGTGATCGAAGGACGCGTAGCGGATATCCACCGCGTCGCTGTGCATCATCATGACGTGCCCTCGCTGGGACAGCGGCGTCGCGTCGCCTTCAAGGCTGGCAAAAAGGATGTTACGCGTTGTGTTCGCGATGTAGGCCGCCAGGTCTTTGCGCGGCGCGTAGTGGTTGTAGCGCAGCGGCCGGTCGATGCCGACGCGGGTGCCGTCTATGCCGGTGATCGTCACCACCTCGTCCTGACTTGAATGGTGGATCGTGGCACCAGCGGCATTGTCCCAGGCCCAGCCCTGTTTCAGCGTTCCGGACACGACAAGCCGGTCGCCAATCCGCCAGCCCAGCGGGTCTTCAGCAAGCAAAAGGTCCCGGTCGCCCCGCTTTGGGGGGTCTGCGACCTTGAGAAAGGCCACTTTTTCGGCGCCGTGAATTTCGGCCTGCCCGTGCGATATCACCCCGCGCGACAGAAGCGTCGGATCCCATTTCAGATCAATGTCGCCGTTGCCGGTGATCAGGACCTGAGCCTCAACGTCCGGCTGCACCGGGTGTGATGCGGTGCCGATCTGCAGCCGTCCTGATGGCGAAACGATCAGAGTGTCCAGAATGATCCGGGTGTTATGGTCCGTGGCGAACCGGAGGTCACCGTCAACCCGGAGCGTGAAGAGGCGGGTGTCACTTTCCTGGTCATACAGAATGCTGATGCCCTCCGGGATCAGCACCTTTGCACCTGGGCCGGGAACGCGGCCATCATGCCAGGTTGCTGTCGCAAACCAGCTGCCCTTGGCGATGGCGATGTGTGTGGCGTCTGACCGGGGGACCAAAGCCAACAGCGCGGCGTGTTCGCGCGATTTTCCGGGGTCGTCGGCATGGGCAACCGGGTCGGGCGCGGTCACGATCGAGGTCAGCGAAATGGCATTGGCGGGGGTCGCGACAGTCTTTTTAGTGAAATCCGCTAGAATGAGGTCAGACAGGGTGCGATCCATGTTGGCGGTCCCGGCAAAGCTGGGCACCGGGGAACTGCTGTCTGTGCTGACCGATCCGCAGATGTCTTCGGCCCCGAATGTCGTAAAGAAAGAATCGGGGGATCGTACTTGCGCGAGCGTTGCCGTCGGCGCGCCGAGAAGCATAAGCGTCACCGAAATGGGCCCGCGCAGGGCTGCCCTGAGATGGGCGGTGGTGCTGAACCGGGTGACGGACATCCGCATGGGCGATCCTTTGGGGCAAGGTTTTGCGTCAGAGCATGCTGTCTCAGATAGATCGCATCCCTGCCCTAATTTTGCCATGTGGCAAGCTGAGCCTACAGTAGTAAGTTGCAGAGAGGGGTCGTGGATATGCTCGCTGTGTTGGTAGTCATCTCGATCCTGAGCGGTGCAGTCGCTGTTGGCATGGCACAGATGCTTGAAGTTCCACTGTGGACCTCGGTTCTGGCTTACCCGCTTGGCGGTGTCTTTGGACTTTTGATCGCCGCCAGCCTGTTGACCCTCGATTATGCGCGTATCGGGCGGGCAACACGCTTCGCCGGAGTGAACGCCGCCGCCGTGCGCCAACCGCCGCGCCAGTGATCGCAAGAACGCTCTGCCAGTCGGCAAGAATCCGTTAACCAGTGTTCTATATGCTGGGCCAAGTTCCGCCAGAGTCGGAGACAGAGGTATCCCGGTACCGTCTTCACACAACTTAATGACTCGACGGTTGGTTTTTTGAGCATTAAGCCAAATAATCGGCGTCGCGGTGACGCTGATCGAGGGAAGTGAGATGGTCCTTGGGCTACTTCTCATAGCTATGTTCTCGGGTGCCGTCGTGACGGTGGCCCTCATTTTTACGTCAACGCCGGTCTGGATCGCCCTGATGGCGTACCCAGTCGCCGGGACCATAGTCATGCTTGCCGGCTTGGCAGGAATTAACCTGCTGAGCAGGTTCGGTGGTAGCGTGTCATCCACACCGGCTCATTGTCCAGTGCAGCGCAGCACGACCCCCACCGTTGCCACCAGCACCTTGACGTCCGTGGTGAACGACAACGTGCGTTCATAGTCGGCGTCGAACTCTGCACGCCGGGCAAAGGTGGATGTATTGCGATCTGACACCTGCCAAAGGCCGGTGACCCCGGGACGCAGCAGATAATAAGCGCTGCCGGGGTAGAGTGTGCGCTGTTCGGGCATCATCGGGCGCGGCCCGACAAGGCTCATGTCGCCTTTCAGCACATTCCACAGCTGCGGAAGCTCATCCAGCGAGGTCTTCCGCAGAAGATGGCCAAGCGGGGTGATACGCGGGTCAGATTTCAGCTTTTGAAAAGCATCCCATTCCCGCCGCGCGGCTTCGTCCTCCGCCAGATGTTTCTGAAGGCGGGCGTCTGCATCCGGAACCATCGTCCGCAGCTTCCACAGCGTGAAGACATGCCCACCGCGACCCAACCGATCCTGCCGGTAAAAGGGCGAATGCCCCTTGGCCGCAATCATCGCCGCGAGCGCAACAATCGTCGGAACGATAATCGGCAGAGCCAACACAACGAAAGCAACATCCAAACCGCGTTTGAACGCGCGCCGATACATCCGGTCCCGGCGGGGAACTTCCCGCCGCTCCCTTTGGTGACCCATCGGCTGCGTGAAATCCGAAGCGCCAACTTTAATACGAATAACCATTAGATAAACCTCCAGCAAGGGATACTGTCTGTCGCCAAAAACCCCGAAACCGGGATAAGACCTGTGCTCAAATGCGCGTCGACGACCATCCCTTGTGCCGATCAGCATCGTCAAGACAATAGCACTAGAAAATCATGGCAGCAATGAGCACCCAAAACGCAAGGAGCGCAAAAATGGTTGTTTGTCATTGGCTTACACGTCTGAGTTGTGCGTCAGGGCCAGGGCTTTGCCCTACCCACGGCGCCGGATTCGCCCTGTGATCGTTGATTGAATCTGGGCAATGTCGCCACAAATGCCTTTTTCTTGCCAGATTTCAACTCGCTCGCAAGGGATGCTCAACCACAGAGCGCAAGTATGGAATTTCGTCTGCCGACCGGTCGTGCCGGCGGGTGACTGACAGTTGGGGCTCATTGTATGAGAGCCGGAAACGATGAATTTTTTGTTAAGATCAACTCGCCCGACGAAATTCGGGGCTACGGAGAGAGACCAAGCGCAAAAAGACCTTTCCGCGCACCCAGAGTGATTCGTTTTGAAGGGTCGGAGAGGTCAGGCGGGCCGCCGCACTCGGGCAAGGAAGGCTGCCAGAAGCACCAGCACGGGGCCTGGTAATTCGAACACCCAGTTCAGACGGATGCCAAGCATCCAAGTGTTTATCAATGTATCCACCTGATGAAAACTGACCGCTCTGATCACCACAAAGACACAGACAAAGCCAAGCCCAAGGAGGGCGAGGCCGGTCCGGGCAAAGGTGCCGCGCAAGAGAATCCCAGCTCCGGCCATCCCGACGACCCCGACCAACATGAAGAGGACAATGAACTGTCGCTGGACGATCCTGCGGTTTTCGTACCAGCCCTGATCCACGGCCAGACATCGCGCGACCGAGGTCAGAAGGGATTGCAGATCAAGCTGCTTGTTGACCGCGAGAACGCCAAGAAGCGCTGCAGCCAGCCACCAGAAAAGCCGTTCACGCCGTTCGCTCTGTGCCGGGAAGCTGCCGCGCAGGGCTACGGTCAGGCAGGCCGACGCCGCTGCAAGGTAGATAACCACTGTCACCCAACCGAGCAGGTGGTTGTCGCCAATGCCGGGTGCCCACCGGCTGAAAGCACAGGGAAACAGGGAACTCATCGTGCAAAGAGACCGACTTCGCACATCTCAGGCGCGGGCCGTGCGGTGATACCAGCTGAGCATGCGGCGGATGACGTCGCGCATCTGCGACCGCAGTCCCGTCGGTCGGAAAACCGGCTCAGTGGGAATGGTGATCCGTTGCAAGGCCTCTGGTTCAATCAGATCTTCTGGTGCCGCACCATCTGGATCATACGGAAAAAACCGCTCTTCGGCTGGCCAGACATAGCTTTTGAACCAGGTCCAGGTTCCGGTCCGCATGTAGATCTGGCTTACCTCGGCGGTGAGCGCGCGATCCGTCGGCAGTGGCGGTGTCGGCTGCCCAAGGTGATTGAGATGCCGCTTCATCAGCGGCTCCGACTTGTCGGCGAAATAGCCGGGAACCCAAATCCGCAGGCCAAGTTCGTCGCGCAGGGACGCAACCACGCGGAACAGCTGAACATGGTCTTCGTGGCCATATTCCCCCCACGGGCTATGAACGACGACGTTTCGCATACCCGTCAGCCGTTTCGCGAGCGCTTCCCGCAGCAGACCGAACTGCGCCTGGTACCGCGCCGGATCGAAGCTTGCGAGCGTGCCAAGCATCGGGTGCGGCAAAAGCCCGTACTCTGTCTCTTTGGGGTTAGGCCATGACGCACTGTCAAAGACGCCGGTTTCGACCATCTCAAGCCATTCGAGGGTTTCCAGCGGGAAAGCCGCCATAGCCTCTTTTCGGCCAGTGGAGAGATCGCGATCGCAAGGCAGGTCGCCGTAAACAAGGATGATCCGCTCTGCGCGGCGCAGAATCGAGCTAGCCCAGAGGATCTCGTCATCAGGATGGGCCATCACAACGGCAAGCCTGTCGAAAAGCGCAAGCTCAGCCATCTGATGCCATTCTGCTGTCCCTCGGTACCAGTCGGCGCGATTCAGCGATCCGCTTGTGAACGCGCGCTGGCTATCAGGAATAGGCCCTGTTTGCCCGGTTTCGCAAGCCTTGTTATTTGGAGGGCAACTGGTGGTGAAAGACCCAATCCGGCACGCCTTCTCCGATCCTCGGATTAACCCTTGGACCCCTGACCGCGGGAATAGATATCTTCGTAGCGGATGATGTCATCCTCACCCAGATAAGCGCCGGTCTGAACTTCGATCAGGACGACCGGAACCTTGCCGGGATTTGCCAACCGGTGCACTGCCCCGAGGGGGACGTAGATCGACTGGTTTTCGGTCAGAAGACGTACATCCTTGTCGACTGTCACCTGAGCCGTTCCCGATACGACGATCCAGTGTTCAGCGCGGTGGATGTGGCTTTGCAGGCTGAGCGATGCGCCGGGGTGAACGACGATTCGTTTCACCTGAAAGCGGTCAGCGAGGACCAGGGTTTCAAACCAGCCCCAGGGGCGATGATCGCGCGGGAAGACTTCTGCCTGCAGGACGGCGTTGGCCTTCAGGCGGGCTACGGCGTCCTTGACCTCTTGGACCCGCGATCTGTCGGCGACCAGTACGGCATCGGGCATGGCGACGACGATCATGTCCGTCAGGCCGATGCCAACCAGATGCAGCCCGTCAGCTTCGGACCGCAAGAGGCTGCCGGTGCAGTCGATCTGCGTCACGGCGCCGTGGGTGACAGTGGCGTCGGGCTGCGGTGCGGAGTCGCGCCAGACCGCGTTCCAATCCCCCAGATCCGACCAGGCGGCGCTGAACGGCACGACCTCTAGGTTGGCGGCGTGTTCCATGACCGCGTAATCGACCGAGATGTTGCGGGCGCGGGCCCATGGGTCGGGCGCAAGCCGCAGAAAGCCAAGGTCGGGGCGTGCGGTTTGCACCGATTCGGACACCGGGGCGACTAGATCAGGGGCATGATCCTGAAACGCAGCGCGCAAGGTGGCGATGGACACCAGAAAGATCCCCGAATTCCAGAGGTAGTTTCCGGCAGCCAGCATCGCCTCGGCCCGGGGGCTGTCGGGTTTCTCGACAAAACGCACCAGCGGCTGGGGCGAGGCGTCGCGAGGCGGGGCGGAAAGTTCCAGCCAGCCATAGCCTGTCTCGGCGCGGTCAGGGTGGATGCCGAAGGTAACGATCTGCCCGGCTTGTGCGCGCGGCAGACCGATGGCCACGGCGGCACGGAAGGCTGCAGCGTCAGGAATTTCATGGTCGGTCGGCATGACAAGCATCAACCCGTCAGGATCGGACTGCGACAGATGAAGGGCAGCCGCGAGGATTGCGGGAGCGGTGTTGCGCGCTTCGGGTTCGATCAGGATGGCACCGGGGTCGATGCCCGCATCGGTCAGCTGTTCGGCCACGATAAAGCGGAAGTCAGCGTTGGTGATCACCAACGGCGCGGCAGTGTCCGCAGCGCCCTTCATCCGCAAGGCGGCCGCCTGAAACAGCGTGCTGGAGCCGGTCAGCGGAACAAACTGCTTGGGAAAGCTTTTGCGCGACAGGGGCCAGAGCCGGGTGCCGGACCCGCCGCACAGTAGGACCGGATGTAAGGTGGCCATGGCGCTGTCGATCTCCGCACATCACAGGGCGCGCGCCCTGCGTGGGCCGCTATGTTGCAGTCTTGCGGGAAGGGGCCGACATTACAAGACGGGAACACCGCAGGGCCGCTGGCGGATTTCACGCCCGCAACAGTCGGGTATCCGGCGTGAAGATTTCCTTACGGGTGTGCCCGGGAAATGCGCCCGCCGGTTGTGCCGTGGTGGTATCGGGACACATGCCAGCACGGCCTGCGTCCGGCAGCCCGGTCAGAAATCCAGATGTTGCACGTTCAGGGCATTGGTCTGAATGAACTCTCGCCTTGGTTCGACGACGTCACCCATCAGTTTGGTGAAGATGTCATCGGCCTCGGCCAGATCATCGACCTTGACCTGCAACAGGGTGCGCGCTTCGGGGTCCAGCGTGGTTTCCCACAGCTGTTCGGGATTCATTTCGCCCAGACCCTTGTAGCGTTGCAGGGACAGGCCCTTTTCACCCTCGGCCAGAATTGATTTCAGCAGGTCGATCGGGCCATGCACCAGCTGGTCGCGGTCTTTGCGGGACAGATGGGCCGGGTCGCGGTAGTGGTCGCGGGTATCGCGCGAGATGGCGGCAAGGCGGCGGGCTTCGCCAGACCGCAGGACGGCACCGTCAAGGGTGCGCAGTTCTTCGACGCCGCGCAGCACGCGTGACAGGCGGATGCCAAGATCCTGGGTGATTCGCCCGGTCCAGCCCTTTTCATATTCGGGCGCGATCATGTTCAGACGTTGCGCGACCGTGTCGGCCACCGCTTGCAGATCGGCGTCGGCCTGCCCCTGATCGAAGGCGCCAGCCAAGGCGGCCTGTTCCAGAATGCCGCGTGGATAGTTGGTTGGAAAGGCGTCAAGCACCTTGCGGAACTGGCGCGCGCCGTCGATGACGCGGCGAAGGTCGGCCCCCGCGATTTCTTCACCACTGTTAAGTTTTAGCACCGTCCCCTCGACACCCATGTCGATCAGGTAATCCTCAAGTGCGGCCTGATCCTTGATGTAGACCTCGGACTTTCCGCGCGCGACTTTGTAGAGCGGCGGTTGCGCGATATACAGGTAACCACCTTCAATCAGTTGCGGCATCTGGCGGAAGAAGAAGGTCAGGATCAACGTGCGGATATGCGCGCCATCCACATCGGCGTCGGTCATGATGACGACCTTGTGGTAGCGCAGTTTCTTGATGTCAAACTCATCCCGGCCGATCCCGGTGCCAAGCGCGGTGATCAGCGTGCCGATTTCCTGGCTGGCGAGCATGCGGTCAAAGCGGGCGCGTTCGACGTTCAGGATCTTGCCCTTCAGCGGCAGCACCGCCTGATTGGCGCGGCTGCGGCCCTGCTTGGCGGAACCGCCGGCGCTGTCGCCTTCGACAAGGAAAATCTCGGACTTCGCGGGGTCGCGTTCCTGACAATCGGCCAGCTTGCCGGGCAAGGACGCGATGTCGAGCGCGGTCTTGCGGCGGGTGAGTTCGCGCGCCTTGCGGGCGGCTTCGCGCGCCAGAGCAGCCTCGATGATCTTGCCGACGATGCCACGGGCCGGGCCGGGGTTTTCCTCGAACCATTCCGAGAGCTTTTCGTTCACCAGATTTTCGACAGCCGGGCGGACTTCGGACGAGACGAGCTTGTCCTTGGTCTGGCTGGAGAATTTCGGATCGGGCACCTTAACCGACAGAACGCAAGTCAGGCCTTCGCGGGCGTCATCACCGGTAAAGTCGATCTTTTCGCGTTTGGCGATGCCCGAAGTCTGGGCGTAGGAATTGATCGTCCGGGTCAGCGCGCCGCGAAACCCGGCAAGATGCGCGCCGCCATCACGCTGCGGGATGTTGTTGGTGAACGGCAGGACCATTTCGTTGTAGCTGTCGTTCCACCACATCGCCACTTCGACGATGATCCCGTTCCGCTCGCCGATCATGTAGATCGGCTCGGGAATGACCGCCTGTTTGGACCGGTCAAGGTATTTGACGAATTCCTTGACGCCACCCTCGTAGAAAAGTTCGCTTTTCACCGGTTCTGCGTGACGCTCATCCTCGATGATGATACGGACGCCGGAGTTGAGGAAGGCAAGTTCACGCAACCGGTGTTCCAGCGTCTTGAAGCTGTAGTCGAGGTTCGAAAATGTGCCTTCGGGGATGTTGGACTTGGCCGAGGCGAGGAAGCGCACTTCGGTGCCGCGCATGCCCGGGGCAGGGCCGACCTCGTGCACGTGCACCACGCAGTCGCCATGCTCGAACCGCGCGCGGTATTCGGTATCGTCACGCCACACGGTCAGTTCCAGCCATTCGCTGAGCGCGTTGACCACCGACACGCCAACGCCGTGCAGACCACCGGACACCTTGTAGGCGTTGCCGCTGTCATCGGTGTTGTTGAATTTTCCGCCCGCGTGCAACTGTGTCATGATGACTTCGGCTGCAGACACGCCTTCTTCCTGATGGATATCAACGGGAATGCCGCGACCGTTGTCGCGCACCGAAACCGAGTCGTCGGCGTGGATTTTCACCGAGACTTCGGTGGCGTGACCAGCCAGCGCTTCGTCGATACCGTTGTCAACGACCTCGTACACCATGTGGTGCAGACCCGAGCCGTCATCGGTATCGCCGATATACATGCCGGGGCGCTTGCGAACCGCCTCCAAGCCTTTGAGAACTTTGATGGAATCAGCGCCGTATTCTTGCGGCTTCTTGGGCTGTTCAGCCATAAGTCGGGAACCCCTGTCGTGACGCGCGATTTATAGCGGTTCAGGCGGGGAATGTCACCCCTTGGACACAAGATTTGGTGGTCAGGTGAAGGGGATAGCGCAGCCGACACCCAGCAGCAGAACGCCCGACACAATGTTCAGTCTGCGCAGCTGATCCGGGCTGGACAGCAGCAGGCGGGCACGGTCCAGAAACAGCGCGAGGCCGAGGTTGCCGAGCATCGGGATCAGCATCGAGATGAACAGGATTGCGAAAATATCGGGGGCAGTGACGCGGGTCAGGTCAAAGAACCCTGGCAGCACGCCCATATAAAACAGGATTGCCTTGGGGTTGCCGATCACCGCAGCCACACCGACGGCAAACCCCGCCCAGAGTCCGGGCCGCGTCATCCGGCTGTCGGCGGCGAGTGTGGCGGCTGGCCTGCGGATCAGCAGGACACCCATCAGCAGAAAGATGCCTGCGGCGACCCATTTCAACGCCTCCAGAAAGCCGCCGTAGATCGCCAGAATCCAGCTGAGGCCGAAGATTGCCGCCAGTGGCCAGATGACGTCGCCGATGGCCACCCCGATGGCTAGGGGCCAAGCGGCAGAAAAGCCTCCGGACAGCGCACGGGCGGTCAGTGCCACCCAGACCGGTCCGGGAATAACCCACAGCAGAGCCATGCCACCAGCGTAAAGCAGCAGCTCGTGAAACGATACCGTCATTCAATATCCCTTTGCGCCATGATGTCTGAGACGCCGTGGCTTTCCTGTACGGTAAAGCCCTGACCACGCGGGCCGAGGCTGGCGAAGAGACCAGCTTCAGTGCCGGTCATGATCGCCTGTGCACCAAGGGCGCAAATTTCGTCAAACAGGGCGGCGCGGCGCGCGATATCAAGGTGGGCCGCGACCTCATCCAGCAAGAGGACCGGCGGATGGCCGATATCTTCTGCCAGCGCCCGGGCGTTGGCGAGGATGAGGCTGATCAACAGAGCCTTCTGTTCCCCGGTCGAGCATTGATCTGCCGGAGTGTCCTTGCTGACATAGAGGGCAGAGAGGTCCGCGCGATGCGGTCCTTGCAGGGTGCGGCCCGCCGCAAGATCACGGCGGCGATCGTCAGCAAAGGTGGTGAGCAAATCTTCGGGTTCAGGCACGCCTTCAGGGCCGCTCAGGGTGAGACGGGCGCTGGGAAAGGCGCTGTCCGGGCTTTGCGCACGGGCGATTCGGGAAAGGGCTGCGCGGCGGTTGGCAGTGATCTGGCGCCCTGCTTCGGCCATCTGGTGTTCCAGCGCCGCATACCAGTGCGGATCGTTGACCTGATCCTTGAGAAGGCGGTTCCGGTCCCGCATCGCCTTGTCGTAGGCAAGCGAAAGCTCGGCATGGTCAGGCGCGAAGCTAAGCGTCATGCGGTCCAGAAAGCGGCGACGGCCTTCCGCGGCCTCGATCCACAGCCTGTCCATTGCCGGAACCAGCCAGAGAATGCGCAGGATGCGCCCCAGACTGGCCTGCGGGGCGGGTTTGCCGTCGATGCGCACCTGACGCGGTTCGCCCGGTTCGGCCCAGGTTTCAAGGTCATGCGCACCACCCAGACCAGCAACGCGGGCCGCAACCTTCCAGCCCAGCGCTTCGGGTTTGCGTGCAAGGTCAGGGGCGGCCGCGCGACGCAAGCCGCGACCGGGGGACAACAGCGAGATCGCTTCAAGAATGTTGGTCTTGCCCGCGCCATTGGCCCCGACGATGGCCACGGGACGCCCGTCGAATTCCAGAGAAGCGGCACGGTGGCTGCGGAAATAAGACAGAGAGAGGGTCTTGACGGCCAGACCGCTCACCTGAAGTCCCTTTCCTGTCCGTGCGTTGCGGTGAGTTTACACGCGCATCGGCATGACGACATAGACCGCAGATGTGTCATTGCCTTCGCGCATCAGCGTGGGATCGCCGGACGAATTGAACAGGAACACGGCATTCTCGCGGTCCACCTGGCTGGCGATTTCCAGCAGGTACTTGGCGTTGAAGCCGATCTCCAGCCGCTCATCGCTGTAGGCGACGGCCAGTTCTTCTTCGGCCGCGCCAGAATCGGGCGAATTGACCGACAGGATCAGCCGATCCTCATCAAGGCTGAGCTTCACCGCGCGCGAGCGTTCTGACGACACCGTCGCCACGCGGTCCACCGCCTTGGCGAATTCTGAGGCGTCCACCTCAAGCCGCTTGGTGTTGCCGGTGGGAATGACGCGGGTGTAATCGGGGAAGGTGCCGTCGATGACTTTGGAGGTCAGGGTGATCGCCGGGGTGGCAAAGCGGACCTTCGTTTCCGACACCGAGACGGCAATGGTTGCCTCATCATCGTCCAGCAGCTTGCGCAACTCTCCCACCGTTTTGCGCGGCACGATCACCCCGGGCATGCCGGTGGCCCCATCGGGCAAGGGTGCATCAATGCGGGCCAGACGGTGACCGTCTGTCGCCACGCAGCGCAGCACGGGGCCGTTTTCACCGGCAGAGACGTGCATGTAGACGCCGTTCAGGTAATACCGGGTTTCCTCGGTCGAGATCGCAAATTTTGCCTTGTCAAACAGACGGCGGAGCACCGTCGCCGGGGCCGAGAAGTTCGACGAATACTCGGATGTCGCCATCACCGGAAAGTCTTCTTTCGGCAGGGTGGCGAGGCTGAAGGTCGACCGGCCAGCGGTGATGGTCAGCCGCCCGGTCGCGGCATCCTCGTTCAGGTTGACCAGCGCGCCGTCCGGCAGTTTGCGGATGATTTCGTGAAGCATCACGGCGGAAACGGTTGTCGCACCGGGGCGCTCGACCATGGCGGGGGCGCGGTCAAGTACTTCGATGTCCAAGTCGGTGGCGCGGAAGCTGACGCTGGCAGCCTCTGCCTCGATCAGCACGTTCGCTAGGATCGGAATGGTGTTGCGACGTTCCACCACCGACTGGGCCTGTGCCAGCGCTTTAAGCAGCGTTGCGCGTTCGATGCTGAGTTTCATGTCACTTCCCCCTGCCGGCCCCCGATGAAAGGGACGCCGAATTTACCCGGTTTTCGCCGGTTCACAAGCCTTTGCCGAGACTTTGGGTGCGATTGCGGGGGCCGTCAAGGCCACCCGGGCATCATCCCTGCAGCAGGCGGCGCAGAAGCTGCAGATCGTCGGAGAGCTGGCTGTCGAGCGCCATCAGCTCTTCGATCTTGCGGACACCGTGCATGATCGTCGTGTGGTCCCTGCCCCCGAACCGGCGGCCAATTTCGGGCAGACTGCGCGGCGTCAGCTGTTTGGACAGATACATCGCCACCTGACGCGGTCGCGCGATGTTGCGCAGCCGCTTGGGGCCGATCATGTCGGACAGGCGGATGTTGTAATGTTCCGCCACCTTGCGCTGAATTTCTTCGATGGAAAGCTTTCGGTCCGAAGACCGAAGGATATCGGCCAGGCAATCCTGCGCCAGATCAAGGGTGATCTCGCGACCGACCAGCGACGCAAAAGCGAACAGGCGGGTCAGCGCGCCTTCCAGAATGCGGACGTTCGAAGTGATGCGGTGCGCCAGGAATTCCAGCACACCGTCGGCAAGGACAAGGCCGCGATACTGGCTGCGATAATACTCGACCTTTTGTTGCAGGATGCCGAGGCGAAGTTCGTAGTCGGTCGGGTGCAGGTCAACAACCAGACCGCACTGCAGGCGCGATTTGATGCGGTCCTCAAGATCCTTGATCTCGCCCGGGGCGCGGTCGGCAGAGATGACGATCTGCTTGTTCTGGTCAACCAGTGCATTGAAGGTGTGGAAGAATTCCTCCTGCGTGGAATCCTTGCCGGCGATGAACTGAACGTCATCGACCATCAGCACATCGACAGACCGGAACAGTTCCTTGAAATCCATGATCTGCCGTTCACGCAGCGCTTGCACAAAGCGGTACATGAACTGTTCGGCGGACAGGTACAGCACGCGCAGCTCGGGCCGGCGGGTCTGCAATTCGTGCGCGATGGCATGCATCAGGTGGGTTTTGCCCAGACCGACGCCGCCATACAGGAACAGCGGATTGAAGGTGACGGGACCGCCTTCGGCCACCCGGCGGGCGGCGGCATGGGCCAATTCGTTCGGCTTGCCGACAACAAAGCTGTCAAAGGTAAAGCGGGCATCAAGCGGCGCACCCGGCAGCTCTTCATCAGAATTTGCCCGGGACCGAATCGGCTTCACGG
Source organism: Paracoccaceae bacterium (assembly GCA_031415015.1). Classification (GTDB taxonomy): domain Bacteria; phylum Pseudomonadota; class Alphaproteobacteria; order Rhodobacterales; family Rhodobacteraceae; genus JAUYQR01. Next base: position 19,831 of record JANOQT010000083.1, read on the forward strand.
GGGCGCGCGGCGCTGGTGCCCGGCCTTGTGCCGCGACACCGACGGCGAATTCGATGCGGTCGACGGATTCTCCGGCCGTGATAAGCTGAGCGCGGATGTGATCCGAGTAGTTGCGCTGCACCCAGTCACCAAAGAATATCGTCGGCACTTCGAACCTTGCGACGCCATTCGTCAGGAGCGACAGCTTCAGGGGTTCAATCCAGGTCACGTAGTTGTTCTTGCCCACGCGCTGGATCAATTCTTCACGCACCTGGCCCCACGTTTCGTTCGTCATTCTGTCCAGACCTGCCCAATTTTCTATCCTGCGGGTCTTCCGCAAGCCGCGCACAACGCACATTCTTCCGTACAAGCCGCTTCGCTCAGGCGTGAACCGCAGCACTTCCCAGATGATGGGAAGCGTGCCGGATCAGCTTTTCAAGGGACAGGAAACGCCAGATCAGAAGCCGCCGAAAATTCGGCAGGCTGACCATCGCGCATTCGGGGCGGCTTGGTTGCCGCCTTCCAAATCTTTGATCTCAAACATAAAACTCAGATAACTCGGCGGCAGCCGAACGGTTCTGTGCAGCAGTTTTCTGTTTGCGATCCGTTCTTGTCCCCCAAGACGAAGTGACTCGCATCCCAAGGCTAGCAAGGCGGCAGCGGGCTCTGCAACCGAACATCTCGCTTGACAGGCCTTCCCGGAAATCGAATCCGAAGGGGTGTGCAAATCGGCAACGGGGCGCCGAACAAAGGCGACGTGGAGGCGTAAAAACGCCTCAGGGCGCAACCCTTGCGGGAGCGCCCTGTCGCAAATCCAGTCTGTACAGAAGGTCAGGCGGTCGGCAGTGCCTTAACACGCGACGCGAGGCGGGACATCTTGCGCGCAACGGTGTTCTTGTGAAGCACGCCTTTCGATACGCCGCGGTCCAGTTCCGGCTGTGCCGCTTTCAGCGCAGCGGCGGCGGCATCAGTGTTGCCGGCCGTCAACGCCTCTTCAACCTTGCGCAGGAAGGTACGGATCCGCGAGCGGCGGGCTTTGTTCACGGCATAACGCGCTTCGGACTGACGAGCGCGTTTCTTGGACTGGGCGGTATTGGCCATGGGCTTCCTATAGGTCTTTCGGTTTCAAACTGTTCGCACGAAAGACCAAAGGCCCCGGCCGGACGGTCGGGAATGATTCTTGCCTAAGCGGGCCCACGCGCATGTGACGGCGGCATATAGAGAAAGGTTGGCGGAAAGGAAAGCGCTACTTGTCGCGGAACTGCGGCTGGCGCTTTTCAAGGAAGGCGGCCATGCCTTCCTTCTGATCCTCGGTCGCAAACAGCGCGTGGAACATCCGGCGTTCGAAGAGCAGGCCTTCTTGCAAGGTGGATTCCTCGGAACGATTGACGCATTCCTTGACGACCATCGCGGTGATCGCCGATTTCTCGACGATCTTGGCTGCGGACTTCATCGCCTCTTCCATCAGGGATTTGACCGGCACCACACGACTGACAAGGCCGCAGCGTTCGGCTTCGGCGGCGTCCATGAAGCGGCCGGTCAGGTGCATGTCCATGGATTTGGATTTGCCGACGGCGCGGGTCAGCCGCTGTGTGCCGCCCATCCCGGCAACGATGCCCAAATTAATCTCGGGCTGGCCGAATTTTGCGGTGTCTGCGGCGATGATGAAATCGCACAGCATGGCCAGTTCGCAACCGCCACCAAGGCAATAGCCGGAAACTGCGGCGATGATCGGCTTGCGGACGCGAGCAATCGCCTCGGCTTCGGGGCCGAAAAGGTTGTCGAAAAACACGTCGGTGAAGGTCTTTCCAGCCATTTCGCGCACGTCGGCCCCGGCGGCGAAGGCTTTCTCCGATCCGGTCAGAACGATACAGCGCACCTTGTCATTGGCATCTGCGGCGGTGACGGCAGCCGCCAGTTCGCGCATCAGTTGCGAGTTGAGGGCGTTCAGGGCATCGGGTCGATTGAGCCGGATGAGGGCGACGTAATCCTCGATCTCGACGATCAGCGTGTCGTAGGCCATGGGCGGCTCCGCTGTTTCAGGTCGGGTAAGTCGTAGCACCAAACCGGGCGATGGCAAATCATGTCTGGCAACTGGGGCACCAGAAGGAGGAGCGGCCGGATTGCACGGTGCGGATGATGGTGCCCGTGCAGCCGGGGGTTTCGCAGATCTGGCCTGCGCGGTCATAGACCTGAAAATGCTTCTGGAAATAGCCCAGTTCGCCATCGGCCTGCCGGAAATCGCGCAGGGAGGAGCCGCCAGCTTCGATCGCTTCGGCCAGAACCTCGCGGATGATCGGGACAAGGGCGGCGACGGCGGGTTTCTTCAGGCTGCCCGCAAGGCGCAAGGGGCTGATCCGGGCGCGGTAGAGGGTTTCACAGACGTAGATGTTGCCAAGCCCCGCGACGAGGCGCTGGTCGAGAAGCGCTGATTTGATCGGCGTGTTGCGGCCCTGCAGGCGGGTGGCGAGGTAGGGTTCGTTGAAATCATTGCCGAAAGGCTCGGGGCCAAGGCTGGCAAGGAGGGGATGTGTTGAAGCACTGGCGGTGAGCATCAGATCCATCGCGCCAAAGCGGCGGGCATCGTTGAAGGTGATCCGCGCGCCGTTGCCCATGTGCAGGACGACATGGTCATGCTTTTGCGGCGCGGGGTGGTCGTGGTGGAATTGACCGATCTGCGCGCCAGAGATCAGCATCCGGCCCGACATGCCGAGATGGATCAGCAGGGTTTCACCGGAAGTGAGGTCAGCAAGCAGGTATTTGGACCGGCGGCGCAACGCGATAACCTGCTGGTCGGTCAGACGCTCGGCCATCCGGTCCGGCAGGGGCCAGCGCAAATCGGGACGGTTCACTTCGGCCAGGGTGATGATCTGGCCTTCCATCACGGGCGAAAGACCCCGGCGGACGGTTTCGACTTCGGGAAGTTCGGGCATGGTCCCTCTGGGGCAGTTCGGCGCATTGCAGGTGCAGACTGGCCGTCTATAAGGAGGGGCAACGACGAGGACCGCAAGCCCGATGAGTGACGAACCCACGACCCATTTCGGATTTCAGGACGTGCCGGAGGCTGAAAAAGCCGGAATGGTGCATGGCGTGTTCAGCCGGGTGGCGTCGAAGTACGATGTGATGAATGACCTGATGTCGGGCGGCGTGCATCGGCTGTGGAAAGACGCAATGATGGATTGGCTGGCACCCCGGTCCGGCCAGCGGTTGCTGGATGTGGCGGGGGGCACCGGCGACGTGGCGTTCCGGTTCCTCAAACGGGCATCTGGGGCGACGGCGGTGGTCTGCGACCTGACCGAACCGATGCTGATCGAAGGCCGCAAGCGGGCCGAGGCCGAACGTCAGGCGGATCGGTTGGATTGGGTGGTCGGCGACGCGATGGCGCTGCCGTTCGCAGACAACAGTTTCGATGTTTACACGATTTCATTCGGCATCCGGAACGTGACGCGGATCGGCGACGCGTTGACCGAGGCTTACCGGGTTCTGAAACCTGGCGGACGGCTGATGGTGCTGGAGTTCTCTCGTATTCCGAATGATTTGATGCAGAAGGCCTATGATCTGTATTCGTTCAATGTGATCCCCGCGATGGGGCAGGTCGTGGCCGGGGACCGGGGAAGTTATCAGTATCTGGTCGAATCGATCCGCAAGTTTCCAGATCAGGAGACGTTTTCCAGCATGATCAGCACGGCGGGGTTCGGGCAGGTGAAATACCGCAACCTGACGATGGGCGTGGCCGCCCTGCATTCCGGCTGGAAGCTGTGAGGGGGCCGCACAACATCATCCGGCTGGTCCGCACTGGTGCCACGCTGGAACGGACCGGTGCGATGGATGTGGTGCTGGAAGCGTTCCGCGCACCGCCACGCCTGCGCTTTGCGGCGCGGATGCTGGGCTGGCCGTTCAAGTGGCTGGGGCTGAAGGGCGACCCTTTGCTGCCGCCTGCGACACGGGCGCTGACCGCGCTGGGGCCGGCGTACATCAAGTTCGGGCAGGTCCTGTCGACACGCCCCGACATTGTGGGCGACGAGTTGGCGGTGCAGTTGAAGTATCTGCAGGACAAGCTGCCCCCCTTCCCGACCGCGATTGCCAAGCAGATGATCGAGGCAGAGCTGGAACTGCCACTGGACCAGCTGTTTTCCGAGTTTTCCGAACCGGTCGCGGCGGCCTCCATTGCACAGGTACACCGGGCGCGGCTGGTGGACACGGGCGAGGATGTGGCGGTCAAGGTGCTGCGCCCGGGGATCGAGAGGGCCTTCCGCAAGGATATCGACGCGTTCTATCTGGCCGCGCGCGGGATCGAATTGCTGGCCCCCGCAGCACGCCGTTTGCGCCCCATGGATGTCATCACGCATTTCGAAGGCGTGGTGATGGGCGAGTTGGACCTGCGGCTTGAATCCTCGGCTGCGGCAGAGTTCGGGTCGAACACGGCCAAGGATGAAGGCTTTCAGGTGCCCAAGCCCTACTGGTTCCTGTCCAGCCGCAATGTGATGACGCTGGGCTGGGCCGAAGGGATCGGGCTGAACGACAATGACGCGATTGATGCGGCGGGCCATGATCGCAAGGTACTGGGAACACGGGTGCTGCACCTGTTCCTGAACCACGCGCTGCGCGACGGGTATTTCCATGCGGACATGCATCAGGGCAACCTCAAGATCGCGGCGAATGGCGACATCATTGCCTATGATTTCGGGATCATGGGGCGGATCGACGAATACACCCGTCGCGTCTATGCCGAGATTCTGTTCGGTTTCATCCGCAAGGATTACCGCCGGGTGGCCGAAGTGCATTTCGAGGCGGGCTACGTGCCTGCGGACCGCGACATCGACGAGTTTGCGCGCGCCCTGCGGGCTGTGGGCGAGCCGATCTTCGGCATGGATGCCAGCCGGATTTCGATGGCGCGGCTGCTGGCCTATCTGTTTGAGGTGACGGAACGTTTCGGCATGGAAACGCGGACCGAGCTGATCTTGTTGCAGCGCACCATGGTGGTGGTCGAAGGCGTGGCGCGGTCGCTTGACCCGCATATCAACATCTGGGAAGTCGCCAAGCCCATCGTCGAAGGCTACATCAAGCAGAACATCGGCCCGAAAGCCCTGTTGCGCGATCTGGCCAAGACAGCACGGGTTCTGGCCCGCTTTGGCCCAAAGCTGCCTGCATTGGTCGAAGCACAGCTGATCCGCACCGGGAACCCGTTGACGCCAGAGCCGAGCCATCGGCGCGGCTGGCACCCCGCGATCTGGGGGCTGCTGATTGCTGCGGCCTTTGCTGGCGGCGTGCTGGCGCGGGGATTGTTCTGATGATCAGGCTTGAGGCAGACGCAAGCCGGTAACCGCACTGACGGCCACCTCGATACCCCCCTCAAGCACCAGCGTCGTGCCAGCAGCGCCGCCCCGCGCTTCGATCACACGGGCATAATGTTCAATGGGGCGGCTGTCGATCACGGCATCGCCCTTAAGGCTTTCCAGCGCTATGCTGTAGGTGCCGGTGGGCAACGGATCGCCCGCAGCGTCCGCGCCAAGCCATTGATAGGGTGCGGCGCTGACCGGAATTTCCTCGCGTGAAACGAGGTTGCCCTGCGCGTCCTTGACCACGACAACAGCGCTGGTCGCACCTGCGGCCGGGTTCGGCGACAAGGTGACGGGGCTGCCGTCATAGTGGACGGGGCTGTTGGTCCGCGCCTCCTGACCAACCCAGCCAGCCATTTCAGACATGCCCATCTGCGAGAACCGCCCCATCATCTCGGCCAGAAGCTGATTTGTCTGCACTTGCTGTTCGACGCCCGAAAACGTGGCAAGTTGCACAGCGTAATCGCTTGAATCGATCGGGTTCAGCGGATCCTGATTCTGCATTTGCACGGTCAGCATTTTCAGGAAGGTGGTGAAATCCGACGTGATCTTGCTGGTTTGCGCAGAAGCGGCAGGGGGCATGGCGGTGGTGACGGCAGTTACATCCATGGCAAAATCCTTAAAGCCGGAGGTCAAGGGAAGACCCGGAGGTCAGACGAAGCGGCGCTTCGCTGACACGGGGCAGAAGTGGGTCAGGTGGGGGATCGGCCAAGAACGCCCTGCCGCGACGGTCTTGCCCGTCGTCCTGCGTTCCCGATTGGGCAAAGCCCAGATCGGCACCCGAAAACCCTGCCGCCCGGATTTCTGCCAGCAACTGGTCGGCATGGCGGCGAAACAGGTCCATCGCTTCGGGCCGGTCAAAGGTCATCATCACGACAATGCGGTCGGGATCCACGTCATGCGGCCGGAAACTGAGGCGGACACGGCCCAATTCTTCGGGCGAAAGGGCGATTTCGGTCACTGGCCCGGCTTTGCCAGAGGCGGTGTGGACGATCTGCGCCACAAGGACCGGCAACTGTGATGCAACCGCCGCGGCAGGTATCTGACCACTGGGCACCGCGGTTGCCGGCAGCGGAGAAGGCGGCTGCCAGGTGACGTCCTCGCCAAAGACGGAACCCGGTGTTTCGGGCGCAGGCATGGCAGGTTCTGGCGCGATCGGATGTGCTGACGGCGAGGCAGCCGGTGGTTTGCCTTCCTCTTGCCAACGGGTCCTGGATGAGAGGGGGTTTGTACCATCGGCGGGGACACTGTCCTCGATCGCCCCGGATTGATGTCGCCCGACCATCGGCTGCAGAAAGCCCTGACCTTCGGGAGCCGTATCCGACGCCCGCCAGACCAGGATGCCACCAGCCGCACCCAGTGTCGCATCTCTTATCGGCACCGGTTCGGGTTCAACGTCGCTTGTCATAAGTGTCTGGAAGTCGGCAAGGCCCGGTGCAGGGCCTTTCGTGCCGGGGAAAGGCGCATCGCCGGTTTGGGCCCAAACAGGCACTAGATCGGCCTGTCCTGTCCTGGTCGGGGCAAGGGGGTCTGCAGAAAGCCCAGGCGGAACGGACAGACCTTTTACCGACAGTTCAACGGATTGATCGGAGGAGGTCTCGTTGCGCTGATCCTCCGGCGGCACGGGGTTGATTGATGCTGTTTCGCTATGCCGACGGCTCTGGACGGGCGTGACAATTACAGCAGAAGCGCCCGGGTTTGCATCGGCAGTTACGGCGGCCGGAGCGGCGGATAACGGGGCATTTTGCGGGCCCGGGCCGACGTCGACCAAATCCGTCACAGTATCCGTCACCCCGTCAGGGAGAGTTTCGGGCAGACCGGGAATCCCAGGCGCATTTGCGGGCACGTTTTGTGCAAGGTCATGCACGCCGGCCATGGCTTTAAGCGCAGATGCCTTGTCGGCAATGGGTTGTATTGCCGGGATGTCCACATGGTTGGTAGGAATGGACAGCACAATTGGCGTTGCAAGCACCCCGGCATTCGGCCAATCGGCAACCTCCGGCAGTATTGGCAGGTCTGCGTCACGCGGTGGTTTGGCCACCTCATTCATCGGGCCCCTCAGGCTCGCCGGCGGCATCTGGCCAGGCAGGTTCAGCTCCGGCGCAAGACCCCAGATGCCCTGTGGCACGAGGGGCAGCAGGGCTGTATCCGCCAGCGCCATGGTATCAGTCGTCAATTCCTCGACCGATGAAAGTTTGTCGCCGCCCGTTTCCGTTCGGGACGGTGTCGTCCCTGAGGGTATGGCGGCATCAAAGTGGAGAAGAAATGCCCCTTCCTCACCGGACGCTTCTGCGCTGGGCGGGAGTGTGGTGGCCAATTGAAGGACGGACGTGACTGGTTGCATTTCCCACGACTTCTGCCGCTGACACTCCGCTTATCGCGGCAACAGGTTACTCATTCTTTACCCGGATCGCGGATTGTTCCCTAAAATCCTGATCAGCGGAGATTCGGTTATGGATACAGGACTTACCCCGACTCTCGCCGTACCAGCGCCCGACCGGCGTGCCGAGATGCTGGCCAAGGCCGAAGACCTGGAAGCAACGTTTCTGGCCGAAATGTTGGGCCACGCGGGCCTTGGCGCAGCCGCAAGCGAATTCGGCGGGGGTCACGGCGAGGAACAGTTTGCTTCGTTCCTGAAGCAGGAACAGGCACGGATCTTTGTCGAAAAGGGCGGGATCGGCCTGGCGCAACTGATCTTCAACAGCATGACAGAGGTGCAGCATGGTCCCGGAAACTGACCTCGACGCCGTTCTGGACCGAACCTATGACGCCTTGCTGGCAGGTGATCTTCTTGCGCTTGGCGCGCTGAGCGTGATGCTGGACAGTCTGACAAACGCGCTGCCCGGGCTTGAGCGGGCAACAGCGGACCGTTTGCGCCTCAAGGCCGACCGAAACGGGCGCATGCTGCAGGCGGCCGCGCGCGGCGTTCGGGCGGCGCGGGGACGGCTGGCTGAGATTTCGGCGGTTCCGGCCCTGACCACCTATGACGCGCGCGGACGCCGGGAATCGGTTGGACTGGTGTCCGCCGCCACGCCGAAACGCCTCTGACTTGGCTCAAATGCGTGGCATTTCACCGGGGCGGTTTAGGTTTTCGTTAGACACTTTCCGGCATCACTGACGTTGCGTCCCATGCCGGGGCGGCGCATCCGGAACACCCGGAAGCATCGGACAGAAAGCCCGTTTCCGCCGCCCTGACGGGTGGCAATCTCAGGCCGCGAAAACGCGGCTCATGCGAAGGAAGTAAAGATGTCGTCTCTTTTGACCAATAACAGCGCGATGGTAGCCCTTCAGACCATGAAGGGCATCAGCGCCAACATGAACAAGACCCAGGCGGAAATTTCCACCGGCAAGATGGTCGGCTCCGCAAAGGACAACGCAGCTGTCTGGGCGATCTCGAAGGTGATGGAATCAGACGTACAGGGCTTCAAGGGGATTTCGGACAGTCTTTCCGTCGGCTCTGCGACGCTGACCGTGGCGCGCCAGGCCTCGGAATCGGTGACCAAGCTCTTGACCGAGATGAAGGGCAAAATTGTTGCTGCCCAAGCCGAAAACGTTGACCGGACCAAGATCCAGACGGACATCACAGCGCTGACCAAACAGATCGAATCTGTTGTGGGTGCGGCGCAATTCAACGGCCTGAATCTGGTGAATGGCTCGGAAACCTCGGTGAACGTGCTGTCCTCGTTGGACCGAAGCCCGACCGGTGTGACCTCCAGCAACATTCAGGTCAATGCACAGAACCTGTCCACCGACGCCGGTGCCACGCTGGCAAACGGTACCCTGTCGGCGGCGTCCGTCGTGACCGGCACTCCGGTCACGCTGAACGGCTTCACCTTCCAGGGTGGCGGCGGCGCACTGGCCAAGGATGCGCCGACGGCGAACCCGGCCACGCTGACGGCATTGGTCGCGGGCGATTCGATCGCGCTCAAGATCGGCAATACCGAAGGCCGCTACGTGGTGAAGGAAGGCGATACTGCGGATGCGCTGGTGTCCGGTTTGAAGAATTCGCTGACCGAAAGCGGACTGTCGGACAGCGACTTTACGCTATCTCTGGCCTCAGGGCAGCTTTCGGTGGCGAACAACACCAACAACCCGGCTGCAATCTCGGTCGCAGCGACCCGCGGAACGGGTGGACTGTCCGATCTGAACACGCTGGACGTAGTGTCGTCACCTGCAACGGCACTCACGGCGATCGAGGGCATGTTGCAGACCTCGATCGACGCGGCGGCTTCATTCGGCTCCGTGCAAAAGCGGATCGACATCCAGAGCGAGTTTGTCGGCCAGTTGACGGATTCACTCAAGACCGGAATTGGTGTGCTTGTGGACGCCGACATGGAAGAGGCCTCGGCCCGGTTGCAGGCGCTGCAGGTCCAGCAGCAGCTTGCGACGCAGGCCTTGTCTATCGCCAACCAGCAGCCGCAAGGGCTTCTGTCGCTGTTCCGGTAATCCTGACCGGCCGCGGGGCGACCCGCGGCCACCTTCTCCCCGAAACACCGAACGGATGGACCCCAGATGACGTTCCAATCTTCGCTTGCCTATGCCCAGCGGGAAACCCCGGCCCGCTCTTTCCGCTCTGTCGAATACGACCTTCTTGCCCGCGCCACCCATCGATTGAAAAGCGCCTGGGCTGGCCGAACGGCAGACTTCCCCGCGCTGGCCGCAGCGCTGCACCACAATCAGCAGATCTGGTCTGCGCTGGCTGCCGATGTGGCCGATCAAGGAAATGGCCTGCCTGCCGCCCTTCGCGCCCGGCTGTTTTACCTTTACGAGTTTACCGCACACCATACCCGCGCCATCCTTGAAGACCGTGGCAGCGTGGAGGTTCTGACCGACATCAACACTGCGGTGATGCGCGGATTGCGCGGCGAAGGCGGTGCACCATGACCGGCCTCGTCCTGAAGCTCGGCCCGCATGAGCGCGTGCTGATCAACGGCGCGGTCATCGAAAACGGTGACCGGCGGTCGCGGCTGGCGATCATGACGCCGAACGCCAACATCTTGCGGCTGCGCGATGCGATTCACCCCGAAGAGGTGAATACGCCCGTGCGACGGGTCTGCTACATCGCGCAACTTGTCCTGTCTGGCGACGCCGAGGCGACGGACACTCGGATGCAGCTCTTGCGCGGCATCGAACAGCTGAGCCAGGTGCTGACCGACCATGACAGCCGCACCCAGTTGACACTGGCCAGCACGGCAGTGCTGGAGGACCAGCATTATCAGGCCCTCAAAGCGCTACGCAGCCTTCTGCCCCGCGAGGAGCGGCTGTTTGCCGCCGGTCGCGCATGACTTTTCAGCCGGTACTGCCGATCGGCGGCTTTGCCGGCTGGAGCTTTCTGAAGCGGACGCTGCCTGCCCAGCAGGCGGCGCAGCAGGCCTCACCTGTCAATCAACGGGATGAGGCCTACTTTCGCGCAAAGATCGGCAAGATCGACACTGCGGACCAACTGGTGTCGGACAAGCGGCTTTTGCGCATCGCCTTGACGGCGTTCGGGCTTGAGGGGGATGTCAACAACACGGCCTTCATCCGCAAGGTCCTGCAAGATGGCACCATCCGCGAAGGTGGCCTGGCGAACCGGCTGGCTGACAAGCAGTATCAAAAGTTGTCGGCCACGTTCGGGTTTGGTGATTTTTCGGTACCGCGCAACAAGCTTTCAGACTTTGCGGACAAGATCCTGACGCAGTACCACGCCCGCAGGTTCGAATCCGCAGTGGGCGACCAAAGCAACAGCTACCGGCTGGCGCTGAACGCCGAGCGGGAAATTCCTGCCCTCGCCACCAGCACGATGAGCGAGACCGCGAAATGGTTTACCATCCTTGGCAACGCACCGATGCGGCAGGTGATGCAGACTGCACTTGGCTTGCCGGCAAGCTTTTCGTCGATCGACATCGACCAGCAGGTTTCGGTGATGAGGTCGCGGGCCGAAGGTATCTTCGGCAGCGACACCGTGACCCAGCTGTCGGACCCCAGAAAGCTGGACACGTTGGTGCGCCGCTATCTGGTGCGGGCAGATGTGCAGGACTTGTCCAGCACGACATCCCCGGCAGCACTGGCGCTGCAACTGTTGCGGCGCTGACCGGCTACGATGCAAGACAGCTGCGCAGCCGTTCAAAGCTGCCCGCCACCCCGGTCGAGGGTGCAGCCTCTGCCAGGAATCCGTCAAGCAGCGGCCAGAGCTTGATGGCACGGTCAATCACCGGATCCGAGCCCGCCGCATAGAGGCCGGCCTGAATCATCAGCTCCACCCGGTCATAGGCACCTAATAAGCGCCGCGCTTCGGTGATCAGCGCGTTCTCTTCGTCATTGGCCGCATCGGGAAGCGACCGGGAAACAGAGCGCAGCAGATCAATGGCCGGAAACCGCCCGCGTTCGGCAATGCGCCGGTCAAGGATAACGTGGCCGTCCAGAACACCGCGCAGAATATCGGCCACCGGTTCGTCCATATCCGACCCGGCGACCAGCACCGAAAAGACCGCCGTGATGTCACCCGAACCCTCGGGGCCCGGACCGGACCGCTCGGCCAAACTCATGATGGCATGTGACAGTGAGGGCGGATAGCCGCGCAGCGACGCCTCTTCGCCCGCTGCAAGCGCCACCTCGCGGTGCGCCTCGGCAAAGCGGGTGACGGAATCGACCAAAAGCAGCACATGCAGCCCCTGATCGCGGAAATGTTCGGCCACAGTCATGGCGGACAGCGCGCAGAGGCGGCGCGTAAGGGGGGATTGGTCCGATGTTGCCGTGACCACGACCGACCGCGCCATTCCCGCAGGGCCAAGGACCCGTTCGGTAAACTCGCGCAGCTCGCGGCCACGCTCTCCCACCAGGGCGATCACCACGACATCGGTTTGCACCCCGCGCGCGAACTTGGCCAGAAGAGAGGATTTCCCGACACCTGACCCGGCAAAAAGACCGATGCGCTGGCCTTGCACCAGCGGCAAAAGCGTATCGAACACCGCAACGCCAGTTTCAAGCCGTTGGCCGAGCCGCCGCCGTGTCGCAGCAGCAGGCGCTGCCGCCCGCATGGGCCGCGGCACCGCGCCACGCATCAGCGGGCGGCCGTCCAGAGGGCGACCGTACGGGTCGATCACCCGGCCGATCCAGCTGTCGTCCGGAGAAATCTCGGCCTTGCCAAAGAGTTCTACCGGGTCATCTATGGCCATCCCTTCGCCCGATCCGTTGGGAAGAACAGTGGTGACAGTGGCGGTCAGACGCAAAACCTCACCCTCCACCGTACTGTCGCGGCTGTGGATCAACACCCGGTCGCCAAGGCTTGCCTCAGACAGACCAGCCACATCAACAGTGCCGCGACCGGTCTCAATGACCCGCCCGATGCGGCGTATCTGCGCCGCCCCCGCAATTTCCGCCAAAAGCCCGTCAAAAATTCCGGCCACGGGATTCTCCCTTCGTTCGCTGCTTACCCTTTCTAAAGGAATCACCATTAAGCCTTGGTGAAAGCGGTCGAGGGAGAAGCCCACGATGTTCGAGAAACTGGAACTTACCCGAATGGCGCAGGCCCTTGCCTCGCATGCCGGTGCCCGGATGGGCGTCATCGCTCGCAACGTGGCGCATGCCGACACGCCCGGATACAAGGCGCAGGACCTTCCGGAATTCTCGGATGTGTTCAAGGACAGCGGTACCGACATGCGGGCCACGCGCCCCGGCCATTTCGCAGCGGCATCCCAGCCCATCGACATGAAGACCGAAAACGCCCCGGGACGCGAAGCACCAAACGGCAATACGGTGTCGCTGGAAGGCGAGATGGTAAAATCTGTCGAAGCCCGGCAAAGCCATGAGATGGCACTGGCGGTCTACCGCGCCACCTCGGACGTGATCCGGGCCAGCCTTGGACGGGCGCGCTGATCATGGGAAATGACCTTCTCTCCTCCTTGTCTTTCGCCGCCTCCGGGATGGAGACGCAGGCGATGCGCCTGCGCCATGTCTCGGAGAATATCGCGAACGCCGACACGCCCGGCTACCACCGCAAGGTGATGAGCTTTGACGAAGCGATGGATACCGGGCTGGTGCAGCCTGGACAAGTGCATCTTGACCAGTCCGATCTGGTCAAAATCTACGACCCCGGCCACCCGTTGGCCGATGAAACCGGTCACTATGACGGCTCGAATGTCGATCTGGTGATTGAAATCGCTGACGCGCGCGAAGCGCAGCGCAGCTACGAGGCGAACCTCAGGATGTTCGATCAGACGCGTCAAATGACGCAAAGTCTGTTCGATCTTCTGCGCCGATAGAGGAGTTCCAGAATGGATTTGAAGACCTCTTTCGTTAGTCAGGCCTACGCCAATGCCAAAACGGCGGCGGCCCCCCAGCCAAAGGCAGGCGGGGCCGCCGATGGCTTTGCCAAGCTGGCCGGGAACTTCATGTCTGCCTTGCAGGAACATGAAACAACAGCCCGCGCCGCGATGACCGGCGGCGCGGACCCGCATGCCTTGGTGCAGGCGCTGGCCTCATCGCAGCTGGCGGTGGAGACGGTGGCAACAGTGCGTGACCGGGTCGTCGAGGCGTATCAGGAAATCCTGAGGATGCCGGTATGACCGACGAGATGATCTTTGATGTGATGCGCCAGGGCCTGTGGGTTGCCGTGATTATTGCGGCACCGCTGCTGACCGTAGCACTTGTGGCGGGGGTGGTCGTCGGCCTGTTTCAGGCGCTGACCTCGATACAGGAGATGACACTGACCTTCGTGCCGAAGGCCGCGCTGATGATGGTCGCCTTCTGGGCATCGATGAGCTTCATGACCGCAACGCTGGTGTCCTTTTTCACCGAGACGATCATTCCGCAGATCGCGGGGGGCTAAGACATGGACGCCGCAGGATACACCACGCTGACCCGCCAATCCGGACTGATGCGGGAAATGGCGATGGTGGCCAACAACATCGCCAACAGCTCTACCACCGGATTTCGACGAGAAGGCATTGTTTTCTCGGAGTTTGTTGAGAGGATGGACACCGATCCGTCGCTGTCGATGGCCTATGCAAGCGGCCGCAACGTCGATCTGCGGCAAGCGACTCTGGCCCAGACCGGCGGCAGCTTTGATTTCGCCATACAGGGTGAAGGGTTTTTCCTGATCGAGACGCCGCAAGGCGAACGCCTGACCCGCGCGGGCAGCTTTACCCCCTCCGCGGAGGGGGAATTGGTGACCATGGACGGCTACCGCCTGCTGGATGCGGGCGGCGCGCCGATCTTCATCCCGCCAGACGCGAAATCTGTGGCCTTGGCGCAAGATGGAACGCTTTCGGTGGCGGGTGAGCCGCTTGCGCAGGTCGGGCTCTGGCAGCCATCAGACCCGCTCAGTCTGCGCCACCAGTCCGGGACCATGTTCGCTGCCGATGGGGTAGAGCCGGTGACGGACGGACAGATCATGCAAGGCATGCTGGAGGACAGCAACGTGGAGCCGGTGTCCGAGATTGCCCGCATGATCACGGTACAGCGCGCATACGAGCTGGGGCAGAAGTTCCTTGATGCCGAAGACGCCCGGGTGCGCGGCGTTATTCAGGCGCTGGGCAAGTGAGGGGGATGAAATGAAAGCGCTTCAGATCGCGGCCACCGGGATGGCGGCGCAACAGATGAAGGTGGATGTTGTCTCGAACAACCTCGCCAACATGTCGACCACCGGCTACAACCCCCGCCGCGCCGATTTCGCCGACCTGCACTATCAGCAGATGGCGCGCCCCGGCAGCGTGACTGCGGCGGATGGCAGCATGCTTCCCACCGGCATCCAGATCGGGCTTGGGGTGCGGCCTGCATCCGTTTCCGTAGTGCTGGGCCAAGGTGGGCTGGAAGCGACGGGGTCAGACTTGGATGTGGCCATCGACGGCAATGGCTATATCGAGGTGACAATGCCATCGGGACAGACCGGCTACACGCGCGACGGTGCGCTGAAACGGTCGGCCGACGGGCTGATTGTCACCTCCGATGGCTTCACGGTCGCCCCCGGGATCACAATTCCGACCGACGCGCTTGGCCTGACGATAAGCCCGTCCGGCGAAGTCTTTGCGAATTTTGCCGACCGGGTGGAACCGGAATCGATCGGCCAGTTGAATCTCACGTCCTTCTCCAATGAAAAAGGGCTGGAGGCGATCGGATCCAACTTGTTCCTCGAAAGCCCGGCCTCCGGCCCCGGCTATTCGGCGGCACCCGGGGTGGACGGACTGGGGACGCTGCGACAGGGATATCTTGAGGGCAGTTCGGTCGACGCGGTCCGCGAAGTGACGGAACTGATCAAGGCCCAGCGCGGCTACGAATTGAACGCCAAGGTCATCACTGCCGCCGACCAGATGCTGTCTGCAACAACGCAGGTGCGCTGATGTGGCGTGTGATCGCTGCCTTGGTTCTGGCGCAACCGGCCTTCGCCGACAGTCTGGTTGCCACCCGGACGATCCGCGCGCAGTCGGTCATCGGGCCGGACGACCTGACGCTTGTCGATGCCGAGGTGCCAGGTGCCGCCACCGATCTGGCCGAGGCGCTTGGCCTTGAGGCGCGGGTCGCGATTTACGCCGGCAAACCGGTGCGGCTGTCCGATCTTGGCGCGCCGGCCCTGATTGACCGAAATCAGGTGGTGACACTGGTCTATCTGGCAGGGGGCCTGACGATTTCGACCGAAGGCCGGGCCATGGGGCGCGGCGCGGAAGGTGATGTGATCCGGGTGATCAACCTCGCCTCACGGTCAACGGTCAGCGGGCGCGTCGGCCCGGGTGGCGTGGTTTATGTTGGTGTGGAGCGATGAAGTCGATGATGCGCAATGCGATTTTTCTAGGGTTGGTCCTGTCGGGCTGCGGCAAGCTTGGCCAGGTGGGCCGCGCGCCGGAGTTTTCTCCGGTGGAAGGCAGCGCTCCGCACAGCGCGATGTATTCCGCCACCCTGCCCGAGGATGTGGGCGCGCCTGTCCCGTCCGACGCGTCCTCACTTTGGACCGCGGGAACTGACTCGCTGTTCGGTGACCGACGGGCGGCGCAGCGCGGTGATATCCTGACAGTGGTGATCGAGATCGACGACAGCGCCACGATTTCCAATTCGACAGGCCGCAGCCGCAGCGGATCGCAGAAATCCGGGCTTCCCGATTTCCTGGGCATTCCGCAGCGGATCAACGAAGCTCTGCCCGAAGGTGCCAGCCTGGACGAAGCGTTTGAGACGAAATCGTCCTCCACGTTCAAGGGAAACGGCAATGTGGCCCGCACCGAACAGCTGACCCTCCGGGTCGCGGCCACGGTGGTGGAGGAATTGCCCAACGGGGTATTGCGCATCGAGGGGCAACAGGAGGTTCGGGTGAATTTCGAACTGCGAGAGCTGATCGTTACCGGGTTCGTGCGGCCGGTCGATATCTCGCGTCAGAACGAGATCACCTATGACAAGATCGCGGGTGCCCGGATAGCTTATGGTGGACGCGGTCAGATCACGGATGTGCAGCAGCCGACCTACGGTCAGCAAGCGGCCGACATCGTGTTGCCGTTCTGATCATGATGGGCAAAGTTATTCCCATAATCCTCGCACTCGCGGGCCTTGGTGGCGGTATCGGTGCCGGACTGTTCTTGCGCCCAGCCGCCGATGCGCCCGCTGCCGAAGACGCCACAAGTCACGCCGACGGCGAAGAAAAGGTGGATGATCACGCCGCCGACAGCGACGCGGAAGCCGAAGGTCTGCCGGAATACGTCAAGATGAACAATCAGTTCGTCGTGCCCGTGGTCGAAGACGGGCGGGTTTCGGCGATGGTGGTCCTGTCGCTGAGCCTTGAGGTGGACGCAGGCAATACCGAGGCGATCTACACCCGGGAGCCAAAGCTGCGCGACGCGTTTCTTCAGGTTCTCTTCGATCATGCAAATGTCGGCGGGTTCGGTGGGTCATTTACTGACGGCTCGAACCTGGTGGTGTTGCGCGAAAGCCTCAAAGAGGCCGCCAATCTGGTGATGGGCGGGCTTGTCTCTGATATCCTGATCACCGATATCGCCCGTCAGGACAGCTGAGCGGACAGTGCGTCGCGCTGCTATTTCCCCGCCACTTTTGCCGCGACGCCCCTTATTGCCTGCAACCGCCCAAAGGCAGATGCGGCGTCTGATCTGGCACCCATCCACTCAACGGTCTGGCGGGCAATCACCGTGTTCAGCTCGCTGCGGCGGATGTCGGCCCATCGCTCGTATGCCAAACCCACCAGCCCGGCAGTGACAGGCGGCAGATCTGCGGGGGCCGATGCCGCCGCAAGGGCGTCAAGCTGCAACCGACTGCGATCACGGGCACCGGCTGCCTCGCGTAAGACGTGTAGTCGCTGGTCCAGAACCAGCTGTGTCAGCTCCGTCAATCTGGCAAGATCGTCACGCTTGCTCATCTTTGCCGCGCCCGCTTTCGCATCGCATCGGCAAAGCGGATAGCCGCCGCAACCGCACGATACTGTTCTGCCCTGATTTCCCGGCCGATCTCGACAGTGGCAAACATTGCCCGCGCCGTCGGCGGATCGCTGTGGATCGGCACGCCGTGTTCTGCAGCGCGCTCGCGGATCCGCGCAGCGATCTCATCCGCCCCTTTGGCCACGCAAACGGGAGCACGCCCCTTGGCGCGGTCCCAGCGCAGCGCCACCGCATAATGTGTCGGGTTCACGACGATGACATCGGCCTTTGCCACATCCGCCAGCATCTGGTTTGTCGCCACCTCCTGCGCCCGCTGCCGCCGGTTGGCTTTCATTTGCGGATCGCCTTCGCTTTCCTTGAACTCGTCGATCATCTCTTTCCGCGACATGCGATTGCGGTGCAGATGAAGATGCCGCTGCCAGAGGTAGTCTACCCCACCCAGCACCACGGTGATCATCAGGATGATGAATAGAAACTCCAATGTCATCCGCGCGAGCAGCGCAGCGGCGACCGCGGGTTCCAGATAAACGCTGGCCAGAATGGCCCCCAAGCGGGATGACAGAAACGAGTAAAGGATATAGGCAACGAGGCAGAGCTTAAGGGCGCTCTTGCCGAATTCGACCAGCCCCTCGGTGCCGAACTTCTGCTTTGCCGCCGCAAGGGCAGAAATCCGCGACAGCTTTGGCGCAATCTTTCCGGGCGCGAAGACGATTCCCTTTGTGGCAAACAACGTGACCAAGACCATCAGGACCGGTACCATCAGCACTGCCATAAGTGGAACCGCGATTGAGAAGATGATGCCGCCGATCGGGCCGGAAGCCCCCGAGACAATCAGAAGAGACAGCCTGTCGGCCTGATCCAGCAGCACCATTCCCGTCGCCCCTGCGCGCTGCACGACCCAGGCCCCAAGGGCCGCAAAGGCCAGAACAAATCCTGCGGTACTGGCGGCAGTCAGAAGGTCGGTTGATCGCGGGATGTCGCCGTCCTTGCGGGCCTGCTCCAACCGTTGCGGCGACGCGTCGTGTTCCTTTTCAGCGCTGTCGCTGGACTCATCACTCATTGCGCGGCCAGAAAGGGTTGCGCAAGATACGCCTCGAACGCCTGGAGCCAGACCGTCAGCAGCACGGGAGTTGCGACCGCCATCATCGCCAGCGCGCCCAGCGTCAGCGCCGGGGCCCCGACCATCGACACCATCAACTGGGGCATGGACCGGTTGATCGCACCAAGCGCAAGATTGTAGATCATCGACGCAATGACGAATGGGGCCGCAAGCGAAAATGACAAGCTGAACGTCGTGCGGATCAGCGACAGGCCCCAATCCGCAACCGAGGCCGCGTCGGGTATGCCGCCGATTGGCAGGATCGCGTAAGACAAAACCATCAGCTCGGCCGCGCGGACGTGCAGACCCATCGACATGGCAAGGGCAATTCCTGCCATGATCAGCAGGTTGCCGATAGCCGGCTGCGGTTCGGGCGCCGCACCAGCGAAGAGTTGCGACAGGGTGGTGGCCTGCGCGATGATCGACGCCGCCGTCTGCAGCGCCAGAATAAAGAGCCTGAACCCGACCCCCAGAAGCAGCCCCGCAGCAGCCTCCCCCGCCAATTCAGTAGGCCCGGGCACGAACAGACCTGCCAAGGGCCCGTCGGCCACCAGGGGGGCGACGATCGCGGTAAAAGCCAGCACAATGCCCAGCTTGACCCGCTGTGGCACCGATTGTTCGCCCATCGCAGGCAGCAGGGCGACGACGGCACCGACCCGGACGAAAACCAGCGCTGCAACCTGAAAATACGCTTGGCTCAGATCAAGGAGTGTGGCGATGGCTGCAAGGATTTCGGTCATGCCGGAACCTGCCCCAGAAGCGCCGGGCGCGCATCGGTGCCGATTTCTTCGTAGGACAGCACGGGCATTTGCAGACCCTTTGCCTGAACCACCGTTCTGAGGAACCGCCGACGTGCGACCGAAGTGACCAGCGCCGGATAAATGCCCGTCTCGGCCGCGCGGTTCATCCGATCTGTCAAGCCATTGGCAAGTCTTGCGAAAATTTCCGGCGGAAGGGCGATGTCGCGATGACCGCGGTCTCCGTCGATCTGATAGGTAGAGAAGGTCTTCTCCCATTCCGGCGCAAGCTGTAATAGCGGGATCGACCCGTCAGGACGCCGCAGCTCGGCGATGATCTGAAAGCCCAGCCGCTGGCGGACATGTTCGCAGATAGCCTCTGGCGGGCCCATGTGCCGCGATTCGGCGATCGCCTCCAGAATCAGGGGCAGGTTGCGAATCGACACCCGCTCGTCCAGCAAGAGCCGGAGCACAGCGTGCAGCAGATCCAGCGGCACCTTTTCCGGCATCAGTTCGTCGAGAAGACGCCGGTTTGCCTCGGCCCGAGCCGGGTCGGAAAGTTTGACAAACTCATCCAGCAACCGGCGCAGTCCGCGGAGGGTCAAAAGCCGCGACAGGTTAGCCTTCAGCACCTCCAGAAGATGGGTTGCAAGAACTTCGGTCGGCGAGACGACAGTAAGGCCTGCCAGCGCCGCATCCTCTTGCTGATCCGTCCTGATCCAGCGCGCGGGCGCGCCGTAAACGGGCTCCTTGACGTCGGTCCCGTCAGGCGCAAGAACCCCTTCGGCCAAGAGGACCAGAACACGGTCGGGAACAAGCCGGTCGACGACACGCTCCACGCCCTGCAGCCGGATGCGATACTGACCGGGCGGGAAAGCCGCTTCATCAGTCAGCCGGATCTCAGGCAGAATGAAGCCAAATGCCGAGGCGACGTGGTTGCGCATGTTGGCGATCCGACCGTCAAGTCCGGTCGCGGGATCAAGCGCCATCGCAACGAGGTTGGGCGCGAACTCGATATGAATGTCATCAAAGTCCAGCACATCACCGATGGACTTCGGCTTGACGGGTTCCAGCTTCTGCACCGGGGCGATCTCAGATTCCTCTGCCCGGCGGGACAGGGTGTGCGCCGCGAAGGCCAGCGTCGCTGCAGACAGTATGAAGGGAAGAAATGGCATTCCCGGCACGATGGCCAAAAGCCCCATGAGGGCAGCGACAGTGCCCAGAGCGCCTGGATAGCGACCAAGCTGGGCAAAGAATGACACATCCGCCGCACCCTTCTGGCTGCCTTTGGCCAGCAGAAGTGCGGCAGCGACGGATATGATCACCGCCGGAATCTGACTGACCAGTCCGTCACCGACCGTCAGAATCGTATAGGTTCTGAACGCGGTTGCCGCATCCAACCCGTGAACTGCGATCCCCATGATCAACCCGACGACGATATTGAGCCCGGTGATCAGCAGACCGGCAATCGCGTCCCCCTTGACGAACTTAGAGACCCCGTCGAGTGCACCGAAAAAGTTCGTCTCGGCCAGTTCAATTTCCCGGCGTCGCTTGGCTTCGGCATGGTCGATGGCCCCGGCGGACATGTCGGCGTCGATTGCCATCTGCCGCCCCGGCATACCATCAAGAGCAAAACGGGCGCCGACTTCGGCCATCCGACCCGCACCCTTGGTGATGACGATGAAGTTGACGATCAAGAGAACAATAAAGATCACCAGACCCAGCACGACATTGCCGCCCATGATGAAGTTGGCAAACCCCTCGATCACGTGACCAGCCGCATCGGTGCCGGTATGGCCTTCGCCGATGATGAGTTTCGTGGACGAGACATTGAGCGAAAGGCGCAGCATCAGAGAAGCGAGCAGGATGGTTGGAAAGGCCGAAAAATCCAGCGGGCGTTCGATGAAAAGCGTGATGGTCAGCATCAAAATAGCCAGCGAGAAGGAGATGGCCAGACCGACGTCCAGCATCCAGGCTGGCACCGGCAGAATCATCATGACAATGACCGCCATCAGGCCAAGGGCCAGAAGGATCGTTGGCCGAAATACCGAAGCGAGGAAGTTCGTTCCGGGCATGTCAGGGTGACTCGAACAGTGGTGCGGACCCGTCGGTCTTGGGCACCAGCGAGCCGAACCGGCCAAGATCGCCCGCGATCAGAAGGGGAAATCTGTTCGCACGTTTATCAGCTGCGACTTCCGCCAAAAGAACGTCGCCGCCGTTAACCGAAGCGTAGGCCGCATCGAATTTGAGGCGATATCGCTGGGCAAACTCCGGGGTGGCAGAGTGGTAGGCGGCGGCTGCAGTTCCCCAATCCCCCGTCCTTTGCCAGAGGCCCAACAGATACTTAGCGGCATACTCAGCATTCTGTTCGGGGTCGATCATGTCGGCAAGCGTCGCGAAGTTCTGGGCGTGCCAACGATAGTTCAGTTGAAAGCAGCCCAGATCGACATTCGTGAACCCCTGGTCAAGCAAGCCCTGCACATGCGCCTGCGACTGGGCCAGACTCTCGAACCAGCGGCCTTCGCCGGCTGAATTGACCGCCCATGGCCAAGGACTGATTTCTCCGTCTCGGCGTTGACCGGTTTCGACCAGTGTGATCGCGAGCAGAACCTCATACGGCACGCCGACCCGTTCCGATGCCGCGCGAGCCGCTTCGGCACACAAGTCCGACGGTTTGGAGAAAGCCGGCTCCATGCTGGTCAGAACGCCGAGTGCAAATGCAAGCACGCGGGCGCAAACTTGGCTGCGATGGATGAGGATCAAGGGCATGCCAATCTCCGCCCTCAGGCATTCTGCCCTCGGTCACCGGGAAGACTACCCACCGAATCTTGCCAACCGGTTAGCGCTACAGGGGTTATTCGGCGGCGACAGCGGCAAGAAGGTCGGCGACAGCCTGACGGGCAGACTGGCTGTCCGCCAAAAGCGCTTCGCCCTGTGCCAGCAACCCCGTTTCTGCGGGGCGATCCGCAACCGCGAACCCCGCTGCGGTCTGCCAGGCGGCGGGCCCGTCTTCCGCAAGCCGGGCCCAATTCCGTTGCCAGGTCATCAGTCGACCTGCGGCTTCATCATCACCTGCGGTCCGCAAGGCGGCTGCGGCGACATCAAGCGTGCCCAACTGGACCAAAGCTTCGGCGCGCAGCGATTCCACAACGGTGCCATCCAAACCCTGAAGCAGGGCGAGGGCCCGGCGCGCGTCACCTCGCGCTTGCTCTGCCCGCGCGGCAATGATCCGCCTCTCCGGGTCTGCGGTGTCATCAACCGGGCCAAGCCAGACCAGTGCGGCCTCGGCAAAGCCGAGAGAGACCAGACGGTCTGCGACCATCGTCGCCACGGCGGGAACGGTTTGTGGCGGCAACGATCCGGCCGGAACAACAGCAAACTCCAGAAACGAATCGTCGTTCGCCCTGGCGCTTACCACTTGCCAAAGCTCTGAGACCACAAGCGGCAGGTGAGTCACTTCTTCCATGGCAGCACTGGTCTGTCCGGAAAGGCCAAGCGCAAGCACCAGCGCGCGCCGAACCGAAGACTCTCGTTCAGATCCCTTGGTTTCATTTAGAAACGAGCGCGCCATTTCGGCCAGTTCCGGCGTTACGGGTTCACCCTTGCGAAACGCTACCTCGACCAAGGTAAGGACCGCCTCGATACCATCAGCACCCCCGGCAATTGCGGCGTCCGCGCGGGTCGCGGCCACGTCCAGATTACCGTGGGAGAGGTCGGCCTTGGCTTCCATCAGCTCGATCTCTTCCGCCGCAACCCAAGGCGTGCGCGCCATTGCATCGCGGATCATCCTGGCTTCTTCGGCGTTACCGCGATCCAGGAGTTTCTCCGCAAGTTCCGGCCCAAGATGATTGCGCAGATGGGGTGGCAAGGCCGCAAAACTTCGGACGATGGCGGCAGGGTTCACCCCGGGTCCCGTCGGAAGGCGGGTGTGCAGAAGGGCCGCCCACAAGGCAGCGGGACCGTCACAGTTCAACATCGGTGAGAATGCGCTGGAGGGGTTTTCCAGCCCGTCAATTATTCTGGCCATATCAGTATAAAGCCGCAGATCATCGTCGGCGGGCTGCGGGTCTAGAAACGCAGCGTATTGGATCGCTTCTGCGCCGAAACCAAGAAAGAGATGGGCCCGCATCGTGTGTTTGACGGCCTCGGGGTCAGGAACATCGAACTCGCTCAGCAGGCCTGCGCGCGCGTTTGCCAGTTGCACCGATGCCGGCTCGTCCGTGCCCCAGTCGCCGATGGCAAGTGTGGCGTCAGGCTGGCAGGCGGACCCGTCGGGCTGCAGCTGAGGCTCTGATGTGCGTGCGGTTCGCGCCTCCACTCCGGGCATCTCGCCAATTCTGATCCGCGACCAGGGGAGGCTGTCGCGGCTGACCTCGGCGACAGTTGGCGCTTTTCCCGGCAGCGTCATGTCAACCACCCCTTCAGCAGCGCCGCGGCTGATCTGTTCCAGCAGCTCGTCTCGCAGCGGGTTCAGCGACACATTACCGGTCGGCAAGGGAATCTCAGGCCTTGAGACCGCCTTTTCCGAAATCCCGGCATTTACCGGATCGAGCCAATTGTAGACCGTCCCTGCAACGGAAACAGGCCTGGCATCTGCAGTTTCTTTGGACCCATCCGCCACAGCCGCGTCAGAGCCGTCCAGGGCAAGTTCGAACGCCGAGCCCTTCGGCGCGGGGCCGTCGCGCATGTCAATCACGATCATTCCCGGCCGATACTCGAAAGGAAACGCGTGACAGGGACAGCTCATCGTCATCCTGAGCGCGCCACTTTCGGGGTCAGCCCAGAGCGCCTGAAGACGGGAGCGTGGGATTCGGTCCCAGACACCCGTCAGGTCATAGGTGGGCTGGGGGGTTCCCTTGATGACAAACTCGTAACCGGTCGCAGTGCGACCAAGCTGCCAGTCAACGGCTGCTGGCAATTCCACGACAAGGCGGGTGAAATCCTCATGCTCGCCAGAGATGATCCGGGCAGTTTCCGCACAAACCGCAGCCGGACCGAGTAGCAAAAAGATGGCAAATGCAGCCCGGATCATGCCGCGTCCTGCTTAAGCCCGCGCATCGCCTCTTCCAGATCGCTGAAGGCGGGGCGAACTTGATGCGGAGTATTCTGGCGACCCACTTCGATGCAGATGTTGGCAGGGTGGCGGTGCAGGTTAGCAATCAGAACCTCGCGGATCAGCTGATAAAAGTGCATGTCGTCTTCAACAACGGTTTTCACGCGGGCAGCAAAGGGACCCATCAGGCCGTAGGCAAGAAAGACGCCCAGAAACGTTCCCACAAGAGCGCCGCCGATCATCTTGCCCAGAACTTCCGGCGGCTGATCAATGGAGCCCATCGTCTTGATCACCCCCAGAACAGCGGCGACGATGCCCAGCGCGGGAAGCGCGTCCGCCACGGTCTGCAAGGCATGGCTGGAATGCATCTGATGATGCAGCGTCGCCTCCATCCGCTTGTCGAGGACTTCTTCCACCTGGTGCGGGTCATCGTAGTTCATCGAGGCCGCGCGCAGCGTGTCACAGATCAGATCGACGGCTTCATGGTCGTGCTGGATCCGCGGGTACTTGCCGAAGATGGCGGAAGTCTCCGGCCCCTCCACATGTTCCTCAAGTGCTACAGGGTTGGCACGGGCCAGACGGATCAATTCAAACAACAAGCAAAGAAGATCGCGGTAGTCATCCAGCTTCCATTTTGGGCCCTTAAAGACCTTTCCAACATCCTTGATCGTGTGCTTGACCGCAGCGAGGTCGTTCGAAATCAGGAAGGCACCGACTGCTGCGCCACCGATCATGATCATCTCAAAGGGCAGCGCCTTCATGATGATTCCCATCTTGCCGCCGGCCAGCACGTAGCCGCCGAACACCATGATCAGTATGACGAGGATGCCGACGATCCCAAGCATTGTTGCGTCCTATCCGACTCTTGCTGCGCCCAGTATCAGGGCGACCGGTTAAGAACCTCTGAGCATCGGCGAGTCTTTCGCAGCTGTCCTCATTCAGTCGGTGCGTCGGCATTGCGACCCGCGACAATCACGCTGACCCCGTATGCTGCCTCTGACGACATCCCCGACATGATCGCGGCTGCCGACTCAGGGGGCATCCGTCCCAGGAAACCCGCCGCAAACTCCGGCGCCATGGCCTCGAAAAGCGCGGCGGCGTCCTTGGGCTTCATCGCCTGATAGACTGCAGTCAGCCGGTCAATATCTGCCTCTGCGGCACCGTCGGCCAGGGCAAGTGTCGCTTTCAACCGCTCTTCAAGCGCCTGCATTTCGGTCATGCGGCTGGTGATCGTTGCATCCGCAAGTGACAGCGCCGCCAGGCGATCCTGGAGCGAGGCTTCGCGCGCCGCCACACGGTCTTCGCGCAGTTTCAACCCTTCGGACAATGCCGCTGGCATCGCCGGGCATTCGAGCGGAACGACCGCTTCGGCTTTGGGCGCATCCTCGGCCCGCGCGAGGGCTGCCCCGACCCCAGACCCGATACGCAAAGCCCCTGATGAGGCCAGCAGCATGGCGACAATGAACAGCGTTCCGCGCCCGCCGCGTCTTTTCCCGCTCATTCGGCAGCCTCCAGCGTGTCACGCTGAACCCGGCGCCGAACAAAACGCAGGCGTCTGTCGTCTTCCTGGACAGTGTCCTGCACGGCCGACGGGGACGGGCGTGGCGGCGCTTCGGGCAGATCATGCAGAGAGGCAACCAGCAGTTCCAGCCGCTTGGCGACTATTTCAGCCCGGCCAGTCAGGGATTCGAGGCTGGAAGCAGAACCATTCGCAGCCCCTCGGGCCTTTTCCAGAGCCACGGTCATGTCATCGACCTGCGCCGAAAGCACGGCAATCGCCCCGCCCATCCCGGTTTCAAGCGTGGTGAACCGCTTCAGTCGGGCGGAGAGAACATAGCAGTAGACCGCTGCCCCGAACGAGCCCGACACCAGCAATATGTCAGCAATAACTTCCACTGTGTCCCCCGTTCAGTTCAGCACGAATTCGGTGATCAGTAGATCGCGGACCCGGCCTTCGCCGGTCACGATCTGAATCCGCCTCAGCATCTGTGCCCGAAGTTTTCCCAAGGCACTTGGGTCTTCGATCGACTTTGTATCGATGGCCCGAAGATAGGAGTTCAGGACATCAAGAATGCGTGGCGTCAGCAGCGTCACATCGGCCGCAGCGCTATCAACCACCTCGACCTGGGCGGTGAACCGCAGATGCGAACTGCCCGAATCCGGGCCGAGAGAGATTACCATCGTTTCCAGCGGCACGAAGGCGATGCCTTGCAAGGGGCCGGGTGCGGTATCGGCGTCATGCTTCGCTTCGGCCTGCCCGAAGGTAAGCCCTGCATAAGTGGCATAAAACCCCCCGCCACCCAGCAGCAATGCCAGCAGCAGACCGATAAGAAGCGGCTTCTTTGAGCGCTTCTTTGGTGCCTCTATCATGGTCGTCTCAGCCGTCGCCACCGTCATCCTCCGCCATCACTCACCTCGCGAAGATAAGTCGAATGTCACTAACCGATTGTTAAGACGGTTCCTTCATTCCTGAGCCATCGGCAGAACCGCCGAAGCCCGGAGAATTGCCTTGCAGAATGTGATCGCTATCTGGTCCGCCCTCAGCTTTCGCCGACGCGCCATAATGGTGGGTGCGACCGTTGCAATGTTCGCCGCCGTTCTGGGGCTCAGCCGGATGGCTGGCCAGCCGGACATGGTGCTGCTTTACGCCGGACTTGAACCGGCCACAGCCGGTGAAGTGATCGCAGCGCTGGACCAAGAGGGGGTTGCGTACGAGGTAAAGGGTGATTCGATCTACGTCGACAGTTCCCGTCGCGACAATCTGCGGATGGCACTTGCGGCACAGGGCCTGCCTGCAGCCGGGGGCGGCGGGTATGAGTTGCTTGACCAGTTGTCCGGCTTCGGGACCACGTCGCAGATGTTTGACGCCGCCTATTGGCGCGCGAAGGAGGGGGAGCTTGCACGGACGATCCTCGCCATGCCCGAAATCCGGGCCGCGAGGGTCCATCTGGCCCGCGCGCCCACCCGCAGCTTTCAAGCGCCGGATCAGGCGACCGCCTCTGTCACGCTGACGACCCGGTCCGGGCAGCTGAGTGAAGCGCAGGCCCGCGCGATCCGGCATCTGGTGGCCAGTGCCGTCTCGGGCATGAAGCCCGATGACGTGCAGATCATCGACACGGTGGGTGGTTTGATCGGCGGGCAGGAAACGGCTGAGTTCGATGGGTCCGATGCGGCCGAAAGGGCAGCAGCGGTCAAGGGCAACGTGGAACGCCTGCTGGCGGCGCGGGTCGGACCGGGCAAGTCCGTGGTCGAAGTGTCGGTCGATCTGATCTCGGAGCGCGAATCGATCACCGAACGCACGTTCGATCCACAAGGCCGGGTCGCGATTTCATCGGAAACCGAAGAGCGGACGGGCTCCAGCACCGAACCCGGCGGCGACGTGACCGTGGCTTCCAACCTGCCCGATGGCGACGCAGGTGCCGGCGGGAACGGCAAGAGTGACACGTCAGAGACGCGCGAGCGCATCAACTACGAAGTGTCCGAAACCCAACGTGAGGTCTTGCGAAGCCCGGGGGCGATTCGCCGGGTGACCGTTGCGGTCATGGTAGACGGTGTGGCCACCGTTGCCGCCGACGGAACCCGGACCTGGACCCCGCGGGCTGACGAGGAACTGGCCGTCTTGCGCGAACTCGTCGGCGCGGCCGTCGGTCTGGACGAGACGCGGGGGGATGTCCTCACGCTGAAGTCGCTGGAGTTCCAAGAAGTGCCGCTGGGCCTCGGATCGGACGCAGCGTCAGGATTTCTTCCTCAGATCGGCACGGTTGACGTGATGTCGATGATCCAGACCGGCATTCTGGCAGCGGTTGCGCTGGTGCTTGGACTGTTCGTGATCCGGCCCATTCTGACCTCGTCTTCTGCGGTGCGCGCGCTTCCGGCACCGGAAGCGCAGCTTGCCCTGCCAGGTGGCGGTGGGTTCGCGTCGGTCGCGCTCGACGGCGAGGTCGACATGGATTTTGACATCCCAGGCCGTACAAGGGGCGGTTTCGGCGGCAGCGCTGCAGACGAGGAAGGGTCTGATCCCGCTGCCCGCCTGCGTCGACTTATCGAGCTTCGGCAGACGGAATCGATCGAGATCCTGCGCGGCTGGATGGAACACGAAGAGGAGCGCGCGTGATGGCACTGCTGCAACTGGAAGTGTTCGACCTTTCCACTGGCCTTGACGGTACCGTCCAGCCACTTGTGCAGGAAAGCGCCGTGGAAGAGGCGAAAATCGCCGCCTTTGAGCAGGGCTACAGTGCCGGATGGGACGATGCGGCGGCATCTCACCACGCGGATCAGCAACGGATCCGCGCGGATCTGGCCCGCAACCTGCAGTCGCTTGCCTTCACCTTTCAGGACGCGCGGTCGCATGTGCTGCAAGCGATCCGCCCGCTGATTCTGGAGATGACCAGCCGTCTGCTGCCGGAAATGGCCCGTGAGGCCCTGGCGCCAACCGTGCTGGAAACCTTGATGCCAATGGCCGACGCGATGGCTGATGCGCCTCTGACGCTGGTCTTGAACCCCAGCGTAAGGGAGCAAGTGGCAGGGTTGGTCGAGCAGGCAACCGGGCTGCCAATGGTCATCGAAGAAGAGCCGTCGCTGAGCGAGGGGCAAGTCTACATCCGCTTTGGGGTCGCCGAAACCAAGGTCGATCTGACACAGGCGACGGCGGATATCACCAAAGCGGTCAGGGGATTTTTCAGTCTGACCCAACAGGAGCACACACATGGATGAACTGTCAGATACCAACCCGTTTTCACAGGTTCCAATCGAAGTAACGATTTCGGTCGGAAGGGCCAGACCGCTGGTGAAAGACCTGTTGCGCCTTAGCAAGGACGCGGTGCTGCAGCTTGACCGCAGGGTGGATGATCCTGTGGAACTCTACGTCGGGGACAGGCTCATCGCCCGGGGTGAACTGACCGAGATGGGGGGCGAAATGAGCGGGCAACTGGCGGTGCGGCTGACCGAGGTTGCCAATCTGCGCGGTGGGCTGTGAGGCGCATAATCCCGCTTGCGCTGCTGGCCTTGCTGATTGCCGGGCCGGCCATGGCGCAAGAGTTCTCGATCAACCTTGGCGACGACAGCTCGTTGTCGATGCGGTCGGTGCAGCTGTTGCTGCTGATCACCGTGCTGAGCATCGTGCCGGGCCTTGCGGTGATGGTTACCTGCTTTCCGTTTATCGTCACCGTCCTGTCCATTCTGCGGCAGGCCATCGGGTTGCAGCAGGCCCCGCCAAACATGCTGATCATCAGTCTGGCGATGTTCCTGACATGGTACGTGATGGACCCGGTTTTCACCGAAGCCTGGGTCAAGGGAATCGAGCCGCTGACAACTGGTCAGGCCGAGGTTGGCCCGGCCCTGCAGGCCGCATTGGCCCCGTTTCGCGCTTTCATGGCGCTCAGGGTGGACCCTGAAACGTTCCAGACCCTGCAGGACCTGCGACAGACCGGAATTGTGCGTCCGGCCGAGGCGCCGCTGTCATTGCTGATCCCGTCTTTCCTGCTGTCGGAAATCCAGCGCGCCTTCGAGATCGGCTTCATGATCTTTCTGCCATTTCTGATCATCGACCTGGTCGTCGCGGCGATCCTGATGTCGATGGGCATGATGATGGTGCCGCCGGCAGTGGTGTCACTGCCTTTCAAGCTGGTGTTCTTTGTGGTCGCGGACGGCTGGGCCCTGATCTCGGGCGCGCTGGTGCGCAGCTATTTCTGACCCAGAACAGCGCCCGCCGCGATCCACCAGTCGGGCTGCGATGTTCGCAGACCGGCGGCAACGGCCTTGGCTTGTGCGCGGTCGGCGAACAGGCCAAAGCAGGTTGCGCCCGAACCGGACATCCGGGCCAGAAGGCAGCCGGAAGACCCCGCCAAAGCAGCGACGACTTCTGCGATCACCGGTGCCAGACGCAGCGCGGGCGGCTGCAGGTCGTTGCGTTGTGCAGTCAGGAACAGCGACAGTTCGGCGACCGACGCGAACGACGGCAGGGTGGGCGGCAAGGGCGGGTTGGTGGGATGATCCAGTTGTCGGAACACGTCGGGCGTGGAAACAGCAACGCCCGGGTTGACCAGAACCAGCCAGGCAGGAGGCAGGCTGCCCAATGGCGCAAGCACTTCGCCGATCCCGGTCATCCGGACGGGCAAGCCGGAAAGGCAGGCTGGCACATCCGCACCAAGACCAAGTACCGCTGCGGCATCCGGCAGAGGCAGGTCCAAAAGCCGGGTAATGCCGCGCAGCGTTGCCGCCGCATCGGCAGAGCCGCCGCCGAGGCCGGAAGCGACCGGCAACCGCTTTTCGAGGGTCAACGCGACCCGAGCATCCATCAGCCGTGCGGCGCGAATCACCAGATTTTCCGCGCCGACGAGAAGCTGTCCAGCTTGCGGCCCGATGATCTGCAGGCTCAGACGGTCCGATGCTTGCAGGGTGACGATATCCCCGACATCGACGAACACCACCAGACTGTCGAGAACATGATAGCCATCCGTGCGCCGACCCGTCACATGCAGCGCCAGATTGACCTTCGCGGGCGCAAATTCGGTGATCGCCTCAGTCGGCATTCTCGACGGCTTCTATCATCCCCGGCGATACGCCCTCTTGCGCCAGCACGGCATCAAGGCCGATCTCCAGCTTGCCGCGGATCCTGAGGGCATCCTTTTCGGTCGGCTCGAAGGAAAGCGCCCGTCGCCACTGGAAGCGCGCTTCAAGCTTGCGTCCGACCATCCAGTAGACATCGCCAAGATGGTCGGTCACCACAGGATCGACCGGTTCCAGAACCGACGCCTTTTCCATTGGCTCCAGCGCGTCATCGTAACGACCCAGCCGGAAGTAGGCCCAGGCGAGGCTGTCGATGATATAGCCCTTTTGCGGGTCGGCGGCGACAGCGCGTTCGATCATTCCAAGGGCTTCGTCAAGCTTTTCGCCACGATCCACCAATCCGTAACCAAGGTAGTTCAACACTTGTGGCTGTGACGGGTTCAGCTTCAGCGCGGCGCGGAAATCAGTCTCGGCGGCGGTCCAGTCCTTGCTCTGCTCGTGAGAGATGCCGCGATAGAAATAGAGGATCCACTCATC
The DNA here is from genome assembly GCA_031415015.1 of Paracoccaceae bacterium. Taxonomy (GTDB): domain Bacteria; phylum Pseudomonadota; class Alphaproteobacteria; order Rhodobacterales; family Rhodobacteraceae; genus JAUYQR01. The sequence goes on from JANOQT010000083.1 coordinate 51,432, forward strand.
GGGCGTAATCTCTCCCACCAGGTCAATCGCAGCCGTGTAGGCGACTTCGGCTTCGTCGAAGCGCTCTGATATCCGCAGAAGATCCCCCAGCGCAAACTGGACCGAGACGAGGTTGCCATTGCTGCGGGAAAGCGTTTGCAGCGTCTCAAGGGCCGCGTCGGTCTTGTCTTGCGCCTGCAGCGCGCCGGCCCGTCCGATTTCGGCTGTGACAAATTCGGGATCATCCGGCTTGAAAAGGGAATAGGTCTCCACCGCCAGATCGTGTTGACCAAGGACCTCAAGCACGTCTGCCGTCAGCAGCAAAGCGTCCGGATGGTCCGGGCGCAGGTAAGTTGCAACGCGGGTGTGCAACAGCGTGTACACTGGGTCGGCGTCCCCGTTCAGCGCAGTCGAGACCGAAAAGAACACCTCGGCAATCCCGTCGCGGGCGGTCTTTACCGTGTCGAAGGGAATCGGTTCACCAGCGGCGAGGCGGACGCGCACGGCGTCGATGATCGGGTCCGGATCGGTGCCGAACGACCGGTCCAGCAGTGCCAGCGCGTCGGCGTTGCGTTCCAGCTGGCTGAGGATCTGGGCATGGGCAAACACGCCGCGCCGCATCACGAAAATCGGCCCGGCAGCGCGCCCGGACAAGATCTCATCCGCGCCCTCAAAATCGCCAACCGACGCTAGCGCCAGCGCCTTGTGATAATAACCGAACGCCTCCAGCCCCTTCGTTGCGGTCACTGCGTCGAAGGCTGCCAGCGCTTCGGACATCTTGCCGTCGCCGACACGCGCCCAGGCAACGACCAGATCATCGACAAGCTGACCAAGAGAACGCCCCGTGGATGCTGCGTCCAGCAGAGCGGTATAATCCTCGCGCTGCGCCTCTTCGGCCAGAAGCGCGAATTCGCCCAACTGGCTCGGCTCTCCGCCAAGCGCTTTCAGGCGCTTTGCCGCTTCGGTCGCAAGGGAAAAGTCGCCAAGCCCAAGCTCGGCCAGAATGGCACCTTCCAGAAGGCGGGGATTGCCTTCGTCCGACAGGATTGCCTTGCCATACCACGCCGCGGCGGCGCGAAAGTCATTCTGCGATTCGGCAACCCGTGCCGCCAGATAGGCCCCGGAGTCTTCGTCCTCCTGCGCGTGGGCCGGACCAAACACCAGCGCGGATGTCAGGGCCAGCGCGGTGAAGATGGGGCGAAAGACGGGCTGCTGCATCAGGCCTCTCCGAAACGGTTCAGACAACGCTACCTGTCACCGCTGCCTGACGCAATGCGGGCCCGGCATTCCCGACCACCGTTGGAGGGAATGCCGGACAAGCTTTTGTGAGGCCGTCACATATTCGGGTAGTTCGGCCCGCCACCGCCCATCGGCGTGGTCCAGACGATGTTCTGGCTGGGGTCCTTGATATCGCAGGTCTTGCAATGGACGCAGTTCTGAAAGTTGATCCGGAAGGTTGCATCGTCGCCTTCACCCAGAACCTCATACACTCCCGCCGGGCAATACCGCTGTGCCGGTTCGTCGTAGTCGCGCAGGTTCACGCGGATCGGGATCGTGGGATCCTTCAAGACCAGATGCGCCGTCTGCGCCTCGTCATGGTAGGTAAAGCTGTAGGCAACGTGGGTCTGCCGGTCATATGACAGCACGCCATACGGGTTGGGATAGGCAATCCGCTTGAAATCCTTGGCTAGCCCCGTCGCCGCCGCATCGGATTTACCGTGCTTCAGCGTCCCGAAAACGGTGAAGCCCGCAGTGTTGGCCCACATGTCGATTCCGCCACCCAACAAGCTGGCAATCAGCCCGTAGCGCGACCAGAGCGGTTTGACGTTGCGCACCTTCTTCAGATCCTTGCCGATGGCCCCGCCGCGCACTTCCGCCTCGTAGTCGGCAAGTTCGTCCCCCGCCCGTCCGGCCTCAATCGCCGCATGCGCCGCCTCGGCGGCAGCTTTCCCCGACAACATCGCATTGTGGTTGCCCTTGATGCGCGGAACGTTGACCAGGCCAGCGCTGCACCCCAGCAGCGCCACGCCGGGGGCCACCAACTTCGGGATCGACTGCCAGCCGCCCTCAGAGATCGCCCGCGCACCGTAAGCGATGCGCTTCCCGCCTTTCAGCAGCTCCGCCACCATCGGATGATGCTTGAAGCGCTGGAATTCCATGTAGGGGTAAAGGTGCGGGTTCTGATAGTTCAGATGCACCACAAATCCGACATAGACCTGATTGTTTTCAAGATGATAGATGAACGACCCGCCACCCGCATTTTTGCCAAGCGGCCAGCCCATCGTATGCGTCACGCTTCCAAGCCGATGCTTGGCGGGATCGATTTCCCAGATTTCCTTCATGCCAAGGCCGAATTTCTGCGGATCCTTGCCTTTTGACAGGTCGTACCTGTCGATCACCTGCTTGGCCAGACTGCCACGCACGCCTTCCGAAAGGAAAACGTACTTGCCATGCAATTCCAGTCCGGGCTCATAATTTGGACCGGGCTCGCGGGTTTCGGGGTCCAGGCCGAACTCGCCAGCGACAACCCCGGCGACGCGCCCGTTCTCGAACACCAGTTCGCTACAGGCCATGCCAGGGAAAATCTCTACCCCAAGGCCTTCCGCCACACCCGCCATCCAGCGGCAGACGTTGGACATAGACACGATATAGTTGCCGTGGTTCGACATCAGCGGCGGCATCGGCCAGTTCGGGATGCGGACCTTGCCTGCTTCGCCCAGCATATAAAAATTGTCGGCGGTCACCGGCACCTTGATCGGTGCATCCATTCCGCGCCAGTCGGGCAGCAGCGCATCCAGCCCCGACGGATCCAGCACCGCCCCCGACAGGATATGCGCACCAACCTCGGATCCCTTTTCCAGCACCACGACTGACCGGTTGGGATCCAGCTGCTTCAGACGGATTGCGGCAGACAATCCTGCGGGCCCGGCACCGACGATGACCACGTCGTAGTCCATCTTTTCACGCTGGATCGCAGTCATCGCTCTTCCTTGTCTGGCGTGGGTCGCCTTGAAATACTGGCCTTTTGCGGCCCTTCTGTTGCCCTATGGTGACCCTAAGGTCAACCGTGACGCAACATCACGGCCCTGCAGCGGCCATGGAGGGAAACATTCCGTCTCGACTGCGGTCGGCTTCTGCCCGTTCGCGGCATCACCTCTTGCAATTGCACCCTCCTTCGGATCAGGTGAGGCCGTACGAGCCTGAAGTCATGGTCCGCCACCCGGTCCGTGACTTCTTCTTTTGATGTGGAAGGCCGATGGAAAAGATTCCGATGACCCGCCGCGGTTTTACCGCGCTGGATGAAGAACTGAAACTGCTCAAGACCGTCCAGCGACCGGCCATCATCCGCGATATTGCCGAAGCGCGGGAACATGGCGACCTGTCAGAGAACGCCGAATACCACGCAGCACGGGAAAAGCAGAGCTTCATCGAAGGCCGCATCAAGGAGCTGGAAGGCGTTTTGTCGCTGGCAGAGGTGATTGATCCGACACGGTTTTCCGGGTCCATCAAGTTCGGCGCCACGGTCAAAGTCGTGGATGTCGACAACGGTGACGAGAAGTCCTACCAGATCGTGGGCGAAACTGAGGCCGACATCGAAAACGGGCTTCTGAACCTCAGGTCCCCACTTGCCCGCGCCCTGATCGGCAAGGAAGAGGGCGACAGCGTTGACGTTAAGACACCCGGCGGGATCCGGTCCTATGAAATCCTGTCTGTCCGCTACATCTGACCCGGGGGGATGGCCATGAAGCCGTTGCCCAAGGAATTGCCGCGCAAGGATCGCCCGTTGGCCGCGGGCCCTGGAATTCCACCCTCCAGCGGTGGCATGGAAATCGCTGCAATTGCGCTGAGCCTTGTCTGGGTGATCTCAGTCCTCGTCTACGTGTTGATCTCGCCGCCCGGAAATGACGCACGAACACTCGGCCTGGTCCTGACAGCGTTGATGGTATTTCTGCCCCTTGCGCTGATCTGGGTGGTTGTCATCACCTTGCGGTCCGTACGGGAATTGCGGGCCGAAGCGGCGCGACTGCAAGCGACGGTTGACGCGATGCGGTCCAGCTACGTGCAGACGCAGGCTCAGCCATCCGGGATGAAATCGTCCGTAGAAAAGAAGATCGACGAGATCGCTGCCGTCACAAGACAAGCAGAAACCGTGCTGGCGAGGTTCACCTCGCGCCGGGACACCTCACTGACGGTGCCTTCGGCGGACCGGAAGGCCGCGATGATGGTGCCGAAAGCGGAGCCGGAGGCAGAACAGCCGACGCTGGCACTGGGTACGCCGGCCGAAGATCTCCGGTCGCCGTTGTCAGTGGCCGATTTCATTCGCGCCATGCAATTCCCCGAGACGCCGGACGACAAGGAGGGCTTCCGCGCGCTGCGTCTGGCGCTTGAGGACCGGACTGTGGCCAAGCTGATCCGTGCCGCGCAAGACGTCCTGACCCTTCTCAGCCAGGACGGCATCTATATGGATGACCTGCAGCCCGATCTGTCGCGCCCCGACCTGTGGCGCCGTTTTGCGGCGGGTGAGCGTGGTCGGGCGATCGCGGGTCTGGGGGGCATAAGGGACCGCTCCTGTCTGGTGTTGACCGCGGCACGCATGCGCGAGGACCCGGTGTTCCGCGACGCCGCCCACCACTTCCTGCGCAGTTTTGACAAAAGCTTCGCCGCGTTCGAGGCGAATGCGACAGATGCCGACCTTGCCGAGATGGGCGATACGCGGACAGCCCGCGCCTTCATGCTGTTCGGGCGCGTGACCGGGACGTTTGACTGACAGCAACGTTTTCCTGATGCCTTCGCGCCCGGAAGATTGATGCTGATCTGCTTGTCAGGACAGAAGTTCTTTCCTTTTGGTGCCGGTATACATGCTTAGGGATGAAACATCGTTCCGAATCTCTTATATACCAAACCAAGACAAATGAACCTTGTGAGGACCCCAATGGCTGTTCGCATCAACGACATTGCCCCAGATTTCACCGCCGAGTCGACGGCTGGAACCATCAACTTCCATGCCTGGCTTGGCGACAGCTACGGCATCATCTTCTCGCATCCGCGCGATTTCACCCCGGTCTGCACCACCGAGTTTGCGGCCGTGGCGCAGTTGGCACCCGAATGGGCCAAGCGAAAGACCAAGGTGATCGGCGTGTCAGTGGACAGCGTCGCAGACCACGACAAGTGGAAGCGGGACATCGAAGCCTTCGGTGGCGCCCCCGCCGATTTTCCGATCATCGACGACACCAGCCTCGCCGTTGCCAAGGCCTATGACATGCTGCCGGCCGACTACTATCTGCCAACCGAGGGCCGTACGCCGGCCAACTCCGCCTCTGTCCGCACGGTCTATATCATCGGGCCTGACAAGAAAATCCGCCTGTCCATGACCTACCCCATGTCCATCGGCCGCAACTTTGCCGAGATCCTCCGTGCCCTTGATGCCGTTCTGGCAACCGACGGTGTGCCTTTGGCGACGCCCGCAAACTGGCAGCCGGGTCAGGATGTGATCGTGGCATTGGCGCTGAACAACGATCAGGCCAAGGAGCGGTTTGGCGATCTGGACATTCGGCTGCCGTATCTGCGGTTTGCCAAGGCGCCTGCCTGATCTGACCAGAGCGACGGTTCTTGTGACCCTGTACAATACACAAAGGCCCCGGCGTTTCCGCCGGGGCCTTTGCATTACAGATCTGGCAGTGCTTATGCCTCGGCGTCGGCCTTGGCCTCGGTGATCTCGGCACCGGTTTCCTGATCGACCATCTTCATGCCCAACCGGACCTTGCCGCGGTCGTCAAAGCCCAGCAGCTTGACCTTCACTTCCTGGCCTTCCTTCAGCAGCTCGTTCGGGTGATTCAGGCGCTTGTTTGCGATCTGGCTGACGTGCACCAGACCGTCACGCTTGCCGAAGAAGTTCACGAAGGCACCGAAATCAACCAGCTTTACGACCTTGCCGGTGTAGATCTTGCCGTCTTCGGGTTCTGCCACGATCGACCAGATCATGTCATAGGCCTTCTTGATCGCCGCCGCGTCGCTGGATGCGATCTTGATCACGCCGTCATCATTGATGTCGACCTTGGCACCCGACACTTCAACGATCTCGCGGATGACCTTGCCGCCCGACCCGATCACTTCACGGATTTTGTCGGTGGGAATGGTCAGCGTTTCGATCTTTGGCGCATATTGGCTGAAGGCCTGTGCCTGCGTCAGGGCTTTCGACATTTCACCCAGAATGTGCATCCGGCCGTCCTTGGCCTGCGCCAAAGCCTGCTCCATGATCGCCGGCGTGATGCCCGCAACCTTGATGTCCATCTGCAGCGAGGTGATGCCTTTCGCCGTGCCTGCAACCTTGAAGTCCATGTCGCCGAGGTGATCCTCGTCGCCAAGGATGTCCGACAGAATGGCGAACTTGCCATCCTCTTCCAGGATCAGACCCATCGCCACGCCGGCAACAGGTGCCTTCAGCGGAACCCCGGCATCCATCATCGACAGCGAACCACCGCAGACGGTTGCCATCGAGGACGAACCGTTGCTTTCGGTGATTTCTGACACAACGCGGATGGTGTAGGGGAAGTCCGTCGCGGCAGGCAGGACCGCCTGCAGCGCACGCCATGCCAGCTTGCCATGACCGATCTCGCGCCGACCGGGGGGGCCAAAGCGGCCAACTTCGCCCACAGAATAGGGGGGGAAGTTGTAGTGCAGCAGGAAGTTCATCTTTGAGGTGCCGGTCAGGGCGTCGATGAACTGCTCATCCTCGCCAGTGCCAAGCGTGGTCACCAGCAGGCCTTGCGTCTCGCCACGGGTGAACAGCGCCGAGCCATGCGTCCGCGGCAGAATGCCGGTTTCGCAGACAATCGGACGGATCGTCTTGGTGTCACGGCCATCAATGCGCGGAGCGCCGTTGATGATGTCGCCGCGAAGAACCGACGCTTCCAGCTTTTTGATGGCGGACCCAAGGTTCTCATCCGCCTTTTCCGCATCGGACAGCGCGTCCTTGATTGCGGCAACAGCGTTGGAGATGGCTGTCGTGCGTTCTTGCTTGTCGCGGATCGCAAACGCGGCCCGCATCGCCGTTTCGCCGGCCTTTTTCACGCTGGCATAAAGGGCCGAATAGTCAGGCGGGGTGAAATCGAAAGGCTCTTTGGCCGCTTCTTCGGCGAAGTCGATGATCAGGTCGATCACCGGCTGGATCGAGGCGTGCGCGAATTTGACCGCGCCCAGCATTTCGTCTTCTGACAGCTCATAAGCCTCGGATTCCACCATCATCACGGCGTCTTTGGTGCCGGCGACGACCAGATCAAGCCGCTGCTCGGGCTTCTCGCGCAGCTTGTGCATGTCGTCGCAATCGGGGTTCAGCACATACTCGCCATTGACGAAACCTACGCGGGCGGCCGCGATCGGGCCCATGAAGGGGGCGCCGGAAATGGTCAGCGCAGCAGACGCCGCGATCAGGCCCAGAATGTCGGGCTCGTTCACAAGGTCATGGCTCAGCACCGTCACAATGACGAGAACTTCGTTGCGGAACCCGTCCACGAACAGCGGGCGGATCGGGCGGTCAATCAGACGCGATGTCAGCGTCTCTTTTTCCGACGGCCGCGCTTCGCGCTTGAAGAATCCGCCCGGGATCTTCCCGGCTGCATAATAGCGTTCTTGATAGTGCACGGTCAGCGGAAAGAAATCCTGCCCCGGCTTTGCACTCTTGGCGAAGGTCACGTTGGCCATGACGCTGGTTTCGCCCAAGGTGGCGATGACCGAGCCGTCTGCCTGACGGGCAACCTTGCCTGATTCCAGGGTCAGCGTTTCACCGCCCCACTGGATTGATTTTCTTGTCACATTGAACATCTTGTTTCCTATCTGCCGGGGGACCCTCCCACCGGCGCGTCTCTGGCGGGCCCCATGCCCGCCGCGCGTGTTGTGCCTGAAAGGCGAAGGGCGCTTCCGGTCAGGAAAGCGCCCTCAATTGGTTTAACGGCGCAGGCCGAGGCGGGAAATCAGCGACGCATAGCGCGCCTCATCCTTGCCCTTGAGGTAGTCCAGAAGCTTGCGGCGCTGGGCAACCATCATCAGAAGACCACGGCGAGAGTGGTTATCCTTCTTGTGGCCCTTGAAGTGCTCGGTGAGCGTAGCGATGCGCGAGGACAGGATTGCAACCTGCACTTCCGGGGACCCGGTATCATGCTCTTTGGTTGCGTATTCCGCGATCAGGCGTGCCTTTTCTTCGACGGTAATCGACATCGGGGTCTCCTTGGATAAGGGATTATGGCGCAGGCCGGGATGTCGTCCAGCAAGGCCCTTGGAGGGTCCACCCCTATAAGGTGGATGCGCGCGTATAGGGGCGATTGCCGAAAAAGAAAAGGGTGAAGTTCGCTGGCTGCGTGCAGTCTCTGGCCGTGCACCGGTCAGGGAGACTTAACCGAGTTTCGAGAATCCCGGATTTAACGCCCCAACGCCGCTTTTCCAGATGCGGGAGATGTGATAAGCAAAAGGTGACAGTTTTCCGCATGTGATCAAATGGTTAACGGAAAAATGGTTAATGCCGCTTTGCCGGCAGCTGGGTGTTAAGGGGTTCGGGGCAATGCTGACAATTCTTGGGCTACTGGGTGTCCTGATGGCGGGAGTGTCCGCAGATGCTTTGCTTGGTGGCAAAGACTTTTCGTCAGACAATGATGACGAGCCCTCTCCGCCGGATGAACCCGAAACCGGACATGGCGACTTGCTGGAAGATCTGAGCGGCCCGCTGGGGCTGAACGACGTCGCAATTCCGCTTCCTGAGGAAGTATTGGAAGTTCCTGAGACCAGCCCGATTTCGGACGATATCGAGGAAGAACACGATGAAGCGGTGATGCTGGTTGGCGGCAGCACGGATGACATTCTGTCAGGTGCCAACGGCGATGACCAGATTTCCGGAGGTCAGGGGTCCGACCAGATCGACGGAATGGGCGGGGCGGATAGCATCGCTGCCGGTGAAGGAAACGATGCCGTCTGGGCGGGCGCCGGAAATGACTCCGTCACCGGCGGGCCCGGACAGGATACATTGCTCGGCGGGGACGGAGACGACTGGGTCCTCGGCGGTCTTGGACGCGATTCCATTTGCGGACAGGACGGCGACGACACCCTCATGGGCGAGGGCGGAACGGACACTGTCTTTGGTGGCAGCGGAAACGATTCTATCGATGGTGGCCTGGACGAGGATTGGCTTGCCGGGGGTGAGGGTGAGGATCGGCTATCTGGCGGGGCGGGGTCGGACATTCTTGACGGGAATGCGGGCGATGATTGGATTTCCGGCCTTAATGGCGCTGTAGACGACGGGGCCCTTGATTTCATAAACGGCGGAACCGGCAACGACACGATGATCCTCGGACGAGGCGATTTTGCCACCGGTGGCGAAGGTGGGGATTCATTCGAATTGCAAGACGGACCCGGAGCTGGCGAGGTCGCGACGATCTCGGACTACGACTTCACTCAGGATCAGATCGTTGTGGTCTACGATCAAGCAGTGCACCCGAACCCGCAATTGTCCTTGGCCACCAAGGCTGGAAGCGATGACGTCACGATCCTTATTGACGGTGCGCCAGTTGCATTGGTCCGGGGCGGCTCTGTTTATCTAAGCGACATCCGGCTGACGGCAGCCTGATCACCACCGTTCCGGTCGCCTGTCATACCCGACGTAAAGCGGGTGGCGCGGCTGGGCTTGCCCGGTAAGGCCAAGGTGAAACAACGCCTTGCCGGTGGGGCGCAACAGCGTCTCGACCTGCAGGCCGCGGTGCATGAACAGCCCGTGGTTGCCCCAAGCGCAGACAATCGCGTCCGACCAGTCCGCGCTCTGTGCAATTGCCGCATCGTTGTCCGGCCCGACAGGATCAGGCTGCGCCCGCATCACCTTGGGGTCGGTCGCACGGAAGGCAAAGATATTGGTGACGCGGAAGGCCCCGTAGCCTAGCTTCCGCGCACGCTGTTCGCACCTTTCCACCGTTGGGTCGTTCTGAACCTCGGTCGCAGTGGAGGGGTTCAGCATCACGAAAAGAACGCGCGGCCCCGGCGTCCAGATGCGGGTCAGCAGATAGCGATACCGCGCGCAATCGGAATAAACCGCCTCGGATTCCGCGTCGCCCTTGGTAAATGACCTTGTGATCATGTTGCGCTTCTCTGTCAGGTCTGCAGCCGCACTTTGAGTCCCTCGCCCCCGATTGTCGAGGTGACCGTCCCGCAGTCCCCGAACATTCCCCACCCCTTGCATTCGGCCCGGCCCCTCGCTAGCACCAACCGGCACGAAAGGGAGGCTCTGATGGACGGGCTCGACACGTTGAAGGCCAGGTTTCTTTCTGCCATCGCGGCCACCGCAGACGAGGCGGGCCTTGAAGAGGTGCGCCTGTCAGCGCTTGGCAAGAAGGGCGAAATCAGTCTCAGGATGCGGGATCTTGGGCAGATGGACCCCGCCCAGCGTCAAACAGCCGGTGCCATGCTGAACGTCCTGAGGGACGAGATTGATGCCGCCTTGCGCGCCAAGAAAGCCGCGCTTGGCGATGCAGCCCTTGACGAGCGCCTTCGCGCTGAGTGGCTGGACGTGACGCTGCCCGCCAGACCCCGCCCGCGCGGCACGATCCATCCGGTGTCTCAGGTGATGGAAGAGCTGACTGCCATTTTCGCTGACATGGGCTTTGCGGTCGCCGAAGGCCCGCAGGTCGAAAGCGACTGGTACAACTTCGACGCCCTGAACATCCCACCCGAACATCCCGCCCGGCAGGAACATGACACGTTTTTCATGCACCGCGCGACCGGCGACAACCGCCCGCCGCATGTGTTGCGCACCCATACCAGCCCGGTGCAGATCCGCGCGCTGATGGAACAAGGCGCGCCGATCCGCGTCATTGCCCCCGGCCGCGTCTACCGGATGGACATGGACCAGACCCATACCCCAATGTTCCATCAGGTCGAGGGGCTGGCCATCGACCACGACATCTCGATGGCCAACCTGAAATGGGTGCTGGAAGAATTCTGCCGCGCCTATTTCGAGGTGGACAAGGTCGAACTCCGCTTCCGCGCCAGCCACTTCCCGTTCACCGAACCCTCGGCCGAGGTCGACATCCGTTATTCCAACGTCGGCGGTCAGCTGAAGATCGGCGAGGGCGACAAGTGGATGGAAATCCTCGGTTCCGGCATGGTGCATCCCAAGGTGCTGCGGGCTGCAGGCGTTGACCCCGACCAATGGCAGGGCTTTGCCTTCGGCATGGGCATCGACCGCATTGCCATGCTGAAATACGGCATCCCCGACCTGCGCGCCTTCTTCGAAGCCGACCTGCGCTGGCTGCGCCACTACGGGTTCTCAGCGCTGGACGTGCCGGACTTGGCGGGAGGGTTGAGTGTGTGAAGAGGGATCAAAAACTGCAACTGAAAATCCTCAGAAAGATAGAGGACAGTGAAAGCGCTTATGTTCTTTTCACTCAGTTCTCAGAAAACGTTGGTGGATACGAGGATGAGACAGCACCCGATTGGTCAGCGGAGGAAGCCTACAACATTCGATTGTTACTGAGAGATGGCCTCCTTGCGTCGAGCAAAGTGACAGATGCACCTTCGCTCGGTCTAGCCACTGATGACGTTTTTGCAGAGACCTATGTTACTCTAACCTCGCATGGTCATGATTTCCTTGAAGCACCAAACTGGTGGCAGCGTGCATATCGAAACGTTGCCGGCAACTTCGCAACTTTAATTGCTGCCGTTCTCTTGGCAGTCATCACTCAATACGTGCTTGAGGGTCTCGATCTGGATTGAGCGCCCGCTATGCCTGCTCTCGGAATAGCACATCGGAGGCCCCATGCCGCCACCTCACGACGAAACCCAATCCGCCCGCATCCACCTTGCCTCGCAGGACCCCGCTTTCCCTGCAAAACGCGAGGCCGCCTACCAGAGCATCGTCGCGGCTATCGACACAGCTCTTCACCCCCTGGGCTACACCCTGAAAGGCACAACCTGGTCGCGCAGCACGGCCCAAGGCAAATCCGCCGTCCATCTGCAGCGAAGCCATTACGGCTGGGACGTGCGCATCGCCCTGCGCTTCCTGACACCTGACGGCACAGCCCCTACCACCGGGGAATGGCCGGAGGATGACGATGTCCGCCTGTCGCAATTCTGCGCAGACGCAACAGACCCCGGTACAATTGCCTATCTTGACGTGCAGGACAATCCCGCACTTCTAGCGTATACTATTGAACTCCTTACAACAAAGGCGGTTCCGTGGCTGGAGGCGCATCATGCAGGCGCGCCGAATCCTCTGCCGGACGCCGGACCCTGACCGCCGCCCGCCCGGCCCAGCGCCCGGTGGCCCAACAGCCGGTCAACAGATACCCGCCGGTCGGTGCTTCCCAATCCAGCATCTCGCCGCAGACGAAAACCCCCGGCAGGGCCTTCAACTCCAGCCCCTCGGTCACGGCTGCCCGGGTAACCCCTCCGGCCACCGAAATCGCTTCGCCCAGGGGGCGTGGTCCGGTCAGCGGCACCGGCAGATGTTTCACCGCCGCAACCCCCGCCCCTCGCCCGAACTCCATCACCAGTGCCACCGCCACCGGAGGCAATCCAAGTTTGCGCAGCCGGTTCGCCGTGCTTTCCCCCGGCTTCATCCGCGCCCAGCGTGACGCAAGATCGGCGTCGGCAACATCCGGCATCAGGTCCAGGGTCAGCGCCGCCCCCTCACGCAGGTCGCGGCTGACCGCGTAGATACCGCCGCCCTCCAGGCCCCGGGCGGAGACGACGAATTCCCCCCGCTCTCTCCGCTCTGCGACGCACAGGGCCACCCCCTTTACCGGCTGGCCAAAGAAACGCGCCATGTGCGGCGACCAGTTCACACCAAAACCCATGTTTGCGGGCCGGAAGGGGGCCACTTCGACCCCCCTTTCGCGCAGCCACGGCACCCACGCGGCGTCCGACCCCAACCGCGCCCAACTCGCGCCTCCCAGCGCCAGAACCGTCACTGCGGGGGCCAGAAGCTGCGGCCCCGTTGCGGTCTGAAACCGCAAGCCCTGGTCCGAAAACCCCACCCAGCGCCAGCCGGTGTGCAGATCGACCCCCAAGCCGTCCAGCCGGGCCAGCCACGCGCGCAATAGGGGCGAGGCTTTCATCGACACCGGAAACACCCGCCCGGATGACCCGCTAAAGACCGCCTGCCCCAACCCCCGGCACCAGTCCCGCACCTGATCCGGCCCGAACTCTGCCAGCATCGGGGCCAGCCAGTTGCTGTCATACCGGGTGGCAAACCTGTCCGCCGCCTCATCCTTCGTCACGTTCAGCCCGGATTTTCCCGCCATCAGGAACTTGCGCCCTGCCGTTGGCATCGCCTCGCAGACCATCACCCTACGGCCAGCCAGCGCCAGTTCCTCCGCCGCCATCAACCCGGCGGGGCCAGCACCGACCACCAGCGCGTCACAAGCTTTGTCCGCCCGCGGCTTCACGCCTCAGCTCTTCGCGCGGTAGGCAATCCGCCCGATGGTGTTCAGCAATATCTGCGCCGCAAGGATCGAAGTGGTTCCGGTATGATCGTAATCCGGTGCCACCTCTACCAGATCAATCCCGACAATCCGGCCCTGCCTGGTCAAACCGTCGATCAGTTCCAACACCTCATAGTACAGGAACCCCCCGTGCGAGGGCGTTCCGGTCCCGGGCGCGATCGAGGGATCAAATCCGTCGATATCCAGCGTCAGGTAGTAATTCACCCCCGCCGGAACGCGGGCCAGGACCGCCTCCAGCCCCAGCTTGCGGATCTGGCGCACCGACAGGATGTCAGACCCCATGGCGCGGGCGGCATCGTAGCCTTGCTTGGCCGTCGAACTGACGTTGCGGATGCCAAACTGGCTCAGGCCCGTCACATGCTTTTGTTCCGCCGCGCGCCGCATCGGATTGCCGTGGCCATGCCGCACGCCGTGCCGTTCGTCCACGAAATCCAGATGCGCGTCGATCTGCACGATGTGGATGGGCCGGCCCTCAAACGCGCGGATGCAGGGGATGTTGACCGAATGGTCCCCGCCCAGCACCACCGGCACCGCCCCTGCCGAAAGAATGGCGCGCACGCCCGCCTCGATGGCCGCGTGGCTACCTTCGGTATCGGTGTGGATGATGTCTGCATCGCCGATATCGACGACCCTGACGCCTTCCAGATAGGTCACGTCATCCTCGTGGTCATAAGCTCCGCCATGACCGAACGAAAACAGGGTCGAGGCTTCGCGGATGCCGCGCGGCCCGAACCGCGCCCCCGCCCGCCACTGCGTGCCCATGTCATAGGGCGCACCCAGTACCGCGAAATCGGCGTCGATCTTTGACCAGTCCGGCTGGTAGGGGTTCTTGCCAAAGGTGCTGATGCCCACGAAGGGAAGGTTCAGCCGTCCGCTTTCATATCCATGCGACATGGTGCTTCCTCTACCCAACCATCTGCTTCAAAGCCCGAAGATGCAGCCAGTCGGCAGACAGCGCATCCGCCGCCAGCGCCCGTGCCGCGTCCATCAATGCCTCCGGCGCGACGATCCGGTCAATCAGACCCCAGGTCAAGGCCTCGGCCGCGCCGATGCGCTGACCCGCCAGCAGAATCATCCGCGCCCGTGCCGGGCCGATAAGGGCTGCCAGACGACCTGGGTCCGACGGCTGCGGCAAATACCCCAGACGCATGACCGGATAAAAGAACTCTGCCTCCGGCGCCGCGATCCTTACGTCACAGGCCAGCGCTATGCCCATGGCACCCCCGGCCAGAGTGCCGTTCAGCGCCGCGATGGTCAGTCCCGGAAACGCCGCCACCCCGGCGGAAACCTGTTCCCAAAGCGGGCTGGACCCAAGCCCGGCCTTCATCCCCGCAAGATCGGCACCGGCAGAGAACACGCGGCCCGCGCCGGTCAGCACCAGCACGGCGATACTGTCGTTGACAGCTGCACCGACCGCGTCATGCAGCTGCCCCAGCATGTCTGCCGTCAGCGCATTTGCCTTTTCCGCCCGCGCCAGCCGCACGATCCGCAACCGGCCCTCGGTCTCGACTTCAATCATCACACGCCTGCCTTCTGTCCCTGAGGGATGACAAAGGCGTTTACAATCATCCGTCCTGCGCGGAAACCCTTGACGCCCGCGCGGCGCATATGAAGGATGCCGCATCAATTTCTCTTGGGAAGGCATAGCGATCATGTACCGGAACCTTTCGGGCGCCACAGCCCTTGCGCTCATTTTCCTGTGTTCGGGCGCGCAGGCGCAGGTCACCCCTGAAGAGGTGTGGGAAAGCTGGCAGGCTTTCTCCACCGGTGCCGGGCAGGAACTGACCGTAACCAGCGCCACCCGCAACGGCGACACGCTGGAGGTCAAGGGACTGGCCGTTACCTTCAAGGACGACCTCGGCGGCAGCTTTGCCGCCAACATCGACACTGTGGATTTCACGGATCGCGGCGATGGCACGGTCGAAGTGACCATGGCGGAAAGCTATCCGATGACCCTGACCTTTCCCGAAGGCGAAGGCCCGGAAAAGCTGACGCTGACGGTCAACCAACCGGGCATCAGCATCATCGCAGGCGGCAGCGCCACCGAGACCAGCTATGATTTCAACGCCCCGACGGTCACCGTAAAGATTGACGAGATGGTGATCGACCCCCCGGCACCGCAAGACCTGATCGCCGAAATGGTCATGACCGGCAGCACTGCCAAGTACCTCGTCAAGCGCGATGGTGAGGCGACGCTGCTGGATTCCAGTTTCGCAGTCGAATCCGTGGCGATGAACCTGTCTGGCGTCGATGAGACCGGAACTGCGGTCAAGGCAACCGCCTCGCTTGCCGATCTTTCCGGGGCATCCAAAGGCAACTTCCTTGGCGCCGAGATCATGGCGAATATGGCCGCTGCCCTGAATGCGGGCTTCACCACCGATGCCAGTTTCACCTTCGGCGCGATGGCGCTGGACGTCGATGTCACCGAAGCAAACGGACCGACCAAAGTCACCGGGACCGCAACGGGCGGCGGTCTGGTGCTGGCCGTGGACAAGACGCAGGTGAACTACGGATCCTCGATGACCGGGGCGAAATTCACTGTGTCGGGCCCGGAAATTCCCTTTCCCGAAGTGGTCATCAACTTCGCCGAATCCGGCTTCAACGTCCTGATGCCCGTGTCGAAATCCGACGTGCCGCAGGATTTTGCCTTCCTGACCAAGATCGTGGACTTTACCGTTTCCGACGAGGTCTGGGGCATGGTCGATCCCGGCGGCACCCTGTCGCGCGAACCGGCAACTGTCATTCTGGATGCCAAGGGAACCGGTTTCTGGAAGCAGGACATCATGGATCCCGACGCGCAGATGGACGGCGTCGAACCTCCGGGAGAGCTGACCTCGCTTGACCTGACCCAGCTCTTGGTCAAAGCCGCCGGTGCCGAGGTTTCTGCCCTTGGTGCGCTGACCTTCGACAATACCGACTTGCTGACCTTTCAGGGCATGCCCGCCCCGACCGGCACGATCAACGTCACCATCAAGGGCGTGAATACCCTGATCGACAATCTGATTGCAATGGGCCTCTTGCCGGAAGATCAGGCCATGGGGGCGCGCATGATGCTGGGGATGTTCGCCCGTCCGGGGGCCGGTCCCGACGAGCTGACCTCGACCCTTGAGTTCAAGGACAAGGGCTTCTTTGCCAACGGGCAGCAGCTGCAGTAAGCTTTGCCCGCCAGAACGACAGGCCCCGGACCGGTCCGGGGCCTTTTTTATTTCGGCTTTCCCGCCTTGACGATAGCTTTGCGGTGCTTCCAGCATCACCGCAAAGCCCGAGGGCCATCCTCCGTAGGATGGGCAATCCTGCCCATCATCCTCACCTAGCTGCCGCAAGCCCCGCAAGGAAACGTCCCATGACCAGCCGCCACCTGATCGCAACCCTCTTTGCTCTTACCACGGCACCAGCCGGGGCTGCGGTCACGGCCGATCAGGTCTGGGCCGACTGGCAGCGCCTCGCCGCCACTGCGGGCACCCCGCTGTCAGCCATCCCGAAACGTGACGGAAAGCACCTTGTGCTGTCGCGGTTGTCCATGGCGCTTGGAACCGTGGCCGATCCGTCCAGCCTCAGCCTTGATCGGCTGATCCTTTCAGAAAACCCTGACGGCACGGTGTCCGTCCTTCTTCCTGACAGCTTTCCGGTCATTCTGGATTTGCCGCCGTCGCCGGTGAAGACCGACCCTGATCTGCTCACCTTCACCACGTCCGCGCCTGACCTTGCGATCACCATCGCGGGTCTTGGTGACGTGGCCGCATTCACCGTCACTGCGCCAAGCCTCACGATCACCTTGGCACCTCTCGACCTGCCGCCCGGCGCGCAGGAAGAGCTAAGCCTGACGCTTGCCGCCGCCGACGTCAGCCTTGACCACAGGCAGGATCTTGCAGCGCCCTTGAAATCCGTCACCAGCACATTGTCCCTTGGCACGCTGCATGCCGATATGGCCGTGTCACTTCAGGACAGCGAAGGGGGCAGTTTCAGTATCGACCTTGCCGGGCTGAAGGGCGATCTGACCGCCGCCATTCCTGCGGCCATCGCCGATCCTCAAAACCAGACCGAACCCAATATCATGGAGGCAGTTTCTGGGGGTCTGGCGCTGTCCTTCCGGTTTTCCCACGATCTTCTGTCCGTTTCCGCCGATGTCGCCGACGCCGGCGCGCCGTTCGTTTCAGTTCAGCTGACTTCGACCTCCGGTGCCGCGCGAACCACCCTCGATCCGACGGGCTTTGCGCTTGACGTCACGTCCGATGAAACACGGCTTGATGCCAAGCTGGCCGATCCGACGATTCCGGTCACCGATTTCGGCCTTGGCTACAGCCAGATCGCGCTTGGTCTGACCACCGGTCTGACGGCCACCACTGATCCGCAGGATTTCACGTCGTTCCTGCGCATGACCGATCTGGTCCTTGGCGATGCGCTTTGGGCCGAGATGGATCCCACAGGCATCTTCCCGCGCGATGCCCTGTCGGCGGTCCTCGCGCTGTCCGGCACCGCCGCGCTCAAGCCCGACGCACTCCGGCCCGGCTGGAAACCAAAGTCCGACGATGACCTGCCGCTCGACATCCTGTCGGTGTCGCTGGACGATCTCCTCCTCTCCGGGATCGGCGCGAAACTGACCGGCAACGGCGCGCTGACATTTGATCGGACTGACCTTGCCACCTTCGACGGCATCCCCGCACCAACCGGGATTCTCAGCTTTGCGGCAAACGGCGTCAACGCGCTGATCGACCGCGCCGCAAACGCGGGCCTGATCACGGCTGAAGCGCTGACGCCTCTCCGCTTTGGCCTCGCTTTCATCGCCAAGCCGGGCGATGGCCCCGATACGCTGATCTCCAAGGTCGAGTTTCGGGACAAGAGCTTTTTCCTCAACGGGCAAAAGCTGCGGTGAGCCGCGCTTGCACTCGGCCCGACGCAGGATTACCTCAGCCAAAGCCCGAAGGATTGTCCGATGACCCCCAACCTCTCTGCCTTGACCGAAGCTCTGCTTGCCGCAGCCAAAGACGCGGGGGCAGAAGCAGCGGATGCGATGGCCGTCGCAAAGACCTCACTGTCCATCGACATCCGCAAGGGCGCGCTTGAACAGGCGGTCCGGTCAGAAAGCATGGACATCGGTCTGCGGGTGCTGATGGGGCGGCGGCAGGCCTGTGTGTCCGCCTCTGATACATCGCCCTCCACCATCAGAATTCTGGCCGAACGCGCGGTCGCCATGGCGCTTGAGGCCCCGGAAGACCCGACGGTCGGGCTGGCCGATGCAGGTCAGCTCGCCGCCGGCTGGGATATCGGCGCCCTCGACCTTTTCGATCCGTCCGAAGATCCGGGCGCACCTGAACTGGAGGCTACCGCCCGCGAGATCGAGGCGGCCGCCCTTCTCCAGCCAGGGATTTCGCAGGTCGAAGCAAGCTCCGGCTATGACCGTCGTCAGGTACACATTGCGGCGACTAACGGCTTCTCAGGTGGCTTTGCACGCTCTTCGCGCACGCTATCTGCGGTGGCTTTTACCGGCAGTGGCACGGCGATGGAGCGTGACTATGCCTGGGAAACCCGAACCCATGCCGCCGATCTGCCAGCCGCTGCCAACGTTGGCGGGCTTGCCGCCGCACGGGCCTTGCAACGCGTGGGGGCCGTCCAACCGAAAACCGGAACCTATCCGGTGCTTTACGACGAACGCGTTGCGTCATCGCTGATCACTCACCTGTTGTCGGCCATCAACGGCGCGTCTGTCGTCCGGGGGTCGTCCTGGGCGCGCGATCTTCTGGGTCGAAAAGTCCTGCCGGAAACTCTGTCCCTGATCGAAGACCCGCATCGTGCGCGCATTTCTGCGTCGCGTCCGTTCGACGCCGAAGGGCTGCCCACCGCGCGCCGCGCCATTGTGGCAAACGGAATACTGACCGGTTGGGTGCTTGACCTCGCCACCGGCCGCAAGCTAGGGATGCCGTCCACCGCCAATGCCTTTCGCGGGACCAAGGCGCCGCCATCCCCTTCCACCACCAATCTGGATCTGACCGAGGGGACCCTCAGCCGGGGCGATCTGATCGCAGAGATGGGCACCGGCCTGCTGATCACCTCGATGATCGGATCAACGATCAACCCGACCACTGGCGATTATTCGCGCGGGGCTTCCGGGTTTTGGGTTGAGAGTGGCCAGATTTCCCATCCGGTTCACGAATTCACCATCGCGGGCAATCTGCGCGACATGCTGTTGCGGATAATCCCTGCAAATGACGCGCGTGCGCATCTGTCGACCCGCGTTCCGTCCCTTCTGATCGATGGCATGACCGTTGCCGGAGGGTGATCTTGCCCTTCTGACCGAAGCTGCCCGGCAAGCTGGGCGCATTGCGCTTCGGTACTGGAAGCGCGACCCGCAGGTCTGGGACAAGGGCGGCGAGCATGGACCGGTGTCCGAGGCTGACCTTGCGGTCAATGACATGCTGAAGGCAACGCTTCTGGCTGCCCGGCCGGACTACGGCTGGCTGTCCGAAGAAACACCGGACGACCCCGCGCGACTGGCCTGCGAACGTGTGTTCATCATTGACCCGATCGACGGCACCCGCGCCTTCATCGCGGGCGAGGAAAACTTTGCCCACTCGCTCGCGGTTGCAACGGCCGGGCAGATCACCGCGGCCGTGGTCTACCTTCCGGCGCTTGACCGGCTGTATACTGCCACCCAGTCGGGTCCGGCGCTGAGAGACGGCCAGCCGATCGTTGCCAGCACACGCGGCGATCTGCCCGGTGCAGATATCCTGACGACGAAGGCCAATCTTGATCCCGCCCAATGGCCGGGCGGTGTGCCTGACATCAAGCGCAGCTTTCGCGCGTCATTGGCCTATCGGCTTTGTCTGGCCGCAGAGGGCCGCCACGATGGCATGCTAACCCTGCGCGACACCTGGGAATGGGACATTGCTGCTGGCAGTCTGATCGCCACCCGTGCCGGGGCCACCGTGACCGACCGGCACGGCGCCGCGCTGCGGTTCAACACCGAAACGGCCTTGTCAAAGGGCGTGCTGACTTTTCCTCAGCTGCTGCACGGTCAGGTGATGGCACACCTGACCGGCTGACAGGTGATCAGCGCTTCGGCACTTTCGGCGGCACGAACCGCTTGGAAGTATCCTTGGCGTCCAGTTTCGGGGCTGCCGGTTTTGCCCGGGCGAAGGGCTTTTTGACCTCATCGCCGTGGCTTTTGAAACCACCCGCTTTGCCTGCCGGCCCGTCCCGCTTTACGAACGGGCGCGCGCTGTCGCCCTTGGGCGCAAAGGTGCGCTTTTCATTGCGCTCGCCCTCGGCCTTTGGCTTGAACCCGGCACCGTCCGAGGCGTGGCTCTTGTAGCCGTCCGCCCGCGCAGGCTTGCCCGCAGCCCCCTGGCTTTTGTAGCCCGCCGATTTTGGCGCTGACTTGTCTTCCGGCGACCAGCGCGGCTTGCGATCCGCATCTGCCTCGTCGCGCTTCACATACGGCTTGGCATAGGGCTTCGCCGCAGCGTCGCGCGGCGCATAGGGCTTGGCAGCCCCCGCCGCCGCACGCGGGGCATAGGGCTTGCGCTCTGCACCTTCGCGCGGGGCGTAAGGTTTGCTCGGGGCACCTTCGCGCTTGACGTATGGCTTGGCCTCACGCGGCGCATAGGGGGCCTTCTCAGTATCGTCTCGCTTTACATATGCCCGCGCAGGCGCAGGGCTTGCACCATCATCCGCCGCACGCGCCGGTTTCGGCACATAGGCGGGCTTCTCGCGCCGCTCAGGGCGTTCCGCGCGTTCTGGCCGTTCCGCGCGTTCTGGTCGTGCTGCGTAGGGCGTCCGCTCAGGCCGGTCCAGCGAAGGCTCGCCCGCCATCCGCTCCATGATCACACCCTTGTCCAGTTCCAGCATCGGTGCGAACCGGTCCGCAGCGGCGGCGGCGATCTGCACGAAGGTCACGTCTTCCTGCACCCGGATCGCGCCGATGCCGTCCTTGGCAATGCCGCCAGCATCGCAGATCTTCGGCAACAGCCAGCGCGCCTCGGCCCGACCCGACCGGCCAACCGACAGGCTGAACCAGACCGACGCGCCGAACTCGCCACGCTCGCGCGGGGCCGATGCCGCCGGGATCACCTGATCCGACAGCACTTCCGGCGCCGACCGACCCTCGCGCCACATGCGCACAAAGCCCGCAGCCACCGCGTCAGGCCCGAAGCGTTCCAGCAACTGTGCCACCATCGCACCGTCTTCGCCGACACCAGCAAGCAATGCGGGATGTTCCAGCATCCGCACGTCATCCTTGGACTGCACGTCATCGGCTGACGGCGCCGAACCCCACTCCGCCACGACCTTAGCCCCTTGCAGCAACCGCTGCGCCTTTTTGAACTCGGCCGGAACCACGATCAGTGCCGACACGCCCTTCTTGCCCGCGCGCCCCGTCCGCCCAGACCGGTGCAGCAGCGTTTCAGAGTTCGAGGGCAGGTCGGCGTGGATCACCAGTTCAAGCCCCGGCAGGTCGATCCCGCGCGCGGCCACGTCCGTGGCGACGCACACCCGCGCCCGCCCGTCGCGTAACGCCTGCAGCGCATGTGTCCGCTCTTGCTGGCTTAACTCGCCCGACAGCGCCACCACCTGAAACCCCCGGTTCCCCATTCGCGCCATCAGGGTATTCACATTCGCCCGCGTCTTGCAGAACACCAGCGCCGTCGGCGCCTCATAGAACCGCAGCGCGTTGAAGATCGCATTGTCGCGGTCACGGGCGGCAACGCTCAGCGCGCGGTATTCGATGTCGACATGCTGCTTGGACTCGCCCTGCGCCATGATCCGCAGCGCATCGCGCTGGAATTCCGCCGCCAGCGCCGCGATTTCCTTCGGCACTGTGGCTGAAAACATCAGCGTCCGGCGGTCTTCGGGGGCAGCACCCAGAATGAACTCCAGGTCCTCGCGGAAGCCGAGATCCAGCATCTCATCCGCCTCGTCCAGAACCGCCGCCCGCAGGCCCGACAGGTCAAGCGACCGCCGCTCGATATGGTCGCGAAGCCGTCCGGGAGTGCCAACAACGATATGCGCCCCACGTTCCAGCGCGCGCTTTTCGGTGCGGTAATCCATGCCGCCGACGCAAGTGGCGATCTTCGCGCCCGCCTCGGAATACAGCCAATCCAGTTCCCGCGCGACCTGCAACGCCAGTTCACGCGTCGGCGCAATGATCAGCGCACTGGGCACATCGGCGTAGAGCAGGCGGTCATTGCCTGCCAAAAGTTCCGGCGCAATCGCCAGCCCGAAGGCCACCGTCTTGCCCGACCCGGTCTGGGCGCTGACCAGCACATCGCGGCCCGCCACACCATCGGCCAGAACAGCCGCTTGCACCGCAGTCAGGGCTTCATAGCCCTTGGCCGCCAAGGCCTGCGCCAAGGGCGCGGCCACATCCATCATTGTCATCGATCTATCCCAAAGAGGGGTGCATCTTGCACCCGTGAAGCCATCGGCCGCTTCACCCTTTGGTTTCAGGCCTCCCGTGCCTGACCCCCATGGATCATGGGCCGTGCGGTGCGCCTAACGCAAAAGCGATTTGCTGTATAGACCCCGTATCCGCGAACGACGCAACTACGCGGCAGCGAGCACCATTCACCTGCCGAGACGATTGTCGGGCCAGGCGAAATCCCGGATGTGATCTGGCATGTCAACGCCTTCGCAATTGACAGGATCGGCGATTGCCGGATCGACCACGGTACGCAGCGGGATGACACCGGCCCAGATTGGCAAGTCATAGTCCTCGGGTTCATCGCACGGCGGCCCGGTGCGGATCTTCAGGCTGCCTTCGTCGATCTGCATCGACAGCAGGGTGGTGGCCTTCAGCTCTTGCGCGGTCGTCGGACGCAGGATGCCGCTTCGGCCGGGCCACAATCGGTCGACAAAGGCGTCAAGCTCGGTCGCCTTCTCCGCCTCGGGCACGATCCCGGCCCGGCCGAACAGCACCAGCGAGCGGGCGTTCACCGAATGGTTATAACCCGACCGCGCCATCACAAAGCCATCCAGCACCGACACTGTCAGGCAGACGTCCGCGCCGGAACCCGCCCGCAGCGCCCGGCTGGCAGATGATCCGTGCCAGATGACGCGGTTGCCACTGCGCCACTGCAAGGTCGGCGTCACGTAGGGTCGCCCGGCAATCACGTAGCCCACAGAACACATCGGCTGCCGGTCCAGCAGGTCATAGGCGGTCTGCCGGTCATAGCTGGCGTTATTGAGCAAACGCCTGACACGCGTTTGGTCTGTCGTCTTCAGGTCTTCCATCTGGACACGCTTTCAGTTCGAGGACTGTCGGGGCAGGGAGCGCTGCCGGTCCAACAGCAGAAAACTCGTCAAAAGCACGAGGACAAGCAGAGTATCGACCAGTGTACTGACCGCAAACAAGCCGATCATCGCGATTCCAAAGACCGCGAACCACCAGGTCATGCTGTGCCGGTACCGCTTAATCGCGCCCCAGAAGGCCACCAGGTAGATGACCAGAAAACCAGCCGACACAAACGGCACGATGGACTCTTCGCCGCCTTGGAAAAGATACATCAGCCCGATCACCCCGGAATAAGCCAGCGCCAGGGTGCCCATGGTTAGCGGATCAATCCCGCCGGTCCCTCGCGACAGGACCGCGGGCAGATGGCCGTCGCGCACCCCGGAACTGAGCAGGCGCGCCGCCGACAGCACCCATGCGTTGGTCGACAGCACGACCACCGCCAGCGCCAGCAGGTTCACCCCAAAGCTGAGCGTGGGGTTGGCGAACACGGCGACAAGGTGGTCCATCACCGCGAAATTGCCTTGCAGCCCGGTTTCCTGCGTCGTCAGCAACAGCGCCAGCGCGACAATCAGGTAAATCGCACCCACCAGGGGCACGCAGATGATCAGGGCCAGCGGAAAGTTGCGCCCGGGGTTCTTTACGTCCGGCGCGATGGTGGCCACGTTTTCCCAGCCAAGGAAGGCGAAAAAGCAGATGCCCATCGCCATCATGATGCCGTTCACCGGGACCGGCGCGGATTGCGGCACGAACCTGTCGGCCATACCGACGGACAAGCTTGCCAGCACAATCAGCGTTGTCATCGCCACCGCGACCAGCACCGTTTGAACCCGCGCGCTGCTGCGCAGGCCCATCATGTTGAACGCGACGCTGACCAGCATGAAACCTATCGCCAGCACATACAGCAGGCTGGCATCCAGACCGAAGGCCGCGATGGCATAGCGCGCGCTGATCACACCCATGATCGGGTTGCCGATGACCATGATCAGGACGATCAGTTTTGAGATGGCACCGGTCAGCCGGGCCGAGACGGTAACCCCGATAAACCTGAGGATGCCATTGTCGTCCGGATAATCCATGGAAATCCGGCACATCACCCATGCGGTCGGAATCGCGCCGACCACCATCAGCAGCCACGCCAGCAATACCCAGGGGCCCGCCGCGTCTTGTGCCAGTGCGGGAATGACGAAGATCCCGGCGCCGACAAGGTTGGACAGATAATAGGCGGTCAGTTGCGCCAGCCCGATTGAAGGGCCGTGCGGCTTAGTTGAAAGACTGGTCATTGCACATGCTCCTGCAGCGGTCGGATCAGGGCGCGGTGTTCGCGCAGATTAAAGCCCGCGTCGGTGTACTGCCCGTTGGCAAACGACGCGTCGTCTGCCAGCGCCACGGCCAGCGGAACAGTCCGGAGCATGGCCGCGCGCAGCCGGTCAAACGCGATGCGCACGCAGGCATCATAGGCGGGCACCGCGACCGGGCACAGGATATGGGCCTGCGTTCCGGCGATCAGGTCCGCAAATTCGGCAATCGCGCAATCGTCGGGCACAAACACCGGCCCGGGGATCGGGCCGCGCCGGATGATCTCGGCCGCGACGGCGTGATGCGCGCCCAAAAGGGCGATGGGGCCCGATCTGTCAGGGGTGCTTGCGCCGACCAGCCCTTGCGCGTGCAACGCCGCCGCCAACCGGGCGGCGTAGGGGCTGCCATCCTGCCAGACCTCGGTCAAGCGTTGGTCGCGCAGCTGCATCCACGTCGACAGTGCAGCGATCTGCGCATCGTCGGAGGCGCAGATCCGGTAGCCCCGTGTCACGTCGATCAGGTCCGGGGCCGTGGCGGCGGGCATCAGAAAGGGGATGCCCGCCGCATGGTAAATCTGCCCCGCCGCCCGGGCACAATCGCTGTTGAAATGGCCGACAACGGCGTCAACACCCGCCGCGACAAAGGTGTTTGCAACGTCCAGCGCCACTGCCACCGTCGCCTTGTCATCGCCGTAGATCAGCGTGGCCTCCAGCGGGCTGGCCTCGGCCGCCGCGCGCAGCAGGGTGCCGTAGGCCGCCCGCGGGCCGGTAAACGGCCCGCTGACACCGATTTTCAGCAGCGCCGTCATTGTGCCGCCTGAAGCACCGGCTCGGGGCCCGGAGCGATGGCTTCGGCCAGATTTGCCACCAGCGGCGGCAAAACAGGCCGGTGGACCGGGCTGATGCTCTGGCCGCCGGTCAGAAAGTCGGCCGCCGCCGCCGGTGTCTGGCCCAGCATTGCGGTCAGCGCAGACGACAGGTCCGGCATCACGGCGCGGCAGGCGCGGGCCAGAACGGCCAGCGACATCGCTTCCAGCGCCAATGCCGTGCGGGCATAGTTGCCGGTGCCCGGATGCGGCTTTCGCAGCAGATGGTCCTGTGCGGCGCTGAACCGCGCACCTTCCCTGATGATGGTCTCGATCACCTGCGCGATGCGGCGGGGCGAGAAGGTGGCCACGGTTTCCGCCTGTGTCAGCACGTCGGCCTGGGTCATCAGCCAGCCATGGAACACCCGATGATCGGCCAGCCAGGCACCGGGTTCCGGCAGGACATTCAGCCGCAGCCCCATGCGGGTCAGGAACCGGTCGATCCAGCCGGTCAGCTGGTTCGGAAACAGATCCTCCAGGCTGGCGGCCACGCGGGCGACGGTGAAATTTTCACGCGTGCCTTCGGGGCGGTTCAGCATCAGGGCAAAGCGCGCATAATCGCGCGGTACGGCGGCGGCAAAGTCGCGGCCCCAGATCAGGTGACGGCGGCTGGTAGAGAATTTTTTGCCATCCAGATCCAGCAGTTCGTTCACGATATGCGTGCGCGCCGGGGTCAGACCCAGCGCGAGATGAACCGCCGGGAACAGCAAGGTATGGTAATACGCGTTGTCAAAGCCGTAGCAGTGCACAATGTCGGTGCCGCCATCGTAAACTGATGCGGCAGCCGTCAGCACATCCTGCGGAGCGGCATCCGGGCGCGCAGCGGCCCCCCACAGATAGCCGAAGGCCATCTCGAACCAGACATAAATCCGTTGGTCTTCAAAATCCGGCACATCATGTAGAAGGCCCCATCCACTGGGGTGACTGATGCAAATATCCGGCAGACCGTCGGCGATCATGTCCAGCGACAGGGCCGCGACATGGGCAGGCATGTCGGCGGATTTGACGTATTGTGCCAGTTCCGCCCCGAACGCGGACAGACGGAAGTACAGCCGGGTGGCGGGGGCGGTGTGTACGGCCCCGCCGGTCATTTTCACGCGGGCATTCGTCAAATCGACGCAGGCGTTAGGGCGGCCGCACGCCTCGCAGGCGTTGCCGTCGCTTGCTTCGCCGCAATGCGGGCAGCCGCCCGAGATATAGGCTTCGTGCAGGTAGTTGCCGTCAGCATCGTAAGCAGCAGGTTCGGTCCGGGCCACGATCAAGCCCTTTTCAACCAGCGCCGATATGCCATGGCGCAGGAAGTCGGCGTAGCGCGGCGTTTCGGTCGGGTCGATATAACCGTCAATGCCCACACCAAAGGCGGCCCAGGTCTGACGCAGTTTCTGGTTGTAGAAATGGGCGGTTTCTTCGGGGTCGCGGCCTTCTTTCACGCCGCAGGTCAGAACGTAGGTCTGGTTGTCATCGCGGCCGGTGACATGGCGCACGGTGCGGCCTTGGTCGCGCAGGCTGCGCACCAGCGTATCCGCCCCCAGATAGGGCCCCGACAGGTGCCCCAGATGCAAATCCCCGTTCGGCGTAGGCGGCGTGGAAAACACCAGCGCGGGCTTTGTCGAGGTCTGGGGCGCGTTCGCAGCATCGGTGGCCCAGTAGATCGAGTGGAAGCGCAGCGGATCGGTCGCGCTGGTGTTGGTGATGATGTGGTTCTCAAACCGGTCGAACAGCACCGCATCGCCCGCTTTGACGGCGACCATCTCGCCGTCCTGACTGACGGTGCCGGTCCCGTCGGTAAAGATGAACACCTCGTTCTCGAAGTGGTTGTGCGCCTCGGACGCTTCGCCCGGGGCCAGCACGCAGCCCATCAGGTTGGCCTGCGAGCCTGCAAGCGTGACGTGCGTGCAGTCAAGGTTGTAGACGCGGTCGGTGCCGGAAAAAATGTCGATGCGTTTCATGGTGTGTTCCTGTCAGATATGGGCGTCAAGCGAGCGTTTCGGCCACGCGGTCGGCGGCATAGGGGGCCATCTTGAAGCCACCGCCGCTAAACCCGGTGGCAAGGCAAAGTCCGTCAGGCCCGCCGTCAAGCGGACCGATATGGCCGATGAGGTGGGGACTGTAGCAATCGGGGTGGCACATCGCGCCCTGCGCGGTGGCGGTTGCCACCTGTGGCAGACGGTGTGCGGCAGTGACCCGGATCTTGTCGCTGTGGGCCGGATCGGCGCTGCAAGCGTCGGCGTCTGGCCAGGTGCGCAGGCCGGTGGGCAGGCCAAGGTAGTACAGGCCGCGGCCCGGTCCCGGCAGACCGTTCAGCCCCAGTTGGTCGTCAATCAGGCCCGGCCAGGCCTCAGTCCCGACAGACATTGCAAACTGCGCCACCTGAATCTTTTGCGCCCAAAGACCGGCATCGGGCAAATCATGCGCCGCCAGCACCGATGGCGTCTGCGCGCCAAGCGCCAGAACCACGCGGGCTGCCGTGACGCGGCCCGCGCTGGTCACCGCACCCTGCACCCGGCCTTCGCTGATCAGCAGCTGCGTCAGCCGCGTCGCCTCGGCCAGATGCCCATCGGCGTAAAGGCCGCGACCCACATGATGGCGGGCAAAGGCGATGGGGTCGCCGTAACCGGCCTGCGGTTCAAAGATCGCGTGATCGGCGGTCACGTCCATATCTGGAAAGCGCCGGGCGATTTCGTCCCGGTCAAGAATCTGTGCCGCCGCACTGTGCGCGTGCACGTGGGGCAGTATCAGGCGCAGCTCGGCCTCCGGCGCAAAGTACAGATGGCCGCAGCGTGACAGCCGCACCCGGCCCGCGCTCTCCGCTTCAAACGCGGTGTAGCGCTGCAACCCCGCGCCCGCTGCCGCCACGGCGTGCGGATCGGAATGAGCCAGCCGGACCATCGCGCCGGAATAGCCGGTGGCCCCAAGGCCCACGCGCTGGCGGTCAAGCAGCAGACAGCGCATCCCGTCCGCCGACAAGCGGTCAAAGACGGCGCTGCCAATGATGCCAGCGCCGATGATCAGCACATCATAGTCAGCCATCGACCAACTCTCGCTGGTGGGCGGCAGTGCCGGACTTTTTCAGCCGGGCGACGATGCTCTCAACAATCTCTCCCGACCGGATCGCCATGTTGGACAACAGCGTAGCGGTCAGACCGTGCTGTGATTCCGTCATGTGAGGGGCATAAATGGCGTTCGCACCCTGCCCGCGCATCGCCAGCGCATAGTCGCGTTCAAACACCGGATCGCCGGCGGCATCGGTGCTGACCTGCGCGCGCAGCGGCTCGCTCATCAACTCCAGCACCGACCGTTTGTTGAATCCCGTCGCGCAGATCAGGTAATCGGCGCGCAGGTCCGTCAGCCCGGGGTTCAGCGCGTTTTGCACGGTGATCTTGACGCCGTCGCCGGTATCGAGCGCGGAGGTCACGCGGCACATCCGGTGAAAGGTCAGCCGGTCATCGCCGGTGATCTTGCCGTGATACCAGTTGGAATACAGCGCCTTGAGCAGATCCAGATCGACACCTGCGTAGTTCGACGTGGCGTGCAGGTCGTGGATCTGCGCGCGGGTCTGTGCCGAGGTGGCAAAGTACGGGTCAACCTGATCCGGATCAAACAGCTGGTTCACGAACGGGCTGTCATCCGCTGGCACATAGCCAAAGCGCGACACGATCGCCGAAACCCGGGCGCCCTTTTCGTGCAGGAACTGGACAATCTCGGCCGCACTTTGCCCACCGCCGACAACCGCGTAATGGGCACCGGGCGCATGGGATTTCACCGTGTCGAGGATGTGATACCCGTGCGAGATGCGCACGCTTTGACCGGTCTCGAACGGAATCTTCGGCGTCAGACCGCCGGAATGCACCAGCGTCCTGGCGTATACCTCGGTCGCGCCCTTTTCGGTGGTGTAGCGTACCCGGTACAGGGTTTCGGCCTGCAGGGTGATGCTGTCAATTCCGGTTACATGGGCGCCGTAGGTGACATCCTGATCCAGCTGTGCGGCGCACCATGCAAGGTATTGGTGAAACTCCACCCGGCGCGGAAACAGCGTTTGCAGGTTTGAAAAATCCGCGAGACGGTTGTTGGCGTGCAGAAAGCTGACAAACGAAAACGTGCTGCACGGGTTTCGAAAGCTGACCAGATCCTTCAGAAAGTTCACCTGCATCGTTGCGTCGGAAAACAGCATCGTGTCATGCCAGCCAAAGGCGGGGCGGCGTTCCAGAAAATGCGCGGAAAGGTGGGGGGCAATCTCGCGCTGCGCGATTGCTGTGGCAATGTTCGACGGGCCGAAGCCGATCCCAAGGACGTCGAGAATCCGCGTCTCATTTCGGATCATTGTCGTCGGTGCAAGTGCGTTCATTCTATCCTCACTGGCCTGATCAACGCCGCCGTGCGGGCTGATGCGGCGCTGTGGACCAAGCCGCCCCCAGCATCATGGTCACCATCTATGCGAGAGGTTCCGGCCAGAATAGAACCAATAGGTTGTGCTGCGGGGAACCACTCCCGCCGCATCGGCGAAGCACCGCCGGTGTCAAAAAAATGTAATGTTTACTGATGTATACCAAGGAATGCCGAAATTTATGGCGCTGGCTATCGACATACTTTGTCAAGGGCTGCGACGGCTTCGCGCAGCGCGGGCCCGGCCCAGCCGGCATAGCCCATCACAATCCCATTCGCCCGCGATTGGGGCGGCGCGATGTAATAGGATGACAAAGCCTTGACCCCGAAATTCTGGGCCTGCATCTGCGCGGCCACCTCGGTGTCGTCGAATTCGGGGGCAAGGGCGGCGCAAAGATGCAGCCCGTATTGCCCGGCGGAAATCTCCATCCGCGCGCGCATGGTGTCTTGCAAGGCGTGGCGCAAAAGGCCGTTGCGTTCCCGGTAGGCTGTACGCATCTCGCGCAAATGCGCGCTGTAGGCCCCGGACCCGATGAATTCGGCCAGGGTGAACTGGGCAAGTGCGCTTGGGTGGGGGTCATAGATTGCCTTCAGGTGGGCAATCTGTTGTGCCATCGCTTCGGGCACCACCATGTAGGAAATCCGCAGCGACGGAAACAGCGTCTTGCTGAAGGAATTGACATAGATCACGCGGCCATCGTCTGCCTGCGAATAAAGGGATTTCGGCGCATCCGACGTCATCCAGAATTCACCGTCATAGTCGTCTTCGATGATGTAGCCGCCGGTCTGCGTGGCCCAGTTCAACAGGGCGGCCTTCTTCGCCGGACCCATCTGGACGCCCAGCGGATACTGGTGGCTGGCCGTCACCACAGCCAACCGCGCCGCTGCACCCATTGATCCAACCGCCGTGATATCCGCACCTTCTGCCGAAACCGGCAGCGGCACCGCTTCGACCTTCTGGATTTTAGCAATGACCGGGATTTCGGGCAGGCAGGGGTTTTCGATCAGAACCGGCTCACCTTCGTCCAGAAAGTAGTGAAACAGCACATGCAGCGCCTGACGCAGGCTGGACACGATCACGATCTGGTCGGCGCTGCAGGCAACGCCCCGGCTGGGCCCGATATGCCCCGCAATCATTTGCCGCAACTCGATGATTCCCTGCGGATCCTCGCAATTCAGGGCTGCGCAGCCAAAGCGCGAAAAAGCCGTAGTAAAACAACGGCTCCAGCGCTTCATGGGGAAGAGATCCAATGCCGGAATGCCCGGCTCCAGTATCCGGCTGGCATCGGACTGAAGCCAGCCTTTCGCGTCGTGTAGCAGCGCCTGCGCCCGACGCGCGCCGGGGAAACAGTCAGCGACCGGCGTGCACGAAGCTGAATGCTTTACCACGTCGTTGACAAACGTGCCGACGCCGGGCCGCGTCTCGAAGTAGCCTTCGGCGATCATGTCTTCGTAGACCGCAATCACGACATTCCGCGCGATGATCAGGCTTTGCGCCAAGGCCCTCGACGACGGCATGCGTGAGCCAGCATGCAGCCGACCGTCCAGTATTGCCGCACGGAGTTCCGACCGCAGTTGTTCGCCCAAAGAGACCGGGCTCTGCCGCTCCAACCGAAGGTCGTCAAGAAATACAAGGTTATTCATATGTCTGGGCTGCGTTTGGCAATTGATCAGATCTGGTGGGGTCCTCTGACAGCTAAAGCTGAAAGGCACCAGCGGAGGATTCAAAAAGAATCCACAAATCGACCAGCCAACAGGTAACATAGAACAACCTTGACCTACGCGCTGTCCTTCCCCGGCATCTGTTGGTTCGGGTCGCGGATGAATTGTTCCCGCTGTGATGTCCGGATTTTGCTGATGTATTCGCATGGCGCAAGGCCGCTTGGCGTCTCAGCCTGCGGGCGGCGTTGTGGGTGAGG
>JANOQT010000084.1:0-7743 GCA_031415015.1 Paracoccaceae bacterium
CGGCATCACCAAGCTGGCGATCGAAAAGTACGGGCTGATGTTTCACCGGCTGTACGGCGTGCCGGTGACCATCGTGAGGCCGGGCAATGCGTATGGCGAGGGGCAGGTGCCGTTCCGCGGGCAGGGCTTCGTGGCGACGGCGATCGCTTCGATGCTGCAGGGACGACCCTTGACGGTATTCGGAGGCGACGAAGTCGTTCGCGACTACGTGCATGTCGAGGACGTTGCGTCCGCCATCGTGGCTGCGCTGGATGTCGGTGAGGTCGGCGCCTGCTACAACGCGGGGTCGGGTGTAGGGCAGAGCACCCAGGAGGTGCTTGACCTGATTGCGGGTCATGCCCGGCGGCATGGCGTCGCAACAGAAGTCATCCACATGCCGGTCAGGTCATTTGACGTGAAGGTCAATGCGCTGGACTGTTCGCGCTTGCAGGCAGCCAGCGGCTGGCGCGCGCGGGTTCAGCTGGCTGACGGGGTCGAACGGGCTTGGAGAAGCACTTTCTCGGCCGCTGTGATTGCCGCGCCATCGCCCAGCGGCGCGTGGCCTGACGCTAAACGATAGACCGGACGGTTCGCCTGCTAGTTTCGGTTGGGTGCCTGCACAGGTTTTCTCGTCGGCTTGCCGGTTTAGGGAAAATTCCGTGCGCTGGCTTGACTTTCGGAGTTCGGCTTTCGTGTAATCAAGATTTCAATGTACTCAGCCCGAATCCCAGCTTCCAGATCGTCGATGTACTCAATTGAGGTCTCCAGACCAGTCGCTTTCCTTATGAAGTCGACGATGTCATATCCCCATCGCATGGTTACAGGCGCGCCGCGAGGATCAACCGGGTTGCCGTGGTAATCCGGTTCGTGCAGAAATTTCGGACTTCCGTCCGAGTTGCGCGTAGCCCATACCTGTGTAGGAAGATGCTTGTTGACGAGTGGCACACTAAATATGTGCGAGCCGCCAGGCTTCAGTGTTCTGCCGATCTCAATGAATGCGCTGGCCGGATCGTATACATGCTCTAGCACGTCCTGGGTCACAACCACGTCAAAAGATTCATCATCAAATGTTTGCTTCTCAAGATCCTCGTTTCTGAATTCACCCACCATAGCTCCAAAGTCACGGGCGGGAAAGTATTGCGAAGCCACATACCCGCGGCAGTGCCGCCGGAGCGCCGCACTTGCACCCCCACCAGAAGGCGAGGATTCATGTATCGAGAAACTCTCCCAGTCTGGGTGGTACTTCTTAAGGACTTGGATAAGAGCGCGATTCCTAGGAATTGATCCGCACGTAGCGCATTGAAAATGGTCTCGAAGCCAAGGATCATGAGCGACAAAGCTAGTCTTTTCCCCGCAACAAGGGCAAACTCCGGCATGTCTGAAGTAGAAGCCGTTCGGAATGAGGACCTCTCTGGCTTTCGAGAGAATCTTCCTTTTTATCCTTGATGTCAGAGATTGCATAGCTTACTGGTCACAGAGACAGGCGAGCAGAATTAATGTCAGTAAACCCGGGTGCTGAGGACCCCACCTCACCGGTCGGCACTACGCGCAGTCTGCAATGCATTCAGAGTGGCGTCCAAAAAGGCGCGGCCCCAGCGGCGGTCCGGCTCCAAGTGGTTGCCCTCAGCCCATTCGTTCCAGGCGTTTATGAAGACAAGTTGCTGATCCGCGGGCCGGCCTGATTGTGTTTCAGCAATCGCTGACGTCTGAAGCCACCGACCATATACCTCAGGGGTGTTATTAATGAACATAGTTGCACCCTGTTTTCGCCTGGCAGAGTTGTCCCACCCCGGTGTGACACAACGGTAGCGCGTGTAGGCAGGGATCGGCTTGGCCAGCATGCGTTCGACGAGGGTATCGTACTCAAGCACCTTGTTCTCAAGTCGACCTCTTGGAATCAGCCCAAACTTTGCGCGCAGTTGGTCCCTTCGTCCTAGGGGATCGCGCGGGACCGCACGCCAGTCGGGGGCAAACTCAACCGAGGCATCGAAGCCCATGGTTCTGGGGTCCTTGTCTTGTGCCAGGGATTCAACCCGTGCCAGGAAGAGTTCGCCCACGCCTTCACGCAAGGCAATGCTTCGCCAGATGTCCGCGGTGCGGGCGGGGTCCGGCAGCAATTCGGTGCGGTAGATCAGCAGGAACGGCCGGCCATCAACGCGGATATAACGGCGGTCAGTGAGGAACGGCAGAAGATGGCGTATGTGCGCTTCGTCATCCGCATCCGAGTATCGCTGCTCCAGAAGAATCTGGTTGGAACCGCCGTCCCAAGTACGCGTCCAGTTCTCGTTAGCCCAGCACAGGCAGAACGGAAAGTCCGGCTGACCAGTGGACAGGATGTCGTCGACGGGCCGGTTGAGAACACGCCGGCCGGTGAACCAATAGTGGTAGTACAGAAAGCCGCTAATGCCGTACGCGCGCGCCAGATCGGCCTGGGCCTGGCGCGCCTCAGGCAGGCGCAAGTCGTAGAAACCCAGGTCGGCCGGCAGATGCGGCTGGTAGTGCCCGGGAAATGCTGGCACGGCCTTGGCGACGTTCGTCCACTCAGTGAAGCCGGTTCCCCACCATTCGTCGTTCTCAGGGGTTGGGTGGAACTGGGGAAGGTGGAATGCAAGCGTTCGAAGGCCGCTCGCGGCTTCGGCGGGCACCCCCGTCGATGGATCCGGATCGAAGTACTTTAGGGACGATTCCATTCGACTGTTTGTCAAGGCAGAGCCCCATGCTTTCGGTCAGGTCTGAAAGACTGCCACATACCGCGCATTGCACGTTGCCAGAGCGGGAAAACCTTTTGAAGCCAAATGCGATGCATATTGCAGAAAGCTTGAGACTACTCGATGTTATTCATTTAGGCAGGTCGGTGCGCAGCACTACTTCGGCTGAATTGACGCTTAATGGCGCGCTTGGCCAAAGACAGTTGGCGCCAGGGCGTGCCTTGATGCCGCAACCGTTCTTCCATCACTTCAAATCGGATATCACTCAACACACGCTCGTAACTCTTCGCGGGCAGCTGTGAACGCTGTCGATGCAATGCTTCAAGCTCCCGGGCGAAGCGCACTTGCAGCGCGGTCTCGTTGTACCTCTGGCTGTCGCGGGCGGCCTGCTCACCGTAGGCACGGCGCAGTGACTTGTCATTTGCAAACGTGCGAAGCCAAGAAGCCGCGTGGTCCACGCTAGGCTCGGCCCAACGGCTGGCAACGCCCACCGCTGACGGTGCGTAGTGCGTGGCCGACTCGTCCGTGGGCACCATGTCATAGCTCACCACGCCGACATTGGTGTGGTCCATGTAGGTCATGTTGCCGGACCACCCAGTCGCGACGACAGCCTTACCCAATCGCATGGCTTCCAACGGAATGAGCCCAAGCCCCTCGGCCCGGTGCAAACTCACGATGACGTCGCAGGACGCATACAGCGACAGCAGATCGGCGTGGGCGAGGCGTTCGCGCAACAGCAGAACTCGCTCATCGCCATTGATCTGTTCATACAGCTTGGCCATCTCGGCGCTTTGCTTACCGTCGACGTCAGGGTTGTTGACCTTGACCACGAGGCGCACGCCTTGGTCGAGGGGGAAGGCGCGACGAAACGCTTCCACTGCCGCGAAGGGGTTCTTTCGGATCGGATCGCTTCCAGCATCAAATCCGGTGTAAATCAACAAAGGGCCAAGTGGCAAACCGAATCTGCTGCGATCGGCCGCGGTGGTGGTGGGCATTTCCAGCGGAACCGGCGCGAAGAGTACCGGTGTTTGTGACAGGCTGTTGGCCCACGACTCTCTGATGAATTCAGACCCTGCAATGACCGCGTCGAATGCACTTGCGCATTTCGACCACAGACGCGGGACATCCGGGAGTTCCCACCATATAGAAGCGACATTGAATTTCAAGCGGAGATATTCATTCTTGCAAATCTTTTGGCCGAAGATCTCGAGGCCCTTGCCACCAATCACCCAAAGGTTTATATCGTACGGGAGATCTTCAAGGCTTGAAGCGAAATACTTGCCAAGGCTGAGTTCATGACCGCTTCGTCCGCCGCCAATATCAAGGTCCAGGATGGATACAGGGTAGCCATTGGCAATCAAGGCCTTTGCATATTCACGCAGAACGACGCCTTGCCCGACGAAACTGCTTGCCGGTCCAATCAGGTTGATGCCAGCCGGCATGCTCAGCTGGCTTCCAAGCCGTCGAACATTTTTTCGATCACGCCCTTCATATCAGTCTGAGCCCGCCAACCCAGAACCGCGCTGGCTTTCTCCGGATTGGCCCGGCTTTGCCTGAGATCGCTGGGTCGGAATAGGCTTTTGTCGATGTCCACATGGTCGCGCCAGTCCAGCTTGAAATGGGCAAACGCGGTGGCCACAAAGTCTTCAAGCGTGTTCGTCTTGCCAGTGGCGATGACGAAGTCTGCCGGGCCAGGCTGTTGCAGCATCTTCCACATGGCTTGCACGTACTCCGGCGCCCAGCCCCAGTCACGCTCGATATCGAGGTTGCCCAATCGCAAGCGCTCTGGCGAGCCAGCGCCGATGCGGGCCGCCGTGCGGACGATCTTCTGCGTGACAAAGCGCTCCGGTCGCAGTGGCGATTCGTGGTTGAACAAGATGCCCGTGCAGGCGAACAGCGCGTAGGCCTCGCGGTAATTGGCCACTTCCCAAAATGCGGTGGACTTGGCCACGGCATAGGGGCTGCGCGGGCGAAAGGGCGTATTCTCGTCGGCAGGCGCCGCACCAGTGTCACCAAAGCATTCGCTGCTGCCCGCGCTGTAAAAGCGGGTGTCCAGTTTCATGAAGCGGATGCTCTCCAGCAAGTTCAGCGTGGCAACGGCATGGCTTTCCAGCGTTTCCACCGGCTGGTCAAACGACAGGCCGACAGAGCTTTGCCCGGACAGGTTGTAGACCTCCTGCGGCTGCACCTTGTCCAGTGTCTGCAGGACGCTGCGGAAGTCGTTGCCCGCCATCGACAGCAGCTTTACGCGATCTGAGATACCCAGTCTTTGGAGATTTCGTGCGCCCGCCATCTGCGCGTCGCGCGACGTTCCATAGACCGCGTACCCGCAGTTCAAGAGGTGGTGAGCGAGATAGGCGCCATCCTGACCGGTGATACCGCAAATGAGGGCTCGCGTTTCCAAGTCAGACTCGATTTATGGAACGACGGTTGGGCATGGCGGTACAGGTCAAAAAAAATGGAAAGTGAACCAACTTGCTGACAGAACAAAGCAGGAGGAAAGCAAAAGTGACGTCACTAATTTTAAGCAGTGGGACAAAAAGCATTCAAACTCATTTCATCGCCCACAACCGCCAGGAATTCGTGAGCTCAGGGCCGCTTACGGAAATCTTTTAGTGCAGTTTCGAGAAACTATCTTTTGTAAGAGGGAGCACGGCCTAATACAGCTTGAATGATGAGAGTTTCTCAAAATCATCTCCCAACAAAGATTTTACCCCCTTGGCACGAGACAGGATGTAGCCCAGCGCCGGAGAAGTATCTGACCGAGCGCAAAGCGAAAACAACACCCGACTCATCTTGGATCTGGTAAAAAAATGATATTCACCTAGAGAGTGCACAGTCATTCCAAAGGGTCGCGCCATTTCTCGCAGTGCCGCTTCGGTGAAAAATGATATATGCTGACCATGCTCCGGTCCGTAGTACCACCATTTCCCCACCTTGGGCGCGACAGTTGGAAGCAGATAGGTGGATATCAATAAATTATCAGCAGCTTTGGCAAGAGTGCCAAAGGTTGCGACTGGATCCACCAGATGCTCGAAGACTTCAAACGCCGTGATCAATTCAAATCGACCGGCATCAGGGTCGGCTTCATGCCCTTTAGCAAAGATATTCTCGCAATGGGCATCAAATGCCTTGAAATTGAATCCCAGATCCCGCATTCGCCGAACAAGCAAGCCATACCCGGCGCCAAAATCCAGGAACTCCCCATGCCTGTCAAGCGAACTCAGAATGATACTTCGAATTATATGGCTTGCATTGATACAGCGGCTTAATGGACCAATGTCGATACTCGTCATCGCACTGGAGTACGCCTCCTGAAGCCAATGGGGATGCTCAGTGAATACTCGCCCACATCCAGAGCAACGATAATATTTTACTGAATGTCGGTCCAGCACAATAGCTGAGTCAAACAGATCAACCGCCGCGCTGCAGATCTGACAGTTTCCCACGGTATCGGGTAGTCCGACTGAGTTGTCGCGCTTGATGCCGCTGCCAACCATAGAATTTGTTCCTAGAGCGTTGTTCGCACCCATTAACCGCTCACACTGGTCATGGCGATACCACGGGCAGCGCTACTCGACACCGAGTTGGCGGATATGGGCAGAACAAGTTCAGCGCGTGCGCCCAGTTCGATAAAGCCCTTCTCGTTCCCATATGCTCGACTGACATCGCTCCGCGAAACGAGAAACCTAGGCTGATTTTCAGCGTAATACACGAAGGCTTCGCCCTCCGCGACCGACACGCGAAGCGCATAGGCGCCCGGCATAACTTCTACTTTAGGAATGGACCAGCGAACTTCAAACTCTCCTTCGGGGATGAAACCGCCGCGGAATTGTGTGTCCGTGTCACTATTACAGATGTACATCAGATCTGGAGTATGTATACCAATTCCAAGCGTCGGGCTCTTGATGGGCTTTCTTGCGTAAAAGTAAAGAACAACCTCAAGCGGTTCACCGTAACGCGACACGAAGTCACCTGGCTCATGGTCGCTGCCATTAAAGCGCACGCGTCTAAGGTCTACATCGGGCCATTCAGATGGAATGCCACTGACAGATAGGTTCTGTTGCTTGATGAGGCGCTTGTCACTGATTTCAAAGTACCGATTACCGACCTCAGTGGCGTTACCGTCTTGAATGATCCTGCCATGATCCAGAAGGATCGCTCGTGAACAGATGCGTTCGACTTGGCGAATGTTGTGCGAGACAAGCAGGACCGTGCGATTTTTTGTGCGGATCAGGCTCTCCATACGGTCGAAGCTTTTCCGCTGAAATGCAATATCCCCCACAGACAAGACCTCATCAACAATCAAGACCTCTGCGTCGACCGAGGTCGCAATAGCAAAACCAAGCTTGACCTGCATTCCAGAGCTGTAGCGCTTGATTGGCGTGTCGATGAATTGCGACAACTCGGCGAAATCAATGATTTCATCCAGTTTCCGGTCGATCTCACGGCGGCTCATGCCGAGAATTGCCGCATTGAGATAAATGTTCTCGCGCCCAGTGAAGTCTCCTACGAAGCCCGCACCGACTTCGATAAGCGGTGCAACCCGACCACGTACGTTGACGCTTCCCTTGGTGGGTGTACTGACCCGCGCCAGCATCTTCAACAAGGTGCTCTTGCCCGCGCCGTTATGCCCGATGACGCCGACGACCTCGCCGGGCTCGATGCTGAAGCTCACGTCGTCCAGCGCCTTGAAGGGCGGCTGAACTTCTGCCTTGCGTCCGAGCAACCGCGCGCCCAACTGCTGCACGCCCTTGCGCATGCTCTGCATCGCCCCCAGGCGGTATTCCTTGGTCAGGTGGCTGACTTCGATGGCGGGCATGGGCTGAAGGCTCGGGGAAAAAGGGGACTCAGATCACGTCGGCGAAGTAGGCTTCGGCGCGATTGAAGAAGGCGTAGCTCAGCGGCAGCAGCACCGCTACCAGCAGCGCCCCGGGCGCCATGGTGGCCCAGTCGGGCGCCTGGCCTTTGAGCAGGGCACGCTGGAAGCCGTCGATCACGCCCGTCAGCGGGTTGGCCAGGTACAGGGCATACAAGGCGTCGCTCCAGCCACCAG
>JANOQT010000085.1:0-12183 GCA_031415015.1 Paracoccaceae bacterium
CTCCGTGCCAAGGTTTACCGTCTTGGTGACGCCGGTCGTGGTTGCGCCGGTGCCGATCCCATATGTGGCGGTTGCTGTTGCCGTGCCAATGGAGGCTGCCGCGCCTGATACGTTCACAGCCCCGGAAGCGGTCAAAGTGCCTGAGAAGGTTTTGTCGCCAGAAAAAGTCTGGGTGCCTGCAAGGATCGCCAATTCGCTGGAAGTGTTCGGCAGCGTGAAGGTCCGGGTGGTTGCCGCGCTGATGCCGGATAGACTGAACATCGCCTTTTTCGTGGGATCGCCATCGTCGTAGACCTCAAACGCGGCATCTGCGAAGGACACGCCGCCCGATCCACCAACAGTCACCCAAGCCGTGCCGGTCCAGACGGTGTGAGCCGCGTCGGCAATGCTCCAGGCTGTCCAGCCGGGCCGCGGCACAAGGCGCATCCAGGCACCATCGACCCAGAAAGCCACATTCAGATCCCAACCGGCCCATAACCCTGTCGCCCCCGAGGCCACGATGTGCCGGTCGCCATCCACCGGTGATAAAGGCGGGGCCGTTCGGTTGCGGTCCAGCACGGACAGCTGGACCATGGCATCCAAAAGCCGCAGCGCGTCGTTATGGGTGACATGCTTTTGAGCCTGCGCCGCCAGGATGTAAGGCAGCAGCAAATGCGTGGTGATGTCGGACATGAGTCTGCTTTCAGAAGGTGAGGGTGACGGCGCGTGACGTGCCCCGGCCGATCAGGGCGGAAAGTTGGTAGATGCGCAGTTGGAGGCTGCTGCCGGGGCCTAGCAACGCGCCCCAATCGGCTGTCTGCTGAGCGGCGCTATAAAGCACAGTTGTCGTCGTCGCGGTCAGCGTGCGTTTCAGCGTTCCGCCGTCTCGGACTTCCACCTCGTAGGCTTCGCTGACCTCCGCCAATGGCACATCGCCCACGCCCCAGGTGTCAGCAGCCAGAGCGCGCGACCGGCGGGTCCAGCGGATTGTTAGATCGCCGAGACTACGGGCGGTGCGCCACGGCTGTTCGACATGAGCAACCGAGAAGGGTCGCAGCCCAGCGCCCTCAGGTGTGAACGCGGTGGCGACATAGGTTTCATCGCCGACCGGACGGGACGCCGGGCCGATGCGCCAATTCCACGGCAGACCCAGATCGCCCTCGCTGATCGGCAAGGGTGTCACAGCGGCGTCAAGAACGACCACCTGCGCACCGGTCGGAACAAGGCTTGCGATAGCGTTTTCCGTGCCGCGCTGACCGCGCAAGAGGCGGGTCAGCCGATACCGGCCTGCCGCGATCAGTTCTGCCGAGCCTGCCTGGACGATCTCCCATTGGCCGGGGGCTGCCTCCACCGCCAGCGCATTTGCCCCGCCCAAAAGGGTTATGTCGGTGACGCTTTCCAAGGTGCCTGAGAACAGATCAATCACGAGCGCATTGCCGAGATCAAAGCGCGACACCGGCCCGGCATAGAAATGTGCCACCAGAACCCCCATCCGGGAGCGGGTACCAAGGGTTGTCAGCAGCCCAAAACCGTTGGTCGCGGCGCTACGGAATACGGCCATCTCGCCCGGCCATGGCGTGGCATGGGCCGCAGCAAAGGGACGGTGCGCCGGTTGATCTTCGCTCAGCTGTGGCAGGTCCAGCAGGACCACGTCGGGCGTGCCAAAAACCGTGGGCGTCGAGAGCGAGGCCGGGCGCGGATCGCCGGGTGGCAGATCATAAACCGCGCGGTCCTGGCGAACTGCGTCGATGCCGCGCACATCGGAATCGGCAATCGACACCAGCCGCAGTTCCGTCAGGCGACCATCGTGATCGAGCAAGATCACA
Source organism: Paracoccaceae bacterium (assembly GCA_031415015.1). Classification (GTDB taxonomy): domain Bacteria; phylum Pseudomonadota; class Alphaproteobacteria; order Rhodobacterales; family Rhodobacteraceae; genus JAUYQR01. The sequence goes on from JANOQT010000085.1 coordinate 1,806, forward strand.
TCGCAGGGATTCAGTGCCAGCCGCGAAGGCGGCAAGCGGAACACAGCACTTTCCCGGCCAACCCAAGCTTCCATCAACGCACGGCGGCAGCGGCGTTCGGCCTCTTCCGGCGGCACTGCCATCGGGAAAGCCTCGGATGCGATGCGCGAGGTGTCCACGGTGATGCGCCGGGCTTCAACTTGGGCGGCGTCATAATCCTCATCGGCGCGGGCGACTTGCCACTTCAATGCCTGCGGAAGTTCGGACTCCTGCGCCCGGGTCAGTTCCATCACATCGCCCTTCGCCGAAGCGGGGGCGACCATCGCGTCAGGCGTGACGGTGGTGGTTGCGACACGACCGCGCATCAGGAACCGGATGCGGCCTTCACTTTCCACAGCATCGAACCCGAAATGCCGTGCCAAAGTGCTGATCGAGGCGCGCGGGGCTTCCAGCGCTGAAATCACATAACCCTCGACCGCGCCCCACAGTCCCGACACGTCGATCAGGGCTTCGGCCATGCCAGCGCGCAGGCAAAGGTGCCGCACGAGGGCGGCCACGGACACCGCCCCCAGCCGTCCGGTCATCCAATGGCCCAGCCGCCAGTTTGGGCCATCGGTCCAGACGCCAATCAATTCCGGAAAGAACGGATAGGGGCGGGCGTCCCAGGTCCAGGCGGCGCATTCTGGAACATGCACCATCGGCGCGGCATAGATCGTGGAGGTCGGGCTGTTTGCCGATGTACCCCAGAACAGATACGTAGCCTCGAGATAGGCGCGCTGGATCGCATCATCGCGCCAGCCCCGTGAGAAATACGGCGTGAAGCTTTCCGACGATTTGGGGTCGAAGAACACGTTGGGCTGGTTGGTGCCACGATCAATGGCAGGGCAACCAAGTTCGGTGAACCAGATCGGCTTCGACTGTGGCACCCACGCTGTGGCTGTTCCGCTTTCAACACCACCCGGGCGGTTGTAATGCGGGCTTTGCCACCAGGTCCGCAGATCCTTGAAGCGGAACACCCATGGTTTAGCCGCAGCGCCATCGGTTATGGCAGTTCTGATCTGCGCCGCACGATCCGAGGTGCTGGCATAATACCAGTCAAATCCTTCACCGCCCGCGATGTTCGATTGCAGATAGGTGCGGTCATAGATGGCTGGCGCCAGTGTGGCATCGGCATGATCAAAGCCGTCACGCCAATCCGAGAGCGGCATGTAGTTATCGATGCCGATGAAATCGATGTTGCTGTCGGTCCAGAGCGGATCAAGGTGAAAGTGCACATCGCCAGACCCGTCCGCAGGATGGTGACCGAAATACTCCGCCCAGTCGCCCGCGTATCCAATTTTGGTGCCAGCGCCGAGGATGCTGCGCACTGCCGTTGCCAGATCGCGAAACGCCTGCACTGCGGGATAAGTCGCGGCACCGCTGCGGATCGTGGTCAGACCCGGCATTTCCGATCCGATGAGGAAGGCATCGACGCCCCCGGCTGCTTTGCAGAGATGCGCGTAATGCAGGATCATCCGGCGCAGACCCCATTCGCCGACCGGGCCGGTCCAGCTGACGACCTCACCGGAGACGTTGAAATTGGCGGGAGTGGCAGTGCCGAAGAGCGTGGCCACCTGAGTGGCGGCGGTTCCAGTCTTGTCAACCGATCCAGCATAGCCCGCAGCCGGGGAACAGGTGATACGGCCGCGCCAGGGGAAGGTGGGTTGGGCAGCTTCAGAGGCGTTGTCGCTGTAGGGATTGGGCTTTGTATTGCCGGGTGGCACATCGAGCAGCAGGAACGGATAGACTGTCACGCGCAACTCGCGAGCCTTCATCTCCTGGATCGCCTGCACCACTGCGAAATCTGCTGGCGTTCCGCCATAGACCGGGCGGTCCTCGGCGTCGCGGCTGACCAAGAACGCATTGGCCCTGCTGACGCCATTCACCATCCACGCAGACGGTGTCGTGGTCTTGGCTGCAACTTCCACACCGGGGCGGACCTTGCAATTGCCCGCCCGCAGATCATCACCGAACCATGCGACCACCAGCGACACGCTTTCCACCGCAGGTGCCATGGATTGCAGACGGTCCAGCGCCACGACGATGTCAGGTGTTTCCGGGATGGCGTTCAGGTTCTCGGCGACGGTGGCACCGCCAGCCCCGCTAGATTTCTTGACCGGGACGGTCGCATAGGCGAATTCACCCGAGGCCGGGATCAGAGTGACCGCCCGTACCAACCCCTCGGCGGTGTCGGCATCCGCCAGCGGCCGGAAAACCTCGAAGCTGATCTGGGGCAGGCGGTTGCCGAACGGGGTGAGGTCAAGTTCCTCCAGCACGACATAAGCCGTGCCGCGATAAGCGGGCGTGTTGGCTGTGCCCATCTTGGCCGAAATAAACGGATCGGCGGTCTGTACCTCGTCGCCAGGATACCAGCGCCAGGTGACGCCGGTCATGTCCATCGCTTTGCCATCGGCCCAGACGCGGCCAATGCCGGTGACCGGGCCTTCACAGAGGGCGACTGCGAAGGACGCGAAGTAGAGGTATTCGGTCGTCGTGACTTTGCCACCCCCGCCACCCTTGCCGCCGCCCTGACTGGTCGTCCGGGTCTCCTCGCGGAAATCCGTGGCCCAGATGATGTTGCCGCCAATCCGCATCCGGCCATAAATTCTTGGGATCACGGCACCTTCGGTCGAGGACGTGATCCGCAGGCTGTCCAGCCGCGCGCCCTCGATGCGTTGGGCGGGGGCCAGCGACGACACGATCCAGTTGTCGACGACGGACCCGATGGTCGAGCCGATAAAGCCACCAATGGCCGCACCGGAAAAGCCAAGAATTGCGCCACCGAAAGCGCCGCCAATCGCGGAGCCGACAGCACCGAGAACAAGAGTTGCCATGTGTGAGTTCTCAGCGTTGGGGGAACTGGAAGGCGAAGGCAATGCGCCGCCGCCAAATCGGGGTCAGGACTTCCTCGACGACACCAAGGCGCTCGTAGGAATGGATGAAACCGTCGGCAGTCGTCAGAATGCCGACATGCTTGGCGATGGCGCGTGGGGCCATGCGGAACAGGATCAGCGCACCGGGTCCAAGGTCGGCCAGCGCAATCTCGGCCATCATGTGGCGCGCGCCGTCCGCCAAAACTTCACGCGGCCCCGTCTCGCCCCAATCCCGGCTGTAGGGCAGGATCGGGAAGGGTTCGTCTCTGACAACCTCTCGCCAGACCCCTCGCGCAAGCCCAAGACAATCGCAGCCAATCCCGCGCAGGCTGGCCTGATCATGGTAGGGCGTGCCGAGCCATGCGCGGGCCGTGGCAACGACAAGGTCGGGATCGGCGGCGATCACAGCGTACTCCCCTCATTGCCATCGCCCCGGCTGGCATAGCGCAGCACGGCATCCTGGCCGGGGATGTTCGGGAAGCCACGAAAGTTGGCGGTATTGGCGAACTTGGTCCCGCAGGTGGCCATGCGTTTGTCACAGCCCGCCCGGGCGATGAAGCTGTCGCCTGCTGCGATGGCACGCACCGGCGCTTCCAGCAGGGTCAGGTTCGCGATGCTGCCCGCCAGATCATGCGCCAGCACTTCGGTGATGCGCCCGGCATTTGCGCCACTTGTCCAAGTGACGGTGCCAGACGTGAACCAGCCCGCACTGAATCCCGCGAGGCCAGATGCAATGAAGGTTCGGTCGCGCAACAGGTTGGTGACCACGCCGGTGCCCTTGTAGGTGGCATTTTCAAGATCGATCCAGCAGCGTGCATCGCCCAGCGCTGCATCGCAACTGGACTGAAACGTCCGCCCGACTGTCTGGCCCAGCACATGGGCAAGGCTGCGAACTTCGGCCACGAAAGCCATCCGTCCGCGTCGGATTTGACCCACCGCACCACGGCGCAGCAGCACTCGTTGGTTGGTGTCGGCCCAGTTCACCCGCCAAAGCTCGACTTCAGCCGCGTCCCAACGGCCATCGACAATGTCGGTTTCCGTAATCCGATCCGACGTCAGCACACCCTCGGCGTCCTGCGCATCGACGGAGAGGTCGGAGCCGGAACGCACCTCAGATGCCGCGAACCCGCTTTCGGGCTCGAAGTCGGTGCCGTCGAAAGTGAGCACAGCGTCATGGTCGGTGAAGCCCAGCGTCACACCGTCAGCGCGGGAAATCCGCCAGCACCAGGACAGGGTCGTGGTGCCATCGTCGAGATGGGCTTGCAGTGTGGGGGAGAGGGTTTTCATGATTGGTTTCCGTTCAGCAGTTGAAATGTAAAGCCGTTGTCTTTACATATAGGTTCAGTTCATCGCGGGAGAATGCGAAATGGTCGCCATAACACTTCAAGAGGACCCACAGCGCCGGTCGCTGATCAACCTTCGCGTCACCCCTCGGGACCGCGATCTGATCGACCGCGCCGCAGCCGCACTTGGCAAGAATCGCTCGGAATTCATGATGGAGGCCAGTCGGCAGGCCGCCGAGGACGCCTTGCTGGACCGCACGGCGTTTCGGCTGGATGCAGACCAGTTCGGAGCCTTCATGGCTCAATTGGACGCGCCACCCGCATCGAACGAACGCCTGCGCAAGTTGCTCGCGACGCCCGCCCCATGGGACAAATGACGCAAGCGCAGGATCCTCTTCGTGCGCCCGAACCGCTGGCGGATGATCACCAGCTTAACGCCTTCGCGTCTGGTGCGCCGACGCTTGATGCCTGGTTGAAGCGCAAGGCCCGCGCCAATCAGACATCAAGCGCATCGCGGACCTATGTGCTTTGTCGGGGCCAAAGAGTGGTCGGCTACTATGCACTGGCGGCTGGATCGGTGAGCCATGATCTGGCACCCCGCAAGCTGCGGCAGAACATGCCCGACCCGATTCCCGTCATCGTGCTGGGCCGTTTGGCGATTGAAGCATCCGAACAGGGAAACGGCCTTGGCCGAGCCCTGTTGCGCGATGCGGTATTGCGGATCACGGCGGCGGCCCATCAGGTTGGCATTGCGGCCATCCTCGTCCATGCGCTGAACGACCGCGCAAAGGCCTTCTATCTGAGCTGCGGATTTGCCGAGACGGCCGTGGAGCCCATGACGCTGTTCGCGCGGATCAATGACGTCAAAGCCATAATGGGAGAGGTCTAGACCTCATCGCCGAATTTCCAAAAGCGGAATGGATGTGATCGACCCCAGCCGCTCGATATCGAGGGTGACGTCGAGCAGGTCGGTGTCAAAGCGCACCGGCACATCGAACTCGAACCCGGCCCGGACGATGGCGCCACTGCCGGGGGCGGTGGCAAAGGTGATGACGCCAGTGGTGGAATCCAGCGTCCAGCCGGACATGTGTTCCACCACGCCCAGCGCAATGCGGACGGTGCAGGTCACGGGTTTGGCGATGGTTCGGGTCCAGGTCTGTGCGCCCGAAGTGTAGCGTTGGCCAGTTGAAAGGTCTGCAGACTCCCCGTGCCCGTGCCGATCTGTTCGACAGTCGCAGCCACGGGCGTCGACGGCAGGCTAGATTTGTAATCCGCCCAATCCTTGTAGAGAAAGCCGTAGAGCCGCCCGTTACGGGCTTCGAAAAATGCCACCACGGCCGCCAGATGGTCGGCGCGCCTGATGCCATAAGCCACATCGTAGCGCCGCCGGGAACTGACCCAGCTGGCATTGCGCTCTTCGTCGCCGCTTGCCAGTTCCACGACCTGCGTGCGCCGTTCCGGCCCGCCGCGCGCGCCCCGGTTGATGTTGTCGGGAAACCTGATCTCGTGAAACGCCATTACGTACCTCGCCTTCCCAAGGAAACCGCCCGGGCGATGTCCGATGCCACCTGCGTGCGTGACTGGCGGAAGCTTTCGGCGTCGCGGGTCTGGATGGTGATGCTGACGTTGCCAGCCGCGCCGTATCCCGCCGTTTCCCGGCGCGAGAGCACACGTTCGCCCTTCTGCAGGATAGGGGGCACCTAATCGGGCCGCAGCCCGGCAAAGCCACCCGAATGCATGCGAGGGGCTCCGGCGAAAGCCATGATCGGCACCGCCCGCATCGGCGAACTGCCCCCGACCAAGCCACCGGCGTGATGCACCGCCGCACCAAGCAGACCGCTGCCGCCGAACTGGCACAGCGCAGAGGCAATCGGGCCGAGGATGAACTTGCGCGCCGCGAGTTTGGCCAGATCGGCGAGGATCGATGTGACGAGATCGCCGAAGCTCAGCTTGCCGGTTTTGACGAAACTCCCCACGGCGTCTTCGGCGCTCTGGAACGCCCCAACCAGCGCTTGGCCGACATCCGCACCAATGTCGCGGGCTTTGGCTGCGTAATCTCCGAGAGCCGCAGTGACCGCAGCCCAAACGGTGGCCGCCGTGTCCGCCCCGGAGGCGGCTGCATCCCCTGCGGCTTTGCCTGCCGCACCCGCGCCGCCTGCGGCAGAGCCCGCGTCGTTGAGGGCGTCAGTGGTTCCGTCTGCCGCGACCGTCGCGGCATCTAGCGCCGCTGAGCCGTCCGTTCCGGCTGCGGTCATCGCCGCCTGCAACGCTTGCCAACCGGAGAGAGGCCGGGTCGCCGCGTCGGTCAGCATGCCCGCTGCTTCATTGTAAGCCGAGGCCCGGTCGCGGGCGTCACTGGCCATGGTGCCAAGCCCGAGGTCGGGCGTCTCGAGGTAGGTCTTCCCCATCGCCGATTTGAATGCATCGGCTGCGGCGGCCCCAGCAGCGGTTGCCGCACCCTCAAACGGATTGCCAACCCTGCCCAGAGCCACAGGATCGACAGTCCCGATCTGAATGCCGCCCTCGCCGGTGGCCCAATCGGGCAGCAGGGCCAGCGCCTCGTTCAGGCCGGAGATGAAGGCGTTGATCCGAGTGACGACGCCGTTCAGCATCGCCTCGACGCCGCCGATCAGGCCATTGGCCGCCTGAAACGCAAAATCGCCGATGGCAGCGGGCAAGGCGGACCAGATCGCCTTCACCGCATCAAACGCTCCCTGGAACACCCCGGTCGCCGAATTGCCAAAGCCCACCACCGCCACCAGCGCGCCCTGCATCGCATCGGCCACGGTGGCGGTGATGCCAGACCAACTGGCTTGCAGACTGGCGACGACGGCCTCGACGCCCAGTCCGATCCGGTCCCAGACTTCGCTGGCGAGATCGGACAACAGGCCCATCGCTGCGCCAAAACCACCGGCGCCCTCGACGAGCTTGGAGAACTGATAGGCCAGTTCCCCGGCGCCGACGATCAAAGCGCCGATGCCGGTGCGGATCAGGGCCCCTTTCAAAACGGTGAGGGACAGGGAAAACCCGCTGACACCCAGCGCTGCTGCGCCCAGCGCGATGACAAAACGCCCTGCAAAGAAGGTGGCGAAGGCCCCGGCGATGCTGGCAATCTCGCCGATATGGTCCCCGAGAAAAGCGATGCTGGTCTGAAACACCCCGCCGACCCGCGTGGCATCGGCCAGCGCATTCGCCACCGTTTCCAGTGCGGGGGCAACGGCGACCGTCAGCTGGTTGGTCAGCCCCAGCCAGACCAGGCCAAGCCTGTCGATGGCATCGCCTGCGGTTCGGATCTGATCGGAATCCTGATCCGACACCGCCACGCCGAAGTCGGTTATGTCTTGGGAGGCTTGGCGCAGGGTGGCAGAATCGATCCGGCTAAAAGCGAGGGCCGCCTTGTCACCAAAGAGTCCTGAGGCTACCGCCGCCCGCTCGGCAGGAGGCACAAACTTGGCCAGCGCATCCTGAATGGCGACGATGCGCTCATCGAGCGGCAGCGCCTGAAGATCGGAGGCTGTCAGGTGCAGCCGTTGCAAAGCATCGACCGCCGTCCCCGTCCCCGTGCCGCCTGCCGCATCAGACAGTTTCAGCGTCAGTTTCTTGGTTGCAGCTGCGATCTCGTCCATCGACACCCCGGCCAAATCGCCCGCAAAGGCCAGCACCTGAATGCTGCGCGTGGTGGTGCCGAGCGATTGCGCCAGATTGGCCTGCGCATCGATGGTCTCCAGCCCCGAGTGGATCATCGCGATGCCCGCAGCAGCGGCAGCAGCAACCGCCACTGCGGCCGCGATCTTCACCCGAGTGGAAAATGCAGCCAGCCGGGCGTTGGCGACTTCCGCCTCCTTGGACATACGGCCAAAGCCCTTCACCCCGGCATCACCGACACCTTCCAGCTCCGCACGCACCTGTTTGCCGCCGACGGCCGCCAGGCGGACGGATACGCGTTTCTCAGCCATCAGGGTCTCCGATCTTTTCGTTGATGCGACGCACCATCACCGCCTCCAGTTCTGGCAGCAGTTCCGCCACCACCATCGGGTTCAGCCCGAGGGCTTGGGACAGCGCCATGGCCGAGCCCATGTCCCAGCCCAGCACCGCTTTGCCCGCAACCCGCACCTGGCCGCCAAGACGTCCGACCAGATCCCAGACCTGCCAGCCGTCATGGGTGAGCGGTTTGTTCAATCGGGCGGGGCAGTCTTCGCACTGTGTTCCGCAGGCGTCGTACGCCTCGCAGGCCTGGCAGTAGCTTTCGCCCCCGCTGAAGTGCCAGTCGGCGGGGGCGCAGACCCGTGCAGACGGCCATGCCGAACGGCGCGCGGAACTCAATATGATCCACCGCCATTCGCCGGGATCGACCCGCTAACTGACGCTCAGCGCCGACAAAGGCTACGACAGCGCCGATTTTGTCGCCGAACTCAGGCAAGCCTGCGTCACCCCTCATGTCGCCCGCAAGGCCCGCCGTTCCGCCATCGAAGCCCGCACCACCCGCCACGCCGGATACGCCCTTCGCAGAAACGCCGAAAGAAAATCGAGGAGCCGTTCTGCTGGGCCAAGACCATCGGCGGCATTGCACAGACGGTGTCGTGCGGCACCGAACGCGTCCGCGCCCGCTTCACCCTGACCATGATTGCCTGCAACCTCGCCCGACTGCCCCGCCTGCTGGCGGTGTAATCGGGCGTAAGGCCCAACCCGCAAAGGAAGTAGCGTAGATCAAGCCCGTCTCAGACCGGCCCAGAAGGAAAACCGTTCTCACGGCCGGACTTCTTCAGCAGCCTGTTAAAGGCCGAGATACCAATCCCCACGCCATCGAAGCTATCCGGCAGGGCCTGAAGGCGGAGACGCGTTTCACCTTCGATATCCTGAATTACCGCAAAGATGGATCGGAATTTCTCAACCGGCTGCGCATCCGTCCGATTTATGATGGCGACGGACGGTTGATGTTCTTTGGTGCGCACAGAACCCAGTTTGATGGAGGATGCGCCCAAGTTTACGCAGCACGCCTGACTGGTGGTCGGGTCGTTTTGAGCGGGGAAAACAGAAGCTGAACCGCCAACTTGGTTTGCATGAAGTTTCAGACATTCACTCGATTTCAAAACGGCTTGTTTTCAAAACATTATGAAGTTGGTTCACCAGCGGTCGCTCTGACATTGCGACGAAAGATGCCCGGCGCGAACGCCGGGCAGCCATCAGCTTGTTTTTCGTGCAATCACTCGGTTGGCATCAGGACGGCATCGATGACGTGGATCACGCCATTGGTGCAGCCGATGTCCGCCGCGACAACGGTGGCGCCGTTGACGGTCACGCCCGAGGTCGCGTCGACATGAAGTGCCTGACCGTTGACGGTGGCGGGCTCGAGCTTCTTGCCTGAGATATCGGCCGCCATGACCTTGCCTGCCATCACGTGGTAGGTCAGGATCGCTGTCAGCTTGGCTTTGTTCTCAGGCTTGACGAGGTCTTCGACTGTGCCGGCTGGCAGTTTGGCGAAAGCATCATCGTTCGGCGCAAAGACTGTGAAGGGGCCTTCGCCTTTCAGCGTGGCACCAAGGTCAGCAGCGGTCACAGCTGCAACCAAAGTCTTGAACGTGCCTGCGGCGACGGCGGTGTCAACGATGTCGTGAAGTGTTCTTGACATTAGAAAGGCTTCCTATGTTGAAGAAAAACGCAAAAGGATGATGGTCCGGCAGCTCACAATCACTGAAAGCCACACATACAGTTGTCCGAATGCGAAAAGACGAAGCCGGGCGAACACTCAACATAGCGCCCTTCTTCAAACGGAAGGTAGCGCTGCATTGGGTCAATGCAACTGGGTGACCTGTCGGGCGGCGTAAAGACTTTGGATGCTTGTCGAAAGATCGGTATCCCTCGCGAACAAGATGGATGAAGCAGCCGATTAAGTGCTTGTGGACGCAGGCAGCAGCGTCCTGCTTCAGGCGTCAAGCGCCGTCCTGCTTTTGCCCCGCCATGCCAGCGACTGCTGGTTCAGCACGTTCAGGTCGGCCTTTTCCGCGATGATCTGATCACAAAGCTGCACGGCCTCCGCCGCCTGCGCTTGGCTGAGGTGCCTGCACGCTGGGCGCGCGACGTGGTCGTACCACACCCCGCCGCAAATTGTGTCAAGCACGATCCGCTGAAAGCAGTGATCGTTTCGAACCGGCCAGTGGCGTTTGCTGGTTTGCGCGAGTGCGGGCATGACCGTGCGCGTCAGAT
>JANOQT010000086.1:0-8519 GCA_031415015.1 Paracoccaceae bacterium
TCATTGCAGTCTCCCTGTTGAGCGGGCTTTTGCCCGGTTGTTATGTGGTCAGGTCGTCATCATCGCGGGGCCAAGGACCCCGTTCGAGGCTTTGAGTGCGGCCAGCGCCGCTTCGGGGCCAGCGCCGCGCGCCACCAGAACAGCGGGTTTTACCGCGCCCCCGGTCTGGGACAGCGCGGCAGCAGCGGCCTGCACACTCACCCCCGCGATCCCGGCCACGATCCGGGTGGCGCGGTCGATCAGCTTGGCGTTGTCGGCGATCACATTGACCATGTAGCCGTCATGCACATGCCCCAGGCGGATACCGACCAGCACCGACAGCATGTTCAGCGCCACTTTCTGCGCGGTTGCGGCCCCCATGCGGGTTGATCCGGCCACCAACTCTGGTCCGGTGTCCAGCAGCACCGGAACGTCCGCGGCGATCAGAAGCGGCGATGCGGGCACGTTGGCCAGTCCGATCACACGGGCACCTGCCCTGTGGGCTGCAGTGGCCACCGCCAGCGTATAGGGCGTGGACCCGGAGGCGGACACGCAGATCACCACATCGCCCGCAGTGATCCCGGCGCGGACAAAATCGGCCTCTGCCAGCGCAGGGTCATCCTCGACCGCGCCGGTCATCTGCAAAAGCGAACCGGCTCCGCCCGCGAACAGCATCGGCGTGCGGTCGGGCGGAATGCCAAAGGTGCCCATCAGTTCCAGACAATCAGCCAGCGCCATCAAGCCCGAAGACCCAGCCCCGGCGTAGGCCATCCGACCGCCTGCTTGCAGGGCCGTCGCTGCCATCTCTGCTGCCGCCAGGACTGCGGGAATGGCCGGGCGGACCGCCTCCAGCGCCGCGGATTGCGCGGCCAGAAGACGTGACAGAACCTGATCCGCCGGGGCAAGATGAAGCCCCTCGGATGCTGGATGCAGCGCCTCTGTCGGACGTTCGGCCATCTGATTCCCCCACATCCTTAATCAATGCCAAAATAATACCACTTGTAAAGCATCTTGTGTTTATCGCCCATTTTGAGGGCGATAGGATCCGAAAACAGATACCACTTCCCAAATGGTATTATTTTGGTATCTTTGGCGCAGGGGGATTCGGATGACGCTTTACCTTGGCATCGACGGGGGCGGAACCGGCTGCCGCGCGGCAGTGGCCGACGCGGCGGGGCCTGTGCTTGGGCTTGGCGCTGCCGGGCCTGCCAATCTGACCACCGATCCCGATACCACCCGGCTGAACATTCTTGCCGCCGCGCGCGACGCGCTGACCAAAGCGGTCGGTGCAGATGCGGTGGAGGCGGCGCTTCCCCGTCTGATCGCAGGGCTTGGGCTTGCCGGGGCGAATACCGCCGGGGCAGCGGGGCGGGCAGGTCTTGCCCTGCCGTTCGCCCGGATGCGGGTTGAGACGGATGCCGTTACAGCGGTGAAGGGTGCGCTTGCGGGCAGGGATGGGATTGTTGCGGCGCTGGGCACCGGATCGGTCTTTGCCAGCCAGCGGGACGGGGTGATCCGGCAGATTGGCGGCTGGGGGCTGATCCTTGGCGATGAGGGCAGCGGGGCAAGTCTTGGCCGTGCCATTCTGGCGCAGGCGTTGCGCGCGGTTGACGGGCTTACACCGATGACGCCGTTGCTGGCCGCCCTTCTTGCCGAACATGGCGGCCCGGCGGGCACCGTCGGCTTTGCGCGGACCGCCCTGCCAGCCGATTTCGCCAGGCTGGCCCCCCGGCTGTTTGCCTCGGACGATGCCGCCGCACTGGCGCTTTTGGACGGCACGTTGAGCGAGGTCACCAAAGCCATTGACCATTTGCAGACCGGTGCAGTCTTGCCCGTCACCTTTATCGGCGGGTTGGGCGCAGCCTATGCAGGGCTGTCGGAGGGGCGCTGGCCGATCCGTCCTGCGATGGGCACGGCTCTTGACGGTGCTCTGATGCTGGCGCGAGAGGCCGCGTGATGGAGCAGTTGTTCACTGCTGAGGGGTTCGGCACCGGCCCTGGCCCATTGTATCTGCAATTGCAAAGGCGAATCGCCGAGGCGATGTCAACCGGGCGGCTCGCCCCCGGCAGCAGCCTTCCGGCGGAGCGCGACATTGCCGCGATGACCGGACTGTCACGGGTCACGGTGCGCAAGGCAGTGGAAGCTTTGGTTGCGTCGGGCCAACTGGTGCAAAAGCGCGGGTCGGGCACCTTTGTGGCAGCCAAGGTGGAGCGGCTGGAGCAGGCACTGTCGCTGCTGACGTCGTTCACCGAAGACATGGAGCGACGCGGCAAGTCGGTGGAATCGATCTGGCTGTCACGCGCGATCCATTCGCCGACGCCGGAAGAGGTGATGGCGTTGGGGCTGGGTGCGGGTGATCGGGTGGCACGGCTGGAACGGGTGCGTCGGTCTGACGACGTGCCGCTGGCCATTGAGCGGGCCTCGCTTTCGACGCAGGTTCTGCCGAACCCGGGGGCGGTCGAAACCTCGCTTTACGCCTTGTTAGAGACGCTTTCGATGCGACCGGTCCGCGCCGTGCAGCGCATTTCTGCGGCCAATCTGGGGCCGAAGGATGCCGAGTTGCTGGGCGTTGTGCCCGGTGCCGCAGGGCTGAAGATCGAGCGGATCGGCTATCTTGCGTCGGGCCGGGTGGTGGAGTTTACCCGGTCACTTTACCGGGGCGATGCATATGATTTTGCGGTGGAACTGAAGCTGGCGTCTGCAACGGAAAGGGTTCTGTGATGACGGATTCGCATATGTTCCGCGAGGTTGCCGAAATTCCTGAGGTGGCGGCGCGGTTTCTGGACCTGTCGCGCGGGGCTGTCACGACGGCAGCCGCCGCGATGCGGCAGGCTGACCCGGCGCTGATCGTTACCGTCGCGCGGGGGTCGTCCGACCATGCCGCGACCTATGTGAAATACGCGGTTGAACTGCTGGCAGGCGTTCCGGTCGCCTCTGTCGGGCCGTCGATTGCGTCGATCTACCGGCGTCCGTTGCGGCTGAACGGGGCGGTTTGCATCGGCATATCCCAATCGGGACAAAGCCCGGATATCGTGGAGATGATGCGTGCCGCAGGCGTTGGCGGGGCGCTGACCATTGCAGTCACCAACCATCACGACAGCCCGATGGCCGCAGCTTCGGCGCATTGTCTGCCGTTGCAGGCCGGTGTTGAGCAGAGCGTTGCGGCGACAAAAACCTTTGTCACCTCGGTTGTGGCGGGGCTGGCACTGCTGGCCGAGTGGCAGCAGGACGCGGGCTTGCGGGCTGCCATCGCCACCCTGCCTGAGGCATTTTCCGAGGCGTTGTTGCTGGACTGGTCGCCGCTGGCAGCGCGGCTGTCGCGGGCGCAATCGCTGTATGTGCTGGGGCGGGGGCCTGCTTTTGCCATCGCCAACGAGGTGGCGCTGAAGTTCAAGGAGACCTGCGGTCTGCATGCCGAAAGCTTTTCGTCGGCAGAGGTGTTGCACGGCCCGTCGGCCATCGTGCAGGCGCAGTTTCCGGTGCTGGGGCTGGGGGTGGAGGATGCAGCATTGCCGAAGCTGTGCGAGACGGCGGAGCGGCTGGTGGCGCAGGGGGCGGATGTGTTTCTGACCGGGGCGGATGTGGCGGGGGCGGTGCGGTTGCCAAGCGTGTCGGGGTTGCATCCGCTTGTGGCACCCTTGGTGCTGGGCGTGGCGTTCTATGCCTTCATCGAGGGGCTGGCGCGGCGGCGCGGCTTTGACCCCGACGTGCCGCCGCATCTGCGCAAGGTCACGGAGACGGTGTGATGGCGCAGGTTTTCACTGGCGCTGTGGTGTTTGACGGGGTGCGGTTGCATCCCACTGCGGAGTTGCGGGTGGAGGACGGGCGCGTTGCCGGTCCGGGTGCGGGTGAAGTGGTCCGGCTGGATGGCGGTATTCTTGCGCCGGGGTTTCTGGATTTGCAGGTGAATGGTGGCGGCGGGCGGATGGTTGGGGCCGATACGGATGTCGCGATGCTGGCGATGATCTGCGACACCCATGCCCGGCTGGGCGCGACGGGCATCCTGCCGACACTGATCTCCGACACGCCAGAGGCGACTGCAGCGGTGATTGCCGCCGGGGTGGCGGCCGCGCGGCGGGGCGTGCCGGGATTTTTGGGCCTGCATCTGGAGGGGCCGCATCTGGACCCCCGCCGCAAGGGGGCGCATGACGCGGCGCTGATCCGCCCGATGGGCGAGATTGACCTTGTGCGCATGCTCACCGCTGCGCCGCTGTTGCCGTCGCTGATGGTCACGCTGGCCCCGGAGGCCGCGACGGCCGAACAGATCAGGCGTCTGCGCGCGGCGGGGGTGATCGTGTCGCTGGGGCATTCGGACAGCGATTTCGACGTGGCGCAGGCGGGAATCGCGGCGGGGGCGACCTGTGTGACGCATCTGTTCAACGCGATGAGTCAGCTTGGAAACCGTGAGCCGGGGCTGGTGGGGGCGGCACTGACCAGCGAGGTTTTTGCCGGGCTGATTGCGGACGGGCTCCATGTGGCTGCGGAAACGATGCGGATTGCAATGGCCGCAAAGCCGGAGGGGATCTTTCTGGTGTCGGACGCGATGGCGGTTGCGGGGACCGGGATGACGGAATTCACCCTTGGCGAGCGGCGGATTCTGCGGCGGGACGGGCGGTTGACGTTGCAGGATGGCACGCTGGCGGGCGCTGATCTGACCTTGCCTCAGGCGGTGCAGGTGATGATCACGCAGGCTGGCACGCCGGTGGAAACCGCGCTGGCCATGGCGACGTCGCGACCTGCGGCTTGCCTGGGGCGGGATGATCGTCTGGGCCATCTGATCCCGGGACGGGTTGCGGATATGGTTCATCTTGGCGCGGACGGTGCGGTCAGGGGCGTCTGGCGGGCCGGTGTCAGGGTGGTGTGACGCCGCCGTCAGGCAAAGCTGACGGCGTGTTTCAGCGGCAGGCGGCGGTGGCGGTCGCCAGTCAGGGCGAAAATCGCGTTGGCCAGTGCGGGGGCGGCGGGCGGGGTGCCCGGTTCGCCGACGCCGCGGATATGACCGCCGTTTTCCAGCACGCGCACCGTGATGGGCGGGCATTGATGCAGGCGCATCGGCTCGTAATCCCAGAAGTTCTGCTGGTCCACGCGGCCGTCGGTAAAGGTAATCTCGCCGGTCATCGCCGCTGACAGGCCATAGATCATCGCGCCGGAAAGCTGCGCCTCGATGTTCAGCGGGTCAAGCGCAGTGCCGACATCGGCGGCGATCCAAGCGCCGGTCAGGCGGATGCCGGTGTCGGTACTCTCCACCTCGATCACCTCGGCCACTGGCACGCCGAACGACAGGCAGAACGCGACGCCACGCGCACGGTTCGGGGGCGTGGTGCCCCAGCTCGACATCTCGGCCACCGTCTCTAGCACTTTGATCGACGGCAGGTGGCTGATCTGCCGCATGCGGAACAGCATCGGGTCAACGCCCGCCAGATGCGCCAGTTCGTCAACAGCGCTTTCCTGGAAGAACGCGTTTTGCGATGCGCCGACCGACCGCCAGAACCCGACCGGCACGCCAGCGGGCGCGCGGTAGCCGGTAACGCGGTAGTTCGGGAAGGCGTAGGGCTGTTCCCACGCGCCCTGCAGGATGGTGCCATCCGGGCCGATCGAGGGATAGCCAAGCCGCCCCGCCATGGAGGCGATGGTTGAACTGGAGGCGGTGGCGAAGTCAAAGGCGGCGATGCTGGCATCAACAACTGTTGCCCGCACCCGGCCCATTGCCATCGGGCGGTACATGTCATGGGTCATGTCTTCTTCGCGGGTCCAGCTGAGCAGCACCGGCGTGCCTGCCATTGCCATGGCGATACGGGTGGCCTGACTGGCCACGTCAACTTCGGCCCGCCGACCAAAGCCGCCACCCATCAGCTGGGTATGAACCTCGACCATTTCAGTCTCTAACCCGGCGATTTCGGCGGCGGCGGATTGGGCGAGGCCGGGGGCCTGGGTGCCGGTCCATATCTCCAGCTTGCCATCGTGAAGCCATGCGACCGCGCTCATCGGCTCCATTGTGGCGTGGGCGAGGTAGGGGACGACGTAATCTGCCTCCAGCGTCGGGGTGGCGGTCAGGGCGGTGTCGACATCGCCATCGTCGCGGCCCTGCGCGTCCTGCGCATCGGGGGTAAGGGCGGCGGCAAGATCGGCCCCCATCTCGGCGCTGGTGGCGCGGTAGGGGGCTGCGGCCCAATCGAAGAGGATGGCATCGGC
The DNA here is from genome assembly GCA_031415015.1 of Paracoccaceae bacterium. Taxonomy (GTDB): domain Bacteria; phylum Pseudomonadota; class Alphaproteobacteria; order Rhodobacterales; family Rhodobacteraceae; genus JAUYQR01. The sequence goes on from JANOQT010000086.1 coordinate 6,172, forward strand.
GGCCTGATTGGCAAGCCATGTATTGCTGGCAACAACAGCGACACCATCGGGCAGGGCGATGATCTTTTCGACGCCGGGCATGGTTTCGGCAGCGCTGGCGTCATAGCTGGTCATCGCGCCGCCAAGGCCGGGGTTGGTGCGGACGGTGGCGAATTTCATGCCCGGCAGACGCAGGTCGCCGGTAAAGATTGCGGTGCCGGTCGATTTGCCGGGCACGTCCTTGCGGGCCAAGGGTTTGCCAAGGATCTTCCATTGCGATTTGTCGCGCAAAGGCGGCACATCGGGCAGATCGACCGAAGCCGCCTCGACCGCCAGGTCGGTATAGGGCAGGCGGGTGCCGTCGGGGGCGACAACCGCGCCCGCGTCGGTCTTCAGTTGCGCCGGGTCCAGCCCCAGACGGCGCGCGGCGGCCCCGATCAGCGCCACCCGGGCCACCGCCCCGGCGGCGCGCATCTTGTCGAACCCGTCGGGGACGGAACTTGACCCGCCCGTTATCTGGAGGCCAAAGAACTTGGCCGGAACCTGCATCGCGCCACGCAGGGTGTTTGCCGTCCAGCTTTCGTCAGTGGGCGCGAAGGGGACGCCGTCCTGCAGCGCCGCGCCGTTGTAATAGGCGTGGGCGGCGGGTCCCTGGATGATCGTGACATCCTCCCATGCCATATCCAGTTCCTCGGCCACGAGGGCGGCGAGGGTCGAGTGGATGCCCTGCCCCATCTCGGCGCGCGGGGCTATGATGGTGACGCCCGTCGTCTCGATCAGGACATAGGGGGTGAGGGTGGCGAGGCCGCTGCCCGCGATCGGGTTCGGGTAGGGGCGACGGTACTTGTACCAGCCGAAGGCGGTGCCTGCGACAATCGCGGCGGACCCGATCAGAAAGCTGCGGCGGGCAATGGTGCCTAGGCGCGACATATCAAGCCTCCTGCAGTTTCTGGGCGGCCAATTGCACGGCCGCACGGATGCGCGGATAGGTGCCGCAGCGGCACAGGTTTCCATCCATCGCCGCGTCGATCTGAGCGTCGGTCGGTGCGGGATTGGCGGCCAGCAGAGAGGCCGCCTGCATGATCTGGCCCGACTGGCAGTAGCCGCATTGCGCCACTTGCAAGTCGATCCAGGCGGATTGCACGGCGTGCAGCGCTTGCGGCGTGCCAAGGCCTTCGATGGTGGTGATCGTGGCACCTTCGACATCGCCAAGCGGGGTCTGGCAGGACCGCACCGCCTCGCCGTTCACCTGCACGGTGCAGGCACCGCAAGCCGCGACGCCGCAGCCATACTTGGTGCCGGTCAGATTGAGGCCATCACGAAGGGCCCACAGCAGCGGCATGTCTGGCGGCAGATCCACTGATTCGCTGCGGCCATTCACAGTAAAGGTCGTTGCCATCAGATCCTCCCGATCATGATGACAAATTGAGTACGAAATGTCAGACTGTCAATTGACAAAATGGGCAACGGTGGTCACGGTGGCTTTATGACACAGGCGGACGCACTTGCCGACAAACAGGACACGATCCTGACTGCGGCGTTTCATACCTTTGCGGCTTATGGATTTCGGCGCGCGACAATGGACGATATCGCCCGTGGCGCGGGCATGTCGCGCACTGCGCTGTATCTGCATTTCAAGAACAAGGAAGACATCTTTCGGTCGCTCGCCGAACGATACTATGATGAGGCGCTTCGGGACATGCGTGCCGCTTTGAACGCGCCCGGGCATAGCCCGGCCGAGGCGCTGCGCGCAGCCTTCATCGCGAAGGACGGCAAGTTCATGGACGTTGTCCTTGGCACCCCGCACGGCCGCGAATTGCTGGATGCAGGGTTCAGCCTGACCGCCGATCTTGCCGAAGCGGGTGAAGCGCGGATGGCCGAAGAAATGACTGGATTTCTGGCAAGGCACCGCATTGCACCGGGGCTCGGGACTGCGGAAGAAATGTCGCATACCCTGAAGGCGGCGCTGAAGGGCCTGAAGTATTCCGCTACCGGACTGGCCGAATACCGCGCCGGTCAGGTCCGGCTGGCGATGCTGTTCGCCATGGCGCTGACCCCCCGCGAGTGATGCGGGACTGTGTCGGAATTGCGGTTCATCCTTAAAACTCAAAGGATTAAGCACCCGTAAACGCTGGTCTGCTAACTCTGGCTTTGGGTGTGAGTAATGGGTGATGTGGGATGGCCGGGCAAAGCAATGCCGCGCCAGTCATCATCAAACGGAAGAAGGTCATTCAGGCTGGCGGGCACCACGGTGGGGCGTGGAAAGTGGCCTATGCTGACTTCGTGACCGCCATGATGGCGTTCTTCCTGTTGATGTGGCTGTTGAACGCGACGACGGAAAAACAACGCAAGGGGATATCGGATTACTT
>JANOQT010000087.1:0-38689 GCA_031415015.1 Paracoccaceae bacterium
CGTTTTGGGTTGTAGAACATCTCGATGTAATGAAACACATCTTGCCTTGCGGCCTCGCGCGTGGCGTATGTCCGTCGCCTGATCCGCTCGCGTTTCAACAACTGGAAGAAGCTTTCGGCGACAGCGTTATCGTGGCAGTTCCCACGTCGGCTCATGCTGGCGTCCAGATTGTGCTGGCGCAGGAACGATTGCCACTCGCGGCTGGTGAATTGCGAGCCTTGGTCGGAATGGATCATCACCCTGTGCTTTGGCTTGCGTCGCCAGACGGCCATCAGCAGGGCTTGCAAGGCGAGATCGGTGGTCATACGCGACTGCATCGACCAGCCGACCACACGCCGTGAAAACAGGTCGATGACGACCGCGAGATACAGCCAGCCCTCGAGCGTCTTGATATAGGTGATGTCGGTCACCTGTCACCGACAGGCGATTGCCTTCAATCGCCGATAGGCAAACTGTATCGGGCGCACCAACTTCGAACTGCCGGTCCAGAGTGTTCCCGGCCGTCACCGCCGGTTTGCCGCCGTATCGGCCAGGGCGGCGTTTGTAGCCGATCTGTGCTGCAATACCCGCCAAAGCAGCCAACCGCGCCACACGGTTCTCTGAGCATGTCTCGCCTTGATCGCGCAGGTCGTCATGCAGCTTGCGATAGCCGTAAACCTTGCCGCAGTCGGCCCAGGCTTGTCGGATCAGGTCCGTTTGGCGCAGATCCTCCCGCGCCCGCAGGCTTAACGGTTCCTTAAGCCATGCGTAAAGCCATGCGTAAAGCCATGCGTAAAATCCGCTGACATGCACCAGTAGCACCCGGCACATCGCGCGCACGGAAAACTTTGCCAGATGATCTCTGATGAACCCCGTCGCCATTGGGCTTGAACCAATGGCGCTCCAATGGCTCCATTCACCGGGATTCGCGCGCGAAGTACGTGGCGGCCTTTTTTAATATGTCACGTTCCTCGGTGACGCGGACCAGTTCCTTCTTCACCCGCCGCAGCTCTGCCGCCAGATCGGCCTCGCTGTTGCGAACCGACACCGGCTTCGAAAACAGTGCCTTCCACGTGTACAAAGACTTGGTGCTGATCCCCAGCCGATCAGTAACCTCGCTGACCGCATGCCCACGCTCAACACCCTGCGCTAAAGCCTCAACTTTAACTCGTCCGTAAACCGATCTTGCTTGCCCATCTTGCGTCTCTCCTTGGTTCCAAAATTACCAAGCAAAGCGTCTACAAATCTAGGGGCAGGTCAAAGAGCATCCCGTTACTTGGGGTCAGCCACAAGCGGCGAAGCGATTGACCAAGGTGTCAAGGTTTTTCTGTTCGGGCTGGTGCTTGGGATACTTGTGAAGATCGGGCGGTCATTGTCAGAACGGACGGAATGAACCTTGCGCGTGTGCTCGGCCTCTGCCAAGGATAGCCACACATTTCCGGCACGTCAGAAACACACAGTGGAAATCCACCGGAAACCTAGCGGGGCGCAAGTTATTGAGAAACCTTGGAAAAGGTGCATTTCAGCCGGGTTCGATTTACTTCGCTGGACCCCTTCACCCGCTCCATCCTTTGCGACCTGTCGATCCCGGGCCTGCCATCCCGATCTGCGTCTCATGCATCTGCCGGAGTTTCAGCCATGCCCCGATGTGTTCGCCTTGCCGCCCTGCTGTCGCTGACGTTTGGTCTTGCGGGTTGCGTCAGTGAGGCTGGCCCGATCGAACCCTATCCCTTCGCAGGCTCTTGGGATTGCGAGGTGGAGGTGTTCACCTTTACCAACACCACCTACAATAACGGCAGCGAGACTTACCCCATCGAATCCGTCGCGCGGAATGGCAGCAACTATACGCTGACCTTCGCTGACGGCTACGTGATCGCCCTTGCGGCGGTGACGCAGACCGGGATGACCTGGGTATCGGGGGCCACCGGCGACCAGTTCAACTGTCGCCGCCTGTAACGCGCGCTTCCGTTCGGGGTGGCAAAGCGGTAGCACCACGCCAGGCATCAAACGGAGCATTCCATGACAAATACCATCACCCGCTACGGCACCGGCCCGCGCATGTCCGAAGCGGTGGCTTACAACGGCATCCTCTGGGTCGCGGGCCAGGTTGGCGAACCGGGCGCGTCGGTGGCCGAACAGACCCGGCAATGTCTGGCCGAGGTTGACCGGATCCTTGCCGTTGCCGGGACCGACAAGACCCGGATCCTGTCGGCACAGATCTGGCTGGCCGACATGGCGACGTTTGCCGAAATGAATTCGGTCTGGGATCAGTGGGTGCCGCAGGGCAACACGCCCGCCCGCGCGACGGGTGAGGCAAAGCTGGCGACGCCCGATTACAAGGTCGAGGTGATTGTCACCGCCGCGTTGCAGTAAGTGGACTGCGGGTCAGGGGAGAGGCCACGCACGCCTCCCCTCCGGCCTCTACTGGCGCAAGAAATCTACCAGCGCGGCGGTTGATCCATCCTTGCCCTCGGTTCCGGCCCTGCCTTCCAGCACCGGTTGCAAAGCGAGTGCCAGTTCCTTGCCAAGCTCCACCCCCCATTGGTCGTAGGAATTGAGACCGAGGATCACGCCTTCGACAAACACCCGATGTTCATAAAGCGCGATGATCTGGCCCAGCACGAAGGGTGTCATCTGGTCATAGGCCAGCACGGTCGACGGGCGGTTGCCGGGAAACACCCGGTGGCGCGCCTGTTGGTCTAAGTCTGCGCCGGTCAGGCCCTTCTTGGCCATGATGGCGCTGGCCTCGTCAAGACTGCGGCCGCGCAACAGCGCTTCGGCCTGTGCCAGACAGTTCGAGACAAGGAGCAGATGCTGATGCGCAAGCTCCGGCTCATGTCCCTTGCGGGCCACGAGGAATTCGCACGGCACGACACGGGTACCTTGGTGGATCAGCTGGTAGAAGGCGTGCTGGCCGTTGGTGCCGGGTTCACCCCAGACCACCGGGCCGGAGTGGGTGCCAAGGTCGCTGCCGTCGATGGCGACGCGTTTGCCGTTTGATTCCATCTCCAGCTGTTGCAGGTACGCTGGAAGGCGCGACAGGCGCTGGTCGTAGGGCAGCACGGCGCGGGTGGCATAACCGCAAATCTGGTTGTGCCAGATGCCGGTAAGGGCCAGCATCACCGGCATGTTGTCGGCGAAGGCGGCGGTCAGGAAGTGCTGATCCATCGCGCAGGCCCCGGCGAGGAAATCGTCGAATGCCTCGGGCCCTATGGCGATCATCAGTGACAAGCCGATCGGCCCCCACATCGAATAGCGCCCGCCAACCCAATCCTCGAATCCGAAAACCCGCGTCGGATCAATGCCATAGGCGGCGGTTTTGTCACCGGCGGTTGACACGGCGGCGAACTGCACCGCCGGGTTGGTGACCTTGCCCGCCATCCAGCGCTTTGCGGTATCGGCGTTGGTCATCGTCTCGATGGTGGTGAAGGTCTTGGACGCCACGATCACCAGAGTGGTCTCCGGGTTCAGACCCTTCAGCGTGTCGGCGATATGCGCGCCATCGACGTTGGAGACGAAATGTACCCGCGGCCCGTCGTGGAATGGCACCAGTGCCAGCGTCGCCATCGCAGGCCCAAGATCAGACCCGCCGATGCCGATGTTCACCACATCGGTGATCCGCCCACCCTGTCCCTGATAGGCCCCCGACCGCACATCGCGTGCGAAGGCCGCACACAGCGACCGGATTCGGCGCACCTCGGGCAGCACATCGCGGCCACCCGTCTTTATCACCGCGTCAGCGCCCGCCCGCAGCGCCACATGCAGCACGGCGCGGCCTTCGGTCAGGTTGATCTTGTCGCCCGCAAACATCGCCGCCCGCTTGTCGGCCACGCCCGAGGCTTCGGCCAGCGCCAACAGCGCTGTCCGTGTCTCTGCATCGATGTTGGTCTTGGAATAATCAAACAGCATCCCATCGGCGCGGACCGAAAACTCCGCAGCCCGGCCCGCATCGAACAGGCCCAGGATCGACCGTTCCGCCACGCCTGCATGCAGCACCTTGAGGCTAGCCCACTTGTCCATCATTCACTCCGCCCAGTGCACGGTTGCGTTGTCTAGAACCGCCCGCACAGGCGCTTCCATCGGGGTCAAGGTCTGTGCGCGCTCCAATGCTGCGCGCTTTTCCGGCCCGGTTATCAGAATGTGAATGTTGAAGGCCGCTTTCAGCACCGGCGCGGTCAGGGTGATGCGCGGCTCACCCGCTGCCTCGGCCCGGAGCGCCATCAGGATCGGGGCCTGCGCACTCAGCGCTTCGTCAAGCCGGTCAGCACCCGGGAACAGGCTGGCGGTATGCATATCCGTCCCCATCCCGAGCAGCAGAACCGAGATCGGCAGATACGGTTTCACCCCATCCGACAGCGCCTCCAGCATCGCTTCGGGCGCATCGGCGGGCGCGTACAGCGGCACCAGACGCGCCTGCGCTGCCCGACCGCGGATCAGCCGGTCCCGCACCAGCCGCGTGTTTGAACGGTCCGACGTTTCCGGCACCCAGCGTTCATCGTTCAGCACCACTGCGACATTGGCCCAGTCCAGATCCACCCCCGACAGCGTGTCGAAGATCGGGCCCGGCGTGGTCCCGCCCGGAACCGACAATGTCGCCTTGCCGTCACGGCGCAGAAACTCGCCCAGTTGACCGGCGATCTTGTCGGCCAGCGACAGCATCATCATCTCGCGGTCGGGGTAGGTCTCAAATATCATTCCTTGATCTCCCGCCAGCGCCGTCCATCGCGGTGCATCAGCATCAACGCGTCTTCGGGGCCGGAGGATCCGGGATCATAGGTCTGCGGCTTGTCGCCGCGTGCCTCCCAGCCTTCGATGATCGGGTCGGTCCAGGCCCAAGCGGCCTCCACCTCGTCGCCGCGCATGAACAGGGTCTGGTTGCCGCGGATCACGTCCATGATCAGACGCTCATAGGCATCGGGCACATCCTCCGCCTCTTCACCCAAGGCATCGGCAAAGGCCATGTCCAAGGGCACCTGCATCAGGCGCATGCCGCCCGGCCCGGGTTCCTTGATCATTACCATCAGGTTCATGCCCTCGTTCGGCTGCAACCGGATCACCAGCACGTTTTCCAGCCAGCCCTTGGCATCGTCAAAGATCGCATGCGGCGGCTGTTTGAAGGTGATCGCAATCTCGGACGCCCGGGCACGCAGCCGCTTGCCGGTGCGCAGATAGAACGGCACCCCTTGCCAGCGCCAGTTCGACACGTTCACCTTCAGCGCGATGTAGCTTTCGGTCTTCGACTGCGGATTCTCGCTGTGCTGCAGATAGCTGCCCTCTTTGCCCCCCGCAGCATACTGGCCCCGCACGATATTTTCCGGCGGCACCGGTTTCAGCGCGCGGATCACCTTTAGCTTTTCATCGCGCACGGCGTCGGGGTCAAAGTGATACGGTGGTTCCATCGCGATCAGACATAGTAGCTGCATCATGTGGTTCTGCACCATATCGCGCATCGCACCCGATTTGTCGTAATAGGCTCCGCGCCCGTTCACGCCGACGGTTTCGGCAACGGTGATCTGCACGTGATCAACGTATTCGGCTTTCCACAACGGTTCGAACAGGATGTTGGCAAAGCGCACCGCCATCAGGTTCTGCACGGTTTCCTTGCCGAGGTAATGATCGATCCGGTAAATCTGCGCTTCGGTGAAATGCTGGGCCAGAACTCCGTTCAGCGCGCGTGCCGAGGCGAGGTCGCGCCCAAACGGCTTTTCCACCACGATCCGGCTCCAGGCATCGGCGATGCCGTGGTCATGCAGGCGCGAGGCGATATCGCCGAACAGACTGGGGGCAACCGAGAAATAGAACGCCCGCACCACGTTTTCGCGCATCATGGCCTTCAGCGCGGCCCAGCCGGTGGTGCCGGTTGCGTCGATGGCGACGTACGCAATGCGGGCCACGAACTGGTCGATCATCGCGGCATCCTGCCGGTCGGTCGGGACAAATTCGGCAATCGCGGCCCGAGCCTGATCCCGGAAAGCGTCTTCGGTCAGATCGGCGCGGGCAGCGCCGATGATGCGGCTGTCGGCGGTCATCTGACCGGCCAGAAAGCGGCGATACAGGCCGGGCAGGATCTTGCGCCGGGCCAGATCGCCCGTGCCGCCAAATATCACCAGATCAAAGACATCCACCGGAATGACGCGCGAAACCATGATCACCTCCTCAGGCGGGCGCTGTTAGCGCTAACGTTGCCCTTCTAACCCGCTGACAAGGTGGTGTCTAGCACCCCGACCCAAAGGATCACAGCGCTTTGGAAGATCACGCTTCCAGTTCGGCATCCCAGTACAGGTAATCCATCCAGCTTTCATGCAGGTGGTTCGGCGGAAACCGCCGGCCGTGCACTTGCATCTCTTCCGCCGATGGTGCGCGGGGCAGCCGGTTCAGGCTCATCCCCGCTTGCCGCAAAGACCGCGACCCTTTGCGCAGGTTGCACTGGCTGCAGGCTGCAACCACATTTTCCCAACTGGTGATCCCGCCTTTAGACCGCGGAATGACGTGGTCAAAGGTCAGGTCACCCTTCGCCGCGCAATACTGGCAGCAAAACTCGTCGCGCAGAAAAAGATTGAAGCGCGTGAATGCCACGCGCTTCTGGGGTTTCACATAATCTTTCAGCACCACAACCGAGGGTATCTTGAACAGCTGCCTCTGGCTGTGCACCACCTGATCGTATTCAGCGACGATCTGCACCCGGTCCAGCACAGCGGCCTTGATAGCTTCCTGCCAGGGCCAAAGCGACAGGGGGTAATAGGACAGCGGGCGATAGTCGGCATTCAATACCAGCGCTGGAAAATGCTTCAGCGCTGCCGGGTCCCTGACAAACTGAGTTCTGAAATCGCCGTCCATTCCGCTTTTTCCCGTCACCGTTGCCGGTCACCGGGCGGGGAGCCCCCGCGCCCTACACCGAAACTATATCTGGCGTTTCTGCCTATGCAACCCCCCAAGCACCTGATCATGCGCGGGGTTATCCACAAGCTTTGTGTGCCCGCAAATCGTCACGGGCCGATGACAATCCCGGCATTTGTACAGCAAACGGCCCCGGAGATGCCCCGGGGCCGTCAATTCTGCAGTGGCCCGCGTCAGGCCGCCGAAACCGCCCGGCCGGTCAGCACCTTGACCAGATTGGCCCGGTACGCAGGCGTGCCGTGCAGGTCACTGATCATGTCGGAGGCATCCACCGTCAGCCCCGCAATCGCCGCCGCGCTGAAATTGCCCGACAGTGCAGCCTCAGCCTCAAACCAGCGGAACACTCCGTTGTTAGACGCACCGGTCACCGCAACCCGCACGCCACTGGCGTATTTGGCGACAAACACGCCGGTCAGCGCAAAGCGGCTGGCCGGTTGGTCGAACTTCACGTAAGCCGCCTTTTCCGGCACCGGAAAGATCACGCTCGTGATGATCTCGCCCTCGTCCAAGGCGGTCGAGAACATGCCTTGAAAGTAGTCATCCGCCGCGATCTTGCGCTTGTTGGTGACAATGGTTGCGCCAGACGCCAGCGCCGCCGAGGGATAGCAGGCCGCCGGGTCATTGTTCGCCAGCGATCCGCCGATGGTGCCCCGGTTGCGCACTGCCGGATCGCCGATCCCGCCCGCCAGTTTCGCCAGCGCCGGATACAACTTTGCCGCCTCGCGCGCCACCACCGCATGCGGCGTCGCCCCGCCGACATGCACGCCGCCGTCGCCGGTGCAGACGCCCTGCATCTCGGCAATGCCGGTCAGGCTGACCAGCACCGACGGGTCGGCCAGCCGCTGCTTCATCGTCGCAATCAGCGTCTGCCCACCCGACAGGGCTTGCGCCCCGTCAGCAGCCAAGGCCTTCACCGCATCGGCGATGGAGGCCGGTTTTACAAACTCGAAATTATGCATATCCCGTCCTCCCTTACCCGTTGATCGCCGCCCACACCCGCGAGGGCGAGACCGGCATGTCGATATGTGTCACATGTGTGTGCCCGCCGCGCTGCAACGCGTCGATCACCGCATTGACCACGGCAGGGGGCGATCCGATGGCCCCAGCCTCGCCACATCCTTTCACGCCCAACGGGTTGTGCGTGCAGGGTGTGTTGCAGCTATGGTCGACGTTGTAGAATGGCACATCGTCGGCGCGCGGCATCGCGTAATCCATGAACGACCCGGTCAGCAACTGCCCCGTCTCGTCATAATGCGCGTTTTCCAGCAGGGCCTGCCCGATCCCCTGCCCCACGCCGCCATGCACCTGACCGTCGACAATCATCGGGTTCATCACGTTGCCGAAGTCATCCGCACAGGTAAAACTGCACACCTCCACCCGTCCGGTATCGGGATCAACCTCGACCTCGCAGATATAGGCGCCAGCGGGGTAAGTGAAGTTGGCGGGGTCGTAGAACGCCGTCTCCTCCAGCCCCGGTTCAAGGGTTTCCAACGGGTAGTTGTGCGGCACGTAAGCCGAGAACGCAATCTCGCCGAAGGTCTTCGCTTTGTCCGTCCCCGCGACGCTGAACTTGCCGTCGGCAAAGGTGATGTCGCCCTCTGCCGCCTCAAGCATATGCGCCGCGATCTTCTTGCCCTTGGCGACAATCTTGTCCAGCGCCTTGTCCATCGCCGTGCCGCAGACGGACAGGCTGCGCGACCCATAAGACCCCATCCCGAACGGAATCTTCGCCGTATCGCCGTGCACGATTTCCACCGAGGACTCCGGGATGCCCAATTTGTCCGCCACGATCTGGGCGAACACCGTTTCGTGCCCCTGCCCGTGGCTGTGCGCGCCGACCATCACACTGATGTTGCCGGTGGCATTCACCCGCACCGTGGCCGCATCAAACAGCCCGACCCGGCTGCCCAGCACGCCCACAAGGTTTGACGGCGCAATTCCGCACGCCTCGATCCAGGTGCTCAGCCCCATACCGCGCAGCTTGCCTTTGACTTTTGACGCAGCGGCGCGTTTTTCGAAGCCCGCCACGTCGGCCATCGCGCAGGCCTTGTCCAGCGTCGCCTGATAGTTGCCGGTATCATACATCAGGCCGACCGGCGACTGATAGGGGAACTGATCGGGGGTCAGCAGGTTCTTGCGGCGCACCTCGAACGGGTCAAGACCCAACTCACGACACATCATGTCGACCACCCGTTCGATGCTGTATGTCGCCTCGGGCCGACCGGCCCCGCGATAGGCGTCGACCGGTGCGGTATTGGTGAACACCGTCTTAACGTTCACATAAACGTTCGGCACCTTGTAGGGCCCCGACATGAGCGTGCCGTGCAGGAACGTCGGCGTCGCTGTCGAGAAGTTCGACAGATACGCCCCCACATTGGCGAGGGTTTCGGTCCGGAATGCGATGAAGGTACCGTCCTTTTCACAGGCGAGTTCGATCCGCGTCACATGATCGCGGCCATGTGCATCTGACAGGAAACTCTCGCTGCGTTCCGCCGTCCAGCGCACCGGACGGGCCAGCTTTTTCGCCGCCGCCAGCACCAGCGCCTCTTCGCCGTAGTGATAGATCTTGGAGCCGAAACCGCCGCCCACATCCGGGGCCACCACCTGCAACTTGTTTTCCGGTATCCCCATCACGAAGGCCGCCACCAGCAACCGCGTCAGATGCGGGTTCTGGCTGGTCGTGGTCAGCTTGTAATCCCCCGTCCCGGGGAAATACTCGCCAATAGACGCGCGCGGCTCCATCGCATTTGGAACCAAACGATTGTTCACTAATTCCAGCACCGTCACATGCGGCGCCGCCTTGATCGCGGCATCGACCGATGCGCGGTTATCCTCGATCCAGCCCCAGTCGAAACAGACGTTGTCCGGGATCTCATCATGCACCCGGTTGCCCGCATTGGCCACCGCCGCTGCCATGTTCACCACCGCCGGCAGATCCTCGATCTCGCTGTCGTCAGATATCGCCTGCGCCGCATCGCGGGCCTGCTCATAGGTCTCGGCCACCACGGCGGCATAGCTGTCGCCGACATGCCGCACCTTGCCATGCGCCAGCACCGGGCGCTTGGGTTCCCGCATGGGCGTGCCATCGCGGCTGTTGATCAGCCACCCGGCCGGGTTGCCGCCCACAGCCACGAAATCTTCGCCAGTGAACACCGCCAGCACGCCCGGCATGCCTGCCGCCCGCGCCGTGCCGACCGACTTGATCCGCCCGTGTGCGACGGTGGACCGCACCATCACCGCATGAACCTGTCCGTGCAGGGCGATGTCGTCAGTGTAAACCCCGCGGCCTGTCAGAAACCGCACATCCTCGCGGCGCTTTGAACTTGCGCCAATTCCATGATCCTTCGGCATCTGATCCCCCTATTCGGCGGCCAAGGCGTTGACGTCCTGCCCGGAGGCAGCCATCACGGCCTTGACGATGTTGTGATACCCGGTGCAGCGGCAGATGTTGCCCTCAAGCCCGTGGCGCACCTCTGCCTCCGTGGGCTTTGGAATCTCGGCCAGCAAAGCAGCCGAGGTCATCACCATACCGGGCGTGCAAAAGCCGCATTGCAGCCCGTGATGATCCTGTAACGCCTGCTGGATCACGCCCAGCGATCCATCTGCATTGGCCATCCCCTCGATGGTTTTCACCGAGGCCCCCGCCACATCCTGCGCAAACACCGAACAGGATTTCACCGCCACACCATCGACATGCACCACACAGGCGCCGCACTGGCTGGTGTCGCAGCCGATATGGGTTCCGGTCAGCCCCAGGCCATCGCGGAGGTATGACGACAGCAGTGTGCGCCCCTCCGTTTCGGCCGACATGGACTTGCCGTTCACGGTCATCGTGACCTTCGTCATCCTCATCCTCCCTTGGATTACCTAGGTATATGCAGTCAGGGTTCAGGCCCCGATCAGACGCTTGAACCAACCCTTCTTCTTTTCGTCACCGCTTTCAACTGCGCCGTCTGCCGCAGCCTGCACAGCTTCGTCATCCGGCCCCTCAACCGCATCCTGAAACCGGGTAAAGAAATCATCCGCCATCTTCCTGGCAAAGCCGTCGATGATCCGGCTGCCCAGTTGTGCGATCTTGCCGCCGACGCTGGCCTCAACTTCGTAGGTCAGTCGCGTGCCCTCCGGTACGGGCTCCAGCGTCACCACAGCCCCGCCCTTGGCAAAGCCAGCCGCACCACCCTTGCCCTCACCCGAGATTTTCACCGACCGGCCGTCGACGATATCGGTCAGATGCACCACCCCGGCAAAGCGCGCCTTGACCGGCCCCACCTTCTGCACCACCGCCGCCTCGAACCCCTCGGCCACGCTGCCGGTCAGGCTTTCGCAGCCGGGAATGCACTCTTTAAGAACATCAGGGTTCAGGATCGCCGCCCAGACAGTCGCCGGATCGGCCTTGATCTCGCGCGTGTCACTCAGCTTCATGCGACTTCCTTTCCCTCAGACCCGGTCAAGACAGCTTCTGACAAATTGGCTAAAATCTGCATGCGCTTTTCCCAAACACTCCACGGGAGGTCCGGAGGGCGTGCAACCCTCCGGGGTCGGCCACAGACGCAAAGGCATCAAAGAATAGCTGTACCCTAAGACCTCGTTTTGCGTATGGCTACACAGCAATTGGTTTCACGCAGCATTATTGCGCGCCAAATTTCGCCGCCGGGCGGGTTGTCCGGCAGCGACAGCCTTGCAAGCCTGCCAGCGCCTGCATTAAGCGGTTTGGTCTGACCTTCCGGAGTGGTTCATGTCCCTGTCCAGACGCACTATCCTGATCTGCCTTGCCGCCGGGGCGCTGACAGCCTGCGGGGGGCGCAGCACACCGCCCGCGGTGGCGCGCGGCGATCTGCACCCCGGCGAGACGCCGGAACTGCGCGCCCTGATCCGGGAATATGCCGCCGTTCACGACATTCCGGAAAGCCTGCTGCACCGCGTCATCCAGCGCGAAAGCGATTACAATCCGGCTGCCCGCAATGGCCCCTACTTCGGCCTCATGCAGATCCTGCCGCAGACGGCGCGGACGATGGGGTATCAGGGCCCGCCGGAGGGTCTGCTGAACGCCGAGACCAACCTGCAATTCGCCGGTCGCTATCTGCGCGGCGCGTGGCTGGTGTCGCGCGGCGATCAGGACCGTGCGGTGATGTGGTACGCCAAGGGATACTATTACGAGGCAAAGCGCATGGGCCTGCTGGAAGAAACCGGCCTCAGGGCCTAATACCACGCATCCGAGGCAGCAGCCTTGCGCCGCGCCACGAAGTCGTGCAGCGCCTCGCGGGTGCCTGCGTCCAACGCCGGTGCTTCATATTCCGCCAGCCGCTTTTTCCACAGACGATTCGCCCGCTGGCTGGCATCTTCTGATCCGGCGGCCTGCCATTTCTCGAACGGCTCATTGTCCGACAGATCCGAGTCCCAGAACGCCGTCTCGTAATGCTGCATCGTGTGGCTGCATCCGAAGAAATGGTTGCCGGGGCCTACTTCGGCAAAGGCCTCTACCGCCAACTGGTCGTCGTCAATCTTCACCCCGTCCAGGTAGGCATGCAGTGCGCCGCAGAGATCGGCATCCAGCATGAACTTTTCATAGGACATCGACAACAACCCGTCGAGGAATCCGGCCGAATGCAGGATGAAATTTGCCCCGCAATGGACCGCCGCCAGCATCGACATCGTCCCCTCCATCATCGCCTGCGCGTCGGGCAGTTTCGATGTGGTGAAGTTTCCTGAACAGCGCAGCGGCAGATTCAACCGCCGTGCCAACTGTCCGATGACCTGACTTCCGATGGCCGGTTCCGGCGTCCCAAACGTGGGCGATCCGGACCGCAGGCTCATGGAACTGAGAAAATTGCCAAATATCACCGGCGCGCCTTTGCGTTCCAGTTGCGTCAGTGCGCAGCCGGCCATGGTTTCGGCCAGTGATTGCACGATGCCGCCCGCGTTAGTGACCGGGCCCATCGCCCCACCCAGAATGAACGGCACGATCACTGCCGCTTGATTCGCCCGCGCATAGGCGCGCAAACTGGTGGTCATCGTGCCGTCCCAGACCAAAGGCGAATTTACGTTCACATTGCCAAGGATAACGCAATGATCGTTCACAAATGCTTCGCCAAACAGGATACGGCTCATTTCGATACTGTCTTCAGCGCGGCTTTCCGCCGTGACCGACCCCATGTAGGGCCGGTCAGACAGCTCGATATGCGCCAGCACCATGTCCAGATGGCGTTTGTTCACCGCCACATCCGTCGGCTCGCAGATCGTACCGCCCGAGTGGTGAAAGTTCGGCGACGATTGCGCCAGCTTGATGAAGTTCCGGAAGTCCTCCAACGTGCCAAAGCGGCGTCCCCGGTCCAGGTCCATCACGAACGGGCTGCCGTAAGACGGGGCAAAGACCACGTTTCGCCCGCCGATCTGCACCGAATTGGCCGGGGTGCGGGCGTGCTGGGTAAACTCTGACGGTGCCGACTTCAGGATCTCGCGCAGCATTCCAGGTGGAAATTTTACCAGCAATCCCTGCACATCCGCCCCGGCCCGCCGCCAGTGATCCAGCGCCACCGGGTCGTCGCGAAATTCGATCCCGGTTTCCGCCAGAACCCGATCCGCCGCAGCCTCGATCCGCAAGAGATTTTCTTCGCCAAGGATATCGTAGGTCGGGATGTTGCGGACAATGTAGGGCCGCCCGATCCCGCCGCCTTTCGAGGCGCGCTGCGTTTGGCGCGCCTGTCGCCCTGACCGTGCCACTTTGACGTCGCCCATCCCAGCCTCCCTGATCGCTGCACCCAGCAGACGCCCATGGCCCTCCGCCGTCCGCGACAGGGGCGACGGTTGGAGGTCAGTTCTCGCCGTTCAGGTGATCACGTCGGGGTCGGTGCGTCCGGTATGGGCCACGATCCCGGCAAGCGCATGGGCTGCGCGGATCACCGGGGCCAGCGCCACCTGCGCGTCAAGGTCAAGACCGGCGGGCCCCGCAGCGTAGCGCTCCAGATAGACCCGCAGCGTGGCGCCTTCGGTTCCGGTGCCGGACAGCCGATACACGATCCGGGTGCCATCGTCGAACAGAACCCGCACGCCCTGCTGTGTGCTGACCGACCCGTCCACCGGATCGGTATAGGCGAAATCATCCGCCGCACTGACCGTCATCCCCTCGACCCGCCGCCCTGGAAGTCCCGCCAGACTGCCGCGCAGGGTCGCAACCATCGCGTCGGCCTTATCCGTCGCAATCGCCTCGAAGTCGTGGCGGCTATAGTAGTTGCGGCCGTACTTGGCCCAATGCTCCCGCAGGATATCGGCCACCGACTGCTTGCGCACCGCAAGGATGTTCAGCCACAGCAGGATTGCCCAAAGCCCGTCCTTTTCGCGCACATGATCCGACCCGGTGCCAAAGGATTCCTCGCCACAGATGGTCGCTTTGCCCGCATCCAAGAGGTTGCCGAAGAACTTCCACCCCGTCGGAGTTTCAAACTTGCCGATCCCCAGCGCATCCGCCACCCGGTCGGCGGCGGCAGAGGTCGGCATCGACCGCGCCACGCCCTTCAGCCCCGACTTATAGCCCGGCGCCAGATGCGCGTTGGCGGCCAGCACGGCCAGGCTGTCGGAGGGCGAAACATAGATGCCGCGCCCAACGACCATGTTGCGGTCGCCGTCGCCGTCCGACGCAGCCCCGAAATCCGGGGCGTCCGCGGAAAACATCTCGTCCATCAGGGCCTTCGCCCAGGTCGGGTTCGGGTCGGGATGCATGCCGCCGAAATCCGGCAAGGGGGTGCCGTTGACCACGGTGCCTTTTGCGGCACCCAGTTGGTTTTCCAGGATTTCCACCGCGTAGGGCCCGGTGACCGCACACATCGAATCCATCCGCATCCGGAAGCCCCCGGCAAACATGCTGCGCAGCGCGAAAAAATCGAAAAGGCTTTTCATCAGGTCGGCATAATCCGCTACCGGATCAACTATATCGACGATCATGCCCCCCAGATCTTGCCGCCCGATGCGGCCAAGGTCGACGTCATGCGCCTCCAGCACTTGATACTCTGTGATCTCGGTCGTGCGCCGGAACATCGCGTCGGTCATGCCTTCGGGCGCGGGCCCGCCGTTGGGCATGTTGAACTTCACCCCGAAATCCTCGGTCGGACCACCGGGATTGTGGCTGGCACTCATGATGATGCCGCCGTCGGTCTTGTTCAGGCGGATCAGGTGGCTGGCTGCCGGGGTGGAGAGGATCGCCCCTTGCCCCACGATCACCCGCGCGGCCCCGTTCGCCGCCGCCATCCGCAGGATCACCTGCGCCGCCCGGTCGTTGAAATAGCGCCCGTCACCGCCCAGCACAAAGGTTTTCCCTTGCGCGCCGACCACGTCAAAGATCGACTGGACAAAATTCTCCAGATAGTGCCGCCCCATGAACACCGGGGTTTTCTTTCGCAGGCCGGAGGTTCCGGGCTTTTGTCCGGCAATGGGGGCGGTCTGGATTGTGGTCATGGCGTTTCTCCCTTGGGGGTTCCGGCCAAGGCGCGGAACAGCAGAACGGATTGTGCGGGGGCTTCGGTCAGGGCTGGGCCAGAGGTCAGGTCGGGGCGCGTTGTATCCAGGATCAACTCCCACCCCGGCGCGGTGTCGGGCAGATGCAGCACAGTGGCGGGTCCAGAATTGAACACGGCGAACACCGCGTCACGGCTGGCATCACCACCTTCGGCCGCCATCCGCAATTCGACGCAGAGGCAGCGGAAGGACGGATCGTGCCATTCCTCGGACAAGGGAACCGTGCCGTTCGCCCGCCGCCAGATCACATCCGGGATCTGGTCGGTGGGGCGCTGCCGGGCGTGCAGAAAGCGGCGTTGCCGCAGCACCGGCAATGTCCGGCGCAACGCTGATAGCCGGGCCGTGAACTGCAGCAACCCTGCATCCGGATTTGACCAGTCGATCCAGCTGACCTCGTTGTCCTGCGCGTAGGCGTTGTTGTTGCCGCCCTGACTGTGGCCAATCTCGTCGCCCATCAGCAGCATCGGCACACCCTGTGCGATCATCAGCGTCGCCAGCAGGTTGCGTTTGCGCAGGGCACGCGCGCTCTGCACCTTGAGGTCGGCGGTCGGTCCTTCGGCCCCCAGATTGTCGGAGTGGTTTTCCGAATGGCCGTCGCGGTTGTCCTCGCCATTCGCGAAATTGCGCTTGATGGTGTAACTGACCAGATCGTCGAGGGTGAAGCCATCATGCGAGGTCACAAAGTTCACCGAAGCCGTCGCCGACCGTCCCGAATGATCGAACCGCTCCGCACTTCCAAGAACCCGCGCCGCAAGATCGCGGGTCATGCCGGCATCGCCCTTCCAGAACCGGCGCAATCCGTCGCGGAACTTGTCGTTCCATTCGTGGAAAGGATGCGGATAGGCCCCCAGCTGGTAACCACCCGGACCGATATCCCACGGCTCGGCGATCAGTTTAACCCGGCTGAGAGTGGGGTCCTGCCGGATCGCATCAAAGAACCCACCGTTGGGATCAAAGCCATGCGCCTCACGCCCCAAGGCGGTGGCAAGGTCAAAGCGAAATCCGTCAATTTGGCAGATTTCCACCCAATACCGCAGGCTGTCCATCACCATCCGCAGCACCATCGGATGCGTCAGGTTCAGCGTGTTGCCGGTGCCTGCGTCATTGACGTAGTGCCGCCCGCCCCCCGCCAGCCGGTAGTATGAGGCGTTGTCGAGGCCCCGGAACGCCAGCGTGGGGCCCCATTCGTCGCCCTCGGCGGTGTGGTTGTAGACCACGTCCAGAATAACCTCGATTCCAGCGGCATGCAGGCGGCGGACCATGGTCTGAAACTCCCACAGCGCGCCTTTCGACATGTAGCGGGGCTCAGGCGCAAAGAAGCCAAGGGTGTTGTAGCCCCAGTAGTTGCGCAAGCCTTTGGCCACCAGAAACCGGTCGTCGATGAAGGCCTGCACCGGCATCAGTTCGATCGCGGTGATGCCCAGCTTTTGCAGATGCTCGATCACCGGATCGGAACACAGGCCCAGGTAGGTGCCACGCAACTGCTTCTCAACGCCGGAGTGCAGCGCGGTCAGGCCTTTGACATGCGCCTCGTAGATCACCGTATCCACGCGCGGGGTGCGCGGGGCCTGATCGTTGCCCCAGCTGAACGACGGATCGGTGACCACCGCCTTCGGCACCGCAAAAGCGCTGTCGCGGGTGTCATAACTCAGGTCACCGCGGGGCGAACCGATCTTGTAGCCCATCACTGCGTCGGACCATTTCAACCGCCCCTCCAGCGCGCGGGCGTAGGGGTCCAGCAGCAGTTTGTGCGGATTGAAGCGGTGTCCCTGCTCGGGCGCATAGGGCCCGTGCGCGCGAAAGCCGTAGACGGACCCCGGCGTCAGCCCGCCAACGTGGATGTGCCAGATGTCGCCGTCACGCTCGCGGATCGGCAGGCGGGCCAGTTCCTTGCGCCCGTCAGACGAGAACAGGCACAGCTCGATCATCTCGGCATGGGCGGAAAAGACGGCGAAATTGACGCCATCCCCGGAAAAGGATGATCCCATCGGCCAGGGTCTGCCCGGCCCGACGGCGTGACCGGACAGGCGCGCGGGCGGCGAACTTGGCTGTGCTGTCACGCGATCAGCCTTTCATATAGCGCGGCATATGCCGTGGCCGAGGTTTCCCACCCGACCGGATGGCGCATCGCATTGCCCTGAACCTGCGCCCAGGTCTTGTCATCGCGGTACAGCGCCACAAGCTGGGTCAGCGCCTGCCCGAACGCCAGCGCATCCACCGGGTGGAAGGTGATCCCGGTCGCCACCCCCGCCACCAGTGTGGCAGGCGAGACACCGATCACCGTATCGGCCAGCCCGCCCACCGCCGCCACCACCGGCAGCGTGCCATAGCGCAACCCGTACATTTGCGTCAGCCCGCAGGGTTCGAACCGGCTGGGCACCAGAACGGCGTCGGCCCCGGCAAAGAACCGGTGGCTGAGCGCCTCGTCATAGCCGATGCGCACCGCCACCCGCCCCGGAAAGCGCGCGGCAAGCCCGCGCATCGCGCCTTCCAGCGCCGGATCGCCGGACCCGAGGACCAAAAGTCCACCGCCGTTCAGAATGAACTCCGGGATCACGGCGGGCAGCAGGTCGATACCCTTTTGGTCGGTCAGGCGGCTGACCACGATGGCCAGCGGCCCCGGCACGTCCAACCCGAAATCGGCGCACAAGGCGGCGCGGGCGGTGGCCTTGCCCGCCATCGACTTGACCGAAAACGGCGGCATCTCGGCCTCTGGCGACCAGACGCCGGTATCGACGCCGTTCAGGATGCCGGTCACCTGTGCGGCCCGCGCCGCGATCACGCCTTGCAGCGCCATGCCAAATTCCGGTCGCATCAGTTCCGCCGCATAGCCGGGCGACACGGTGGTGACCCAGTCCGCCGTCACCAGTCCGGCCTTCAGGCTGGACAACCCGCCGTAGTATTCCAGTGCGGCGGGATGAAACGCCTCCCACGGCAGACGCAGGGTGCTCAGCATCGTGGCCGGGGCCCAGCCCTGAAACGCGATGTTGTGAATTGTCAGCACCGACTTCACCCCGCCCGAACCGTGATAGGCCAGATAGGCGGGCGCGAACCCGGCCTGCCAGTCATGCGCGTGCAGCACATCGGGTTTCCACCCCTCCAGCCCCTCGCGCGCGATGCGGGCGGCGACCCAGGACAGGGCGGCAAAGCGGATGGCGTTGTCGGGGTGATCGCCCTGCGCGTTGGAATAGGGGCCGCCGTCGCGGTCATAAAGATGCGGCGCGTCCAACAGCAGCATCTGCAGCCCCGCCACTTCGCCCGCCAGCACCCGCCCGATGCCGCCGTACAGATCCGCCTCTTCCCAGACCACAGGCCAGGTGGCGCACCCTGCGCGCAACGACCGATAGGCGGGCATCAGCACCCGCATGTCCCAGCCCACAGCCTTCAGCGCGGCGGGCAATGCGCCCACCACATCGGCCAGCCCGCCGGTCTTGACCAGTGGCACGCATTCCGAAGCCACCGAAAGAACCCGCCCCCGGAGCTTTGTGCCTGCCATGATCTTTCCCTTTACCCGTTATCTTCTGGCGGCGGGGCGATGGTTTCGCCCCACGCCACCAGTGTCATGTTCACACCCTAATGCCGGTTCAGGACAGGGCCCGCAACCGCGCGTCAAGCATGTCTTGCGTGATCAACACGATCCCGCTGTCAGTTCTGCGGAACCACTTGGCATCCAGCTCAGGGTCCTGCCCCACGACCAGCCCTTCGGGAATAACCACCCCCCTGTCGATGACGCAGTTCTTCAGTTCCGCCTTGCGGTGGACGATGACCTGCGGCAACGCCACGACATATTCAAGCGTGGCATAGGAATGGGTCCGGCAGCCGGTGAACAGAAGCGAGTTGGACACTTCGGACCCCGACACGATGCAGTCGCCCGATACCAGAGAACTGACCGCCGATCCGCGCCGACCCTCCTCGTTGTGGATGAACTTGGCCGGGGGCACGATCTCGGCATAGGTCCAGATCGGCCATGCGTTGTCGTAAAGGTCAAGTTTGGGCACGAAATCTGTCAGGTCGATGTTGGCCTGCCAGAAGGCATCAATGGTGCCGACGTCACGCCAATAGGGTTCGGTCTCAAGGCCCGAGGTGACGCAACTGTCGGCAAACTTGTGCGCCACCGCCTTGCCGTTCCTGACGATGTGCGGGATCAGGTCAAAGCCGAAGTCATGGCTGGAAGTGTCGTCGCTCATGTCCTTCAGCAACAGGTCGCGCAGGAAGGCCCAGTCGAAGACATAGATCCCCATCGAGGCCAGCGCATGCTTGGGATCACCCGGGATTGCGGGCGGGTCCTTCGGTTTCTCCAGAAAATCGGTGATCCGCATGGTCTTGTCGACATGCATCACCCCAAAGGCCGAGGCCTCCATGCGCGGCACGGTCAGACAACCGATGGTCACGTCGGCGTTGCTGTCCACATGCTGGCGCAGCATCAGTTCGTAGTCCATCTTGTAGATATGATCCCCGGCCAGCACGACCACATACTGGATGCCGTAGCTGTCGATGATGTCGATGTTCTGTGCCACCGCATCAGCCGTGCCGCGATACCAGTTCACCTCGTCCATGCGCTGGCTGGCGGGCAGGATATCCAGATATTCGTTGCGCTCCGCCCGAAAGAAGTTCCAGCCGCGCTGGCAGTGCCGGATCAGTGAATGCGCCTTGTATTGCGTCGCAATCGCCATCTTGCGAATGCCGGAGTTCACCGCGTTCGACAGCGCAAAATCGACGATCCGGGTCTTGCCGCCAAAGTAAACCGCCGGTTTCGCCCGCCTATCGGTCAACTCTTTCAACCGGCTGCCGCGTCCGCCTGCCAGCACGAAGGCCATCGCCTGCGAGGACAAGCGCTGATTGGGTCTTGGTTGCATCTTAGGCCCCTCCCATGGGTGCAGGTTTCCCCGCCGGTGTTCAGTCTTGTTGCAGATACACGGCCGCAAGCGGCGGCACCGTCAGCAGCGCCGATTGCGGTTGCCCGTTCCAAGGCGTCTTTTCCGTGGTCACTCCTCCCAGATTGCCACGGTTGCCGCCGCCGTAGATGCCCGCGTCGGTGTTCAGGATCTCGCGCCATGTACCGGCAGCGGGCAGACCCAGCCGATAGCTGCGCTCCACCGGCGTCATGTTGATCACTGCCACAACGGGCTTGTCCTTGGCCCCGCCAAGCCGGACCCATGCATAGATCCCCGCTTCGGCATCATTGGATTCGATCCATTGAAAGCCTTCGGGGCGGCAATCGTTCAGATGCAGCGCACGCGTATCACGGTAGACGCGGTTCAGATCGCGGACCAGCGACTGCACACCCTTATGTTCCACAATATCAAGCTGATGCCAGTCGAGGCTCTGATTGTGATTCCACTCCGCCCCTTGGGCAAACTCCTGCCCCATGAACAGCAGTTTCTTGCCCGGATGCGCCCACATGAATCCGTAATAGGCGCGCAGGTTTGCAAATTTCTCCCACGCTGTCCCCGGCATCTTCGACAGCATCGACCCCTTGCCGTGCACCACCTCGTCATGGCTGATCGGCAGGATGTAATTCTCGGACCACGCGTAATGCAGCCCGAAGGTCATCTGGTGGTGATGATACTTCCGGTACAGCGGGTCTTTCTGCATGTAAGACAGCGTGTCGTTCATCCAACCCATGTTCCACTTGAAGCCAAAGCCCAAGCCACCATGGTTCACCGTACGCGACACGCCGGGGAAGGCCGTCGATTCCTCGGCCACTGTCACGATGCCCGGCACTTCACCGTAAGCGGTGATGTTCATATTCTGCAGAACCGAAATCGCCTCGTAATTCTCGCGCCCGCCATCGCGGTTGGGGATCCACTCGCCGTCCTTGCGGCTGTAGTCGCGGTACAACATCGAAGCTACGGCATCGACGCGCAGCCCGTCGATGTGATATTCCTCAAGCCAATACAACGCGTTAGAGACGAGGTAATTCTTCACCTCAACCCGCCCGTAGTTGTAGATCAGCGTGTTCCAGTCCTGATGAAAGCCTTCGCGCGGGTCCTGATGTTCATACAAGGGCGTGCCGTCGAACCGGCCAAGGCCATGGGCATCGGTTGGGAAATGCCCCGGCACCCAATCGAGCAAGATGCCCACACCCTTGCGGTGCGCCGCATCCACAAAGGCGCGAAACTCGGTCGGCGTGCCATGACGGATGGTGGGCGCAAACAGGCCCACCGGCTGGTAACCCCAGGAACCGTCAAATGGAAACTCGCTGACCGGCATCAGTTCGATATGGGTGAACCCCATGTCGGAGACATAGTCGACCAGCTGTTCGGCCAGTTCCTCATAACTCAGCATCCGGTCGCCCGGCGCGCGCCGCCACGATCCCAGATGCACCTCATAGACCGAGATCGGCGCGTCAATCGAATGATGCCCGGCGCGGGCTTTCAGCCAGACGCCGTCATGCCACTCGCCGGAGATTTTCCTGACCACAGAGGCATTTGCGGGCGGATGTTCAGACCCGAACCCAACCGGATCGGCCTTCAGTGGCAGCATCGCGCCGCCCGCGCCCTTGATCTCGTATTTGTAGGTCGCACCTTCACCCAGACCGGGCACGAAAATCTCCCATACCCCGGTCGGGCCGCGCTTGCGCATCGGGTGGCGGCGACCGTCCCAGATGTTGAAATCCCCAACCACCGAAACGCGTTCTGCATTCGGGGCCCAGACAGCGAAATGAACCCCGTCCACGCCTTCATGGGTGATCAGATGCGCACCAAGAACCTGCCAAAGGCGTTTGTGGGTGCCCTCGCCCAGAAGGTATTCGTCCAACTCTCCCAATACCGGGCCAAAGCGGAAGGGATCGTCGAATTCCCATTCATTGCCATAGCCTTGCGCGCGGAACTTGTAGTCAGACTTCTTGGCCATCTGATGCGTGAACAGCCCAGCAACCCCAGGGTAAGGCACCGCCTCATCAAACTTCTTGCCGCTCACCACCCACAACCGTTCGGCGCCCGGCACAAAGGCAGTGATTTCCCACGCCTTGTCGCGCTTGTGCGGCCCCAGAACCGAAAACGGATCGCCGTGCCAGCCACCCGCAATCGCCTCGGCGGCGCCTCTGTCCAGCAAAGTCTCGGCCATGCTTTCCTCCCCGAAAGCGCGTCAGAGCGCGGATGTTACCGACCAGATCTCGTTCATATAGCTGCGGATAGTCCTGTCCGATGAAAAGAAGCCACTGCGGGCGGTGTTCAGCGCGGCCATTTTCACCCAGCGGTCACGGTCGCCGTAGGCCGTGTCCACCTGAGCCTGCGCCGCATGGTAGGCGTCAAAATCGTCGGCGACGAGGAAATAGTCGTGGTGCCAGACGCCATGCACGATCCCGTGGTAACGGCCCGGTTCATCCGGCGAAAAGCGGCCCTCGGCGATCATCTGCAAGACGTCCTGCAAGGGCTGGCTGGCCTCGATCGCCTTTTTGGAGTGGTCGGGATCTTCGCGGCGCTTGGCCACCTCGTCCGTTGTCATCCCGAACAGGAAGAAGTTCTCGGCCCCCACCTCTTGCAGAATTTCCACATTGGCACCGTCAAGCGTGCCGATGGTTGGCGCGCCGTTCATCATGAACTTCATGTTGCCGGTGCCCGACGCCTCTTTCCCGGCGGTCGATATCTGTTCCGACAGGTCCGAGGCCGGGATCACCCGTTCCGCCATGCTGACGTTGTAGTTGGCCGGATAGATCACCTTCAGCAGATCGCCGGTCAGGGGATCGTTGTTGATCACTTCCGCCACATCATTGATAAGACGGATAATTTCCTTGGCCACCGCATAGCCGGGCGCGGCCTTGCCACCAAATATCTTGACGCGCGGTACCCAACCGGCCTTGGGATCCGACCGCACCTTGTTCCAATGCGCGATGGTTTCCAGGATGTTCAGCAACTGCCGCTTGTACTCGTGGATCCGCTTGATCTGCACATCAAACAGCGCATCGGGAGAGATCGAAACCCCAAGCTCTGCCTTCACCCAGTTCGACAGTTCCACCTTGTTGGCGCGTTTGGCCGCAGCAAAGGCCGCGCGAAATCCGGCATCCTCGACATGTGGTTCCAGATCGCGCAGCCGGTCCAGATCGGATTCCCAGCCCGCGCCGATGGTGTCGGTGATCAGCCCCGCCAAGGGCCGGTTCGCCATTTTCAGCCAACGGCGCGGCGTGACACCATTGGTCTGGTTGATAATCCGCCCGGGATGCAGGCGGTGCAATTCGGGGAACAGGTTTTTCTTGACCAATTCGGTATGCAGCGCCGACACCCCGTTCACCTTGTGCGACATGATGAAGGCCAATTCGCCCATCCGCACTTCCTGATGCTTGACGATCCCCACGTAATGCGGGCGGTTCGGATAGGCGCGGCGGTGCCAGCTGTCGATCCGCTCGATAATCTGCATGTGGCGCGGCAAAACGTTGCCGAAGGTAAAGGTCGCCCAGCGTTCCAGCGCCTCGGGCAACAGGGTGTGGTTGGTGTACCCCAGACAGGCGCGCGCCGCAGTCAGCGCTTCGTCAAAGCTCATGCCATGGTGGTCGGTCAACAGGCGGATCAGCTCGGGTCCCGCAATCGCCGGATGCGTGTCGTTCATCTGGATGGCCACGTATTTCGGCAGCGCCTTCAGATCGGAATGCTGAGCGAGGAACCGGCGCAGAATGTCTTGCAGCGCCGCAGAGGTCAGGAAGAACTCCTGCTTAAGACGCAATTCCTTGCCCTGATAGGTCGTGTCGTCGGGGTACAGGACGCGCGACAGCGTCCGGGCCAGCGTTTCGGGCTCGGCGGCGGCGGTGTAGTCGCCGCGATTGAAACGCGCCAGATCGAACTGAGAGGTGGCTTTTGCCCCCCAAAGCCGCAGCGTATTGGCCCATTTGCCTTGCCAGCCGACAACCGGAGTATCGTAAGCTTCGGCGGTCACGGTTTCTGCCGGATACCAGACATCCACACCGTCACGGCTTTCGACATGGCCTTTGAAGCCGATTGTATAGGCAGATTCGGGCCGGGCGAATTCCCAAGGGTGCGCCATGGCCAGCCAGTTTTCCGGCGTCTCGATCTGGCGGCCGCTTTCGAACCGTTGCGCGAACAACCCGTGTTCGTACCGGATACCATACCCGTAGGCCGGGCATCCAAGCGTCGCCATTGATTCCATGAAACAGGCCGCAAGCCGCCCCAGCCCGCCGTTGCCAAGCGCTGCATCCGGCTCGTCAGAGATAAGGGCGCGCAGATCCTGACCGTAGTCCGCCATCGCTTCGGCAGCCATGTCGTAAAGCCCGAGGTTTATTGTCGCATCTTCCAGAATGCGGCCGATGAGGAATTCCATCGACAGGTAATAGACGCGCTTGCGGTCTTCGGCCCATGTCCGGCGGGTCGAGGCGAACCACGGCTCCACGATCCGGTCGCGGATTGCAAAGGACAGCGCCATGCGCCAGTCGTGCACGCTGGCGTTCGGCACGTCCTTGCCCACGGTAAATGTCAGGTGCCGAAGGATGTCGGCCTTCAGTACATTCGGGGTCACGCTCAGGTCGGTCACGGGTCTATCCAGCACGGGAAACTCTCTGCAGAAGCCTAAGCGCCGCAGGGCGGCGGTCAAGCGGTCTTGATGGCACGGCCCCTGAAGTCGCGGCCGCAAGTGGACTCAAACCGCTTTTGTGTTACCGCAAACAGACAGCTTGTCCATCAGTTTTTTTCCTTGACGGACTGACGCTTGCTAAATTCAAAGCGCTTTGGACAAGTGCCCGGCTGCAACCGACTGGACGCAAAGGAAAAGCCGGGGCTGCGCCGAATTCATGGGCAAATGACAAAACCCGCTGATGGCCTTGCGCGCATCCGGGGTCTTGACCTTTCTCGGCGATCACGCCGTCATACCAGTGCAGCAACCGAGGCCATCCCATGACATTCCTGTCCATTCCTGACATGACCTGCGGGGATTGCAAGGCCGCGGTTGAAGCAGCCCTTGCGTCCGTGCCCGCAGCGGGCGTCGTCAGTGTCGATCTGGCACAGAAGCACGTTACGGCGACAGGCCCGGCTGATCCAGCCGATTTGCTGGCTGCAGTGGATGCGGCGGGTTATCCCGCAACCATCCTTTCTGCCTGAAAGGTCCGGAAAACCTTTCTTTGCGGCAACTGCCTGTTGCCGATGTCGCACAGTCCGGCTATTGCGTCGCAAAATCGTCATGTTGTTGTCTTGTCCCGGCCCAATCCCGTGCCAATACTTTGAAACGATTTTTAAAGAACGACCATAACCAGAGCCAGCGAATGGAGCAGTCACATGGCCAAGTCCCCCTCCCAGCAGCAGCAGGGCGGAACCTCATCCCCGGCGCAACAGCAGCAGGGCCAGCAATCCGGCACGTCTCAACAACAGGGCGGCCAGCCGATATTCCGCGACTGGGCCGCTTTCTGATTCCAGCACTTTGCGAAACCGGGGCCAGCCGTTAGGCTGGCCTTTTGCATATCAAGCCCGGTTCGCCCGATGACCAGCCCCGTATCCTCCATTCCCAATCTTGGCCCCGCATCCGAGCTGGCATTTGCCAAGGCGGGGATCACGACCGCAGAGGAAATTCGCGCGCTGGGGCCGGACGAATCCTATCGAAGGTTGCTGTTGGCCGGCACCCGCCCACATTTCATCGGCTATTATGTGCTGGTGATGGGGCTGCAAGGCCGCCCTTGGTCGGATTGCAAGGGGGAGGAGAAAAAGGCCTTGCGTCTTCGCTTTGACACTGTGGTGCGCAGCCTGAAGGGAACCGAGGCGAAGGCGCGGTCCGATCTTGAGGCAGCTTTGCAGTTTTTTGGTGTGGTCGAACGCCGGTGATCAGCCATGGATTGCGGCAGCATCGGGCTTCCCTTATCCATCATGCGATGTGCGTCTGGTGTCGGTTGGCCTTTTGTGTGGGTTTGGTTCTGTCGCCGTCCGGGCTGACGGCGCAGGACGCTGTTCCCCAACCGCTGGAGATCGGTCCCTCTGGCGCGGCCTATCTGAAAGCCATCGGTTATCGCGGGGTTGAGACGGATGTCGTCTATTTCGATCCGACCGGTGCTGTCCCCCAGCTCGAAACCGGGCAGAACCCGGCACCGCCGCCAAAGCTGCGGGGGGACGGCCTTGTCGAGAATCACTCGACCGTGCGCATTCTGGTGATCGCTCTGGCCGCTGCCATCCTCATCGGCCTTGCGGTTCTTGTCCTGCGGGGTGCGGGCAACTTTACCCTGTCGCTTCAGGGTGATGCGCAGAACCCGGCCCGGTCCCGGCGCGGCGTCGCCACCGGGGCGGCAACCCAGGCCGGCCCGCCCGCAGATTTGCGCGCAATTCTTGCAACGGCAGACCGGCGGCTTGCGCTGGTGATGTTGGCGCAAGCAGTTTTGGTGCGGACGGTTTTGGCGAATGGCGTGCTGTTGCAACCGTCGTGGACCATGCGCGACGCGCTGCGCCACATTCCCAAAGGCCAGACCCACCTGGACGCCCTGCGCGCCGTGGTGATGGCGGGCGAACGGGTCCTGTTCGGCAACCGCGACGTGACTGAGGCCGAGTTTCAGACGCATCTCGCCTCGGTTGATCCGCTGATGCACGAGGTGCTTGCATGAGTGACACCGCCCGTGCGCCCGCGCCCCTCCGGGCCGATCTGATCATCATCGCGGTGATCGTGGCGCTGGCGCTGGGGGCGCTGGCCTATGTCATGTCGCAACGCCAGCAGGTCCTGCGGTCGTCGCCCGTCGGTCTGGACGGTCTGCAAGTTTGGCTCAGCGAAAGTGGCGGCAGCGCGCAGACCTTTTCCGGCGGCTGGACGCTGGACCCGACCTCGGTCGGACTTCTGGTGGTGCCGCTGCATGACACCGACCTTGACCGCGACCTGCCGCCTGCCCGCACCAAGGAAGAGCTGCTCTTCCAGCAAGACGAGTTCGACCAGACCTGGGGCGCGTTGCGCGCCAAGCTGCGCGAGGTGCCGACGCTGGTGGTACTGCCGAAATGGCGCAGTGGAATGCGGCTGACCGGGATCGCGCATCCTGCCTTGCTGGTGGACGCCAGGCGGATCGAAGCGATCCTGAAAGGTCTGACAGGCGAGGCGTCGGTCCGTCTGAACCGCAGCCGTCAGGTGTTCACCGCCCTGCCCTATCGCGATGCGACGGGGGCAGAGAATCTGACGGAAATCTACGCAGCACAACTGTTCGATGGCTCTGCATGCGACCCGGTCATCGGCTCCGGGGCGCAGACGCTGCTGGCGTCCTGCCCGGTGCCCGGCTGGGGTGCGGGTGGGCGGGTGCTGATCCTGTCGGACCCCGATCTTCTGTCCAATCACGGGCTGCGGCTAGGGCAGAATGCCCTGATCGCCAAGGATTTCCTGTTGGCCTTCGCGGGCGAGGGCACCGTCCTGATCGACTACAGCCGCGAAAACTGGTTTGCCGAAGAAGATGCCCCGGTCCAGCGCGACCGCAGTTGGGCAGACCTTTTGCGGTTTTTCCAGCCGCCGTTTCTGGCCCTTTGGCTGGGGGCGGGGCTGATGCTGGCGCTGGTCCTTTGGCGGTCGCTGCGCCGGGCGGGGCCGGTGGTCGCATCGGTGACGGCGGGGGCCGGAAAGATGCAGGCGATCCGGGCGCGGGCGCGGCTGATGCGTCTGACCGGACAGGACGGCGCGATGATCGGCGACTATGCCACGGCGCGGATTGCCGCCACCGCCGCGCGGCTGGTCGGCCCCGGCCATGCCCGCCAGATCGGCGAAGAACGGGCTTTCCTGCGCTTTGTCGCGCGGCGGCGTGCCGATTTTGCGGACCGGCTTGAGACGTCGCTGGCCCACCTGCACGCCCTGCCCCGGCGCGTTCCGGCGGCGACGGCCATTCACCATGTCGAAGACCTTGAACAGATTCTGGAGCTGATTGCCAATGACACTTGATATCCTGCGCGACCGCGCCGATGCGCTGCGCGCCGAGATCGGCCGCACCGTCCTTGGTCAGGAAGATGCCGTCGATCTGCTGCTGGTGGCGCTGTTCGCGCGCGGCCATGTGCTGCTGGAAGGCCCGCCCGGCACTGCGAAAACCCTGCTGGCGCGCAGCTTTGCCGCCGCTCTGGCGCTGGATTTCGGGCGGGTGCAGTTCACCCCCGACCTGATGCCGGGTGACATCCTTGGCACCTCGATCTTCAACTTTCAAACCAACACCTTCGTGCTGACCAAAGGACCGGTGTTCTCACAAGTGCTGCTGGCGGACGAGATCAACCGCGCCCCGCCCAAGACGCAAGCCGCGCTGCTGCAGGCGATGAACGAACGCATGGTCAGCATCGACGGCACCGACCACACGCTGGGCAGCGATTTCATCGTCATCGCCACGCAGAACCCGATTGAACAGCAAGGCACCTATCCCCTGCCCGAAGCCCAGCTTGACCGCTTCCTCTTCAAGCTTGGGATCGAGTTTCCGCCTGAAGCCGTGGAAATGGCCATCTTGAAACAGCACGCCGCCCAGCCGATCGAGGCGGGGCTGGAGACGGCGGGTCTGTCCAAGGTGCTGGATGCGCAGGCGCTGGCCGAAAGCCGGGCGCTGATCGACGGGATCATCCTGAAGGACGATATCCTCGCCTATATCCTGCGATTGGTGCGCGCGACGCGGACCAATCCTGAAATCTCGCACGGGGCCTCGACCCGCGCGGCGGATGCGGTGGCGCGGGCGGCGCGCGCGCTGGCCGCCCTCAGCGGGCGCGATTACGCCATTCCCGACGATGTGAAGCGTCTGTTCCTGCCCGCGCTGCGCCACCGCATCGTGCTGGGCCCCGCCGCCGAGATCGAGGGTCGGGATTCGGTTCAGGTGCTGGAAAACATCCTTAACCAGATCGAGGCGCCGCGCTGATCCGTCCCGCCCCCAGATTGCTGAAGGCCGCCGCAGTGGCTCTGCTGGCGTCGGTCGTGGCCGGGCTGCTGGGCGGGGCTGCGCGTGACTTCGCGCTGGCCCCTTGGGCGGTGCTCGCCATCGTCGCGGGCATTGACGTGGCCATGTCGCTGACAAGGGGCAAATCCGTAACGCTGGCGATCCCGCCCGAGGTGTTCGTGGGCGAAACTGTGGCCCTGACCCTGACCGTCACCCCCGCGCCCGCCGGTCTGACCGCGCGTTTTGACTGGCCCGAAGGTCTGTCCGGCCCGCTGGAAACCGGGTTCACCGGTGACACCGCGACCCTACAGTGTCGCGCCGTTCGCCGGGGCGTTTGGTCGGTGACGCGGCTGTGGCTCATGTGGTCGTCGCGCCTGAAATTGTTCGAGTTCACCCCCCGCCTGCCCGTCACGCTGGAGGTGCGGGTGGTGCCCAACATCCGACCGGTGCAGTCAGGCCAGATCACCACCACCGTCATGTCAACCCTTTACGGCGTCAAGGAAAACCGCGCCATCGGCGAGGGGTCGGAATTTCACCAGCTGCGCGATTTCGTGCGCGGAATGGATGTGAAGACCATCGACTGGAAACGCTCCGCCCGCCGCAGGTCACTGGTGGCGCGCGAACTGCAGGCCGAACGCAATCACCATGTGATCCTGGCGCTGGATACCGGCTATCTGATGCGCGAAGACATCGCGGGCCTGTCAAAGATCGACCATGCCACCACGGCGGCCCTTGCCACCGCCTGGGCCGCGGCCATCGGCGGCGATCTGGTCGGGTACTTTGCCTACGACGTGCGCCCGCGCAGCTTTGTGGCGCCGCAGCCCGGCCGCATCGCATTCGCCCGCCTGCGCAGCTGGTCCGCAAGCCTTGGCTATGTCGGGCGCGAGACCAACCACACCCTTGCGCTGACCGAATTGAACGCCCGCACCCCGAAACGCAGCCTGATCATCATCTTCACCGATTTTGTGGATACGACTTCGGCGGAACTGATGATCGAGAATATCGGCATTCTGGCGCGGCGGCATCTGGTGGTTTTCGTCACCATCCGCGATCCGGAACTGGAATCCATGGTGGACCGCGCGCCGGAGGATCTGGACGGTGTCGCCACCCTTGTTGCAGCCAACCAATGGGTGCAGGACCGTCGCCGTGTGCTGGAACGGCTGGTCCGGCTTGGCGTCACCATCGTTGACGCGCGCCCGGGCACTGTGACGGCGCAACTGATATCCACCTACCTCGACATCAAGGCGCGGGACCTGATCTGATGGACCAGACACATCACCTGCGCTCTGCCCGGTTCCGCGCCGAACGCGAGGCGGACTGGCAGTTGCTGGAACAGCTGGTCAGCCTGGCCGAACGGCGCGGCCTGCACCGGATGGAATTTGCGCAGGCCCGCGATCTGGCCGCCAGCTACCGCCGCGCCACCACGTCGCTGGCCATCGCGCGGGAAATCTCGCTGGACCGCGCGCTGCTGGAGTATCTGGAGGCGCTGACCGCGCGCGCCTATCTGTCTGTCTACGCGCCGCAGGAACGGCTGGGCGGCCTGGTCAGCCGGTTCTTCCTGACCTCTGCCCCGCAGGCGATGCGGCGGTCCTGGGTCTTTGTCGTCATCGGGTTTGTGTGCATGGGGCTGGGGGCGCTGACCGGCTACCTGCTGTATCTTGAGAACGCGGCGTGGTATTTCGTGTTCCTGCCGCCGGAACTCGCCGGAGGCCGCACACCCGAGGCGACAACCGGCTTTCTGCGCTCGGTGATCTATGACCGCGATCCGGACAGCTCCGGTCTTGGTGCCTTTGCGACCTATCTGTTTTCCCACAACACCCGCATTGCGATCTTTGTCTTCGGGCTGGGGGTGTTTCTCTGTGCCCCGGCGATCCTGCTGACATTCTACAACGGTCTGGGCCTTGGGGCGATCATGGCACTGCATGTGGACCGCGGGCTTGGCTGGGACATGGGGGGGTGGTTGTCGATCCACGGCGTGACGGAACTGTCGGCGATCTGCATTGCCTGCGGTGGCGGCGTGCAGCTTGGCGCGGCGCTTCTGTTTCCCGGGGTCCGCACCCGGCGCGACGCGCTGCAACATGCGGGGCGCGATGCGGTGAAACTGGCGCTGGTCGCCGCCCTGATGCTGGTCGTGGCGGCGCTGCTGGAAGGCTTTCTGCGCCAGCAAGTGCAGGACTTCAGCACTCGCTACGCCATCGGCTGGGGCATCGGGGCGCTGTGGCTGTCGTGGTTCGTGTTTGCCGGACGGGTGCGCTGATGAGGCTGTGGCCCCGCCGCAAGGTCCGCCCCTCGCCCGATGTGATCCTGCCGCCCGAAGGCGTGCCGCTGACCCTTCGCGTCGCGGGGATAGGTGTACGACTGACCGCGCAGATCACTGATGTGCTGATCACACTGACAGGCATGGCCTGCATCCTGATCCTGCTTGCCCTGTTGAACCTGACCCGGCCGCAAACGCTGTTTGCCGTCGCGGCCCTGATCTTCTTTCTGATCCGGATACCTTATTATGTTGTCACCGAACTGGTCTGGAACGGCCAGACGCTGGGCAAGCGGCTGATGAAGATCAAGGTCGTCTCGCATGACGGACGCTCGCTTGGAACCCATGCCATCGTCTTGCGTAACCTGATGAAAGAGGCCGAGATTTTTCTGCCGGGCACACTGCTTCTGACGCTGGACAGTGCTGCCCCGATCGCGTCGCTGGCAGCCTTTGGCTGGGTCGTGATGGCCTTCCTTGTTCCCTTGTTCAACCCGCATCGGCAGCGTCTGGGTGACCTTTTGGCCGGCACCCATGTGATCCACCTGCCGCAGCCGGTGTTGCTGAAAGACCTCGCGCGTGACGCGCCGGAACCGCGCGAACAGGGGCGAAAGCTGACCTTTCTTGCCCACCAGCTGGATTATTACGGCGCGTTCGAGTTGCAGACGCTGGAAGGGCTGCTCCGGGCCGACGACCGGCAACTGTCGCCCGCAGCCTACGCCAACCACCGCAAGACCCTGGCCACCATCATCGAGAAGATCCGCCGCAAGATCGGCTACGGCGACCCGGTTCCGCCCGAAGATCACGCGGCCTTCCTCAAGGCGTTCTACACTGCACAGCGCGCGCATCTGGAACAGCGCCAGCTGTTCGGCGACCGCCGCGCCGACAAGCACCATGCCGAGGCGGATCCCCGGGCGTGAGTATTTTGCCACAACGCACCGTTCTGGTTGCAGCCCGGCTTGCAACATGAATCGCTTTGGTTTTTCTTGTTCTGCGTACGGGCGTCGGGTCTGTTCTCCGGCAGCAGAATGAAGTCGGAACTGCTATTTCATGGCAATAAAGGATAAACGATGAGCTATTCTTCCAATGTGCAGACAGGGGCTCCGCTGGGCGTGGGCACCATCGTCGGCGACAGTTTTTCCATTCTCATGCGGCATTTTCTGTCGGTCGTGATCCTGGCGATCATCCCGACGCTGATTGGTCTGGTGATGTCGGGTATCCTGACGGGTTGGGATGTCGCCCTTGGCATCCGCGAGCCGGCGTTCACCAGCGGGGCGGATGTCATCCCGTTTGGTCTGTCGATTATCGGGCAACTGGTGACGTACGGTGTCACCACGGCACTTCTGGTGCAGATGGCCTATGACGCAAGCTGCAGCGTCCGCTGACGCTGGGCCGCTACATCGGGCCCGCGATGGGGGCTGCCCTGCCGATTGCGATCCTTGCGATTGTCTCGGGGATCCTGATGGTCATCGGGCTGGTGGCTTTGGTCGTGCCGGGGCTTTGGATCTATGCGGTCTTCTCGGTGATGCCCGCAGCGGTGGTGATCGAAAAAGTCGGCTTCGGTGGCCTAGGCCGCAGTGCCGCGTTGACCAAGGAATACCGCTGGCCGATCCTTGGGGCCGTGATCCTGATCGGGATCATCAACTTCGTGATCACCTTCGTGGCGATGTTCGTTGTGGGCCTGCTGTTTGCCTCCACCGGGGCCGGTGCCGGAGGTGTGATCATCGGGGTTCTGGTCCTTGCAGCCATCACCGCCATCGGTTTCGGCCTGAGCTCGATCGCCATCGCCCTGATTTACGCTCGTTTGCGCGAGATCAAGGAAGGCGCCAGCGTGCGCGACATCGCAGCGGTCTTTGACTGATCCAAAGCCATCGTCCGGCGGCCCCAGCGGTCGCCGGACGCACCCTAGATGAGATGAATATGAGATGATGGTGCCCCCAGCAGGACTCGAACCCGCGACCCCCTGATTACAAATTAGACTTTACGCGGCCTGTCAACCCCCGTATTCTCCCGGGAGTTGCCCGTTTCCCCAGCATCTACAAGCGCTTGCGCACTGACACGGGGCTTCGCCGGGCGGCTGCCTTCCGACTAGACCGACCCCAGCACCGTCTTATTTCCGTCTTAGCCAGCCCGCAGGAGAACAAAGGATGAACACGCAGCCGACCAAGCTCACGAAGGAGGTGCTGGACAAGCTCCCGCCCGCCGCCACAGGCCAATACATCGTGCGCGACACAGAGGAGGCGGGCTTCTTTGTCGTGGTGGGTGCCCGGACCAAGACCTTCACCGTGCAGGTTGACGTGCTGGACGTTCTCGGCAGGCGGGCCACAAAGAAGCGGGCCGTGGGGAAGTGGCCGCAGATGGGCGTGGCAGAGGCGCGCAAGGCCGCGAAAGAGGTCAAGGTGGCACTGGGCAATGAAGGCGTCCGGGCGAAGGACAAGCCCATGACATTTGCGGAGGGCTGGGCTGAGCTCCGGGCCGTCCTCGTGCGTCAGGTGGAGGCCGGGCAGCGCAGCCCGCGCACGCTGGAAACCTATGAGTATGGGGCCAAGCTCCTCTCCGACTGGGATGACGTTCCGCTCTCCCGGCTGTCATCTGTCGCCAACGAGGTGATTGGCCCGATGCACGACAAGATCACGCAAGAGCGCGGGCCACGCGCGGCTGACTTCGCCATGATCACGCTGCGTCGGGTTTACAACCATGCCTACAAGCGCCAACTGGACAAGAACCTCCCCCACTTCAACCCTGTCGCAAGCATGGTGCTTGTCGCCCCCGCCCGCCGCGACACGGCCATGGGCGAAGGTGAGCTTGCCGGGTGGCATCGCAAGCTGCGCGCCCTGCCCAACCCGGTGCGTCAGGAGTTCCACCTGTTCACCCTCCTGTCGGGCTCCCGGGCGGGCGCGCTGACCGTCGCGCGGTGGGAACACCTGAACATGAAGCGGCGCGTCCTGCACATCCCCAAGCCCAAGGGCGGCGCAAAGCGGGCGTTTGACATCCCCCTGTCGCGGGCGATGATTGCGTGTCTCGCCCGGGCGCGGCGGGCGGGGCAGATGGTCAATGCCGTGAACGCGGCGGAGTGGATATTCCCGGGGGACCTGTCCCGCTCCCACAAGCCCGGCTTTGAAGGCCACATCGTGGAATATCGGGAGGACCGGGCAGACCTGCCCAAGTGGGGTGGTGACCTGCGGCAGACCTACAAGACCCTGTCAACGGAGGCGGGCCTGTCCAAGACTGACGTGATGATACTTATGAACCACGCTGATGGCGACGTGAGCGACGGCTACATGACCCGCTCCAAGGTGGGGGAGGCTTACCTCCGGGGGCAGCAAGAGGCCATGAGCCGCTACATCGTGGGCTGCATCAAGCGGGGATAAGTCACTGGCGGCGCTGGTGAAAAGACTTGCGTGACACCAACGCGGGGCTTTACCGGCAAAGGCCGCTGGGCTATGGTGTCCGGGACTAGATAACCGCACTCGGGCTGGAGACCTCGTGCGGGGAGCGCCACAAGCCAAATGGCAGCGCGCGGGCCGACCAGCAGACTACAGGCTTGTCACTGAACCGACCCAACCGCCCAAGGCGGTTGGTCTGATTTGGTGGCTACCATGAATCCAGACATTGACGACATTGTGTGCCGCGTCGTGGCGCGCGTGAAGGATGAGCTTGTCACGCCGGAGTGGCTGACCCCTGCACAGGCCGGGGCCTACTGCGGCATGACCGCCCGGAGCCTTGAGGACCTACGCTACCGCAAGGCTGGACCCGCCTTCTCCAAGGTAGGTGAGCGCATCGTGCGCTACCGCCGCGCCGACATTGACGCATGGCTCCTGTCGGGCGGTGAAGCATGAGCGGGGTGGAAAAGGAGAACGCCCCCCGGCTGGAGCAGGAGGGCGTTCAGGAGAATAACGGCGGTGACCGTGACCCTTGCAAGGTCAACTCCGGTATACCGGGGATCGGCGGCGCGGGCGACCAGAATTGCTTGTTGTCTGGGGGTGCCGCATGACGGCCCCCCACAGCACCAGCGATGCCGTCCAGTTCCTTCAGGGCTGGGCGGAGACGGGGCCTTGGGTCCTGACCTCCATCGTCCCCGATGGAGGGGGGATCACCACCGCCACCTTCGGCCCCGCTTCCATCCCCCAGATGCGGGGCTGGATTGAGGCCCGACAGGGCGTCCAGAACCTCTACTTCACCGTCAACCGGACCTTCCGGGCGATGACGGTCAAGCCCAAGAAGCTGCACATCGCAGCCGCCCACGCCCTGCACGTTGACGTTGACCCCCGGGCGGGAGAACCACTGGAACCAGAGAGGGAGCGCATCCGCCGCATGGTGGAGGACTGGGAGCGAGACGGCAAGAAGCTGCCCTTCCCTCGGCCCACCGTCACCATCGACAGCGGCGGGGGCTATCAACTGTTCTGGCTGTTGGACGGCGGCGGGGACCTCCCCGGAGAACCAGAGGACGAAACCCGCCACCTGCCAGTGGAGGACCGCAACCGTGCCATCGGGGCTGCGATGGGCGGAGACAACACGCAGAACATTGACAGGATCATGCGGCTGCCCGGGACGGTCAACGTGCCGGATGCCAAGAAGCGGTTGAAGGGGCGCACCGCCCGGCTGGCGTCGGTTGTGGAGGTGGACTGGACGCGGCTCTACAGTCTGGACGCCTTCCCCCGCGCGCCGGAGGTTGTGGCCTCTGCGCCAGCCCCGGCAGCGGGCGGGCGGGTTGCATCGGCGGGCGTCTCCCCCGGGCCTGTGCGGCGGATTGCAAGCCTTGATGAACTTGGGGTTGGCGTGGACGATCACACCAAGGCCATGATCGTGCAGGGGATGGACCCCAACGACCCGGAAAAATGGGCCGACAGGCGCTCTGAGCTCGTGCTGCACGTCAACTGCGCGCTGATCCGGGCAGATGTGTCCGAAGCTGACATGGTCGCCCTGATGCTGGACCCTGACTACAAGTTTGGTGCCCACGTCCAAGAACAGCCCAAGCCGCTCCCCTATGCGTGGCGGCAGGTGGACCGCGCCCTTGAGAAGCAGCCCCGGCCCGGGCCCATTGTCGCACCTTCGCCCCTGAACCTTGCGCGCGCGTTCCGTGGCGCACGCCGACCGCACCTGATGCACCATCAACAGGAGTTCCTTGAGTGGGACGGCGCGGCCTATGTGGGCATTGCAGATGACACGGCCCGGGCGGATGTCTGGCGCTTCCTTGAGACCTGCCGGGTTGAGACGACCGACAAGGACGGCGCAAAGCGGGTGAAGCCACTTGTCCCAATCCCGGAAACGGTTTCAGCGACCCTAGACGCCCTGAGGGCGGTGACACACCTCCCGTCGCCTGCCGCAACCCCGGCGCTCCGGTGGCTGGACGGGCGGGCCGGGCCTGACCCGCTGGACCTGCTGTCAACGCGCTCCGGCCTGTTGCACCTGCCGTCTGGCGACCTCCTGCCTGCCACGCCCCAGTTGTTCACGCGCAACGCGCTGGACTTCGCGCATGACGCCGCCGCGCCCGCCCCGGTGCTGTGGCTGAAGTTCCTGAAGGACGTGTGGCCTGACGATGATGAAGCCGACTGCATCACTGCTTTGCAAGAGTTCATGGGCTACCTGCTGACCCCGGACACGCGGTTGCAGAAAGCGCTGATGTTTGACGGCCCGAAGCGCTCCGGCAAGGGGACCATCGGGCGGGTGATGCGCCGCCTTGTGGGGGAGGCCAACACCACAGCACCGTCGATGAACAGCCTTGGCGGCGGTCAGTTCGGGCTTGAACCCCTGCTGGCAAAGCAGCTTGCCGTGATCTCTGACATGCGCCTGTCCAACAAGACTGACGAGGCAGCGCTGGCGGAAAACCTGCTGCGCATCACCGGGGAGGACCCTGTCAGCGTGAACCGCAAGAACAAGCTGGCCTTGGAGGTGGTGCTGGGCGTCCGGTTTGTCGTGATGACCAACGAGGTGCCGAAGTTCGCTGACAGGTCCGGGGCCTTGGTCGGGCGCTTCATCGTGCTGCCCATGCGGCAGTCGTTCTTCGGGCGGGAGGACCCGGGCCTGACCGGCAAGCTGATGGCGGAGCTTCCGGGCATCCTCAACTGGGCCGTGGAGGGGTGGCAGCGCGTTCGGGCAACCGGGCGGATCAAGCAGCCAGAGGGTGGCAGTGAGGTGGCTGAACAGATGGTCAACCTGTCGTCGCCGCACCCCCGCTTCATCGAGAGGTGCTGCGTGCTGCACAAGGACCACATTGTGGATAAGGAAGCGCTGTTCCGGGCATTCCGCGCGTGGTTCCAGAACGATGTCGGCCAGCCATACCGGCACCCGGAGAGCGTGTTTTCGCGCGACCTCTACAGCGCCACTG
The DNA here is from genome assembly GCA_031415015.1 of Paracoccaceae bacterium. Classification (GTDB taxonomy): domain Bacteria; phylum Pseudomonadota; class Alphaproteobacteria; order Rhodobacterales; family Rhodobacteraceae; genus JAUYQR01. Next base: position 37,759 of record JANOQT010000087.1, read on the forward strand.
ACAAGGCGGTGAAGGCCACGCGGGTCAGGGAGGGTGACGACCGGAGGCACTTCTACAAGGGCATCAGCCTCCGGGACGGGGTGATGGCGGAGCTTGTGCAGCCGCAGCACGAACCGCCCTTCTGACCTCCCGGGCTGGGGTCCGGGCTGGGGTCCCAGCCCGGCCTTCCCCTCCCGATTTCGCCCAAAGAGACAAGGGCTTAGCTGGTGGGCGGGCCGGAGCCGGGCGCAGGCGGGCTGGGGTCCGAGCCCAAAATCTCCTATTATAGCTTGCAGGACTGTATACCCCCTCTCCTCTCCTCTCCTCCTAGCCTCAATAGGGATTTATCCCAGCCCGTCTGAGCCCGGTCCCGGAAAAGCGTGTTTAGGCTTGAGGTTAGTGAGAATTGGACCCCAGCCCGGGGTCCCAGCCCGCCCCAGCCCGGAGAATTGACCCCAGCCCGGTGGTCGGTTGCCCTTGGGCAGAGGTGACAGGGGTGGAGAAACCATCACTTTGCGCCCTGCGCGTGGCGCTAAAAGACCATCCACCGCCCGACAGCAAGACCCGGCCAATCTTGCTGTGGATCGGGCCACCCCGAAAGTCCCCCCCGCGCCAGCACCCCCGCACCCCACGTTTCTGGGCGCTTACAGACCCCCGCCGGGCAACCCCGTTTTCGGTCGGTAACGGGGTGGTTTGCTATAGACGGCTGGGTGTCGTTCACGCTATGTTCCGTCACTGGATGGGGTATCCAGATACCACAAGAAATGGAGCATCAGATGAACGCCGCCCGCCGCAAACAGATCAAAGCCATCGTCACCCGCCTTGGGAAGGTGTCCGACCTTGGGCTTGATGACCTCAAGTCCGCCTTGGAGGACATCCGGGACGAAGAACAGGAAGCCTACGACAACATGCCGGAGGCGCTGCAAGCTGGGGAGCGCGGGGTTGCATCGGA
>JANOQT010000088.1:0-10227 GCA_031415015.1 Paracoccaceae bacterium
TCTGTCGCCTGCGCGGCCCAAGGCCGCTTGGCTCCGGTGCCGCACGTGGAAAGCTTGCGCCAACACGTCAGACGTCCTGCTCTGAGCCTGAAGCGCGTAAGCGCGCAGGGCGAGGCACAGGCTTGCGGCGGCACGCCGCTCCGCTTTGCGACCTTCGGGCGAGGGACCACAGCTCTGGCAAAGCACCGTGCCACGCGCCATAACCCGGGGCATGGCCGATCTGCCCGTCACCTCCGTGCTTGCCCCCCTGCGCGCCGCCCTCGCCGCGCGCGGGCTTGCCGTGCTGCAAGCCCCGCCGGGGGCTGGCAAGACCACCCTGGTGCCGCTTGATCTTCTCGCCTCCGGCCTGATCCAGGGCCGCATCCTGCTTCTCGAACCCCGCCGTCTCGCCGCCCGCGCCGCAGCCGAGCGCATGGCCGACACCCTTGGCGACAGGGTTGGCCAGACCGTCGGTTTCCGCATCCGGGGTGAGGCGAAAGTGTCCGCCGCCACCCGGATCGAGGTCGTCACCGAAGGCATCCTCACCCGGATGATCCAGTCCGACCCCGCGCTTTCCGGCACAGGTCTGGTGATCTTCGACGAATTCCACGAACGCTCGCTGCATGCCGATCTTGGCCTCGCCCTCTGCCTTGAGGTGCGCAGCGCCTTGCGCCGTGACCTGCACCTTCTGGTCATGTCGGCGACGCTGGATGCCGCCCCTGTTGCAGCCCTGATGGGCGACGCCCCCGTCATAACCTCGCAAGGCCGCGCCTTTCCGGTCGAGACGCGCTGGCTGCCCCGCCCGCCCGACGCCTCGCTCCGGCTGGAGGCGATCGCAGCCGCCGCCATCCGGCAGGCGTTTGACGAAACCACCGGCGGCCTCCTCGTCTTCCTGCCCGGTGAAGGCGAGATCAGGCGCGTCGAGGCGATGCTGACAGGCCTCAAGGGCTGCACCATCCGCCCGCTGTTCGGCGCGATGGATTTCGCCGCCCAGCGCGCCGCACTCGCCCCTGCTGCAGACCGCAAGATCGTGCTGGCCACTGCCATCGCCGAAACCTCGCTGACCCTGCCCGACATTTGCGTGGTGATCGACGCAGGCCGCGCGCGCAGGGCCCGGTTCGACCCCGCCTCCGGCATGTCGCGGCTGGTCACCGAGCGGGTGACCAAAGCCGAGGCCGAACAGCGCCGGGGCCGTGCAGGCCGGGTGGCCGCAGGCATCTGCTACCGGCTGTGGACGCGGGGCGAAGAGGGCGGCCTCGCCGCCTTTCCCCCGGCGGAAATCGAGGTCGCCGATCTGGCCAGCCTTGCCCTTGAACTCGCCGAATGGGGCGGGTCCGACCTGCCGTTCCTGACCCCGCCCCCCTCCGGCCCGCTGACCGAAGCGCGCGCCCTCTTGACCGGCCTTGGCGCGCTGGATGACGCGGGTCGCATCACGCCGCACGGCAAGCAACTCGCCGCCCTGCCGCTGCATCCCCGGCTTGGCCACATGCTGGCGCTGGGCGGGCCCGACGCCGCCACCCTCGCCGCCCTTCTGGCCGAACGCGACCCCCTGCGCGGCGCGGGCCCGGACCTGACGCTGCGGATGACAGCGATCCGCGCCCCCGGCCCCGCAGCGCACCGCCCCACCATCGACCGCATCCGCGACGAGGCGCGCCGTCTGGCCAAAGCCGCGCCGAAACCCACGCATCCCAACCTGTCGCTGGCCGAAATGGCCGCCCTCGCCTACCCCGACCGCATCGGCCTGCGCCGCAAGGGCGACGCCCCGCGCTGGGTGCTGTCGGGCGGCAAGGGTGCGGCGATGCCCACCGGGCAAAGCCTGTCCAACGCCCGGCTGATCGTGGCCACAGACCTTGACGGCGACAGCCGCGAAGCCACCATCCGCCAAGCCGTCGCCCTGTCCGACGCGGAGCTTCGCGGCCTTTACGCCGACCGCATCCACTGGCACGACATCTGCCAATGGACCCGCCGCGAAGGCCGCGTCCAATCCCGCCGACAGGAACAGTTCGGCGCGCTGATCCTGGATGACCGCCCCTGGGACGCCCCACCCGAAGCCATCGCCCGCGCCGCCCTCGACGGGCTGCGCCAGCTTGGCCTTCAATGGACACCCGCCGCCCGCCGCCTGCGCGCCCGCGCCACGCTCAGCCGCAGCGCCGACTGGCCCGAGATGACGGATGACGCCCTGCTGGCCATGGCAGAAGACTGGCTGCTTCCCCACCTGACTACGATGAAAACCGAAGCCGATCTGCGCGCGCTCGATCTGACCGAACCGCTGAAGGCCCTGATCGGGTGGGACCGGATGGCCAGCCTCGACCACCTTGTCCCCCCCAGCTATGAGACCCCGCTGGGCCGCCGCATCCCTATCGACTATGACGGCGAGGCTCCGGCGATCTCTGTCCGTCTGCAAGAGATGTTCGGCGTCACCCGCCACCCGACCGTGGGGGCTGCCCATCTGCCGCTGCGCATCACCCTCCTGTCGCCCGCCCAAGCCCCGGTGCAAGTCACTACCGATCTGCCGCGCTTCTGGGCAACCTCCTACGCCGATGTCCGTAAGGACATGCGCGGTGCCTACCCGCGCCACCCGTGGCCCGAAGATCCGACGATTGCCGCGCCCACCCTGCGCGCCAAGCCGCGCGGCACCTGACCCGCCCGACAGGTCTGAAACAGGATGTGACCGCTAACACCTTCCAGCCCACCCCGGAAACAGTTAGTCCTGCCTGAGCTGTTCCGGATTTCCCGTTTTCAAATATCCCACGGGTGGTCCGGAGGGTGTGAAACCCTCCGGGGCCAGCACCGCAGACCACCGCAAATGATCAAACCGAGGCCGCCATGCAGACCGACATTGCCCAAGCCAAAGCCGCCCGCTGGGCCATTGCAGCGATGTTTCTGGCCAATGGCTTTGTCATGGGGGCCTGGGCCCCGCAGATCCCGCTGTTGTTGCCGCGCCATCAAATCACCGAATCTACCCTCGGCCTGCTGATCCTTGTGCTTGGCCTCGGCGCAGTCGGCTCGATGCTGTTTGCGGGCCGCCTGATCGCCCGCTTTGGCGGCAGGCGGGTGCTCTCCGTCTTCTCATTGGCGCTGATCCCGGTGCTGCCCGCCGTGGTCTTTTCCCCCTCGATCCCGGCGCTGGCCCTGTTCATGGCGGTGTTTGGCGCAATGGCGGGCTGCATGGATGTGGCGATGAACGCGCAGGCGGTCGAGGTGGAGCGCCGGCTCCACCGCGCCATCATGTCCTCCTCGCACGGATTCTGGAGCCTTGGGGGCTTTTTCGGCGGCTCCGCCGGCAGCTTCATCATTGCCTACTGGGGCTCCGAGGTGCAGTCCCTGCTGACCGCCGCGATCACCGCCGCCCTCGTCTTCGGCGCGATGCCGTTCCTTCTGCCCACCGCAGCACCGGAACCCACCGCCAAGGCAGCCCCCGCACCGCATCTGCTGCCGCGTGATCTGAGCGTCTGGTTGCTGGGCTTCATGGCGCTTTTCTCGATGGTGCCGGAAGGCGCGGTCTTGGATTGGGCGGCAATCTACCTGCAAAAGGAGCTGGGCTCGGATGTGTTCCGCTCCGGCCTTGGTTTTGCGTTCTTTGCCGGGGCCATGGCAGTGATGCGCTTTGGCGGTGACCATTTGCGCAACCGGTTCGGCGCGGTGCGCACGCTTCGGGTCTCTGGCCTGATCGGGGCTGCCGGGCTGATGGGCGGCGCAGTTGCACCCACCGACTGGATTGCGATTGCTTCCTTTGCGGTGGCGGGTCTGGGTGTCGCCAACATGGTGCCGATCATGTTCTCTGCCGCCGGGAACCACCCGCGTCTGCCCTCTGCCGTGGCCATCTCGACCGTCACCATGGTCGGCTATTGCGGCATCCTGATCGCGCCCTCGTCCATCGGGTTCATCGCCGAACACATCGGCTTTCGCCCGACCTATGCGGCGCTGTCACTGCTGCTGGTGATCGTGGCGCTTCTGGCAACGCGCACCGCCGACGCAGATGCCAAGCACGCCCCGGCGCCGCATCAGTCCGCCGCGCCGGTCAGCTGACCTACCGTCGTCAGCGTGGCAAAATCCGCGCCCAGCAGCGACAGAGTCACGCGGTGCACCGTCGCTGCATCAATTCGCCCGCCGTCATGCGCGGGCAGGTCAAAGCCCAGCAGCGCATCGCCCGGCAACATCACCGCATAGCCAAGGTCCGACGCCGCCCGCACGGTGGATGTGACGCAGAACGCCGCCACCGCCCCCGCCACGATCAGCCGTTCAATCCCCTGCGCGCGCAGATGCGCATCCAGACCCGTACCCGCAAAAGCGGACGATCTGTGCTTCCACAACACCACCTCTCCCGCCACCGGGGCCGCGCAAGGCATCGGCGCGCCCGCTGGCTGACCCTTGCGGATGGTTGAGGCAGGATCGGGATCGTCGTGATGCACATGGATCACCGGCATCCCCGTGCGGCGGGCATGGGCCAGCAACGCTGCCATCCGGTCCATCGCGTCCGGGTTCACCGGGGCGCGGCCCGCCGCAATCCGCTCGGCCATCCCCATCAGCATGTCGATCATCAGAACGGCGGTGGTCACGCGACGCCCATGAAATCTGCCTTGCCCACCTCAACCCCGTTATGGCGCAGGATGTTGTAGGCCGTCGTGGCGTGGAAATAGACCTGCGGCAGCGAATACAGCGTCAGGTACTGCAACCCCGGCATGGTCATATCCTTGCCACGCATCTTGATCGTCACATCCCGCGTTGCCGCATCGTCATAGGCGCTGGCCGGAAAGCTGGCGGCATAGGCCCGCGCCGCCGCGATCCGCGCCTGCAACTCGGGGAAGCTCACCTCGGTGTCGGGAAAGCCCTTCGGTTCCGCCCCTGCCAGCCGGGCAGCGGCCCGCGCGGCAAAATCGCAGGTCAGTTGCACCTGCCGGGTGAAGGGGAACATGTCGGGGAACAGACGAAAGGTCAGCAATGCCTCGGGCTTGATGCCGCGGGCCTCGCAATGCGCCTCGGCCTTGGTCAGGATCTTTGACAGCGCACCAAGGGTGCGGTCCATTGGCGGGACGATCTGGGTGTGCATTGGGCCTGTCTCTTCCTCTTGGCGATGTGCCGGGCCAACTTAACGCCCGTGGCCCGGGCCGTCGAGGTCGTTCCTCGGTTGCCAACCCGACCCACGTTGGCGCGGTTTCTCAGCCGCAGCTCGACCGTCCCCCTGCAGCACCCTGCCCAGCAATGCATCTGCCGCCACGTCGATACTGGACTAGGCTGCGATCTCGTCCGCCATTCTGCGGGCTGTGGCGCTGCAGGCAGGCTCGGTCAGCACCTTCTGCCAGGCAGTTGACAGGGCGTCTGCCGTGCCGTCCCGCACCGCGTTCCCGGTACCCGACGCCTCCACAGACCTCGCAAGGGGTTCGACAGTGACATTGGCAGGGATCGGTCCAAGTTCCGTGATCGGCATCGCGGGTCCCTTGGTCAGCAAGGCGCGCACCGGCAAGTCAGCCACGGCTGCCAGCGCCGTCCGATATGCCGCCTGCGATTTCTTCGAACGGCCCGCCAGCGTACCGAAGGTGATGTAGACGAACGGCAGATCGGCATCGTCCTGCACCAGCTGCTGCGGCGCATCGGTGCGGACGCGGAACGGGCAACGCTGTGGCGTGCCGCGATCAAATGCCTTGGGAAATGCGGTGAAGACCGGTTCCGCGCGCAATGCCGCCCCGCCATCGGCCAGCACTGTCCGGGCCTGAATGCCGTAGAAAAGCTCCTGAATGGCGACCGCAAAGACCGCGTCCCCGGTCGTGGCATCCAGCTTGCCCATCACTGCCTTCATCGCGTCCGGTGCCGGTTCGCCCAGCATCGTATGGTCCAATCCCGTCGTTGCCAGCGCCGGAGCAACACTTGCGGGGGCGGCAAACTCACGTCAAGGCCACGCCGCACCATCGCAGCGGCATACGGCAAAAGGGGTTGCAGATGACCGGCACCGCCGGTCGAGGTGAACAGAATGCGCATGTGTGACCCATGCTCAGAGAATATGGTGCGAAAATGCAGACTTCGGAACGGCTACGATTTATCAGCCCCGGAATCAGGCTTCACTCCAGCGTCGCGAAGATGTGAAAACCTCTTGGCAAGGGGCAAACCAATTGGACCGGCACGCTGCTTTACGCCCGGACCGCAGCGTCCATAGCCAGCCTTGCCGAAATTCGTCAGGAATGCCACCAAGGCTCATGACCCAACTTTCCCTCGCCACCCGCCCCGGCCTTCCCGCCGAATACCAGCTGATCCTTGCCGATTACCCCCGCGCCAGCTGGCCGGATCACCGCGATTTCAACGGCCTCGCCGCGTTCTGGCTGGATCGCCACCTCGCCTTCCGCCACACCTTGCAGCGCCTGACCACCGACACCCAGGCCCGCCTCGACCGCAAACTGGCGCCCGAAGCCTATGCCCAGCGTCTGGTCCGGCAAGGCTCCGGCCTGCTGTCCGATCTGATCGGCCACCACCAGATCGAGGATGACGCCTATTTCCCCAAGCTGGCCCGGCTGGAACCCCGCATCGCGCGCGGGTTTGACATGCTGGACGCCGATCACCATACCCTGCATGCCCTGATCGACCGCTTCGCCAAGGGTGCCAACGCAGCCTTGCAGACCGCCGACGAAACCCGCCAACGCGAAAAGACCGCCCGCTTCCTGACCGACCTGCAGGATTTCGACCGGCTGCTTACCCGGCATCTGAACGACGAGGAAGACCTCGTGCTTCCGGTCGTCCTGAAGCACCGGGTGGGATAAGCGCAAGGTGATCCGACGACGCCCCGGCCATCCCGCCACAGAACCGGTCGTCAGGTCAGGGCCACCCCGACGCCCAAGCCCATCAAGACAAGCGCGTAGCCGGCACCGGCCGCAAAATAACCGCGTCCCACCGTAAAGAAATGATCGCGGTTTCGCCGCACGGGCACATCGACATACTGATAAAGCACGGCACAGGTGGCCAGTGCCAGAACGACGCCCAAAATGCCGTTTGCGGTGCTGTGCGGGTAGCCGAGGCTTTGAAAGATTTCGTTTGCAATGAAAAACCCGATCCAGTGATTCAAGTACAGCGGGTAGGACAAGCCGCCAAGGTAGTCCCCAAAAGCGCTTTCCTTTCCGGGCCGTGCCGCAAGCAATACGACGCATGTCGCAAACACGGGTGCAATGAACTCGAATCTCAGCGCATCGGTAACAAACATCACACAGCTTGCAAGAAATCCGATTGAAAGACAGACAATTGCTGTCCTGGTGGCATACCAGCGGCCCAGTCGATGTTCCAGAATCGCGGCGACCACGCCCAAAGCGATGCCACCGAAAAGTCCGGAAATATTAAAGGCAAACAAGCTGATCAGAATGAGCAACCACACAAGCAGTGAACGCCCCACCGCTGCAGGCATCAAGACGAGCAGTAAAGGTGCGACCAGATAGAACTTCTCCTCGGCACAGATGCTCCAGAAGTGGTTGCCGGTCCCGAACAGCGGCATCTGGTCAGCGTAAGTGGCAAGTTGCGGCGGGCCGAAAAGATCATAGACGAACGTTGCCTTGTAGATCACGAACTCCAGCCATTTCGCAGTCACCGGGTCCCGCAACAGACTTGCCCCGATCAGCAATGAAAAAGCCACGAAATACGGAATCCAGATCCGCGCCGACCGGTTGAAGTAGAACCGCGCCAAATCCCCCGGCTGTGACCGCAACAGAATTCCTCCGATGAGGAAACCGCTGATCACAAAGAAAACTTCAACCGCAAGTGTGCCGGATTTGCCCCACGGAATAAGCCCGGCGTGAAGCATCGCCACAGTCAAAGCGAGGATAATTCGAAGATAGTTGAACAAGGGATAGTGGACTCTGGATGTCTCGATCATGCCAATTCCTACCACCCCAAAGCTTACCTCGCAGAGTCAATCATATGAATTCCTAAATCTGTTCGTCAAGTTGCACGGGAAGGGCTGCACGACACCAAAAGACGCGCGCCTGCTACTTCGCCAGACACCAGCGCATCACCGCCTTCTGCGCGTGCAGCCGGTTTTCCGCCTCGTCGAACACCACCGAATGTGGGCCGTCCATCACCGCACTCGTCGCCTCGTCATTGCGGTGCGCGGGCAGGCAATGCATGAACAGCGCGTCCGGTTTGGCGCGGCTCATCAGCGCCTCGTTCACCTGATAGGGACGCAACTGGTTGTGGCGGCGTTCCTTGGCGCTTTCAGGGTCGTGCATGCTGACCCAGGTATCGGTCACCACCAGATCCGCCCCCTCCACCGCCGCGAACGGGTCGCGCTGGACGATGACGCGCGCGCCCTTGTCACGGGCAAAGCCAAGGGCCTTCTCTTCAGGATCCAGCGTTTCAGGTCCGGTAAAGGTGAAGTCAAAGCCGAACTGCCCGGCGGCGTGCAGGAACGAGGCGCAGACGTTGTTGCCGTCGCCGCACCACACCACCTTGCGGCCCGCGATGGGGCCGCGATGTTCCTCGTAGGTCATCACGTCTGCCATGATCTGGCACGGATGCGTCCGGTTGGTCAGGCCGTTGATCACCGGCACCGTCGCATGTTCCGCCATCTCCAGCAGCGTCGCCTCTTCGAAGGTGCGGATCATGATCAGGTCCACATAGCGGCTAAGGACGCGCGCGGTGTCGGCAATCGTCTCGCCGTGGCCCAGCTGCATCTCCTTGCCGGAAAGTACCATGGTTTCGCCGCCCATCTGGCGGACGCCGACGTCGAAGGAAACGCGGGTGCGGGTCGACGGCTTTTCGAAGATCAGCGCCACCATACGGCCCTTGAGCGGCTGCTCATCGTCCGGCGCCCCTTTCGGGCGGCCGCTCCGCGCCGCTTTCATCGCGTGGGCGGAATTGATCATCGACCGCAGATCATCGGCCGCGGTCATGTGGATATCTAGGAAATGTTTCATCGCATTCGCTCTGTGATCGGCGGCGGACGGGGGGTTTCACACCCCCCGCACCCCCCGTGGGATATTTGGAAACGGAAAAGTCTCAGGCCGTGGCAAGGCTTGCCACTGACGCCGCTGCACGGTCAAGGCGGGCCAGCGCCTCGGTGATGTCTGCCTCGGGGATGTTCAGCGCGGGCAAGAGGCGCAGCACGTTGTCTGCCGCCGCCACCGCCAGAACCCCGGCCGCATGGCCTGCCTTGACCAGATCCGCGCAAGGGATCCGGCACTTCAGGCCGATCATCAGGCCCTGGCCGCGCACCGCCTCGAACACAGCGGGATGCCGCGCCACGAGCGATTCGAGCCCCTGACGGAACAGCGCCGCCTTGCGCGACACATCGGCCAGAAACGCGTCTTCCGACACGATGCCCAGCACTGCTGCCCCCACCGCACAGCCAAGGGGGTTGCCGCCGTAAGTGGACCCGTGCGTGCCTGCCACCATGCCCTTGGCCGCCCGTTCGGTGGCCAGCACCGCGCCAAGGGGGAAGCCGCCGCCAATCCCTTTCGCCACCATCATGATGTCCGGCGTCACCCCGGCCCATTCATGCGCGAACAGCTTGCCTGTGCGCCCCATGCCACACTGCACCTCGTCAAAGATCAGCAACGTGCCGGTGCTGTCGCACAGATCGCGCAAGCCCTTCAGGCACTGATCCGGCACCACGCGGATGCCGCCCTCGCCCTGAATGGGCTCGATGATCACCGCGCAGGTCTGATCGGTGATCGCCGCGCGGATCGCATCGTGATCGCCCCATTTCAGCTGCCGGAACCCCGGCATCAGCGGCCCGTACCCCTTGACCATCTTTTCCGACCCGGCCGCCGCAATCGCTGCGGTCGACCGGCCATGGAACGCGCCTTCAAAGGCCAGGAACTCCACCCGCTCCGGCTGACCATTCTCGTAATGGAACTTCCGCGCCATCTTGATGGCGAGTTCCGCGGTTTCGGTGCCAGAATTGGTGAAGAACACCGTATCGGCAAAGGTCCGCTCCACCAGCATCTCGGCCAGCCGCTCCTGTTCCGGGATGCGGTAGATGTTGGACACATGCCACAGCTTGGCCGCCTGATCGGTCAGCGCCTTGACCAAGGCCGGATTGGCATGGCCCAGCGCGTTGACCGCGATGCCGCCGCCCAGGTCCAGATATCGCGTGCCATCCTCGGCGGTCAGCCAGGAGCCTGTCCCGCTGACAAAAGCCAGCGGCGCACGGTTGTAGGTCGGCAGAACGGCAGGGATCATCAAATTGCCCTTTCACTGGGAAGCCTTAGCCGTAACGGCTGCAAAGGCAGGGTGTCAACGAGGGAGCAGCCCAGTAACGCCGGGCAATACGGA
>JANOQT010000089.1:0-24066 GCA_031415015.1 Paracoccaceae bacterium
TGCCGGTGATGACTTCGCTCCCAGATGGCGCCCGAACACTCCCGTAGGTCTGCCGCGTACGGGACGAATTGCAAGGTCATTTCCCTGTGTGCCTTTGTCCCGAGTGCCGTGTCCTCTTTGCCTGCCCCATCAGGCCCAAGAACCGCTGACCGATGCTTTACTGCTGCTTCAGCAGGCTGATAAGCCCTATGCGAAGTCAGCAAGCCTGACAACTTCAACGCCCCGCCCAGTTGCCACACCGTCAAAGTCGTGGTCATGCGTCAGGAAGAAATCGCAACCTGCCTGAACCGCCGTCCGGTAGTGAATGGCGTCGATGAGCTTGAGGCGCGCCTGCCCGGCGATCATGGCGGCCTCGTCGAAGAAGCGCGATTCATGGGCGGCGATGGTGAGAAAGTTCCTGCGCGTGAAGAAGCTTTTGAACTGAGCAATCAGCGCAGCGTCACCCCGCCGATACGGATGCACCATCACTTCTGCCATCACCAACTCACCGGTGACACCCAGAATGGAGCGCTGGGCGCATGCTTGAATCACGGGGGCCACCCGGGGGAAGAACACTTCATCCCGCTCAAGAAAAAAGATGAAGATGTTGGTGTCGATATAGACACGGTGGCCTGCCATGCGGGCCAATGCGGTCTCTGGCTTCGTCATTCGTCGCGGAGCGTGCGAATGGTTTTCAGCACCTCGTCGTGGGTGTCGCCCCAGAGACCACGGCCCAGCCCTGCATAGGACATCACGTCGTCCTGCGCCATGTTATCGGCCGGTTTTGCCGCTTTGATAATGATGGCGCCATTCATGAATGTGACGGTCAGCCGATCATCGGGCTCGATTTTGGCTTCCCGCACGATGCTTGCCGGCAGCGTGATTTGATGTTTGCGCCGCATTCTGATCTCTGCCATGCCACGTACCCCTGAGTAGGAAGTCGGATTTCTTCCATCCTAGTCGGAAAAGGTGCCGCATCAAGCGTCATGGACCAGGCCAAGATGGGTCTCGTGGTGACTTCCGCATCCAGGCCATGTGCCCCAGACCGCAGAGCGGTATGCAGGCACCGAAGTGCTCTCAACCAGCATGCGGGCCGTCACCCCCAGGGCTGCCCGCCACAGCCGGCACGCCTTGCCAGGAAGCGACGTTGACGATCGCACAAACCGTGTCCGACCCCCGGCCTGCCCAACACCCCGTTTGGTCTGGGCGTGGGGCAGAGCCTGACGCTCAGCACTGCAGCCAAGGTCGGGTTCTTCATGCAATTGACCGGTTGCATGAGCTCCTCAAATTGAACGGGGTCAGGCCGGCGGCTGCTGCAACCAGTTCTCTACGCGCAAGCCATTCACGCGGCTGAATTCGCTATGGTTGTGTGTCACCACAGTCAGACCTCGGGCGCGAGCGTGGGCGGCGATCATCAGGTCGTTGGGCCCGATCAGCCGCCCGGCGCTCTCCAGGTCGGCACGGATCAGGCCGTAGTCGCGGGCTGCTGCTTCATCGAACGGCAGTACCAAGAATCCGGTCAGGAAAGCGCCGAAAACTTGCCGATTGTGATCTTTGCGTGCGCTCTTTGCGATGCCGTACTCGATCTCGGCCAACACCACCGACGACAGCACCATGTCGCTGGCAGGGCAACGGCGCAGCCAGGGTTGCAGCGCAGGTGCGTCTTTGCTCAGTGCGATGACGATGTTGGTATCGAGCAGGTAGCGCATCGCGCTTTAGTCCAACGCGATGACTGCCGCGTCAGGTGCCAGCTCGGCAACTGGCGCCATGTCCAAGCCGCCCAGTGCCCAGGCCGCAGCCAGGGCCTGTGCCGCGCTGACGCTGCGGCGGGGCTCCGGAACCAGCCGTGCTATGGCCTTCCCACGCCGCGCAATCAGAATTTCCTCGCCCCGTTCGACGCGTTCAAGCAGCGCTGAAAGTTGCGCCTTTGCTTCTGCAATCTTGACCTGTTCCATGCGGCACCCCCAAACTGACCAAGTTAGTCCGATTGTAGATTCAGTTAGAGGCGATTGCCACCGCGCTGGGGGTGACGATCGATGAGCTTTTCGGCCGCGGCGCCAAGCGGCGGCTGGTGAAGCAAGAAGGCGACAGCCGCTTGCGCCGGTGTCTTCTGGCCATCGAGAAGCTGGGCGTGGCCAAGGAGCGCTGGTTCACTCTCGGCATGGGCAGCCGGGCCAAGCTGCAGGCGGTGTCGCACACCTACACCGCCACGGGGCCAGCCAGTGCCAGGGTGGGGATCATTTCGGCGCGCGAGGCTACGCGGGCCGAACGCCGGCAGTACGAGAACGAGCCTCGGTGAGCGGCAACCGATCAAGCAACAGCGTCAGCAGCCAAGGAGTGATGACGATGGGAACGCAAGCCAATCCGCACGGCAACAGCAACGACGGCGACATGCCCGCCGAGATCGACTTCTCTAAGGGCACGCGCGGCAAGTTCTTCAGGGCCGGTGCTCGCATCAGCCTGCCGGTGTACCTGGAAGCCGAGGTTCAGGACTACCTGGCCAAGCGCGCCAAGGCCTGCGGCATCGAGGTCGCTGAACTCGTCAATGAGTTGCTCAAGAAGGACATCGAGTGCATGTGGTGTCCATGGGCGACGACATGGTGGGCATCGTGCACCCCTGCAAGGTCTATGGCCCGATGCACCAGATGGCTGGATTCCAACACCGCAATCCAGCTGCGTGACGTGCTGTGGGCCACGCCCGCCTCATTGGCCAGGGCCGTCAGATTCAGCAACTGCCCCACACGCCCCGCGCACAGGCGCACGAAGCGCTGGAAGCTGCCCAGGTCCTGCACCTAAAGCACTTGGCGCACGTCGCGCTCGAGGCAGGTGGCCACGTAGCTGGCAAACCAGTCCTGGGGCAGCAACCCGGGCTGCGCATGCAAAGCCGGGTAGCCACCCACCGTCATCAACGCGTCCAGCCCGGCGGCGCCTGCGTGGGGCAGCTCACCAAGGGACAGCGGCAGCAAAGCCAACACCGCCGCCCGCCCCGCCAACGACTGGCTCACGCCCGCCAGCAGGCCGAACTGCTGAGAGCCTGTCAACACAAAGCGCCCGGGCGCCCGTTCCGCGCCCACCATGCCTTGCAGATGCGAGAACAGATCGGGCCAGCGCTGCGCCTCGTCAAACACGGCCCCCAAGCGAAACCGGCTCAAGAAACCCCGCGGATCTTCCTGCGCGAAAGCCAGCTCAGTGGGGTCTTCCATCGACACATACGGCTTGCTGCCGAACACTGTCGCACCAGCGTGGTCTTGCCCGATTGGCGCGGGCCCGTCACGGTCAGGACCGCAAAGCCTTGGGCCACCCGCAAGAGCGTGGCGTGAGGTGGCGGTCAATCATGGTGCTTCATACAAACGGACGATTTTTTCGCCATATTGTATGAAATAGAGCGTCAACGACTTTGGAACATCGATTGCCCGATCGCCACCACCACGGTGCCAACAATCCAGCAAGTCAGCGCGCCCGAACTTTCTGCGCAGGCGCGCCCGCATAAACGGTCCAGGGCTCAAGGTCGCGCACGGCCACGCTTCCCAGCGACAGAACGGCGCCCTCGCCCACCACCACACCGGGCGCTATCGTGCCCCGGGCCGCGATCCAGGCCCTGTCGTGCACCACGATGGGCTTTACGACCAAGTCAAACGTTGGCTTTGACCAGTCGTGGCTGCCGGTGCAGAGGTAGGCGCCTTGCGACACACAGCAGTTGGACCCAATCGTCACCTGCCCAAGGTTGTCGATCCAGACGTCTTCGCCGATCCACGTGTGGTTGCCGAGTTCAAGACGCCATGGGAACTTGACCTTCAGCCCCGGCTTGATGTCCACGCCTGTTCCCACCTTGGCGCCGAACAAGCGCAGCAGATACGCGCGATGCGATGCGCCGGGTATCCAAGAGGAAACGAACAGCGCTTGCACCAGCATCCACGCAGCTTCCATCCAACGCGGCCGGCCGCGATGGAACCAGCGGTTCTGATAGGCGGCCAATTGAACGTCGGTGGGCACTTTCACAGACCCTGTTTCAGCGCCGCAGGCGCGCTTCCAACAACTTAAGCGAGAGCACGGCTTCGGCTACACCGCGCTGCAAGGCGTAGAAGACGCCCGGCCATCCGTCAAGCAAGCCGCGTCCAACGGTCAGGCAATACAGCGGCACCAGCCAAGGCGTCACTACCATCCACTTGCGCAGCTTGTCTTGAAGCCGAAGTTCTGCGGTCGGTTTGGAAAGGAGCAAGTCCACCTCCAGAGCCGCGTAACGGTCTTGGGCCCACAACCAGCGAGACAGGGGTTTTCTATCGTCATGATAAATCGGCTCACGCAAGAGTGTAGGCGGGTGCAATCCGCTCAGCCGCTGGGTGTGGCCGTCTTGTATGTAGCGCGCTTTCCCCGAACGAAACAAGGTCGTCACAGGCGGGTAAAGCGTGCCCCGCAGCGGCGTACCGTGTACACACAGGCGAAATCGGGTTTGAAAGGCATCGTCACTTGGCCCCGGATTCAGCGCTGCCAATTCTTCAATCAAGCCTGGCGTGAGCACGTAGTCGGCGTCAAGCGCCAACACCCACGGCGTGGCCACCGCGGTTTCACTCACCGCAAAGTTCCACTGGTTGGCGTGGCTGTCAAAGGGCCGGTGAACCAGCCGCACATTGGCAAAGCGCTGCACCTTTTCTTGCGTGCCGTCATAGCTACCGCTGTCGACCACCACCACTTCACGCGCCCATTGGAGTCGCGACAAGGTCCGTTCGATATTGGGTGTTTCGTTGTAGGTGAGGACGACGGGTGTGATCTGCCCCAGGAAGCCAGAACCCGCTGAGAAACCGCCCGCGCGGGCCTCGCCAGCCATTGCGTTCAAGCTGCGTCGCCCACAAGGTGGCCACGGTGCCGGCGCAGCACGTCTTCATATAGAGCACATAAGCTAGTGCCCATTGCGTCCAGCGAATACTGAGATTGCGCAAATCTGCGCGCCGCCAAACCCGCTGCCGTTCGGGCCTCGTCATCGTTCAAGAAATGGCGCACGGCCGCTGCAATGGCTTCCGAATCCGGCTCAATGGCCAAGCCTGCACCAGCTTGCTGCACTTCGGAGGCGATCGCCACGCCGCGCCCCAACACGCAGGGTAGCCCTGCCAGCAGCGCCTCTGCCGCCGCAATGCCAAAGTTTTCTGAAAACGAGGGAAGCACAAAGACCGAAGCGCTCTTAAATGCCGCGGCCTTTAGTCCCCCATCCAGAAAGCCAGCCCAGACCACGCGGTCCGCAAGGCCAAGCGCAGCGGCGCGTGCTTTAAGTTGCCCCACATAGTCAGGGTCACCATCGCCTACCAGAGCAAGCCTCAACGCTGGATGATCTGTTGATACGATAGCCATGGCGGCGAGTAGTGATTCGACGTTCTTTTTGGGGTCTAGCCGCGAGAGAAACAACAAGTAGTTACCGCCCTGCAGGCCAGGAAACCGCGCAAAGAATGTGCCACTTTCAGGTTCCGACAGCGCGTCTACCGCTAACGGCACCACGACACCGCGCATAGGAATACCCAGCACTGCAGCCTCGTCACGTTCGGCATCCGCCGTGAAGTGAACCGCTGCCGCACCGCGCAACACAGGGCCGTCGAGCCAGCGCAGTGAAAACTGCTTCAGCCAAGGCCGCCTTTGTTCCATGCCGTAGCGTGTCAAGGTCCCCAACGGCCGCACGATGTATGGTACGCCAGCGCGCTGCGCGGCCCAGGCTGCGGCGATGCTGGAGAAGGAAAACAGAGCGTGTATATGCAGCAGATCGTAGTCTGGAGCGTGCTGGATCAGCCACGCGCCGAGTGCAGGCGAAAACTTGTAAAACTCACTTCGCTTTCGAAACCGGTAGCACGGCACTGCTCGAAACGTGTGGGCAGCAGGATCGATTAAACGCCTACCAGGACCGTCATCGTCAGTTGTGGCGATCTCCATTGCAAACTTAGAACACACCAAAGCGCGTTCAAACAGCCCCATGGCACGGGTTGGCCCTCCGTGGGCTACGGCCAGCGAAGGAATGACATGCAACACTCGCATCGCTCTTCGGTGCCTATTGGTGCATTGACGAACGCCGATTCGCCAATACTTTAGCTCGTTGAGACTTCGTCAGGGACCACGGAGGTGGCATCAATACAACAACATGTCGTTGCCACCGGCACCATCCCAGATTGGGTACTAGGGCATGACATACCTCTATAAATTCAGCCCGCAGAAAGTAGCGAAGGAAAAGAGAAGCCGTATTGGAGATCATCGCAGAAATAAAACCTCGGGCAAACTCCTGCACCGGAGATTCAAGCGCCGACTGGAATAGAAATATAGGCCTCACGCATCAAGGCAAGAAAAAAGAAGTTTGCTCCATGTCGTAAATCTATCTGCATAACACTTTGCCAGTCTATAGTCTGCCACCAAGCAATTTAGATACTACTAGTGTTGAGGTTGAAAAATTCAAACGTGCAGCTAATACAAACAGCCCCTCAATAAGGGGAAACAGCTAATAGCCGAATACAAGCTAATGTGCTTGCAATCCGGAGGGTCATGGTATAGAGATTATACCTCAAGCGGCTTTCGAAATCGCACTCCGACTTGAAGCAGAACGAGTTCTGCGGCTTTTGTCGGCAACATTTGCGTCCCGGCTTCTATCGCATCTACGAGCCTTCGGGGTAAGATGCGCAGAAGATGAAAGGTCTTCATATGGCCGTTCGTGAGAGGATTCGTAAAGAACTGCAGTTCTTCAACAATCAGTCCTGAAGCGGTGGCGAATCGATGAATCTCCTCCTTGTGCAAGAGAAATATATGTCCGTCCCCGTCCGGTTTGAATTGCACAGACTCATAGATTGAAGGATCTGCGCAATCTGAGAACTTCGGCAAGCTATTCCGAAAGTGTCCGCCGTTAGGTGTGGTCATAACGATACACCCGCCTGGCCTGACAAGTTTTGCTGTTGCTGCCAAGAAGTTGTCTGGATGTGCGACATGTTCAATTATTTCCGTTATCAATACTCCATCGAACAAGTCGTTGAAATATAGTTCAAAGGCGTTGCCTGGGGCATAGGAAATGTCACCTGATGTGTGCTTTAGCTTTACATATCCCGCGAGTTCGTCGCGCAAATCGTTCCAAGTAACTTGATAACCGAGCTCCGCGAGAGATAGTGAAAAGTTCCCTTGGGCTGCAGCTATGTCGAGCACTTTTGCTGGTGCTGGTAGTCCACGAGTAAGTAGCTCAAGTGTCTTCCTTCTGCGAACGTCATAGGCATAAGCGTAGCCGCGATTACTAACTGGACCAAATACCTCCTCTATATCGAACTGGTAAGAGTCCTTCCAAGAACCGGGCCATTCGTCCTTTGGCGAGATTTTGCGCATACTAGTGTGGAGTTCGGATACAACGTTTGAAGTAAAAAAGCACGAACGGCGGATCACCAGGACACGGGCGGCAAAAGGATACACCGCACCGCCGGCCCGGGGCGCGGGGGTCAGCCGTTAGTGCTTAGCTTCACCGACTACGAAATGACTTCCCCAGTCCAACACCGGTGTTGAGGCACCATGCTTGTAGCAGATCGAGAATGTTCATAAACCAATAGATTCGAACTGAAGCAGGAAAGGGGAAGTTGAATGTCTAAGATTACAAGTCGCTTGGTTGCGCGGGTCGGTGTGGATATCGCCAAGAAGAAACTTGATCTGCGGAACACGCCAGCCCAGGCATGGAAGCCGAGTTCGCGCCAGATTTTTTCAAGCCTGCAAACTTCGCCGGAGGACAGACCAGCATCAAGCTTCAACTCCTGCGGCGCAGGGCCCACGCACATTAGAGCAATGTGACGTAGCAAACCGGCCAGCAGCGCTCCACGCCACCACCAACCACATGCACGCGGCCAGGCGATGCCACCGTAGGTTGACGTGGCTAGCATGACTCGCCGCGATAGGGTTTAACCAACCCCAGGTCGGCGTGGTCACCGTAGTGGGTGAGCTTCAGAAACATCGCGGCGGGTACAGCGTATAAAGAATATTTTGCCGGAGCATTTATTGTCATTTCTTGCCACTGAACGAATCTCCGACCGCACATCTAAGTCGTTGATTCCATTGCACCGCGTCAGACTCACATACGGAAAGGCTGGTTTGGTTTCGGACTCTGGACCCACAAGCAACCTCAATATCTTCGAACTACTCTGCTGCGACTGCATGATCAAAAACTCAACGCTCAAGCGACCTTCGACATGAATCCAAGCCAATTGGAAGGAACTTTTAAATCCTGTCATGCCACTCAGTGTGCCGCGCAATACAAAGTCCTGCAAGCGCTTAGTATCATAGTCAACGCAAGAGAACGAGATGAAATCCGGTGAAACATAAAATTTTGAAGAATCTACAGGACCTAACACAAAAAAACAAATTCAATTCTATGATGAATGGAGGTGTGCAGCGCATCAGCGGTTAACTTCGATAAAAAAGCATACTCCAATCCCGGGACGCGAAAGCCTGACAAGCATCGCACTAAATCCATGCTTGGCAAAGCACCGCAGAAAACACGAAACTAGATCACTTTCCAATAATAGTCCGCATTCCGGTCATGCGATCGCAGCCTTGGTAGATCGAGACGTCGAAACAAATCTCTGTACTGTTTCCTGAAAACTCATTTCTATCTTGCGAGATAGGCCTGATCTTGCGGTCGAGCAATGATTTCCGCGAGTATACGGGTGCCATCTATAGTTGGATGAATCCCGTCGCGATACTGGTCGATCGTCCAGCGCGAATCGCGGAAAACGCTGTAAACGGATACGCGTGCTCTTGAATATTTCGATTGCAAAGTAATATCAATTCCGCGCAATTCAAGGTCTGCGATCGCCCTTTTACCGGAGACCTCATCTCGGTCCGGATAAAGTATGAACTTTACCGACTTTTCACGCACCTGCTCACTCATAAAGAATTGCTGTAACTCAAGCTTCCAATCGCCCTCGGAAAGAAGCAACTGCTTTGGCGTGCTATCACAACTGTCCCAGTCAAAAATATACTTTCGAAATACGAATAGTGTAGCCCAGATTGGGTGCTGTCTTGGATGATTTCTGTCACAGGACCAAGATGACGCCTTGTCAAAATCACCGTTATTTGTTACGAAAATGAATTCGTCTGATCCCTGTGCGACATCCGGGTGAAGTTGTAAGTACTTCAATTCATTTCTAAGACTCCAACTCCCCGCCGAGACCGGCCAAACAGCATGGCCAAGCTGCTGCTGAAGTCGAGGCGCCAAACGTTCATGTTCTCTGAAAGGATTGCCTCCGAAAACGATCGAATCACCTAGAATGAGAGTATCTGTAGCGCTAGAGGTGACGAAAGGTGACCCGCCCATACTCTTCTCATTAAACTTCCAACCTTTATTCAATAGAAAGTTTCCTGACTGAGAAGGGGCTGGAATGTAGCCTATAACACTGTCTGCGTCATATAGCGGAAAATCCGCAAAACCAACTGCCCGAATTAAGATCTCACAGAAACCCAAAGTTATTACACCAAGCATGGTGGTATAAATTATTCGGAATTTTCTCATTGCAGGGTAATGATACACTTAAGGTAAAGTCGAATAACGTATCGATACCGATGTATCTCATGCGAACTTGGAACCTAGACTCACTATTCCTTAGTTTCTCGACTTCGGCAATGAAAATCACAAGATCGAGACACCTCTAAGTCAAGAAGAAGAGCTTCGCAGGAGCAGAAAAAGTTGACAAGAAGGGATAACTGCTTGGGGCGTGAAACAAAGCCACCAATTGAGACACTCACATAGTGACGCTCGAAGCATAGCCATGCGCAACTGGTGGCTGGCCTTCGGCTTCCCCCTTGAATGAGTACGAAGTGATTTACCTAGCTCAACGCTGCAGTCTTGGCACTAAGAATGACGCGGTACGAGGATGCGCGAACACCGCCCTGTCAAGATTCCACCGGGAAGAGCAGAACCGTACTTATACCGCGCCCAACGCGACCTTCGACCATAAAATGCGCAGCTAGCTACCAATCAATTCTGCCACCAGTCCGTTGTGGGTTGGAACTATCACCGGCACGGAGATGTCAATTTATTCTCCATGGCGAACCATCATACCCGAACCGACTAGCATCTTGCTTGGATTCTTCAAGCCGATTAAGTTAAAGGTTAGTTGAATCAAAAAACCAACACCCGCACTTAATAAACCAAATATTATTACATTGGCAGTGCTGGTCAAATCCATCAATAAGACTAGCAGTAGTTGAGTCAGAAAATACAACACAAATCCATATGGTTGATACCGAATCCAGCCGCGTGCGTGATTAATGGATACGGAAAAACTTCCAAGCATCGACAGCGATGCACTAACGGCGACCCACAAAACTTCTGTAGTTAAGTGTGAATAATTTACGCCGAGTAGTACTAGAAGTGAGCCGGGAAATAATATAGCACACGCCACTAATGCTAGGCTAAAGCCGATATAAAGTAAAAGCCAGAGAATATACCGTTTAAGGTACTCTGCATCGTCTTGAATCCTTGCAAGCCTGGGGAGAGCGACAGTAACAAAGAATCCGCCGAAAACGTTGATGATAAGCCCTAGACGCCCTAACGCGCCAACTTCAGCGACATTCTCAAAGTTCCCGAAAAACGAACAGAGCGCAACGAGTAGCGGACCTTGAACTGCGAAATAAAGAGCGCCTGGTAAGGTAGGAATAATATAGCGAACGAAAGCATTGATAGGTATTTCGCCCGGTTGGGCCGAATGATTGCGGCTCCCATTGAAGCGCCGGCTCGAGACCGCATGTACGATTGCACCTGCTAGCCCAGCAAATAGCGCCGAGATTGCGGACAAAAGTGAGAACGCCGCACCAAGTAAAATGAGCGAAACCTTGGTTAGCTGCCCTAGGATGTCTGCTAGATAAGAGGCCCTAAACTTCCCATCGATGCGTAGCTGAAGCCCGTTAAGACTTCCAGTTACAGCAAACCATCCGGTCAACGTAACCAGCATGACCATGGCTGAAATGTGGACGATTGAAAAGTCCTGCGAAAGTCCTTCGTGAACCAAGAACACACCCAATAAGAACGATGCAACTGAAAGAAACAATAGCCTTAGCCGCATAGCAGCGGCCCAAAATGGCGCTTGAGATGCGCCTTCTTTTTCGCACTTGCGGGAGAAGAAAAGCATCGCGTTACCTATTCCAAGATCCGATGCGATCGAAAGAAATACTACTCCAGACAAACCAAGGGTGAAGAGTGCGTAGTCTCTAACGTCCAGTACATTGACTACGACGAGGCTCGCGGCGAGAGTCAAGCCTTGCACTGCGAAACTGGCGACGGTGTAGTCACGCAGCAACTTAGCCCAGGGCCTCAAGTTTTTTAATGCACCCAATCAACATCCTCGAGACCAAAGGCATACAACGACATGAGAAGCAGAAGTCATGAATTCGACAAGCTATAGATATTGATTTTTTTGTTGAAAAGAAGTAAATGGTGACCGATGAGCCTCGAATGTGTAAGCATTGCGCTCAATCAAATCCTTTCTGGACATTCAAATGAGGCAAAATGTCGTTCAGATATGACTTAGCGATAGAGCGCCAGCTGAATACGTCATGATACTGAGTAAACGCGTCCGCTGACAAGTCAACCTCGACTGAGGCCATGGACCAATTGTCAGGCGGTGGAAACTGAAAAATCATGTTCGGTATGTATCTACTAATCTCCGAGATACCGCCTGCATCAGTAGCAAAGACAGGCAAACCCGACTCAACCATCTCATTTATTGAAAGTCCCCAACCCTCACAGATACTCGTAAACAATCCAACATCTGAACCCAATAGCAAGCCAGGTAACTCTTGGCGCGAAAAATACGGAATCGCATGGACCCGGGGGTCCCTGCCAAAAAACTGATTGATCGAGTTTGCCGCAGTAGAACCACAACCCGCGATCACAAATGTGTCGATCTCATTTCTCTTCAAACGATGGCTAATAAAGTCTACGAGCCTGTCCCGCCCTTTATGTCTTACCCACCTGCCGATCCATAAAAATCTGATACCATGACTTGGATTTCTCGAAAAGCGTGAACGCCGAACTTCTTCGAGTGCAACACGCTCACAGTCATTCAACGCATTGTGGTAGAACGAAAGCTTTGGTCTCAGCCAGGGAAGATTCCGTTTCATCCAATCATATTCCAACTCGCCAAGGCACAGGATTGTCTTCGCTAGATTCCATCCCTTAATCAGTCTTCTAAGTTCATAGACTGCGGCGAGATCGTTACGCATCGTCCAGAAAAGGCCTTGAAGGGTTCCGAATTTCGAGTCCAAGAGATCCTGCCATAAATAGCGTAACTGTGGTTGAACGCTTCGCGCGACACAGTAAGAGCGCAAGGCGACATTCTTTCCCAAGACTTGCGCTGGTGCATCTATCAGATCAAATGGTCCGCTCTCGGAGACAAAGTGCTCAAGTGCACGCTCCCAGAACTTGTAAGGCCGCGGATGCCATGACTGCCGGGCCCTCACTGGCAACTGCCAAAGAGTAACCTCGGCGCCGAGGTCACGGAACGCGTCGGTTAAATTCAGTGCCATCTGCGCAGCGCCAAGCTCCGGCGTGAGCGGGTTCTCCGAGACGACCAAAATTCGCAAATTAGAGCTTCCCTGTTCGCTCATGTTGAGCTCACAGATGAGTAAGCGTCTAGGCAGCGCTCCACAACCCGTGCCCACGTAAAATTGGTTTCCACCCGCGCTCTCGCGCCGATTGAAAGATCAGTCCAATGAGAGTGGGAATTCGTTAACTGCGATAATGCAATTGATATTTCTTCTGGAT
The DNA here is from genome assembly GCA_031415015.1 of Paracoccaceae bacterium. Classification (GTDB taxonomy): domain Bacteria; phylum Pseudomonadota; class Alphaproteobacteria; order Rhodobacterales; family Rhodobacteraceae; genus JAUYQR01. The sequence goes on from JANOQT010000089.1 coordinate 12,737, forward strand.
CATTTGGAGACACAAGTAGTCCAGAAACCCGATGCTCAACCAGTTCAGGCAGAGATCCAGCGCGCGATAGAATCGGCACGCATCCAGTAGCCATTGCTTCTACAGCGGCCAAACCAAAGAGCTCGTTGACGCCTGCGTCGCCATGCGAGTCAACGGGTGTAGGGTGTACAAGTGCCATAGCAGTTGACAGCCTTGCAACTACATCGACGTCATCGAGACCATGAAGGAAAGATACGTTCTTTCCAACGGCCTGTGCCTTCAGTTTGTCGTAGTAGTCGATATCTCCTACTGGACCGATTATCTGTAGTTTCTGCCCTTTGGGCAAGCCGTCGATTAAATAATGAATGCCCTTGTGCGGCAGTATCCGCCCGAGAAAAACTACCGTGCCGTCGTGTGTGGCCGATGTTCTCATGCGATATTTATTCAAATCGATTCCACCAAATATCACCCTAAAATTTGGAGTTTTAGTATGTAAGCGCTTGGCTGCGTAGTTCGATATTGGGAGATGAAGCGAAATCAAACGATTCTGATTAACGTGGAATGCCGGCGTCCATCCCGACCCTCCTAAATCAGATACGGCTACGGTCACTCCCATAAATTTTCCATAGAGGGCGGCGAGAAATGTTGGCAACACTTTCGCTTGATGACAATGTATGACCGAGGCGCCTCTCAACGTACTGAAGAGCTTTTCCGAAAAGGGCGTCCACTTGGATTTAGTGCGATTCAGTAAGATTATTCGTTCATAGTTATCTGATTCTCGCTCTTCGTATTGTTTTGGTCCGAAGCTGACGAATTTTGTCTTTACATACTCTGACATTGCCCGACTCAATTCTTCGGCGTACCGCTCTCCTCCGCCGATAACTGAGTCCTTTGAGAAGTACGTCGGGCTTATATGCACAACCAGTTTCTGCGTTGACATTCAATGCCTGTCCCGTCTAGCTAAGTTTTGATGGCTGTAACAATGAACGCCCATTCGACCATCAGACGCAAGCACTGCACTGCCGGTAAATTCCTATACAACTGGCTAAGATACAAAGTACATCACTCACGTGATTTACATCCAGTTGTTGAGATCTCAATTGTGTCGAAAACAGTAACAAGAACTGGAACGCAGGCGCTCTCCGGGCTTGGTAGTCCGTGGCCTCGAATTGAGAAATGTGTCCCTGCAAATAGTCTATACTTTGCTACTGAAGTCAGCGGCTAGAGGCTGGTTACATGGCCAGCTGTTTTTGAGTGAAAGCGCAAACGGGACTGCACTGTGAAGTCACTGGATCAGACAAACGCTTGCAAATGTGCATTGCATAGATAATGATTTTTGGACAATTTGGAACGGAGAGCATAGGATTCCTCCAAATCATACAGCAAGGATTATATAGATTGCTGGGGCGCAGAATATGTTCATATAAAAATCCGCGCAAAACCTACCGTTGGCCGATCTATGGGAATTAACGTGTATCTACGACACAGCATGGCTGTGAAGCTCACTGTACTACCGTCGTAGACTTGATGCAGTGGACTATTACTACATTTGTAACGGATTCGGCTGATCAACTAACGCGATAGTATGCCTCTTGAATACGACAGCCTAACTTGTTATGGAAGAACTGGACGGCAGACTCATTGGACAGGGAATAATAAGAAGGTTTCAGCCGAGGGAGCGCTAAGAAAGTAAAGTCATCATCTCAGTCGGCTCATTGAGTCTTTCGATCCAGTACAACAGTTTCAACAATCGTAGCCACACGCTCATGATAAGAGGCCCACGAGAAGGCTTGAGCTGCTTTCTTAGCTACGGTCGTGGCGCGCTGAATTAATTCAGTATCAGCAAGAAGATCTATAATTTTTACACGCAGGGCTTGTTCAGTTACGGGAATTATCCAACCACTTCCCGGGAAAGACTCTATAATCGACTTCGCGCCAACACGCTCTGAAACAATTGCCGGCAGACCTACCGCCATAGCCTCCGGCACTACCATACCAAAACTGTCAAATCTTGAGGGGAGGATTAAGCAGTTATGCCGAGCGAGTTCATCGAACAACGCTGGCTGAGGGATAAAGCTTAGGACTTTGACGTTTGAAAGCCGTCTTGCGACGTCTAGCAGTCGACTTTCACCACCACCCCCGATAATCGTCAATCGAGCGCGGGGGTGTGTTTTGGCGAGAGTACTAAATGCATCCAGAAGATGGTCGCCGCCCTTGCGCAACGACAGATGCCCAACGAATACAAACGACACTACCGTAGTACATCGGTTCGGTGTTGATGAGACCCCGCGGGGCAATTCTGTGCCGAGGGGACATTCGAAGATTCTCCCTGACGTTCCACCAGCTTCGCGATAGGTTGCAGCAGCTAATGAAGAGCAAGTTAGTACTGCGTCCGCTGCTGCTATCTCTTCCCGCTTTCGTCGATTGATTCGAGCCGCTGCATCTGGCCACTGATTTCCCATCCAAGCTTGTTCAGCATTGGGGTGCACTGAAGCTGCATCTAAGATACAAAGAGCGCCCTGCTTTCGTGCAGCCACGAACGATTTCAATGAACTATTCTCGTAACCGATAAAGACGTCGAAGCGGGAAGCACGAAGAGCAACGGACACAAGTCTATCGAATGCATTATCAAGTGCGTGTTGAAATCGGTAGCTCGCTTCTCCTTCAAGAAGTCTTTGTGAGGTCCGACGGATGAGAGGGAAAACTACAAAGGATCGCCTTAACTCCGGCGGTATGGCAATACATCGTACTGAATTGTCCAGTCTGGCCCATCCGACACCTGGCCTGTGGGTGAGCGGAACGCCCGACCACAGCCCTGAAAGGCAACTTCTCTTGTGCAGTGCCAAGGCCAACTGGTGAGAGTGTTGCAGGCCCGGATGGGCTACAAGTATCCGGAGTTTCTGGCGCTTGATATCTGGAGGCGCATCTTTCACTGAATGGTGTTGCCTAGTTGGTTTGTATCCAAGCCGCCTGCTCACGTTGAGCAACTATCATAGCTCCAACAATGAAGAAGTACCCCACCATAGTATAGGGAGGGGCAAAGACTCCGTATCCGGTGTAAAGCCCGAGTGCCATGACAGGCACAGCCAGAATGCCCACTATACGAACAGCCTGAGTCGTTCCTCGAAAAGTGAGACGTAAAGACCATATGACAAGCGACACACGAACTAAGATACTCAGAAACCAGCCAATAAGGCCCGTTTCCAGGAAGAGCCTTTCCGATTCTTCCTCAAATTCCGCTCCAGAAGGAAACCATGAAAACGGTTCCTGGTTTCCGGCCAAAGCAACTGCGCCTAGATTCGCGGTACCGGGGCCAAATCCGCCAATACCGCCGATCTCAAAGGAATGCAAGACGCTCACAAAAGGAAGAAGGATGCGAGATATTCCTTCATTCTGATTCTCTCCGATGCGCTGAGAAAGTGCATCCCAGACCTCAGCTTGCAAATAGAAGCTTACACCCATTAACGTAAACATCGCCACGATTGCGATAATGAATTGCCGGAAGCCTAGTACTTTCGTCATTGATGCGAGTGATAGCATTAGTACCGCGCCAACGAGGGCGATGTACACGATACCGCGCGAGCCTGTAACAGGTATCGACAACGCAATCAATAGCAGTGCAAATAGAAAAAATGGCTTTCTACATCCTGCCAAATATAAACCTAGTCCTAGCAGACTGGTAAATTGTAGAAATGTCGCCATACCCCATATGTAAGAAAATGATCCGGTCACGCGCACGAGATTTTCCTGTCCAAAATGAGAAATCCCTTCTACACCACCACGAACCTGTGTATTGATCGTACTGTCAGCACCTTGCCCAATTTGGACAAGGGCTAGAATGCAAACCGGCGCACAGACCCATGGGTAAACCTTCTCTAGCTTCACCTTCAGTTCATCGATGGAAGAAACGGCGGCAGGCACTATCAGGATAAGGCTGGCGTAGAGAAGATGCGCCTTTACACCCCACAAACCTACGAGGAGGTTTGGTAGGGATGGATTCAATAACCCTAGAAAGATCCAGATAGCATAGCTGCAGAGAAATAGCTGAAGTCCCGATGGCATCCAACGCAATGAAACCAGACCACTGCCACTTAATACATTTATAGCTAGCCCGAACAGCAGAGCATCCTTCAGAATAAATATAATCTGTTCGGCCCCTGGGAAAAACCACTTTCTTAGAGCGCCGTCAAATGTAAGTAGAGTAAAAAAGATTAACAAACCAAGCTTCGACCACTGCTCGTTAGTAGTCGTAAATTGAGTTTCGCTTGAAAAGGTATGTGCGTCGCGGCTCACAAGTGCCCCTTACGAGTTATTTGAGCCAACGAGCTCGTGCCGAAGAGTTGGAGGATGGCGACCGTGGCTTATTGAAATGCTCGATAATCCTTAATGCGACGGCGCGGGGGCAGTGGTTGGATAGGTGCGCGGAAAGCAACTGGTCCTGCTGTCCTGGAATATCGTGCTGAGCTTCTGTCAAGTATGACAGCGTTTCGCTCATGGCTGCCACGTCTCCGAGAGGAACGATATGTCCGAATTCGCCTATTGCCTCTGGTAAGCCGCCGCTCTCGGATACTATTACTTTGCATCCACACGCCAAACCTTCTAGGGCTACGATACCGAACGGTTCCTGCCAAAGTGAGGGGACCACGAGGATTGCGCTCGTTCGCATGATTTCCGCCAAAGCCTCTCCGCGCACAGCACCGAGGAATTGCACACGCGAAGTTACGCCTAACTCAACTGCGAGTCTACGAAGTGATGACTCCTCAGGTCCGGTGCCTACGATGCGCAGCGTGGAAAGAGCGAGTTGACCAGTGCTTGCGGAGAGGCTCTTTATTGCTATATCGGCGCCCTTATCGGATACAAGGCGTCCTACAAAGAGAATTCCAGATCTGGCTTTCTTGGAATGTGGCGGAAAGAAAACTGAATCATCGTAAGGATTTCCTGTTGCTTTAGCTTGTACACTAGGTGGAAGCGCGTCAGCTATATAAGTGCTGCAAGCAAGATTGCCATAGGCAAATTTCTTTACAACTATTTCTTTCAAAGCTGCACTTAGCCTGCGCGATGCCTCGCCATGAGATTCAGACCATAGACCTTGATGCCAGATAAGAAGTTTAGCGCCATACTCGAGCATCGGCGCTAACATCCTTGTTGTCACATTCATCATCAGTATCAATTCAGCCTGCTTGTATTCTCGCCTCGCTGCCCGCCAGCTGGGTTTTCGGTAGACGCAGTAGCAACGATCTGGCAAGTTTGCGCCCTGCTGATGAGTAACGACTGATACTTGATGTCCTAGCTGGCCGAACGCATGAGCCGTCATTTCTGCGACGTTTTCAAGGCCTCCAACCAGTGGAACGAATGTTCTGGAACAAACTACTATTTTCATAGCGCGTTTACAACCCAAGTGCCTTTGCAATTGCGTTTGCATGCCATTTGCTGTGTGCCTTTGCGTGATACCAGCCACAGTTCGCGCTTGACGAACTAACTAGGTCCTTCTGCTGAGGAACTTCATCTTTCTGCACGGCCTCAAAACTTGGCTTACGATCCTTTGATAAATGCAAACGCCATGCGCCATCTTTATCAAAGATGAGTACAGGCGTTCCATTCACTGCGCATGCGGCGAGCAAGGTTGATTTCTCAGTTAGCCACGAAGGATATGCCACTACGCTGATAGCTGCCTTTGAAAGTGTCTTGCATACCACTTCTGCTGGTTGAGGACCCAATTGCTCGCACTCTGTACCGGCTTCGCTTACAAACGGCCCCGGGATAGACCCCATCTGAACTATCCGATGGATACCCATGGATCGCAGCAGCGTAAGAATCTTTGCGCCATTAGCGCGTAGCACTTCGCGCCACGGCCCGCCCCCGTTAAACACGATAGCGATAGGGAGGCGGTTTGTGTATGCTGTAATCTCTGGTGGCTCACCTATCGTTGAGCAGATTGGCAATACAACAGGTTGTGGTTGGAATGGTTTACTTATTGATGACAACCAGTCTGCAGCGTGCGTTGTAGAGGCGAAGCGTAGATGCGACAACTTTGAAAGTTCATGTGCGACGAGTCTTTGTAAGGGCGAGAACCAGTATGAGCTTTCCCAAGGTTTCCCGGTTGCGAATAGTTCATGAAACATCGTTATCAGCCGAGTATTTGGCGATTGACGTAGGACGGCTTTGATAAACGGAATCAGCCAGAGCGGGGCACCCCGAATGTGATAGGCATAGCCCACGTAGTGCAGCAATATCGCATCAGGTTGCATTTTGCGCACTATTTCGAGTAGTGGCAAGCTTTGATCAGCGTTAGGGCTGTTGCCAAATACGGCATTTGCTCTGGTGATTATATTGCGCTGACCTAACCCGAAGGCAGAGGAGGAAATTTTGCCTTCGCTATAATTCGACGTTGCCGCGGAAACCGTGATTGCATAATCCGTGATTCCACTTGTGGACGGTGGTAGGACGCCAACTAGGTGTACTAACGTTTTCTTCAAAAAATGTTTCTCGGTTTAAGTATCATGAACATCTGGGTCCAGGGTCGATAGGGTCTATCGTCCATTCGCACGCTATCTCTGGTCATCTGGTGCAGTAAACGCCTTTGTATTGTTCAGCGTGGCCTTGCGGCATTGGCTGAGGCGGCTTCCGGGATTGAGGCAGGAGCGATTAAGTTGCGCACTTAGGAGTTTTACCTGGCGCTGCAGTCACATGTAGCAGATTTTGAATTGACGTCGAGGTGATACGTAAAAACTACGTAACTTGGGACTTTGCGGCCAACCCGCTAACTATCTTCTCGGTGTGGTTTGACGACTTGTGCGAGCAGCATTTGACAATCGACTCTTGAACTCTGGCCATGCGAACCATGCCAGCCCGGGCAACACACCGAGCGGCTTGTCCAGCGCTCGTAGAATGCAGTCGTGCACGGTGGAGATGTCGTTAGGGTCTGCGAGTTCTCCCAATTCGCCCTCCCTGAGCGCTTCTCTGCTTCCGTCTAACTGACTTCCGACCGCTGGCACCCCACAAGCTAGTGCCTCGAGGAATACAAATCCAAACCCTTCCCCTTTCCCTGGCATCACAAAGACATCAGCTAGTCGATAGTGATCTGCTTTCTCCGTCTCGTTCAGTAACCCGGTGAAGATCACTTCGTTTTCTAATCCCAGCCTTCTGGTTTTTTCTACAAGTCTCGGTACATCATTACCATCACCCGCCACCAGGTACTTTAGGTTCGGCACTTTTAGCAATAGTGATGGCATCGTCTCGAGGACCTCGTCTACGCCTTTGTAGCGCTCTTCCCCAGGATAGCGTGCCAGTGTCATCATTACTCGAGAGCCTTCCAGTTTATATTTTACTATCAAGTCAGTCCGGCGGGGTGCCATGCCGTATCGGTTTAGGTGAATGGCATTGGGCAATATTGTGTACGGGATTTTAGAGTTCCTGGCCCATGCAATCATTCGATTTCGTGTGATTGTGCTGATGCTCCATACGGCATCTACTGCATTGACCCAGTACTTAGCCGTTATGTATGGTTTTGCCCATACGTCAATGCCATACACTATTAGGACAAGCGGGGCTCGCAATCGCCAATTCATCAACACAGCTAACGGAAGCAGATTAATATGCCCACAGATGACCAGATCGTAAGGCTCTCTGGCAGCTTTTAATGCGGTGGTGATGTAGTTCCATTTGCCGCCAAGTGCAGCTGTATTCTGGATAGCTTTGCTGGGAATACCCTCTGCTTTCCACTTCACAACCCGCGGCAACACTGTGATGTTTGTTACCTCGGGCATTTCGGCGAGTGCATCGACCACGTCGCGGTTGTACAGGGCAATCCCACCGTGTCCGCCATAAGCGTCCGTAGTCAGCAGCAACACCTTCTTGCGCTTGCGCGGCGGCTGCCCGGTGTAAATGCGGTGCACTAGAGCCTGCCAGTCATGCAGGCTCTCGCGGCTGCCTGTCCTGCCCGCTGCAATGTGGCCGGTCCATTCATATTGCGGCACCAAAAATCCCGTCTTGGGCCTTCTCGTCACTTCTTCCGGCAACGGCGGCCGCGCAGCGGCTGCCAAGTCTTGCTTTGAGTAGGTGTAGCCGGCACGGCGCTGGTGGGCAATGTGACTGGTCAGCAGCGTGTCGACCAGGGGCACCCGCAATTCAATTGAATGGGCCATAGATGCCCAGTCAGAATCGCGCAGCAACTGGTTGCGCATGTACCGCGTGGCTTCTAGGTGCGAGACCACGGCATGGTTGTTGCGCAGGCGCTGAGTAGCTGGTTCGGGCAGTGCAGTACCAAAGGCGCGCGCTTCCCAGGGCATGCGGACGGCTCGGCGAAGCGTGTAAGCGCCTTCCCAGGTGTGCCCGTACTCCAGCAGGCCGGCCAGCTTTTCTGAGGCCAAGCTGCGCAAGATCGGGCGCGCAACCTGCCGCACGATGCGGGCTAGTCCGGGCGTCGCAGAGAAGGGGCGTGCCACGCGGTGCATGCGGGGCACCTGCCGAAACGAGGGGTAGCCGCCAAAAAACTCATCACCACCTAGACCCGACAGCACCACTTTCAGCCCAAGCTGGGCCGCGGCCCTGCAAATGAGCCAGGTGTTCAGCCCGTCTATGCTGGGCTGATCCATCACTTCGATAAATGAATCAAAGGCCAGCTCGAAGTCGGCCTTCGTCACCCAAACCGTATGGTGTTTCGTACCGTATTCCTTGGCCAGTTTCTCGGCCAACACGGTCTCGTCATTGGGCGTGCTTCGAAACTCTTCAAAGCCTAGGGTGATGGTGTGCAACGCGCTGCCGCATTCGGCAGCCAAGGCGGTGATCACCGCGGAATCGATGCCTGCTGACAGGAAGATGCCCACCGGTACGTCGGCTATCAGGTGGTGCCGCACGGAATCCAGCAGCGCGTCGTGCAGGTTGGTGAATGGCGTGCCTTCGTCGCCACTCAGCAGTTCCTCGACGGTTTCGAAGCTGGCGCTGGTGCGCGGGCCGTTGCGGCCTTGCTTGATCCAGCTGCCCGGCGGCACGGCCAAGATGTTTTGGTACAGGGTGTGGGGCTCGGGTACATGGCCCCAAATCCAGTAGCCCAACTCCCCTTCGTCGCTGAATTCATTGGGCACCGCGCCACCCGCCAGCAGTGCCTTCACCTGCGAGGCGAAGCGCAGTGTCTGGCTGTCGTCATGCACGTAAAGAGGCTTGATACCAAAAGGGTCTCGGGCCAGGAAAAGGGTTTGGGCCTGGGTGTCCCAGATGGCAAAGGCGAACATGCCCCGCAAGCGCTGGCACATGCCTTCGCCGTGCTGGGCATACAAGTGCAGCAGTACCTCAGTGTCTGACTGGCTTTGGAAGACCGCGCCCTGCTGCTTCAGTTCGGCCTGCAGTTCACGGTAGTTGTAAATCTCGCCGTTGAAGACGATTTGGTAGCGCCCGTCAGCCGTGGCCATGGGTTGAGCCCCGTTGGGGCTGAGGTCGATGATGGCCAGCCGGCGGTGAGCCAGGCCCAGGCGCTGGTCTGGCGACATCCAAATGCCCGCACCGTCTGGCCCGCGCTTGACCATGTGTTCGCGGGTTCGCAAAAGCTCGGCCGGGTCAACCGGCGCGGCGGATTGTGCGTAAGCGAAGATGCCGTTCAGGCCGCACATACTGGATAGCTGCTCACGCGAGCGTTGCGTGTGGCTGCAAGGTCCGCGGTCTGGAGAGAGAAGGACGTCATGCGGTTTTCGGGGCTTGCCTGATCGCCGCTTCGGCCATGCGACTCACGACGCCGCTCATGCGTGTGGTTGCAGTCCAGCCCAGAACTTCGGTTGCTTTCGCCGCGTTCGCCCGCCCGATGCTCAGGTCGGTGGGCCTGATAAGAGCGGCGTCGATTTGCACATGGTCGTGCCAGTCCAGGCTCACTGCTGCGAACGCTTCAGCGACGAATTCTTTCAGTGGCCGCGTTTCACCTGTGGCGATGACAAAGTCCTGGGGCTGATCCTGCTGCAGCATTCGCCACATGGCTTCTACGTACTCAGGGGCCCATCCCCAATCGCGTTGAATGTCCAAGTTGCCCAAGAGAAGACGCTCACCACTGCCCGCAGCAATGCGGCAGGCTGCTTGCACGATTTTTTGGGTGACGAAGCGCTGCGGGCGCAAGGGCGATTCGTGGTTGAACAAGATACCGGAACAGGCGTGAATGCCATAGGCCTCGCGATAGTTGGCCAGCTGCCAGAATGCGGTAGCTTTCGCCACGGCGTAGGGGCTGCGCGGCCGAAAGGGCGTCTCTTCATCCGCTGCGCGATTACCGGTGTCTCCAAAGCATTCGCTTGAACCAGCGTTGTACAGGCGAATGCGCTTGTCCAAGTAGCGGATGCACTCCAGCAGGTTCAGCGTGCCTACGCTGATGCTTTCCAAGGTTTCTACTGGCTGCTCGAAAGACAAGCCAACGGAACTCTGGCCAGCGAGGTTGTAGACCTCTGCGGGTTTGTAGCGAGACACCACTTGCAACACGCTGCGGAAGTCGGTGGTGGCCATAGAGACGACCTCTACCTGGTCAAGCACGCCAAGCTGGCGCAGGTTGCCGAATTGGCTGATCTGCGCATCGCGCGCGGTGCCAACCACTCGGTAGCCCTTGGTCAGCAGCAACTGCGACAGATAAGCACCATCCTGACCTGATACGCCACAGACCAGTGCGACGGGTTTTGCATCTGAAACGCTCATCTTGCAGGTGCCTAGTAACTCAACTTGCGATGCACAAAAGGGGCTAGAAGCTTCATTCGATTTGAGCGCTGAGTTGGCGATCGAAATAGTTAATGGTCTTCTGCAAGCCCTGTTGCAACTGAACTTGGGGCTCCCAACCACCAAGCATCGCCTTGGCCTGGCTGATGTCGGGCTGGCGCTGCATGGGGTCATCAGCCGGCAGAGGCATGAACACGATCTTTGACTTTGCGCCTGTGAGTTCAATCACCTGCTCGGCCAGTTGACGAATGGTGAATTCACCCGGGTTGCCCAGGTTGATGGGGCCGGGGAAACCCGGGCCGCCGTCTTCAGCTTTCGGCAAATCCATAAATCGGATGAAGCCCTCAACCAAGTCGTCCACATAACAAAAGCTCCGCGTCTGCTGGCCTGCACCGTAGATGGTGATGTCTTCGCCCTTCAGCGCCTGCACGATGAAGTTGCTCACCACCCGGCCGTCGTTGGGGTGCATGCGCGGGCCGTAGGTGTTGAAGATGCGCGCCACGCGGATGTCAAGCTTGTGCTGGCGGTGGTAGTCGAAGAACAGGGTTTCGGCGCAGCGCTTGCCTTCGTCATAGCAGCTGCGCGGGCCGATGGGGTTGACGTTGCCCCAGTAGTCTTCAGTCTGCGGGTGTACCGACGGGTCGCCATACACCTCGCTGGTGCTGGCCTGG
>JANOQT010000090.1:0-138278 GCA_031415015.1 Paracoccaceae bacterium
CGAGCTGATCATCGCGAACTGGAGGATTGGAAGCGCCTGACCGGACCCGTCGGAGGGGCGGCTGGAACCGACTTCAACCGCCCCTTCAAACCCACATTTCCGAAAATGCACTTGATGCAGGTTCTGCTGTCAAAGTGTGCCAACTCTGGTGGCGAGCCACATGCACCCGGCGCAGGCAGGCCGACGGCTACAGGCCGACACGGCCCGCAAGATCGAGGTTTGACTGGCGGGCGTCGCGCGTCAGTTCGCGCAATATCCGATGGTTTATGTCGTCAAGCTTCGCCATTTGTTGCAAAGAATGGTGAAAGCCTCGAATCTTTGCAAGCCACTGCGGCGCAGTTTCGGGCACATTGGCCCGTATGACATATGACCTTCTACTTGCCCTGATCGGATTTGCGGCGGTGACCTCGGTCACGCCGGGGCCGAACAACATGATGCTGCTTGCGTCGGGGGTGAATTTCGGGTTCCGCCGCACGGTGCCGCATATGCTGGGGATCAGTGTCGGCCATTCGCTGATGGTGTTTCTGATGGGTCTGGGGCTGGCTGGCGTGTTCAAGGCCTGGCCCCCGGCGCTGCTGGTGCTTAAGGCGCTGGCGGTGGGCTATATGCTGTGGCTGGCGTGGAAGATCGCGCAGTCCGGCGCACCCGGAGAGGGGCGGAGTGCGGCGCGGCCGATGACCTTCCTGCAGGCGGCGGCGTTTCAATGGGTGAACCCGAAGGCCTGGATGATGGCGGTTGGCGCGGTGTCCGCCTATGTGACGCAGCCGTCGGTCTGGGCCTATGCGGCCGTGGCCGGGGTCTTTGCCGCGGTCAACCTGCCGTCGGTGTCGATCTGGGCGGGGGCCGGGCAGGCGATGCGGCGCTGGCTTGACGCGCCGGGGCGGTTGCGGGTCTTCAACTGGGGAATGGCGGGCCTTTTGGTGCTGTCGCTGGTGCCCGTCTTGCGGATGTAACACTGCGGGTTAAAGGTGCCGGCTGCGACCCACATCTTTGATCTGCGCAGTCCGGAGGTTGGCTTGGAAATGATGAGGCGGTATGTTCGGACGGGTCTGCTGGGTGTAGGCGCCGCAATTTTTGCGCTGATCGGGCATCTGGCCTATCTGCACTCCACTGGCAATTATCATACTGTGCTGGCGGATGAAGTGTACCGGGCGGCGCAGGTTTCTGCCGCCCAGATTGCCGAACACGAATCGCAAAACGGCATTCGCAGCATCCTGAACCTGCGCGGCGCGTTCCCCGGCGAAGCGTGGTATGTTGAAGAACGTTCCGCCAGCGCAGCACTGGGCATCGTTCATGCCGATTTCAGGATGTCGGCATCAGCCCAGATTTCGCCGGACGAAGCGGCGGCGCTGATTGCCCTGATGCGCGAGATGCCGAAGCCTTTGCTGATCCACTGCAACCGCGGATCGGACCGGACCGGGCTGGCCGCAGCGCTTTATCTGGCGGCGATTGCCGGAAAGGCCGAGGCCGAGGCAGAAGGCCAGTTGTCACTGCGTTACGGCCATTTCGCGGTGCCCTATCTGTCGGACGCCTATCCGATGGACGAGACCTGGGAACGGATGGAGCCGATCCTCGGCTACGTGGAAACCTGAGGTCAGCGCAGCCACAATCCTTCGCGTTTCAGAGTATTGCGGATCACCTGTTCGCGGTGCGGCAGGTTTTCCCGGTCAAACAGCGCGCGCGCTTTGCGGCCCTTGTTCTGGTAAACCAGCGTCCTTACCGCCTCCCAGTCGCGCAGGGTGGGGCGAAGGGTCTTGTCGCGGGCGACCTCCTCCAGCACCTCGACCGCGCGGTCGCTTTCGCGGGCATACAGCAGCGAGAGGCTGCGGTAATGGCAGGTGGCGCTGCCATCCAGCGGCGCAAGGTCCGGCCCCGGGCGGCCACCGCCGAAGGATTGGATGACCAGCGGCAGGGCGATCTGGTCAAGCCAGGGGAAAATCTCTTGGCAGACCAGTTCCTCGGGCGGGTTGTCGCGGACCGACTTGGCGAAGGACAGGAACCGGTTGCCGAAGGCGCGCGGGCTTTGATGAAAGAACCAGCCGGCGTTGAAGTAGAGGTGGCGCTGCCAGTATTCCTCGGGCTGGTTCAGGTCCAGCGAAGCTGAGTAATCCACGCCGAAGCGGTCGTAGAGGGATTTCCAGGTCTGGGCGTAGGTCGGCCCGTAGAGTTCGATCTTGGGCCAAGTGCCTTCGCGACGCATCGAGGCGGAAGGTTTGGCGAAATCGAACGGGATCCCGGACAAAGGCCCGGTGACAAGCGTGTCGGTATCAAGAAACAGGAACGGCGTGTCGGGCAGCGCATCCAGCGCTTCGATCTTGTTGCCATGGGGATACGAGGTCCCGAAGGCATGGCTGTCAAACGGCAGGATTTCGGCGCCCAGTTCGGTCAGGAGCGCCTTGCCGCGGTCCGACATCCGGGGGTCGTGGTCCCATTTCGGGCCGGGTTGCGGTTCGGCGATGCACAGAGTGCCCGGAAAACCGGGGTCTGAATGGCGAAGGGATGCGGCCAGAAGGATCGCCTCGTGTTCCAGCCGAGCGGACTGGCCGATGGCAAGGATATTGAAGGCTTGCGCCACTTTGGGGGTCATGGTCATCCTGCATCAGCCAGCCTGCGGGGCACGCCGCGCGCGCAGGCCACTGACGACGTATACGGGATTGTTTGCATGGAGAACAATGCAGATATCCCCCAGTTTGGGCGCTGTTGCCGCCGCTGTGTCAGTGCTGGCGCAAGAGGCAGAGCCGACCGAATTCACCACACCTGAGGGGGGAAGCGGTCGCGGAGTCTGGTCATGTGCGTGTTCAGGACGGGGTGAAGCGAAGTGACAGGCAGGACATGCCACCGTCAAGCTTGGCGCATTCGGAATTGCCGATTTCGGCGACGGTGTAGCCCGCACTCTCGACGGCGGCACGGGTGCCGGGAAAGCCTGCGGCCATCAGCACCACATCGTTGAAGCGGATGGCATTGGCGGCGGCCTCTTCGCCCGGTGCGGTGTGGACGACGAAGTAGTTGTCAAAACAGCCCGAGGCCGCCAGGCGCGGGGTTGCAAGCACGGTGGTTGCGTCCAGCAGCGAGCAGTCAGTCTTGAAATGCAGAACGCCCGGCGGGGTGTGAACCTCGCGCACGCTGTGGCCCCAGGGGGTGACAAGCCGGGTCAGTTCCGCAATTCCGGCGGCGTTGGTGCGGGCGGAGCGGCCGACGAGGATTTCGCGTTCAGTGACGAGGATGTCGCCGCCTTCGATGAAGCTGTCGGTGCCGGTGATGGTCAGAACTTCGCCATAAAGCGCGGCGAGGTGCGGGGTCATTTCTGCCGCCTCACCCAGACGCGACGGCGCGCCGGGGCGCATGATGACGGCACCCTGTGGCAGGCAAAGGGCTGTGTCTTCAACGAAAACGCTGTCCGGGTAGGCGTCAAGCACGGCAAGTTCGATGACCGCAGCGCCGGTGGCGCGCAAGGCGCTGATGTAGGCGGCGTGGTGCGCCTGCATCAGCGCCAGATCGGGGGTGCCAATGTCGACGGCGCGCAGGCCAGCGGTAATCGACGGCGCGGGGCGGCGGGTGATCGCGTGGGTGAAGCGGTATGAGGCGGTCATGTGGTGTCCCGGTCGGTTTCGATCTGGTGTCGCACCGACCGAGCCGGTTCGCAAGAGGCCTAGCCGGGCCAGGGCAGGGTCAGGAACGGGTGGAAGGTCCAGCGCCACCAGGCGTGATCCAGGAACTGCCCGGCGAGGATCAGAAAGGTGAACGGGACGGCCAGGCCCATGGCGATCAGGTACCACACAAGCGTCAGCATCCGGGACGGGTGACGCGCCGGTTCTGCCGCCTCGGTCGCCTGCGCACCGTCCCAGAGGCCGGGTTTCAGACCGGCCGCACGCGGGGCCGCGCGGGCATAGATCCGGGCGGCAAGGTGGCGCAGAAACCAGAGCGAAAAGAACGCCCAGGCGGCGAGGGCGAGAGTGATCTGGCTTTTGATGTCGGACAGCTGACTTTCGATCAGATCCTCCAGCCACGGCGCCCAATCGGTGGCGGTGGTGATCAGGCCGCGCGCTGCGGCGAAGGGCAGCGACAGGGCCGTCGTCAGGGCCATCAGCAGCGGGATGCGCCAGCCGGATTGTGCGATCACTGAACGAAGCCGGCGCAGCTCGAACGCGGCACCAAGACGGTCTTCGGTGGCAAGATGTGCCAGCATGAGGGGCAAGGCTGGCACGACAAGGGCCGAAATCAGGATGCCAAGGACGTAGGTCGAGGGGCCGACGAAGGCCTGTTCGTACCCTTTGTTGAACGAGTTTTCCCAACCTGCCCACCACGCACCCAGCCAGAGGGCGGTGAAGGGCAGCGTCCAGACCAGCAGGGCGGCAAACGTGATCAGTCCGGCCCTGATGTTGGCCCCAAGGCCCCCCAGTGCCCGTGTGATACGCCCGGTTTCGCGCGGGCCGAACAGCCAGCCGGGCATCTGTTCGGCGCTGCCAAAGCGGGTGCGGGTGGCATGGCCCATGCGGCGGGTCAGCCACCCAAGTGCTATCAGCGAGGTCACGGGAAGGGCTGTCAGCAGGGTTCCCGGAACTCCACCGTGGACAAGGGCCAGAAACCGCGAGGCCAGCCGGGCCACACGACCGGGCCGCGCGACAGGGCGGGGAAGGGCGGTCACAGGAACATCTCCCCGATGGCGCTGCCTTCGGCGCGGGTGGCGTCAAAGCCCATGCTGGCGGCGATGGTGGCGGCGATGGCGGATTGATCCACGGGGCGGTCCACCACGCCCTTGCCGATGCCGGGGCCGAAGATCACCGCCCAGACCTCATGTGCGGAACGCGAGTTGAAGTGGTGCTGGAACGGCACGTTCGCCAGCGGGTTGGCATCACGGCCGCAATCGGGGGTGATCACGAAAATCGTGTTGTCACGGTAGAACGGGTCGGCGTCGGCCATGGACACAAGGCGTTGCAGGCCTTCGTCGATGATGGCGATGGCGCGGGTGTAGTGGCTGGGGTTGCCCCAGTGGACATAGTCGGGGTCCTGATAGTTCACCATCATGAAGCGCGGTTTCAGTTCGGCCATGGCGCGGGTGGCAAGTTCGGTCAGCAGCCGGTCGCCGCGCGGATTGCGCAACCCGTCATCGCCAAATCCCTTGCGCCAGCGGGCCCAGAACGCCTCCACCTGCGGCGAGGGGTCGGGGGTGGCCCCGCGCGGGTCTACGGTCAGCAGGCGGGTGCGTTCCTCTTGCAATGCCAGGCGGGCGTCATCTGTCAGGCCACCTTCCAGAAGCTGCATCCGGGTGCGGTACAGTTTGTACCGGTGCAGGCTGAGCATTTCGGAGCGGAAGTCGATGCCGAAGTGATCGCCCGCGCCGAAGGTGAAAAACTCCTCCTGCGGGCGGTCCTCGCCGTTGATCAGCAACACCTCATGCGAGGCCAGATCGAAACTGCGGCGCAGGTATTCGAACAGGGTCGGCTCGGTGGGTTCCAGCCGGTCTTGCAGAAACTCGCTGGCGTCGCGGTAGGCAAGATAGCGCCCGGTCAGCAGGTTCAGCGTCCCTTCGGCGTGGCTGGTGTTCACCCCCTCCAGCTTTTCGATGCGCAGGTCGGGGATGAAGGTGCCGCGCGGGGCGAGGGTGTGGCGCAGGTAGGGGCCCAGGTCGCGGCCTCGTTGATGGTTTCCGCCCGCCGCACCCCGCCGCCAAAGCGCACGAGGATGACGTTGGGGCCACGGTAGGTGCCGGTCTTTGCAGCCGAAGTTTGCGACAGTGCGGGAAGCGGGGCGGCAAGGCTGGCGGTCAACCCAAGGGTAAAGGTACGGCGATCCATCGGACGATCCCTGTGAAGTGTTAAGCCTATTAACATTGCCACAGGTCACAGCGAAAAGCGACTGATTCTTGCGGCGCGCGCCGGAGAGGCAACTCTCTGGGTGGATCAAGGAAGCTTGGCGACCCGACCGGGAGATTCGGGCAGAGCGGAAAAGGTTGAACGAATGATGCCGTCGGGTTCCGCGGTGGCCTTCGAAACCGGTTCGTAGTGCGTACAGAGGCAAACCGGCAGGGCTGATCCGGGTGGATCGTCTGCTCCCCTTGAGAATAGTGCTGAAGCGGGCAGACACGAGCGGTCGGATTTGAAATCGCGGCGAAGACTTTCGTCTCGGCGTCTTTGCCGAGGGGCCGGTGGCAGTGATCATCGCCGGTGCGACAGCCGCCGCGATCTTTTGCTTTGCCGTCCGCGCGGTGTGAGGCGTTGGAAGGGCACCTTGCGGGTTGGCGGCAGGGTCCGTGCATGACGGGCATGAGTGCCTCAATTTCAGGCGGTCGCTGGGCAGATATCCTCAAATCGTGCAATCCACCCTTTCCCCGCGCCGAAACCGCTGATCTAGTACCGTGAAGGCTGGCTTCAGGGAGGCGATGTGACCCTCACGTTCAACGAGATGTTTCAGGGCACCGAGGTGCGTACCCCATATATGCGGCTGGAGGACTGGGTCCGGGCGATGCCGCAGGAGCTTCGCAGCCTCAAGCAAGCCGAAGCGGAGGCTTTGTTCCGGCGGATCGGGATTACCTTTGCAGTGTATGGCGAGGGTGGCGATCCGGATCGGCTGATCCCGTTTGACATGTTCCCGCGGGTGTTTTCGGGGGCGGAGTGGGCGCGGCTGGAGAAGGGCATCAAGCAGCGGGCGCGGGCTTTGAATGCGTTTCTGGTCGATGTCTACGGACGGGGCGAGATCGTGCGCGCAGGCCGGATCCCGGCGCGGCTGGTCTATCTGAATGAGGCGTATGAAAAGGCGGTGTGCGGGATCGTGCCACCGAAAGGCGTGTATTCGCACATCGTTGGCATTGATCTGGTGCGCACCGCGCCGGACGAGTTCTTTGTGCTTGAGGACAATTGCCGCACCCCCAGCGGGGTCAGCTATATGCTGGAAAACCGCGAGATCATGATGCGGATGTTCCCCGACCTGTTCCGCGAGAACCGGATCGAGCCGGTGGACACATATCCGGAGAAATTGCGCCGGACCCTCGCCAGCGTGGCTCCGGCGAAGTGCAAGGGCGAGCCGGTGGTGGTGATCCTGACGCCGGGGCATTTCAATTCTGCGTATTATGAACACTCGTTTCTGGCGGACCTGATGGGGGTGGAACTGGTCGAGGGGCAGGATCTGTTTGTCGACGGCGAGTATGTCTACATGCGCACAACCGAAGGTCCGCGCCGGGTGGACGTGATTTACCGGCGGATCGACGATGCCTACATAGATCCGCTGTGCTTCCGGCCTGACAGCATGCTGGGGATACCCGGGTTGATGGATGTCTACCGGTCAGGGGGCGTGTCGATCTGTTCGGCCCCGGGGGCCGGGGTGGCGGATGACAAGGCGGTCTACTGCTATGTGCCAGAGATGATCCGGTTCTATCTGGGCGAAGAGCCGATCCTGAACAACGTGCCGACTTGGCAATGCGGGCGGGCGGACGAGTTGAAATACGTGTTGGAAAAGCTGCCGGATCTGGTGGTCAAAGAAGTGCACGGGTCCGGCGGCTATGGGATGCTGGTCGGGCCGAAATCGGACCGCGCGCAGATCGAGGCGTTCCGCGCCAAGATCATCGACAATCCGGCCAATTATATCGCCCAGCCGACGCTGGCCTTGTCGACGGTGCCCAGCTTTGTCGAGGAAGGCGTGGCGCCCCGGCATGTAGACCTGCGGCCCTATTGTCTGGTGGGCGAACGGATTGAACTGGTGCCCGGCGGGCTGACGCGGGTGGCGCTGAAAGAGGGGTCACTGGTGGTGAACTCGTCTCAGGGGGGCGGGGTGAAAGACACCTGGGTGTTGGCGGAGTGAGCGGGATGGCGGGGACATTGCGGATTGGCGAGGCGGGTAAGCGGGCCGCTCATCAAGCCCTTGCAGGCTTTCTTCGCTTTGCCACAGCGAAGAAAGCCTGCAAGGGCTTGATGAGCGGCGGGATGCAGGGATGTTGAGCCGGACCGCAGACAACCTGTATTGGATCGCACGTTATATGGAGCGGGCGGACACCTCGGCACGGCTGCTGGAGGTGGGCAGCCGGATTGCGCTGATCCCGTCGGCGCATGGCTACCGCAGCGAGTGGGACAGCCTGTTGCAGGCGTCCGGCATGTCAGAGGGGTTCGCCAAGAAATACGGCGATCCGGTGCAGCGGAACATCGAAAGCTGGCTGTTCTTTGACCGGGACAATCCCAATTCGGTGGCAAGCTGCATCACCTTGGCCCGCGAAAACGGGCGGATCGTGCGCACGGCACTGACGGCGCAGGTCTGGGACGCGCTGAACACGGCCTTTCAGGAGTTGAAGGCGCTGGAACGACGGCCCCGGTCGGAGCTGGAGCTGAGCCGCCTGACCGAATGGGTAATGCGCCACGCGGCGATGGTGCGCGGTGCGATTGATGCGACGCTGCTGCGCAACGACGGCTACAACTTCCTGAACATCGGCTATTATCTGGAGCGGTCCGACAACACTGCGCGGCTGATGGACGTGAAATATTATGTGTTGCTGCCGCGCGTGGATTTCATCGGATCGGGGCTCGACAACTACCAATGGACGACGTTGCTGCGCGCCATGGGGTCGCACCGGGCGTTTCACTGGGCGTATGGCGGCGAGGTGACGGCGGGAAAGATCGCGGATTTCCTGATCCTGAACCCGCAATGCCCCCGGTCGCTGACCACCTGCGTGGCGGGGATGGCCAATCATCTGGGGCGGCTGGCCACGGCCTACGGGCGCGAGACCGAGGCGCAGTTGCGCGCCAAGGGGCTAATGGCGGGGATCTTAGCCACGTCGGTAGACAGCATCTTTGACGAAGGCCTGCACGAATACCTGACGCGGTTCATCGACGATACGGCGGTTCTGGCAAACGCCATCCGTGACGCCTATCTGAGTGGGGAAATGCGCTGATGCGGCTGACGGTCGATCATGTGACACGGTATCATTACGCCAAACCGGTGCGGTCGGTGGTGCAAAGCCATCGCCTGACGCCGTCGGTGTTTCAGGGGCAGAAGGTGCTGGACTGGGCGATTGACGTCTCTGAAGGCATGCGGGGGGCGGAATTCCGCGACGGCGCCGGCGATCTGGTGCAGGGCTGGACGGTGGCCGGGCCGGTTGGCGAGGTCACGGTCCGGGTAACCGGCACGGTGGAAACAGTGGACCTGACCGGCGTTTTGCGCGGGCACAAGGAAACCGTCGCGCCGGATTGCTATCTGCGCCCCACCGTGCCGACGCGGGTCGACAAGGCGCTTGATGCGCTGGCGCAATCGGTCAGCGGGACGGATACGCTGGCGCTGGCGCATGCGCTGATGGGGGCGGTGGCCGATGCGATTGCCTATATGCCGGGCGTGACCCATGCCCACACCACGGCGGCCGAAGCTCTGGTTCTGGGCGAGGGGGTCTGTCAGGACCATGCCCATGCGATGATTGCGCTGGCCCGGGCGCGGGGCCTGCCGGGGCGCTATGTCTCGGGTTATCTGTTCGCGGATGCGGCGGGGACGGCGCATGAGGCGGCGCATGCCTGGGCCGAGGTGCATGTCGCAGGGCTGGGCTGGGTCGGGTTCGATCCGGCAAACCGTTGCTGCCCGGACGAACGCTACATCCGGCTGGGGTCCGGCTTTGACGCACAGGATGCGGCCCCGATTCGGGGCATCGCGCGCGGTGGCGGGCGCGAAGAGATGGATGTGACCGTTGCGATCCTGAACCAGAACCAATAGGGTCCGCGATGGATTCAGAGGGCGGAAAATGACCTATTGTGTGGGCCTGATGCTGAACGAAGGCATGGTAATGCTTTCGGACACACGGACGAATGCCGGGCTCGACAATATCTCGACCTATCGGAAGATGTTCACCTTTGAAGACCCCGGCGAACGGGTGATCCTGATCATGACGGCGGGCAGCCTGTCGGTGTCGCAAACCACGATTGCGCGGCTGCGCGAGGCGATCGAGGACCCCGATGCCACGCCCGATACCAGCATCATGCTGGCCCCCACGCTGCTGAAGGTGGCCGATATCGTCGGCGGAATGCTGTCGGTCGTGCGCGCCGAGATCGACGAAAAGCTGAGTGCCATGCAAGGGGCCACGTGCAGCATGATCGTGGCCGGGCAGCGCAAGGGCGGCGCGATGCGGATGTTCCTGATCTACCCCGAAGGCAATTACATCGAAGCGACGGAAGATGCGCCATTCCTGCAGATCGGCGAGCATAAGTACGGCAAGCCGATCCTGGACCGGGTGGTGAAGCCATCGACGAGCCTGCTGGATGCACAGAAGGCGGTCCTGCTAAGCATGGATTCGACGCTGCGGTCCAATCTGTCGGTCGGAATGCCGCTGGATCTTGCGGTGATCGAGAAGGACGCTTGCAAGGTGACGCAACGGCGTCGGATCGAGGCGGGGGATGAAGCATTCCGCGCGATGAGCGAGGCGTGGTCTACGGCGCTGCGTGACGGATTTTCGCGCATCAAGTGGTGAATTTGTGGGCAGGCCTTGGCAAGACCCGACTCGCACCCTAGCTTTGATCCATCAAAGGAGAACGCGATGCCGAAGCTGATCCGACTTTATATCCAGAGCGTGGCGCTTGGTTTTGGCGTGGCGATTGCCTTTACCGGGGCACTGATCTGGCAGGATGTGGCGGGGATCGGGCATCTGGTTGCCGGATCGGATATCGGCTGGGTCGCGGTGGCGATGTTGGTGGTGTTCAACGGCATCCTGTTCTCCGCCGTCCAGTTCGCCTTTGCGGTGATGGGGATGGCCGAGGATGACGCACCACGGGGCGGGCTTCGCGATCATGCAAGGTTGATCCCGGTGCCGGTCGAAGCGACGGCAAAGCCGACCCGCCGCTGAGGCAGGCGAAATTCTGCAAGCGAGGCCTGCCATCCGGCGGGCCTTTTCGTTTGGGGTAAGGTGGCGGGCCCGCAGCGGCCGTGCAAGCCGGGTTTTCCCGAGAGCCTGAGGTTTTCAGGTGGGTACCAGGTAACAGGACCAGGATCCTGTCAGAGCCAGCACCCGTTCGGTTGCTTATCGGCCACTGGAAAAGAAGCCCACACGAGAAGAGCAGAACCCGCCACCCCCGAAGATAGGCATCAAA
The DNA here is from genome assembly GCA_031415015.1 of Paracoccaceae bacterium. GTDB lineage: Bacteria > Pseudomonadota > Alphaproteobacteria > Rhodobacterales > Rhodobacteraceae > JAUYQR01. The sequence goes on from JANOQT010000090.1 coordinate 11,049, forward strand.
GGCTGTCTGCGCAAGGCTGGACAGGCGTTCATCTTTCGTTCATGGTTAAAGCATGGACCAGCTAACCGACATCCTGCCGCCTATGCCCGGACAGCGCTTGCAGCGCGGCGTGTGCCGGGGGCTGCGATCGCATGACTTTGTCTGCGTCGAGGAACTGGTGCCGGTCGCGGGCCTGCGGGTTGACGTGATGGCGCTGGGGCCGAAGGGCGAGGTCTGGGTGGTGGAATGCAAGTCCGGCCGCGCTGATTTTGCGGCGGACCGCAAGTGGCAGGGCTATCTTGACTGGTGCGACCGGTTCTTCTGGGCGGTGGACGGCGCGTTTCCGGTGGACCTGCTGCCGGAAGGCTCGGGTCTGATTCTGGCGGATGCCTATGATGCCGAAATCCTGCGGATGGGGCCGGAGACGCCCTTGTCAGGCGCGCGGCGCAAGGCGGTGCTGCGGATCTTTGCCCGTGCCGCAGCGGCGCGCTTGCAGGCCTTGCGCGATCCGGGGCTGGGCGCGCTGTCGATCTGAGCGGTCAGCGCGGCTTCTTTGGCTTGCCATCGGCCATGGCGCGGGCGGCTTCGGCAGCGGCGCGCAGTTCCTCGGCGATGTCCTCGGCCTCTTCCGGGTCGAAATCCAGCGGCAGTTCGATGCCGCCTTCCGCCTCGATGTAGATGCGGACCATGCCCTGATCGGTCGGGCCAATCTGGATGTTGGCGGCGATGTCGCTTTGCTTGTCGATGCCCATTGCGGCCTCCGGCTGAGTGGCTGCGGGGTAGCGGTTTGCACGGCGGGCCGCAAGGGCGATTAGCTTGACAGAATCAAGTATATACTGACTTCTGACGCCAAGGCAGGAGGCGGCGATGGATGCGATTGACCGGATCAGGGCGTTCAACCGGTTCTATATCGGCCATCTGGGGCTGCTGTCGCGCAGCTATCTTGGGTCCGGGCTGGGGCTAACGGAGGTGCGCATCCTGCACGATCTGGATGCGGAGAATGTGCCAAAGGCGCGGGCCGTGGCGCTGGGGCTGGGGCTGGACGAGGGTTACGTTAGTCGGGTTCTGGCCGGGTTCGAGCGGCGCGGCTGGCTGGAACGCCAGCGCGGCACGGGGGATGCGCGGGTGCGCGATCTGGCGCTGACGCAGGCGGGGCGGGCGGCGGCGGCGGGTCTGCGGGCTGCATCGCGGGCCGCCTTGGTTCAAGTGATCCCGGCGGCACGGATTGGCGCTGTCGCTGCAGCTCTGGACGCGACAGAGGCGGCGTTCGGGGTGGGCGAGGTGGTGTTGCGCGATCTGCAACCGGGCGATGCGGGCTGGATCATCGGACGCCACGGCGCGCTTTACGCCGAGGATGAAGGCTTTGATGCCACATTCGAGGCGCTGGTTGCGGACATCCTTGCGGCCTTCCTGCGCCACCACGATCCGGCCCGCGAAAGGGGCTGGATCGCGGTCCGGGGCAGCCGACGGCTGGGGTCGGTCATCGTGGTGGCCGAGACGCCCCAGGTGGCCAAGCTGCGGCTGGTGCTGGTGGAGCGGTGCGAACGCGGCACCGGGCTGGCGCAGCGGATGCTTGAGACGGCGATGAGTTTTGCGCGTGATGCGGGCTACACCGGGATGCGGCTTTGGACGCATGAAAGCCACCGCGCTGCGGGGCGGCTTTACGCGCGCAACGGGTTCATCCTGACCGAGGCCACGCCCGCGCGGTCCTTCGGGCAGAACGTGGTGGCACAGGTCTGGCAGCGCGCCTTGTGAAGGCGCTTGCAATCCGGGGGAGGCAGGGCTAAATCGCCCCGGAGTGCCGATGTAGCTCAGTTGGTTAGAGCACTAGATTGTGGATCTAGGGGTCGCCCGTTCGAGCCGGGCCATCGGTACCATCAACTTCCTCAGGTCAGGTATTCGACGCAGGCGCAAGGTTTTCCTTGCGCAGACGTCTTTCCATGGCATCCTGTCGGCATTTACAGGCGCGATTTTGTGCCCCTTTTCCATTTGACCCACGGCTTTGCGGTTTGAGGAGATGATTGTGCAGGACGAGATAGAGCCCGCCGGGGGCGTGACCCCGGCCAAATATCGCGGCAAGAAGATCGTTGTCTTTGCCGACGGCACCGGGAATGCGTTTTCGCGACAGGAATCGAACGTCTGGCGGCTGTATCAGGCGCTGGACAAGACGGTGAAACCGGGATCCCCCCTGCAACTGGCGCGCTATATTCCCGGTGTGGGCACTTCGGGCAACACGGTGATCCGGATGATTGACGGCGCCACGGGCTTTGGCGTGCCCGCCAACGTGCGCAAGCTGTATCGTTTCCTCTGCTGGAACTGGGAGCCGGAGGACGAGATTTATCTTTTCGGCTTCAGCCGGGGGGCGTTCACGGTTCGCACTCTGGCCGCTTTGGTCGCGATGCAGGGGCTGATGCCGCGCTATGTGGGCGACCGCGAGGTATCGGCGGCCGAGATGGACCGCAACGCGATGGGGGCCTGGCTGGCCTACCGCACGATGACCGCGCCATTGGTCCTGAAGGGAAAATCGGCGATCAACCCGCGCAACTGGGAAATGAACCCGCTGATCTCGCTGGTGCGGTGGGCCCGCAACGGAGTCACCACACTCAAGCGGCGGCTGTTTGGCCAGCGGTTGCACCCGGATGTGCTGGCCACCTTGCCCGCAACGCGGCAGGCGGGGGCAGTGCCTGTCCGGTTCATGGGCCTGTTTGACACGGTCGAGGCTTACGGCATGCCGGTCGAGGAAATGCGCGATCTGTGGAACGTTCTGGTCTGGCCGATCAAGTTTCGCAACCGGCGCTGTTCGTGGGTGGTGGGCAAGGTCCGCCACGCCTTGTCGATCGACGACGAACGGCGCAGCTTTCACCCGATCCGCTTTGATCAGGACCCACGGCCGGACGGCAGGCCGGTGCCGGAAACGCAGGAGGTCTGGTTCGCGGGGGTGCACTCCGACGTCGGCGGCGGCTATCCGAATGACGAAAGCGCGTATGAGCCGCTGCTGTGGATCGCGGACGAGGCAAAGCACCATGAGCTGACCTTCGATGACGCCGCGCTGCAGCGCTATCGCAAGGCGCTGTATCCACAGGCGCAGATCCACGATTCCCGCAAGGGAATGGCCAGTTTTTACCGCTATGCCCCCCGACGGGTCCGGGGCGGATCATTCAACGGCGGGCTGCCGGTTGTGCATCATTCGGTCCTGGAAAAACTTCGCAGCGGGGCGGATGGCTATGGGCCGCTGGGTTTGGCGGCCAAGTTCGAGGTGTTTCCCTCGAACGGCAGCCGCTGGGCCGGGCGCGGCCCAAGCGGGCTGACGCGCAACACCGGCGCGGTCGAGGCCGCGCGGCGGCTGATCGTCTGGCGGCAGCGGACGAACTGGGTGACGATCCTTGCCGGTCTGGCGCTGGTTGCGATGCCGGTCTGGGACTGGTGGTTCGAAGTCAGCCGGCCGGCGAATGACATTGTGCGCTTTGTCGCCGCCATTCTGGGCGGCATTGTGCCGGGCTGGGCAGTCGCCTGGGTAGAATCTGTTGCCGCCAACTGGCCGGTCTCATTGACAATTCTGGCGGTGATCCTTGCGGTCTACCAGTTTAATCAAAGCCTTGCCTACCGCATCCGCGATCTGGGCAGGACGATCTGGCACAGAGAGGTCTAGCGACCTTCACCCCTTGGCGGTGGGCGGGTATGGTGACGCTCCCCGCTGCCATGAGGATTCGCATGAGCCTGACCCAGATCCCCCGCACCATCGCCACCGAGATTGCCGCCACGCCCGCTCAGGTGACGGCGGCGATCACGCTGCTGGATGAGGGCGCGACGGTCCCCTTCATCGCGCGCTACCGCAAAGAGGTGACGGGCGGCCTTGACGACACGCAGCTGCGCAACCTGGCCGAACGGCTGGTCTATCTGCGCGAGCTGGAGGCGCGGCGGGCGGCGATCTCCGGTTCGATCACCGATCAGGGCAAGATGACCGATGCGCTGGGTGCTGCGATAGCCAAGGCGGTGACCAAAGCCGAGCTGGAGGACATTTACCTGCCCTACAAGGTCAAGCGGCGCACCAAGGCGATGATTGCGCGGGAAAACGGCTTGCAGGCGCTGGTCGATGCGATCCTGGCGGATCGGGCGGCGGACCCTGCGGCACTGGCGGCGGGATATGTGACCGAGGCGGTGCCGGATGTGAAAGCGGCACTGGAAGGCGCGCGGGACATCGTGGCGGAAGGCTTAAGCGAGGACGCCAGCCTGCTGGGCCGGCTGCGCGACCACATGAAGCGGGTCGCAAAGCTGGCGGCCAAAGCGGTGCCCGGGAAAGAGGCGGAGGGGGCGAAGTTCTCGGACTATTTTGCGCATACCGAGGCTTGGGCAGGCGCGCCAAGCCACCGCGTGCTGGCGATGCTGCGCGGGCGCAATGAGGGGTTCCTGTCGGTCGATCTGGAGATTGATGCCGATGCGGCGCGCGGCGAAAGCCCCTGTGAGCGGGCCTGTGGTGCGGCGCTGAACACCGGGTCACGGGGGCCGGGGGATCATTGGCTGCGCGCTGCGGCAAGCTGGGCCTGGCGGGTCAAGCTGCGCACGTCACTGACGCTGGACCTTATGGGTGAGATGCGGGAACGGGCCGAGGCGGAGGCGATCCGGGTGTTTGCGCGCAACCTGAAGGATTTGCTGCTGGCCGCACCTGCGGGCGGCAAGGCGACGATGGGGCTTGATCCGGGGATCAGGACAGGCGTGAAGGTCGCGGTGGTCGATGCGACAGGCAAGGTGCTGGAGACAGAGACGGTCTATCCGTTCCAGCCGAAGAACGATCTGCGCGGCGCTCAGGTCACTTTGGCGCGATTGATCGGTAAGCATGGGGTCAAGCTGATCTCTATCGGCAACGGCACGGCCAGCCGCGAGACCGAGAAGATGGTGGCGGATATTCTGGTGGTCCTGCCGGGGGAAAAGCCGGTGAAGGTGATCGTCAGTGAGGCGGGGGCGTCGATCTATTCCGCTTCCGAGTTGGCGGCCAAGGAGTTTCCGGGGCTGGACGTGTCGTTGCGCGGGGCCGTCAGCATTGCGCGGCGGTTGCAGGACCCCTTGGCGGAATTGGTGAAGATCGAGCCGAAGGCGATTGGCGTCGGCCAGTACCAGCATGATGTCGATCAGCACCGTCTGGGGAAGTCGTTGGAGGCGGTGGTCGAAGATGCCGTGAACGCGGTCGGGGTGGATCTGAACACGGCCAGCGCACCCTTGCTGGCGCGGGTGTCGGGCGTGGGGCCGGGGTTGGCCGAGGCGATCGTGCTGCACCGCGATGCCAACGGGCCGTTCGCCAGCCGACGGGAGTTGCTGAAGGTGGCGCGGCTGGGGCCCAAGGCGTTTGAGCAGGCGGCGGGGTTCTTGCGGGTGACGGGCGGCAAGGAGCCGCTGGATGCCAGCTCGGTGCACCCCGAGGCCTATGATCTGGCGCGGCGGATCGTGGCGGCCTGCGGGCGTGATTTGCGGTCAGTGATGGCGGACCCGTCGGTGCTGAAAGGCGTGGAGCCGCGCGATTTCGTCGACGCGCGGTTTGGATTGCCGACGGTGCGCGACATTCTGGCGGAACTGGAAAAGCCCGGGCGCGACCCGCGGCCGTCGTTCAAGACGGCGACCTTTGCGGATGGAGTGAATGATATCAAGGACCTGAAGCCCGGCATGCTGCTGGAAGGCACAGTTACCAACGTCGCGGCTTTTGGCGCGTTCGTCGATGTGGGGGTGCATCAGGACGGTCTGGTGCATGTCAGCCAGCTGGCGGATGCGTTTGTGAAGGACCCGCATGCGGTGGTCAAGGCGGGGGATGTGGTCAAGGTGCGGGTGGTCGAAGTGGATGTGGCGCGCAAGCGCATCGGCCTGACGATGAAATCCGGCAGTGCCGAAGCGCGCGAGGCGGTGCGCGACCGGGGGCCGGTGGCAGTCAAGGCACGTCCGGTGGTGCAGGCGGCCCCGCCGCAAAACAACGCGTTTGCGGATGCGTTGAAGGGCAAGTTCGGGAAATAGAGTCGGGGCGAAAGTTTCAGTCCTTTGGCCCGGATCGCAGCCGGTCCCACAGCCATTTTCCCACCACCGGCACAAGGGTGATCCCACCAAGCAGCGCCAGCAGCGGCGTGCTCATCTCCGCGTCCTTCAGCCCCGCGCCAATGGCGGTCAGCACGAAGCTGACGGGGATCACCCCCAGAAGAGTGGCTATGGCAAAGCGGGGGAAGGTCAGCGAGGTCAGGCCCGCCGCATAGCTGACCGCATCGAACGAGATGAACGGGATCAACCGCGAGGCGAAGACGATGGCCATCAGCGCCCATTGCGAGCGGGGTGCGGCGATGGCCCTGAGGACGCGGTTTTCTGAGCGGCGGATCGCGTCGAAGCCAAGGTAACGGGCGGCCAGAAACGCGATGCAGGCCCCAAGAAAGGCCCCCGTCACGGTCAGCACCCCGCCCAGAGCCGTGCCATAGATCGCCCCCGCCGCCACGCCGATCGGGCCGCTGGGGATCGGGCTGACCACGATGGCAAGCGTCATGATGACCACAAGCGCCAGAGGCCCGAAGGGGCCGAGGGCGATGATCTGGTCGCGCACCCAGGCTTCGCTGAAGGTCGGATGATCGCTCAGCATCAGGTAGGGCAACAAAAGGCCAAGGCCCAGAGCGAGGGCGAGGCCCGCCCCGAGCAGGCGGCGCTTGGTAATGATCGGGGTGCGGACTGACATCTGAATGGGCGTGGCATCCATCAGCGGGTGCCGACAGTCAAGAGCACAGTGTTCGGCCCGGTCCAACCCTGACCGATCTGGAATTCGTCAAGCTGGCCGGCGATGTCGGCCCAGGCGGCGGCGCGGGCAGTGGGGGAGAGGGGAGAGAGGATTTGCAGGATCGGCCCCGCCGCATCCTGCACGAAGGCAAGGTAATCGGCGGTTGCGGGCAGGCGAAACGGGGCCTGCATCGTGGTGGTGGCGACGGCGCTGAACCCGGCTTCGCGGAACAGCGCATCCAGATGGCCGGGCCGCCCGAGGCTGGTCAGGCCTCCCGGGTGGAACGGATCGCGCGGCGGCAGGCCTGCGTGGCGCAGGGCGGTGGCCATCAGGATGCGCAGACAGGGGTTTGCGTCCGGCCCGGCAAACACCATGGCCGCGAAGCGCGCGCCGGGTTTGAGGGTGCGGTGGATTTCGGTCAGGCCCGCCAGCGGATTGGGCAGGAACATCAGGCCAAGGCGGCTGATGGCGGCATCAAAGACCATCTCGGGCAGGCACAGTGCCTCGGCATCAGCAACATGGGTGGCCACGTTCTGATACCCGGCGCCAGCGGCGGCGGTTGCGGCAAAGGTCAGGATCGCGGGAGAGATGTCGGTGGCGGTCACCCGTCCTGCCGGGCCCACACGTCCCGCAAGGTCAAGGGTCTGGTCGCCTGCCCCGGCGGCGATATCCAGCACGTTCTGGCCAGAGGCCACGCCCGCCATGTCCAGCATGGCATGGGTGGGCGCGCGCAGCCAGTCGCGGATGATGGCACCGTGGCGGTGCCACCCGGCGGCGGCGCCATCCCACCCGGTGCGGGTGGCGGCCTTGAGGGTTGCGTCAGCGGTTGTCATCTGCGGCACCTCCTTTGGGTGTGCCAAGATTGCGCTTGTCAGGGCTGCCATGACAGCCGCAAGGTTGCGGAACGGGGCCGCAAGAATGCGGGGGGCATGCGCGATGTTCGACTGGAACGATCTGCGGTTTCTTCTGGCGGTGGCGCGCGAAGGCAGCACGCTGGCGGCGGCGCGACGGCTTGGGGTGAACCAATCCACCGTGCAGCGGCGGCTGGCGGAACTGGAGGCGCGGCTGGGCCAGCGGCTGGTCGAACGGCTCGCATCGGGCTATCGGCTGACTGATCTGGGCCAAGCGGTGCTTGCGCGCGCCGAGGCGGTGGAGGCGGCGGCAGAGGCCTTTGGTCAGGCGGTACAGGATCAGTGCCGCGGCGCGCGCGGCGTGATCCGGCTGACCTGCCCGGAGCCGATTGCGTTCCGACTGACCAAATCGGGGATACTGGCGCGGTTTCAGGTGGCAAATCCCGGCCTGAAAGTGGAGTTTGTGCTGAGCGACAGTTACGTCGATCTGACCAAAGGCGAGGCCGATGTGGCGCTGAGGTCGGGTGATACCGATGATGCGGTACTGGTCGGCCGCAAGATCGCGGACTCGCTCTGGGCGGTTTATGCCAGCCGTGCCTATGTGGAGAGGCATGGCGGGCCTGTGTCGGAGGCGGAGATGGCGGGCCATCCCTTGATCGGGTTCGAGGAAGGCATGGCGAGGCATCGTGCAGTGATCTGGCTTAACGAAGTGGCCCCGGGTGCAAGCTATGCAGCGCGCAGCACGTCCGTGCTGGGGCTGATCTCGGCGGCCAAGGCGGGTGTCGGGGTGGCGGCCCTGCCGATGTCGCTGGGCGATGCGGAGCCGGACCTTGTGCGCCTCTTCGGCCCGGTGCAAGCGCTGACGCGCGACTGGCGCATCCTGACGCATCCCGATCAGCGGCATACGCCCCGGATCGAGGCATTCTTCCGGTTCATCCTGTCAGAGGCGGAGGCGTTGCGCCCGATCCTGACGGGATGAGGCGAAGGTCAGTGGAGGATGATTTGTTCAGGCTTACGGGGATCGGTGGAGCAGTGTTCTGTCGAGCTATTTGACCAAAGCATGGTGCTTCGCACTTTGAAAAACTGCGGCACAATGAGCAGTTTTGGCTCACCGACTCATTTGTTGGTTTTGTACCATTTGTCCCGATATCAGCAGGTTAAGGGTTGAAGCGAAGCCTGCATCATCTGCTTGGACGTTCTGCAGCATCCATTGTTCAATGGACGGTTGATCCAACGTGTATCCGCAAAACTCTTCGCTACCGATGATTGCGGTGAGGTCGCTTGTGTTTTGCATGAGGGTCACTGGGTCTGTCTTCGCTGTAGCCGAACCGGCGAAGACAGAAACTATGAAAGCCAATTTTAGCATAGCGGGTCCTCGATTGGTGTGAATGGAATGCCAGACTGCTGGAAGCGTTTGGTGATCAGTTTTCCATTTTGCACCTTATTCACTGGTAGGTTCAGCACTGTCGCAGTTAGCATGTCTCCGGGCACGGGGTGTTAATCGTCATGTATTTCTCGGGCCTTGCATGCTCACGCCGCCGATCCGCCCACCGTCAGCCCGCCGATCAGCAGCGTCGGTTGACCCACCCCCACCGGCACCCATTGCCGGGCCTTGCCGCAGTTGCCGATACCGGGGTCGAGCTTGAGGTCATTGCCGATGGCGCGGATCTGCTTCAGCGCGGTGGCGCCGTCGCCGATCAGGGTGGCACCCTTGACCGCCGCTCCGATCACGCCGTTTTTCACCCGGTAAGCTTCGGTGCAGCTGAACACGAACTTGCCATTGGTGATATCGACCTGACCGCCGCCAAAGCCCACGGCGTAGATGCCGTCCTTCAGACTGGCGACGATCCCGGCAGGGTCATCATTGCCGGCCAGCATGTAGGTGTTGGTCATCCTCGGCATCGGGATATGGGCATAGCTTTCGCGCCGCCCGTTGCCGGTGGCGGCCACACCCATCAGGCGGGCGTTCTGCCGGTCCTGCATGTAGCCGACCAGAATGCCATCCTCGATCAGCACATTGCGGGCCGAAGGCGTGCCCTCGTCGTCGATGGTGATGGACCCACGCCGGTCGGGGATCGTGCCGTCATCCAGCACGGTAACCCCGGGGGCGGCGATCCGCTGGCCCATCAGACCGGCGAAGGCCGAAGTTTGCTTGCGGTTGAAATCGCCCTCAAGCCCGTGGCCGATGGCCTCGTGCAGCAGGATGCCGGGCCAGCCGGGGCCAAGCACCACGTCCATGATCCCGGCGGGGGCGTCTTCTGCTGACAGGTTGACCAGCGCCAGACGCAGCGCTTCGGCCACCATCGGTTTCCACGTCTCGGCCAGCATCAGCCGGGCAAGGCCAAAGCGCCCGCCGGCCCCGGTGCCGCCCTGTTCACGGCGGCCCTGCTCCTCGACGATGACCGAGATGTACAGCCGCGCCATCGGGCGGATGTCGGTCAGGCGCAAACCTTCGGGGCGCAAAATCTCGATTTCCTGCAACGAGCCACCGAGGCTGACGGACACCTGCACCACACGCCGGTCCATTGCGCGGGCGTAGGCGTCGATTTCCTTCAGAAGGTCGATCTTGATCGGGAAAGTGGCATCGGCCAGCGGGTCGGCGTCGCTGTAAAGCCGGGTGTTGGTGCCTTTGGGCAGCGGTGCCATCGTGCCTCCGCCGGCGCCGACCGCAAGGCGGGTGGTCTCGGACGCGCGGCGCAGGGCGCTTTCGGTGATTTCGGTCGAATGGGCGTAGCCCGACACTTCACCGCGCACGGCGCGCAGACCAAAACCCTGACGGGCATCATAGCTGGCGTTGCGGATGCGGCCGTCGTCCAGCACGATGGACTCTGCCCGAAAGCGTTCCAGGAACAACTCGCCATCATCAGCGCCGGCGGTGGCGGCCCGCAGGGTGGCAAGGGCGGTGGCCTCGTCAAGATGATCCTCGAAGGGGCGGAACGGAGTGTTGGTCATCGGGGGCCTTTCGGGGCTGGCGGCAAGTCATAGCTATGCGGGCAGGGGGGCGTTCGCAAGGCAGGGGTCGCAATCGGGCCGGTTACGGAGGGAAAATCCCGTCCAGAAATGTGGTTCCTTCGGCCCATGTCGCTTGGGTGAAAAGTGCCTGATGGCCGACGGGACCAAGCGAGCGGAAGGCTTTCGGTGCCTTGGCCGCCGCGAAAAGCCGCTTCCCAAGGCTGAAGGGGATAACCTGATCGCCGGTCCCGTGCAGGATCAGCAGCGGAGCCGCAACCGCGGCGATATGGGCCTCGGACCGGAACTGGTCTTTCATCAGCACGCGGACGGGCAGCCACGGGTAAGCGATGGCCGCCACATCGACAGCAGCGGAATAAGGTGCTTCCAGCACCACTGCGCCAACCGGGTTGCGGGCCGCCAGTTGCACCGCGACGCCAGTGCCGAGAGATTCGCCGACCACCGCCACGCGGCTGGCTGGCAGCCCCAGTCCGCGCAGATGATCATAGGCGGCTTGTGCGTCGGTGATCAGGCCCGTCTCTGTGGGCGTGCCCGAACTGCCACCGTAGCCGCGATAGGACAGAAAGGCCGCGCCATAACCTTTGGCCATGTAGAACGACATCCGGTCGGCGCGGTCAGCAATGGAGCCCGCATTGCCGTGAAAGAACAGGATGACCGGCCGGTCGCCTTTGGGTGCTGCGTACCAAAGGATCAGCGTTTCACCGTCCGGCGTGGTCAACAGCTGTCGCTCCACACCCATAAGGCCAAGCGTTTGCGGCGCGGGGTTGCTGCGCGACGGGAAGTATTGCAACTGGCGCTGCATCACATAGACCCCGGAAAGCGCCGCGGCATAGATCAGCCCCAGCGAAACGATGGTGATCTTGATGAAGGCCATGGCGTGGTGCTGACTACCCCCGATGTGCACCACATGGCGCTGCTTTGTCGCAACGGTTTCGCTTGTCCCGCCGCCGCTAATATGGTTTGAACGCCACCGGAAACAACGGGATTCTGCCGGAACGGCGGGGGTCCGGAAAAGCGGTAAAAAGCCGCGCGTCGGAAACGGGAAAATGAACATGCGCCTTTCGACTTTGATCAGCGGGATTGCCGGTGCCGGGGTTGCCGCCATGATGGCCACCACTGCCTTCGCGCAGCAGGCCCTTGAAATCATCGGGCAGCCCACGGACGGCCTGATGGGCTTTCAGCCCGCCTCCACCGAATTTGCGCAAGATCAGCAATGGCTGGACGGGATGCTGCTGTATATCTGCGCCGCCATCGTGGTCTTCGTGACGCTGCTTCTGGTCTACGTGATGATCCGGTACAACTCTCGCACCAACCCAAAGCCCGCGACGTTCACCCACAACTCGCCGCTTGAAGTGGCATGGACGCTGATCCCGATTGTGATCCTGGTGTTCATCGGAGCGTTCTCTTTGCCGGTGCTGTTCAAGGATCAGGAAATCCCGGTAGCCGACGTCACCATCAAGGCCACCGGCTATCAGTGGTACTGGGGCTATGAATACGTTGATGAAGATGTGGCGTTCGACAGCTACATGATCGGATCTCCCGCAACCGGGGGTGACAACATGATGACCCCGGAAGTCGAAGCGCAACTGGTCGCGGCGGGCTACACCAAGGAACAGTTTCTGCTGGCGACCGACACTGCCGTTGTCGTGCCCGTGGGCAAGATCATCGTGATGCGAGTGACCGGTGCCGATGTCATCCACTCGTGGAAAATCCCCGCGTTCGGCGTGATGCAGGACGGTGTGCCCGGGCGGACTGCCGCTTTGTGGTTCAAGGCCGACAAGGAAGGCATCTACTTCGGCCAGTGCTCCGAGCTGTGTGGCCAGATGCACGCCTACATGCCGATCACAGTGAAGGTGGTTTCCGAGGCGGCCTATGCCGACTGGCTGGCCAAGGCAAAGGCCGGTGATTACCAGCTGTCGCACATGGCGACCGACAGCACCGTCAAAGTGGCGTCGAACGACTGAGGTCGCTTTCGGAATATGTGACGAAGGCTCCGGCTGGCCGGGGCCTTCCGTCTTAGGATCACAGGACAAAGATGACCGATATCGGCACATTCGAGCGCACGGCTGACGCACCCTACGAGGCAGGTTTCGGCGATTACGTTCAGCTGTTGAAGCCGCGCGTCATGTCGCTGGTGGTGTTCACCGCACTGGTTGGCCTGCTGGTTGCCCCGGTCGGCCTGCACCCGGTCGAGGCGGTGGCGGCCATCCTGTTCATCGCCTTGGGGGCAGGGGCCTCGGGGTCGCTGAACATGTGGTGGGACGCCGATATCGACGCGGTGATGAAGCGCACCAAGGGGCGTCCGGTCCCGTCAGGCCGCGTCACCGGTGGCGATGCGCTGGGGTTGGGGCTGGCACTGTCGGGCATCAGCGTTGTGATGCTGGGGCTGGCGACAAACCTTTTGGCGGCAGGGCTGCTGGCCTTCACGATCTTCTTTTACGCTGTGGTCTATTCGATGTGGCTAAAGCGCGTGACGCCGCAGAACATCGTCATCGGCGGGGCCGCCGGGGCGTTTCCGCCGATGATCGGCTGGGTCTGCGCCACCGGGTCGATCAGCATCGAGGCCGTGTTGATGTTCGCACTGATCTTCATGTGGACGCCGCCGCATTTCTGGGCCTTGGCGCTGTTCATGAAGGAAGATTACCACACCGCAGGCGTGCCGATGCTGACGGTGACGCATGGCCGCAAATCGACGCGGTTGCATATCCTGGTGTATACCTTTCTGCTGGTGCCTGTGGCGATCTGGGCGGCGTTGACCTCGATCGGCGGGCCGTTCACCCTTGCAGTCGCGGTGGCGCTGAACGGCTGGTTCGTGCTGGGCGCATGGCGGATCTGGCGCCGCGACGAGGCGGTGGCCGAGGCGGACAAATATGCGGTCGAGAAGTCAGTGTTCCGCTTTTCGCTGCTGTACCTGTTCCTGCATTTTAGCGCCTTTCTGGTTGAAGCCGCACTGAAACCCTACGGGCTTGGGGGCTGGTGACATGAGCTTCCGCCCCGAGCATGAGATTTACAAACGCCGGTTCAGCCGCAATGTCGGCGTCGGGCTGACGCTGGTGGCGTTTGTGGCACTGGTCTTTGCGCTGACCGTGGTCAAGGTCACGCGCGGCGATCCGATGCAGGGCTATGACCATGTGGTGCAGCCCGGCAGTGTTCAGGATGGCCAGCTGCCGGAGGCGGCTAAACCATGATGTTCCCGCGTCTTCAGGGCCCGAACCGCACGTTGCTGCAACTGGTGGCCGTGGTCGTGACCATGGGGTCGCTGTCCTTTGCAGCCGTGCCGTTCTACAACTGGTTCTGCAAGGTGACCGGCTTTGGCGGCACTACCGGTGTGGCCGAGGCCGGGTCGGATGTGATCCTTGATCGCACTGTAAAAGTCCGCTTCGATGCGTCGCTGGAAGCCGGGATGCCCTGGACATTCCGCCCGGTGGTGCCGTCGATGGACCTGCGCATCGGCGAGACCGCCCTGGCGTTTTATGAGGCGCACAACCCGACCAACCGTCCGGTGGCGGGCACCGCCAGTTACAACGTGTTCCCCTATTCAGCGGGTGGCTATTTCATCAAGATCGCCTGTTTCTGCTTTGAACAGCAGGTCCTGCAGCCCGGCGAAACGGTGCAGATGCCGGTCAGCTTTTACGTCGATCCGGCGATGGTCGACGATCCGGAAGCGGCGTTTGTGCATGAGATCACGCTCAGCTATACATTCCACGAAACCGCGCTGCCCGACGTTCAGGCCGCGGTAAAGCCCCCCGCTCCGGCAACGCCCGCAGCGCTGAACTGATCCTAACGAGGGAAGCTATCGGCCATGGCCCACGCAAAGAACCACGACTACCACGTCCTGCCGCCGTCGATATGGCCGCTTCTCGGTGCACTTTCCGGGTTTGTCATGCTGTTCGGGGCGGTCCTGTGGATGCACGGCTCAGCCCCGTGGCTGGGGCTGATCGGCCTTGCCGGCGTGCTGTACGTGATGTTCGCCTGGTGGTCCGAAGTGGTGCATGAAGGCCAGACCGGCGACCACACGCCGGTGGTCAGGCTGGGCCTGCGCTACGGGTTCATCCTGTTCATCATGTCGGAAGTGATGTTCTTTTCGGCTTGGTTCTGGACCTTCTTCAAGCACCGGATGTATCCGATGGGGCCGGACAGCCCGGCCATCGACGGTGTCTGGCCGCCCGTCGGGATCGAAACGTTTGACCCCTGGCACCTGCCCCTGATGAACACGCTGATTCTGCTGCTGTCAGGCTGCGCTGCCACCTGGGCCCACCACGCGCTGGTGCACGAGAACAACCGCAAGGATCTGGTGAACGGTCTGATCCTGGCCGTCGGGCTGGGAATCGTGTTCACGGGCATGCAGGCGTATGAGTACAGCCACGCAGCCTTTGGCTTTGCCGGCAATATCTACGGCGCGTCGTTCTTCATGGCGACCGGGTTCCATGGCTTCCACGTCCTGATCGGGACGATCTTCCTGACCGTCTGCCTGATCCGCGCGCTGAAGGGCCACTTCACACCCGAACAGCATGTCGGCTTCGAGGCGGCGGCGTGGTACTGGCACTTTGTCGATGTGGTCTGGCTGTTCCTGTTCGCCGCCGTCTACGTCTGGGGTCAGGGCTGATTATCGCTGCTGAGAGGGATTGTAAGCGCGGGCCTTCGGGCCTGCGCTTTGCATTTGGGGGGCGGGGATGAACCGGTCAGTGGTGTTTGCGATGCTGTTGGGGCTGGCCGGGGTGGCGGTGCTGGGGTCGCTTGGCGTCTGGCAACTGCAGCGGCTGGAATGGAAACAGGGGATCATCGCCGGGGCCGAGGCGATGATGCGCGACGCGCCGGTGGCCTTGCCCGCCGCGCTTGACCCGGCCGCCGACCGTTACCGCGCGGTCACCGTTGCGGGGCGCTTTACCGGTGAAGAGGCGCATGTCCTGACCTCAACCCGCGAAACCGGCCCGGGGTTTCTGGTGATCGCCGCGTTCGAGTCCGGCGGGCGGCGGATTCTGGTCGACCGGGGATTCATCCTTGAGACCGCGAAAACCACGCCGCGCCCGGGCCGCGAGGCAGAGGTGGTGGGCAACCTGAACTGGCCGGATGATGTGAACTCCTCCACCCCGCCCTACGACGCGGGCCGTGCGATCTGGTATGGCCGCGACCTTGGCCGCATCGCGGCGCTGCTGGGGACCGAGCCGGTGCTGGTGATTGCCCGCTCGGATACCGGCGACGGCATAGTGCCGCATCCGGTGACGACGGCGGGGTTCCGCAATGATCATTTCAACTATGCGGTGACGTGGTTTTCGCTCGCGGCGGTGTGGCTGGGGATGACAGTCTACCTTCTGTGGCGTATCAGGGCGCGGCCCGTTGGACGGCAAAATGGCTGAAGGCAGGATGATGAAGTATATTTCTACCCGTGGCGCTGCCCCGGTTCTGGGGTTTGGCGAGGCGATGATGACGGGGCTGGCGCGCGACGGCGGGCTTTATGTGCCCGACGTGGTGCCGGTGATGGCGGCTGGCGATATCGCGGCGCTGGCCGGGCTGTCGTATGAGGAAACCGCGTTCCGGGTGATGCGGCCCTATCTGGGCGGCTTCTTTGGCGATGACGAATTTCGCGGGCTGATTGATGCTGCCTACAAGGGCTTTCACCACGCTGCCCGCGCGCCGATGGTGCAACTGGCCCCGAACCACTTCCTGCTGGAACTGTTCCACGGGCCGACGCTGGCCTTCAAGGACTTTGCCATGCAGCTGATCGGTCAGATGATGCAGGCAGCCCTGGCCAAGACCGGCGAGCGGATCACCATTGTCGGTGCCACTTCGGGCGACACCGGGTCGGCGGCGATGGAGGCGTTTCGCGGGCTGGCATCGGTGGATGTGTTCATCCTGTTCCCGCAATGCCGCGTCAGCGATGTGCAGCGCCGCCAGATGACCACCCCCTCGGAGGCGAACTGCCATGCGCTGGCCATCGACGGCAGCTTTGACGACGCACAGGCGCGTGTGAAGGACATGTTCAACGACTTTGCCTTCCGCGACGGGGTTCGGCTGGCGGGCGTCAACTCGATCAACTGGGCGCGGGTGCTGGCGCAGGTGGTGTATTATTTCTACAGCGCAGTGGCCTTGGGCGCGCCGGGGCGGTCGGTCAGCTTCACCGTGCCCACCGGCAACTTCGGCGATATCTTCGCGGGCTACATTGCGCGGCGGATGGGACTGCCGATTGAAAAGCTGGTCATCGCCACCAACCACAACGATATTCTTGACCGCGCCCTGCGCACCGGAGGCTATCTGACCGACGGGGTGCGCCCCTCGATCAGCCCGTCGATGGATATTCAGGTCTCGTCCAACTTCGAGCGCGCGTTGTTCGATGCCTACGGGCGCGACGGCGCGGCGGTAACGGGCCTGATGGCGGACCTGCAGGCGGGTGGGTTCACGATCCGGCAGGGCGCGCTTGACATGCTGCGTCAGACCTTCGCCTCGGGCCGCTGTTCCGAAGACGAGACGGTTGCCACGATCCGGCAGACCTTTGCCGGCACAGGCGAGGTTCTGTGCCCGCATTCCGCCGTTGGCGTGAAGGTGGCGCAGGATCATCTGGGAACAACGCCGATGATCACGCTGGCCACAGCCCATCCGGCGAAGTTCCCCGATGCCGTCGAGGCGGCGATCGGCCAGCGCCCCGGCCTGCCGCCGCACATGGCCGACCTGTTTGAGCGGCCCGAACGGATGACCCCGGTGCCAAACGACCTTGCCGCGCTTCAGGCGCTGGTCCGCGAAAGGATTGCCCATTGACCCAGCGTCTGCACACCCTGCCCAACGGCTTTCGCATCGTTACCGAGGCGATGCCGGGGCTGAAATCGGTCACCATCGGGATCTGGGTGGGCGCGGGCGGTCGGCACGAGGCACCGCAGCAGAACGGCATCGCGCATTTTCTGGAGCATATGGCCTTCAAGGGCACCAAGCGCCGCAGTGCCTTGCAGATTGCCGAGGAAATCGAGGATGTCGGCGGCTATATCAGCGCCTATACCGACCGCGAGCTGACGGCCTATTACGCGCGTGTTCTGTCGGAGGATGTGCCGCGCGCGCTGGATGTGATTTCCGACATCGTGCTGAACCCACTGTTCCGCAAAGCTGATATCGAGACGGAACGTCATGTGATCTTGCAGGAAATCGGTCAGGCGCTGGACACCCCCGACGACATCCTCTTCGACTGGCTGCAAGAGGTAAGCTATCCGGACCAACCCTTCGGGCGCTCCATTCTGGGTCCGGAAGAGCGGGTGTCCGCGTTCAAGAAGGCGGATTTCGAGGCGTTTGTCGGCCAGCACTACGCCGCTGACCAAATGATCCTGTCAGCGGCGGGCGGGGTCGATCACGACGCGGTGGTCGCTGCGGCCGAGGCGATCTTTGGCGGGCTGAGACAGGTTGGGGACCTGACGCCTGCTCCGGCACGGTTCAAAGGTGGCGAACGGCGCGAGGTCAAGGATCTGGAACAGGCGCATTTCGCCCTGTCGTTCGAGGCACCCGGCTACCGCGACGACCGGGTTTACACCGCGCAGGTCTATGCAACTGCGATGGGGGGGGGCATGTCCAGCCGCCTGTTCCAGAAGATCCGCGAGGATCGGGGGCTGTGCTATACGATCTACGCGCAGGCCGGTGCCAATGACGATACCGGACAACTGACGATCTATGCCGGCACCTCGGGCGACGAGATCAGTGCTCTGACGCAACTGACCATCGACGAGCTGAGGCGCGCCTCCGATGACATGACCGAGGCCGAAGTGGCGCGGTCCCGTGCGCAGTTGCGGGCCGGGTTGCTGATGGGCCTCGAAAGCCCGACGAGCCGCGCCGAGCGCAATGCCCGCCTGCTGGCAATCTGGGGCCGGGTGCCGGATTCGGACGAGACGGTTGCCAAAATCGATGCCGTCGGCCTCGCCGATGTGCGCAGGTATGCGGCCGACCTGACGTCGGCCAAGTCGGCACTGGTGCTTTACGGTCCGGTGGCCAAGGCCCCGGGGATCGAGGCGATCCGGCGGGGGCTGTTGGCCTGATGCTGGGGCTGAAGCGCAAGGTCCGGGTCGAAACCGAGCGGATGACGCTGCGCCTGCCCGAGCATGGCGACTGGCGGCAATGGACTGACCTGCGCGAGGCGTCCGCCGCCTTTCTGGCGCAGTGGGAACCGGTCTGGGCCACTGACCACCTGACCCGCCGCGCCTTCACCAACCGCGTCTACTGGGCGCAGCGCGCCGAGGCGCAGGGCACCGCCTTGCCGATGCTGCTGATCCGGCGCGAGGACAACCGTTTGCTGGGCGCGCTGACGCTGGACAACATCCGTCGCGGGCCGTCGCAGGCGGGCACGCTGGGCTACTGGATCGGCCAGCCCTTCGCGCGGCACGGCTACATGCGCGAAGCGATCCTGGCCCTGACGCATCACGCCTTCACCAACCTTGACCTCAGCCGGATGGAGGCCGCCTGTCTGCCGGAAAACGCGCCCTCGCGCGGGGTGCTTGAAAAGTGCGGCTTCAAGTATGAGGGGGTGGCGCAAAGCTATCTGCAGATCAACGGGCGCTGGCGCAACCATGTGCTCTACGCCAACCTGCGCGGCGATCGGCGCGGACGGACGGATGCCGGTTAGGATCGCACTCTTGCGCGGCGTCAACGTATCGGGCGAGAACAAACTGCCGATGGCAGAGTTCCGGGCGATGTTGCAAGGTCTGGGGCCGGGTCTGGTCGAGACCTACATCCAAAGCGGCAACGCGGTCTTTGACAGCGACGTTGCGGGACCGGCGCTGGAAGTGACCATCCGCGAGGCTATCGCGGCACGGTTCAGCTTTGCACCTGACGTCTTCGTGCTGGACGCAGACGGAATTGCTTCCGCCGCAACCGACCACCCGTTTCAGAGGGCCGAGTCGAACCGCGTGCATGTCTGCTTTCTGAGCTGCGTGCCGCAGCCGGACCTGACCGCGCTTGCCGCATTGGCGCGCCCCGACGATGGGTGGCATGTGTCCGGCTGCCGTTTCACCCTCCATACGCCCGGCGGCTATGGCACCTCGAAACTGGCAGCTCAGTTGCCGCGCCTGTTGCCGGCCCCGATGACCGCCCGCAATCTGCGCACCGTGGCTGCTTTGCATGCGATGGTGGCGGCGCGCGCCTGACCTCGCGCATCCGTGATGCAATCAGGGCGTGACGCGGGCCCGATCCGGGTTACCCTTAGCCTGACCGGAGGTGCCCCATGCGTCTTGCCGCTGCCCTGATCCTTGCCGCCTTTCCCGTCGCCGCGCAGGAACGTATCCCGTCGCATTGCATCGCCGTGGCGCAGGGGCCAGAGACGGAGGTGCCCGTCGTGCTGGGTGACGCGCTGGAGGAAAACCAGGTTCTGATCCGCTATCTGGATCACGCCAGCTTTGCCATTGTGACCGATGACGGCACAGTCGCGGTGACCGACTACGTCGGCTTTACCGGCACGGCCGATCTGGTCCCAGATGTGGTGACGATGAACAACGCCCATTCGACGCATTGGACATCGAACCCCGACCCGCGCATCCCCCACGTTCTGACCGGCTGGGGGGACGGCGGCGCCCCGGCGGACCACCGTCTGGATCTGGGCGGCCTGCTGGTGCGCAACGTCACCACCGACACGCGCGGGCCCTTTGGCGAGGGTGCGCGGGCGGACGGCAACTCGATCTTCATCTTCGAGGCGGGCGGGCTGTGCATCGGCCATCTGGGGCATCTGCATCAGATCCCGTCGGACGCCCAATATGCCGCGATCGGGCGTCTGGATGTGGTGATGGTGCCGGTGGATGGCGGCTACACGATGCGGATGCAGGACATGGCGGGCGTGGTCAAGCGGCTGCGCTCGTCGGTGGTGATCCCGATGCACTGGTTCTCGACCACGTCCTTGCAGGATTTCCTGACCGAGATGGCGGACGCGTTCACCGTCGTGAAAACCGGCGGGGCACAGATCACCCTGTCCTTGCGCGACCTTCCGGGCAGCCCGACGATCCTGGTGCTGGAACCGGCCTGGCTGGATTGACAATCGGCTGGCGGCGGCGGCGTTGCGGCACTACCAAAGGGCGCAAGGAGACCGCCATGCTGAACCCCTGCGATCCCGCCTTTGTGGCCAGCCTTGCCGCGCGCCTGCCCGAGGGCACGCTGTCAGTGCCCGAGCCGCGCTATCTTGAGGAACCGCGCGGCCGCTGGCACGGGCTGGCGGGCACGGTGGCCCGGCCCCGCACCACCGCCGAGGTCGCGCAGATCGTCCGCGCCTGTGCAGCGGGCCGGGTCGGGATCGTACCATGGGGGGGCGGCACCGGTCTGGTCGGCGGTCAGCTGATGTCCGATGGCCCTGCGCCGCTGGTCCTGTCGCTGGAGCGGATGGCGGCGCTGCGCGGTGCTTACCGTCAGGAAAACGCGCTGGTGGTCGAAGCCGGGATGATCCTCGCCGACGTGCAGGCGCAGGCGCTGGCGGTGAACCGGCTGTTTCCGCTGACGCTGGCGTCCGAGGGCACCTGCCGGATCGGCGGAAATCTGGCGGCCAACGCCGGTGGCCTGAACGTGCTGCGCTACGGCAACGCCCGCGACCTGTGTCTGGGGCTGGAGGCGGTGCTGCCCGACGGCACGGTCTGGAACGGGCTGACGCGTCTGCGCAAGGACAACGCAGGCTACGACCTGCGCCATCTGATGATCGGGTCCGAAGGCACGCTGGGGGTGATCACCGCCGCCAGCCTGCGGCTTTACCCGATTCCGGCGGCGACGGTGGTGGCCATGGTGGCGGTGGCGTCCCCCGAAGCGGCGTTGTCGCTTCTTGCTCTGGCATCCGACCGGCTGGCGGGCATGGTCTCGGCTTTTGAGTTGATCCACCGGATGGGGTTCGATTTCCTGGCCGAAACCCTGCCGGATTTGCGCCCGCCCTTTGACCCGGTTCCGGAATGGGTGGTGCTGCTGGAACTGGGCCTGCCATCCGGGCTGCAGCCGGAGGTGACGATGGCCAGCCTTTATGACGAAGCCTCAGACGCAGGCCTTGTGACCGATGGCGTCATCGCCTCCTCCAAGGCGCAGGCGGAGGGCCTTTGGCGTCTGCGCGAAGCAATCCCCGAAGCGAACCGCCGGATCGGTGCGGTCTCCAGCCACGACATCTCGCTGCCGCTGTCGGCAGTGCCGGACTTCATCAGGGCCGCCCCGCAGGCGCTGGCAAAACTGGGGACCTGGCGGATCAACTGCTTTGGCCATCTGGGCGACGGCAATCTGCATTATAACGTGTTCCCCGCGAAAGGGGGCAGTCGCAAGGATCACGAACTCCAGCGCGACGCGATCAAGACAACCGTGCATGATCTGGTGCATGCCATGGGCGGATCAGTGGCTGCCGAACACGGCGTCGGGCGGCTCAAGACCGCAGATCTGGCGCGCTACGCCGATCCGGGAAAACTGCTGGCGATGCGCGCGATCAAGGCCGCGCTTGACCCGCAAGGCATCATGAACCCCGGCGCGGTTCTGCCCGCACTCTAGGCCATTTGCGCCTTTCAAAAATACTCTCTCCGCGGAGCCAAGCGGGCTTTGCCCGCGCCAGCGACCTAAAGGACTTGCCGCGGCACGCGGCTCCGCCAGATCACCGCGCTCACAAAGATCGACCCCGTCAGGTGGGTGCCCGACGGGGTCTTGGGGTGAGTATGGTCTTCACGTGTTGCAAGCAACGTGGCCGGGGTGGGTAGCCCCGACAAGGACAGCATTAGGGCGATTCCCTTTCGACAAGGTTAACGCCGCTCACTGCCCCGCGAAGTCACACAAGGCATGCACGTCCATCCCCAGTGCTTCAAGTTTCCGCCGCCCTCCCAGATCCGGCAGATCGACCACAAAGGCGCAGCCTACTACCTCCGCCCCCAGCCGTTCGATCAGGCGGATGCCCGCCTCGGCGGTGCCGCCGGTGGCCAGCAGATCATCGACCAGCAGGATCTTTTCCCCCGGCGCCATCGCGTCGTCATGCACCTCGACCACCGCCTCGCCATACTCCAGCGTGTAGGCCTGTGAGATCGTCTGGCCCGGCAGCTTGCCCTTCTTGCGAATGGGCACGAACCCGGTCGACAACTGATGCGCCACCGCCCCGCCAAGAATGAACCCCCGCGCCTCCAGCCCCACGACCTTGTCGATCCGCATCCCCGCATAAGGGGCCAGCAACTGATCGACGCACATCCGAAATCCGCGCGGATCGGCGAACAGCGTCGTCACGTCGCGAAACAGGATCCCCTCATGCGGGAAATCCACGATGGTGCGGATGTAGTCCTTCACGGTCTTCTTCATGGATTTTCCTTGCCTTCTGGAAGTCATGGATAGTGTCGGCGCAGGGCCATGATGTCTTGTTCGCCCAACCGGACAAGCCCGTTGCTCGTCTCGGAAAAGATCGACCTCGTTTCATAGTAGCGTCCGCCGATGTCGGTGTTGAACCCCATGCACTGGGTGATTTCCTCCAGCATCCCGGAGACGACCTGACCCAGATTTGCGTTATTGGACGAGGTGATGTGGCAGGCGACCAGCATGCGGTTGTCGTTCCAGACCAGCGTATTGGTTGCAGCACCGATCGTCACACCTTCCAGTTCACGCACGCCCGTCCCCCGTATTGTTGCGCCCTCTGGAATATCCAGCAAGCGAACGAATATGTCTGGCCGCTCTGACGGTTTCGCGCGCCGGATGCGCAAGTTGGCGCCCGAGGCGTTCAACTCCTCCATTCCGCGATCCAGGCCCTGCTCGATCTTCGCCCGCAACCGGGGCGGAAAACCCTCGGCGACGAACACGAGTGCGAAGGTAAGGTCCCGGGCGTTCCGGTCAGACCAGCGGGCGACGGTCTTCTGACAGTCTTTCCCCGGAGGGGCGGCGCAGGTGGCAAGCCGGTAGAAATCGTCATTGGACAGGCGGCCTTTGGCAGTGACGAATTCCTGCGCCACCGCAAGGCTACCGGTCGCAGCGATGGCGAGCGCAAGCGCCAGCCGGGAGGTATCTAACAGTCTCGGCATTGCTCAGTCCTTGGGTGGATACATCCAGCGCAGCAGGGCCGCGTCCTGACCGGTGATGGTCGTGGTCTCGTTCGAGGACTGCGACAGGATCGAGACGCCTTCGTACCACGGGTTCTCGATATCGTAGAGGATGCCCAGCGCCTGCGTCACCTCTTCCAGCACAACCGAGGTCATGTCCGCATCATCAATCGTGGTGGAAATCAGGATCACCGCTTCGGTGATGCGGTGGTCGTCGTCAGACCACACGGTCATGTAGCCGACACCCATCACGCCCAGCCCGGAAAAGCCGGGCGCCTCAGCCAGAAGCGCGCCTTCGCCAAGCGGGGTCGCGCGCACCGTGATGTCGGCTGTACCGGCGTTTGTCAGCGTGACCTGAAGGCCCATGCCGGCGCCGTTAATCTCGCCCAGCGCATGCGCGACGGCGCTGTTGAGCCGCGCCTCAAACCCTTTTGGCAGCGGATCGTCACCGGGCTTCACCGCCAGTGTCAGGTGCGGTTTGCGCCAGCGCAGGTCCGGGGCGCGACAATCCCCACCGGGCGGCGCACCGCAGGTGACCAAGCGGAAGAACACCTCGTCTTGCAGAAATCCTTCCGAGGCGACGCCGTCGGACATTGGCATCTCGGCGCGCGTTGCGCTTGCAAACAGCGCCGTCGCCATCAAACACAGGCAGGCCCTGAACGGCGGGATCACAGCACCCGCCCCGCCACGGCGTCCAGCCGGGCCACCAGTGCGGCATCGCGCTTGTCCGGCGTTGTCATCACGGCATGGTCAAGCGCCCGGTCACAGCCATGCGGGCAAGGCACCCGCATTTCCGAAAGCTGTCCAGGCAGCCGTGTCACCAGATTCCGACCGGCATCGGCGTTCGCCCGCACCACCTGCATGACGCTGGCCACAGCCACCGAGCCGTGGCCGTCGTGCCAGCTGTCATAATCCGTGATCATTGCCACGCTCGCATAGCACAGCTCTGCCTCACGGGCGAGGCGGGCCTCGGACATCCCGGTCATCCCGATCACATCCGCCCCCCAGCTCCGGTACAGCCGACTTTCGGCGCGGGTGGAAAATTGCGGCCCTTCGATGGTGACGGACACCGCGCCGGGGTGAACGCGCAGCCCTGCATCGCGCGCGGCCTTTGCACAGGCCGCACCCAGCCGGGGGCAGGTCGGATCGGCCATGCTGACATGCGCCACGCAGCCCGACCCGAAGAACGACGCGGGGCGCTGCGTGCTGCGGTCGATGAGCTGATCCACGATGACGAAATCGCCCGGCGCGAAATCCTCGCGCAACGACCCCACCGCCGAGATTGCCACCACATCCGTACAGCCCAGCCGTTTCAGCGCGTCGATATTGGCGCGGTACGGCACGGTGGCGGGGTCATGCACATGCCCCCGCCCGTGACGCGGCAGAAAGGCCACCGGCATCCCCTCCAGCCGCCCGACCAGCACATCGTCCGACGGCCTGCCAAAGGGCGATTTCACCTTGACCCAGCTTGCCCCCTCAAGCCCGTCGATCTGATAGACGCCAGAGCCGCCGATGACGCCGATCATGGTCTGCATGCAGGATTCCCCAACCCGTTCGTCTGGTAGTCTAGGGGGTGACCCGCAAGCCGGGAAGGGCGGAATTTCACCTTAACCAGAGGGCGTCGCGCGCTGGATGATGCCCGTCGCAGCCGCAGCCCCCAGCGCAGTGACCACCCATCCTGCCGCCATCAGCAGCCACCGCGCCCACCATAGCCGGTAACCCCAGGGGCCGCGATCCTTGGACGGTGACCAGGATCTTGTCTGCCCCAGTTCCAGAACCGGGACTACCACATCCGCGCCATAAGCCAGCGGATGAAAGCTTTCCCAGTCCAACCCCGCGCCCGTCGGCCCGTTCCACTGCGCGGCCGGGTTGGCCACGCAACCCGGCACCGGATCGGGGATGCAGTCCACCGCCAGCAGCGCCTGCCAGCCCTCGGATGCGGCGATCAGATCGTTGTTCGGGGCCATGCTGCCCTCTTCCCACGCCATGAACGCAAGGAAGGCCGACAGCAGCGACAGGCCTGCAAGCCACAGGATCGACCGGAATGGCTGAAACCCGTAGCCGACGACCAGTTGCGCCGCCCGGTCCCAAAGCCAGTCGAAACCGGTCAGGGGCAGGGCCAAAAGGCCGCCCCGTGCCCGCCTCGCAGCGCGGCGGGCACGGCCCTTGCGGCGGGCCTGCTCTTCCATGATGCGGCGCGCTTCGGCCTCGTGGCCCATCCGGGCCAGCACGGCTGCGGCCTGCGTGTAGGGTTGTGGCAAAAACCGCCCGTCCTGCGTGGTGCAGCGGGCAAGCCAGGCCAGCCGGGTTTCGGCATCCACCGGGGCATCGCGGGTGATCCGGTCATAGGTGAAGCCGTCCAGATAGACCCGCCCGTCGTCGGGCCAGCTGGCCAGATCATCCACCAGATCGCCGACATGCGCCGAGGGAAGGTAGATATCGCCCGCCGGGACGGCGACGGTTTGCCAGAAGAACTCTGCCCCGACCTGCATCCGTTGTGCGGCAAAGGCATGCCCGCCCGGGTTGCTGAATTCTGCCGTCGCACAATCCAGCTGGCCGCCGATCTGTGCGCCCGACAGCCGCACTTCGCCCTCCGCCCGGAACGGAAAGGCGGCCCGGTCGCGCAGGAAGACGTCGCCCGCGATCCGCGCGCCCTGCACATTCAGCGCGATCTTGCCGGGATTGCGCAGCACGGCGCCATCGCAGGCCAGCTGCCCGCCGATTTCTGCGCCGGACAGGCTGATCTCTCCCGCCGCCGTAAAGGCAGCGGTATCGCTGGCGCGCAGGTAGACCGACGCGCCGATCCGCGCCCCCTGCGCCGTCAGGCTGGTGATGTCGGCCCCGTGCAACGCCAACTGGCCGCCGATCTCGGCGGTGGCAAAGCTGATGCGACCGGTGGCCGTCAGCCCCAGCAGAAACGCTGACCCCTCGATCCGTGCGCCTTCGGCTAGAAGCCCCGGCACATGGCTGCCCGACAGCACAAGCTGGACCAGCCGGGCCCGCCGGGCCGTGATCGGATCGGTGAAATGGCAGGCGCGCAGGTCGGTCTCGCCCCGCGCCTCGGCAAAGTTCAGGCTCAGCGGGCCGGTGATCACCGCCCCGATCAGCCGGACCCCAACCGCGCTGACGGGCGCGTGGTCGCAGCCGCCGGTCACCAGATGCGCCAGAAGTGCTGCACGGATGCGGGGGGCGGCGGGATCGCCCGGGTCGGGGCGGCCCGGCGACAGCTGGCACAGCGCGCCCGTGGCCGCCGCCCGCAGCAATGCATGCTCGGCTTCGGTGGGGGCATCCGTGCCAGTGGCGGCAAGGAAATCGGGGATGGAAAGGCGCTGGGTCATCCAATTGGGGCGAAATTTGCGCAAGCGGCGGAATACAATCGAATTTTCCTTGTGGTTTGAGGAAAAGCTTAGCCGTCGATGCACCGTCTGTCGATGCCTCGTCTGAAGGTGTCTTGCCTTGCGCCTGTCAGATCAGCCCGGATGGCCAGACACCGCCACGCTGAAACCACTGCCCTCCACAGAGGAAGAAGGGGTTTCGTCGCCGATCCGTCGCAAGACTGCGGTGGCCCCGCGCCTACTTCAGATTGGTGTGACGGGCGCGCATCGCGCCGGGTGCAACGCCAAGGTGGTCGCGCAGGGCGAGGATAAGACGCTCGAACGCCAGATACTGCGCGCCCTCGAACAGAGACCCCATCGGCAGAACCGAGGGCGCACCGGTCTGGTCATTGGCCATGGTCTGGGCGGGGATGTGCAAGACGCGGTTAGCGCGCTGTGCCGCTGACCCACCGGGCTGAGCGGTGATGCACGCCACCCGCGCGCCGGCGGTCCTGGCCACGCCGATCAACCCGTCGACAGTGGAAAACCCGCCCAGACCGGCGCTGACCATCAGCAAATCACCGGGGCCAATCACCAGCGCCAGCCGGCGGGCAGGACATGTCGCCCACCATGTGCGCGGCAAGCCCAAGGTGGTAAAGCCGCATCGCCAGCGCCCGCATCATCAGCCCTTGGCGGCCCACGCCGTAACAGACGATATGGCGGGCGGCGGCGATCTCACCGACCATCCCCGCCATCGCGTCGGGGTCGATCCCCGCCACGGCGGCGCGGATTTCGTCAGCCGCACGGGCGGCAAGCTCTGCCAGTGTCATGGGGTCACCTTCCGCCCGGGGCCAGCCCCGGCAGACTGAGCCAGAAGTCCGGCTGCGTCCAGCAGCTCAATCAAGAGATTTCGGCAATGCACTTCTGCCGTGCAGAAACCGCGCCTTCAGGACCGCGCATTCCGACAGTCGCGGAACGCGCCGAGCTGCGCCATCTCCGACGACGCACCTGCGATTGCCTGTGACTGGGCCAATGCGGGTGCCGTTCGCGGTGGTCCGGGCCGCTAAGGCAGGCGCGCGGGCGACTGGCGCTTCGATGTCATACCGTTGGTAACCGGCCAGCAGCCCGTCGGTCATTTGCCCCGTCTTCACAAAGTCGCCCACAGCGCAGGCCGGGTGGCAGATGCGCTGCCTGGCGACGTCCCAATCTCTAGGGTAGGGTGGTTCAGGCCGTCGGTCCTGATTTCCGTCGACCTGCGCAGCCCCTGCTTTCCTGCCTGCGCTGAAGTGCTGATCACCCCGACACCAGGTCTGCCTGGCAACAACAGCCGCTCGACCGGCCGCGCAGCGTGCCGTGTCATCGCGGTCTGACTTTTCCGCGCAGGCCGAACCGGATTTTCAGGTGCCAGGATCACAGGTCCCCCCGGGTCTTGCAGCAGGGGCTTGCGCGCCGCGTGACGCTGGCGCAGTTTTGACCGGAACAGCGGGGGCACAAGGTGACGACAGCGACAACCGACATCGCGCAGCTGGCCGGCCTCTTGCAGACGCACGCAGCGTCGGGCCGGGTGATCGTTGCCATGGTGGGTGCGCCCGGATCGGGCAAATCGACACTGGCCGACAAACTGGCGGGCAAGTTGAACGCACGCGCCGAAGGCTTGGCAATGGTGTTGCCGATGGATGGGTTTCACTACGACGACACCTATCTTGCGCCCGCCGGGCTGCAACCCCGCAAGGGCGCACCGCAGACCTTTGACGTGGGCGGCCTGTTCCACACCCTGAAACGGCTGCGGGCGCGGGACGAAGACTGCGTGGCGGTGCCAGTCTTTGACCGCAAGATCGAGATTGCCCGCGCCGGTGCCCGGCTGATCCCCGCCTCAGTGCCGGTGATCATCGTCGAGGGCAACTATCTGCTGCTGAATCAGGTACCGTGGTCGCGCCTTGCCCCGATGTTCGACGTGACCGTGATGATCGAGGTACCCGAACACGCGCTGCGCTCGCGGCTGAAGGGCCGTTGGGAACGCCTTGGCCTGACCCCGCCCGAGATCGCGGCCAAGCTTGACGACAACGATTTGCCAAACGGGCGGCTGGTGCGGACGGGCTCCGCCCCCGCGATGTTCTGCCTGAGCAACGGATAGAGCGCACCATGGACCTGATCGACACTCACCAGCACCTGATCCTGCGCGAGCGGATCGGCTATGCCTGGACGGCGGAGTTTCCGATCCTGTCGGGTAACTTTACCCGTGCCGATTATGCCGGGCTGACGGCAGGCAAGGGGGTCACCGGATCGATTTTCATGGAAACCGGCGTTGACGATGCCGACTTCCGGGCCGAGGCGCGGATGGTGGCGGACATGGTCGGGACCGGCGGGATGCTGGGCCAGATTGCCTCGATCCGGCCGGAACATGATGACGGCTTTGATGCCTGGCTGGACGAGGCGGCAGAGCTGAAGACGGTCGGCTTCCGGCGCATTCTGCATGTGGTGCCCGACGAGGTGTCGCAGACGGAATCCTTCCGGCGCAACCTGCGCAAGATCGGACGGGCCGGGTTTCCGTTCGACCTCAATTATCTGGCGCGCCAGTTGATCCCCATCGGTGCAGCACTGGTGCGCGCCTGTCCGGATCAGGCCTATATCCTCGACCATTGCGGGGTGCCGGATGTCGCGGCTGGCGCCTTCGACGAATGGGCCGCGGGCATCGACGCGATGGCCGCCTTCCCGAATGTTGTGGTGAAACTGTCCGGCATCACCACCTACTGCGCGCCCGGAACCGCCTCGGTCTCGCTGATCCGGCCCTATGTTGATCATCTGCTGCACACCTTTGGCCCGGACCGGATGTTGTGGGGCGGCGATTGGCCGGTGGTCAACCTTGGGGCGGATTTGCCAGCCTGGATCGACATGACGCGCGCTTTGCTGGCCGATCTGTCAGCGGATGAGCAGTTCGCCATCGGTCAGGGCACGGCGCGTCGGGTCTACGGGGTGTAACCGGCGCTGGCCCCGTCACAGCAGCGCTTCCAGACGGCCATAAGATCCCGCCATCCCTTCACCCATCCCCGACGCCTGCACCGCGTCGCGCGCGGGCGCGCCGGAATAGGTGATCTCCACCTGTACCGTGGTGCGGCCAGCGCTTTCGGCGAAGGTGGTCACCACCCGCGCGGGCCCGCCAGTCCAGTCAGGCTCGAACAGTTCGGTATGGACAATGCGGTCATCGCCAATCGCTTCGAACCGCCCGGAAAGCTGGATTTTCGTCCCGTCCCGCATCGCCCACACGTATCGGAAACCGCCGCCAACCTGGGCGTCAATCTCGCAGACCTCCAGCGGCATCTCGGCGCTGCCGATCCAGCGGCACAGCAGGTCCGCCTCGGTATGGGCGCGGATCACGGCGGCTTTCGGCGCGGCAAAGCTGCGCGTCACCACCAGCGACTGAACGCCTTCGGCCATGATGCGAAAATCGCCGGGCCGCAGTTCTGAAATCAGCTGAGGGATCAGGGCGTCCAGCTTGGCGTAGCCGTCCTCCATCCCTTCGACCATCCCCGACGCCGAAGCCCCGGCGCGGGCCGCCTCGGTCGCGTAGCGCACGACCATCGCCAGCCGGGTGGTCTGCGGCGCGATCTCTGTCAGGTCTTGGGTGACGGTGGTCTCGTCGCCGGTCCAGTCTTCGTCGAACATCTCGGTATGGATCAGGCGGTGCGGGGCGTTGACGGTCAGAAATCTGCCCGACACGCCCATGATCCGGTCAGGCCCGGTGCGCCAGGCCCAGCGGTAAGCACCCCCGATCCGCAGGTCCATCCGGCACTCGGTCATCGGCCAGTCGCGCGTCCAAAGCCA
The DNA here is from genome assembly GCA_031415015.1 of Paracoccaceae bacterium. Classification (GTDB taxonomy): domain Bacteria; phylum Pseudomonadota; class Alphaproteobacteria; order Rhodobacterales; family Rhodobacteraceae; genus JAUYQR01. Next base: position 41,701 of record JANOQT010000090.1, read on the forward strand.
GCGGGGGATGATCGCGGGGTCGGTGATCGCGCGCCAAAGCAGGGCAGGGGAGGCATTGAAAACGCGGGTAAAGGTGATGTCCGTCGTACCGGTCATCGCGATGTGCAGGGTGTCACGCATCCGACGCCTCCAACAGCGTTTCCAGCCGGGCATAGCTGACTTCCAGCCCGTCCTCCATGCCGCTGGCCAAGACTGCGGCGCGGGCGGCGGCATCGGCAAGGGTCATGGTCATCACCAGCCGGGTGCCGGTTCCGTCGGGGTCAAAGCGGGTGACGACATGGCTGTCGGGGGTGGGATCCGGCAGGAACATCCGCTCAATGTGAACAATCCGGCTGTGCGGGGTCACCTCCAGATACTCGCCGGTGGCATAAAAGCTGTGGCCCTGACCATTGGTCCACTCAAAGCGAAAGCTGCCTCCCGGATAGGCGTCATTGGTGCACAAGGGCATCGTCCAGCCGTCCGGCCCCAGCATCCAACGCTGGATCAGCGCGGGGTCGGTATGGGCGCGGAAGACATGGGTCGGCGGCGCGGTGAAACGGCGCGTGATGACGATCTGGGTCTCGCCATCGGTGGTCAGCGTCACAGGGGCGTTCATAGCGTTTCATCTTTTTGCAGGCCGGCCAGAACCGCATCCAGCCTTGTGTAGCGCGCTTCCCACAGCGCGCGGTATTGGCCAAGCCAGTCCCACAGCGCCTCGACGGCATCGGGGTTCAGGCGGCGGGGGCGGGCGGTGCCTTCGATCCGGGTCTCGATCAGGCCCGCGTCTTCCAGCACCTTCAGATGACGGCTGATCGCGGGCTGGCTGATCGAAAACGGGCGGGCGATGTCCTGCACCGTCGCCTCGCCCTGCGCCAGCCGCGCAATGATCGCGCGGCGGGTGGGGTCGGCCAGGGCGGCAAAGGCATGGTCAATTGTTTTCATGATTCGTTATATAACACAAAATCTATTTAAAGAAAACGTTGACTGCCGCGATCCCGATGGCGCAGGCACTCAGCCGCTGCGTGCAGCCGTCACTCGACCACAAAGGCCCCGATGACGACCGCAACAGCGATAAGACCGAACATCAGCGGGCGAACCCGGTCGTGCGGCGTGCTATTTGTGTCCAGCATGAAGGTCAGGAATGACGGACCATCCTCAGTGCGCTCCTGCACCTCGTAAATCGCCCATCGCACCCCAAGCAGCACTGCCGTGGCGAGGGCGAGGTATAGATTGAAGGACATTCCGTTGGCCCTGTCTGAGCAGGCAGACCGTTTCCCGCGGATGAAGCATTGCCTAGCCGGACCCATGTGGCAAGCATCGCGCATGCTTTCTTGCTGGCCACAGGGCCGGTTCTTCGCTACTCTTGGCACAGACCCGGGGGTTACATCCGGGCTTCGAGGCAGAGCAGGCGAATTCAGGCGGTTACCCATGACTGAGATGGTCTATGGCTCCAATCCCATTCGGGTGACAGAGCCGGTACTTCCCCGTTGGTGGCGCACCATCGACAAATGGACGTTGACCTCGGTCTTCGTCCTGTTCGGTATTGGTCTGCTGCTGGGTCTTGCGGCCTCGGTGCCGCTGGCCACCCGCAACGGGCTGGAGCCGTTCTACTATGTGCAGCGCCAGGCCTTCTTTGGCGGTGTGGCGCTGGTGGTGATGATCGCCATTTCGATGATGTCGCCCGCGATGGTGCGCCGTCTGGGGGTGCTTGGCTTTGCCATCTCGCTGATGGCGCTGATGCTGCTGCCGCTGTTCGGCACCGATTTCGGCAAAGGTGCCGTGCGATGGTTCAGCCTTGGCTTTGCCTCGGTGCAGCCGTCCGAGTTTCTGAAACCCGGCTTTGTCATCGTGGTGGCATGGCTGATCGCTTCCTCCCAGGATATCAACGGCCCGCCGGGCAAGTCGGTGTCCTTTGCCATCACCCTTGTCGTGGTGGCCTTTCTGGCGATGCAGCCTGACTTTGGCCAATCCGCGCTGATCGTCTTTGCCTGGGGGGTGATCTATTTCGTCGGCGGCGCGCCGATGACCCTGATCGCCGTGGTGGGTGGCATCGTCACCGCCAGCGGCCTTGCGTTCTACGAATCCAGTGAACACTTCGCCCGCCGCATCGACGGCTTTCTGTCGCCCGACGTGGACCCGCGCACTCAGCTTGGCTATGCCGCCAACGCCATTCAGGAGGGCGGCTTCTTCGGTGTCGGCGTGGGCGAGGGGCAGGTGAAGTGGTCGCTGCCTGATGCGCATACCGATTTCATCATCGCAGTTGCGGCCGAAGAATACGGCCTGCTTCTCGTGCTGGCGATCCTGATGCTGTACGGGTTGATCGTGTCGCGGTCGCTCCTGCGGCTGATGCGGGAACGCGATCCGTTCACCCGTCTGGCGGGCGCCGGGCTGGCCTGCACCTTCGGCGTGCAGGCAATGATCAACATGGGGGTGGCGGTGCGGCTGTTGCCCGCCAAGGGCATGACGCTGCCGTTCGTCAGCTATGGCGGGTCGTCGGTGATCGCGGCAGGCATCACGCTTGGCATGCTTCTGGCCCTGACGCGGTCACGTCCGCGCGGCCAGATGAGCGATGTCTTCAAGCGGGGCCGCTAGGATGGCAAAGCTTCTCCTCATCGCGGCGGGCGGCACCGGCGGGCACATGTTCCCCGCACAGGCGCTGGCCGAAGCGATGATCAAGCGCGGCTGGCGGGTGAAACTGTCCACCGACGCGCGCGGCGCGCGCTATGCTGGCGGCTTTCCGGACGGGGTGGTGATCGAACAGGTCGGATCGGCCACCTTCGCGCGCGGCGGGGTACTGGCGAAACTGCTGGTCCCCTTCCACATCGCGGGCGGCATTTTCGCGGCACTGTGGTCGATGACGCGCGACAAACCGGCGGTGGTGGTGGGGTTCGGCGGCTATCCGTCGATCCCGGCGCTGTCAGCGGCATGGCTGCTGCGCCGTCCCCGGATGATCCACGAACAAAACGGCGTACTGGGCCGGGTCAACCGGATCTTCGCCAGCCGGGTCCACCGCATCGCCTGCGGCACCTGGCCGACCACACTCCCCCAAGGCGTCACCGGCGAACACACCGGCAACCCGGTCCGCCAGGCGGTGCTGGACCGCGCGGGCGCAGGCTACATGCCCCCCGGCGATTACCCGATGTCGCTTGTGGTCATCGGCGGCAGTCAGGGCGCGCGCATCCTCTCCGACGTGGTGCCTGCCGCTGTTGCGGCCTTGCCCGAAGCCCTGCGCCGCAACCTGCGCGTCGCCCATCAGGCCCGGGCCGAGGATGCCGACCGCGTGACCGCCGCTTACGACGCCGCAGGTATCCGCGCCGAGGTGGAGCCGTTCTTTGCGGACATCCCCGCCCGGCTGAGCGAGGCGCAGCTGGTCATCTCGCGCTCCGGTGCGTCGTCCGTCGCCGACATCTCGGTGATCGGGCGTCCCGCGATCCTGATCCCCTATGCCGCCGCCACCGGCGACCATCAGACCGCCAACGCGCGCGGGCTGGTTGACGCAGGGGCCGCCCTGCTGGCCGCCGAGAACACCCTTGACGTCGCAACTGTTAGCGGCCACATCGCGTCGGTCCTGGGCCAGCCGCAAAAGGCCGAGGCCATGGCCCGCGCCGCCCTCGCCCAAGCCCGCCCCGACGCGACAGACCGGCTTGCCGCCCTCGTAGAAGACCTCGCAAAGGAGGCATGACATGAACGCCGCCACGAAACTGCCGATGGAACTGGGCCCCATCCACTTTGTGGGCATTGGTGGCATCGGCATGTCAGGCATCGCCGAAGTGCTGATGACCCTTGGCTACCGGGTGCAGGGATCGGACGCGAAAGCGTCCAAGATCACCGACCGGCTGGTGAAACTGGGCGCGGTGTTCTTTGAAGGCCAGGCCGCCGCGAACATCGGCGAGGCGGCAGTTGTGGTCATCTCCTCCGCCATCAAGAAGGGCAACCCGGAACTGGAAGAGGCGCGGCTGCGCAAACTGCCCGTCGTGCGCCGGGCGGAAATGCTGGCCGAACTGATGCGGATGCGGTCGAACATCGCCATCGCGGGAACCCACGGCAAGACCACGACCACGACAATGGTGGCGACGCTGCTGGACAAGGGCGGTTTCGACCCGACCGTGATCAATGGCGGGGTGATTCACGCTTACGGATCGAACGCCCGTGCAGGCGCTGGCGAGTGGATGGTGGTCGAGGCGGACGAAAGCGACGGTTCCTTCAACCGTCTGCCCGCCACCATCGCCATTGTCACCAACATCGACCCCGAACATATGGAACACTGGGGCACCTTCGACGCCCTGCGCAAAGGCTTTTACGACTTTGTCACCAATATCCCGTTCTACGGCCTTGCGGTCTGCTGCACCGATCACCCGGAAGTGCAGGCGCTGGTCGGCCGCGTCACCGACCGCCGCGTTGTGACCTTCGGCTTCAACGCCCAGGCTGACGTGCGGGCGCAGAACCTGACGTACGAGAATGGCATCGCGCATTTCGACATCGCCTTGCAAAGCGAAGACACGGTTATCGAAGGCTGCACCCTGCCGATGCCCGGCGATCACAACGTGTCGAACGCGCTGTCGGCGGTTGCGGTCGCCCGCCACCTTGGCATGAAGAAAGACGAGATCCGCGAGGCTTTGGCCGGTTTTGCAGGCGTCAACCGCCGCTTTACCAAGGTGGGCGAAGTGAACGGCGTCACCATCATCGATGATTACGGCCACCACCCGGTGGAAATCGCCGCTGTCCTGCGCGCTGCGCGGCAGGCGACCAAAGGCCGGATCATCGCTGTCCACCAGCCGCACCGCTATACCCGCCTCAGCCACCTGTTCGACGATTTCTGCACCTGCTTCAACGAGGCAGACGTGGTCGCTATCGCCGAGGTCTATGCCGCAGGCGAAGACCCGATCCCCGGCGCGTCGCGCGATGACCTCGTTGCAGGGCTGATCGCCCACGGCCACCGCCACGCCCGCGCCATCATGGACGAGGCCGATTTGGCCCGTCTGGTCCGCGAACAGGCCCGGCCCGGCGACATGGTGGTCTGTCTTGGCGCGGGCACGATTTCCACCTGGGCCACCAACCTGCCCGCCAAACTGATGGAGCAGGCTGCGTGAGCCCGCCGCTGATCCTCGGCTGTGTCTGGGTCATTGCGGCGGCCATCGTTGCCATGCTGCCGATGAAGCGGCAAATGCTGCCGGGCATGGCGCTGCTGCTGGCCGCGCCGGTGCTGCTGGTCTGGATCGGCTGGGTGCATGGCTGGCTGTGGCTGGCGCTTGGCCTGTTTGCCTTCCTGTCGATGTTCCGCAATCCGCTGTTGTACTTTGCCCGCCGGGCGCTGGGCCGCCCCGCCCCCTTGCCGGACGAGTTGAAGAAATGACGTTGCCGCTGACCCTGTGCTGTCTGTGGTTGATCACCGCGAACGTCATGGCGATGTTTCCGTCGCGCGATCTGCACTGGCGCGCGGCCTATTGGCTGATAGCCATCGGCATCCCGCTGGTCGGCTGGGTGACATATGAAGGCGGGCCGGTCATCGGCATGCTGGTGCTGGCCGCGGGCGCGTCGATCCTGCGCTGGCCGGTGGTCTATTTCTGGCGCTGGCTGCGGCGCCGCTTTACCTGACGGGGGCCGTATGTATGCGCATCTGATCGTCATGGCGCTTGTGACGGCGCTGGGGGCAGGGCTGCTGTCCTGGATCGTGGCGCGTCGTATAGGCACGCGCTGGGCGCTGGCTTTGCCGGTGCTGGCCTTGGCCGCAATGATCGTCATCCTCGCCCGGTCGCAAGGCCTCGGCTTTCACGACGCTCTTGGCATGACCGCTACGGCCGCGGTGTTTGCCCTGCCAGTGTTGGTTGGGGCAATGGCGGGAATCCTTCTGCATCTTTTGACCAAGCCGAAACCCCGGCAGGATCCATGACCGAGATCGGCATTCTGGCAGTCTTGGGCCTGGCCGCGCTGGCGGCGGCGCTTGTCGTCACACTGGCCGTCGGCCGCTGGTTCGGTCGCCGGGCGGCCGTAGCGATCCCACTCCTCGGGTTTGTGACTGGTCTCGGCCTCGTCGCCAATGCCGAGCTGGGGCATGGCGGCTATAGCCGTCTGGATTGGTACGCCTACGCCATTTTCTTTGCCCTGCCGATGGTGCTGGGTGGCGGGATCGGGCTGGTGTTCCGACCTTGGCGCAATCGGAAGCCTTGACGCGGCCCCCTTGCCGCAGACCGTTCCCGCCGCTACCAGATCACTATGACCTCACTTCCTACCCCGCGCGGCACGCTGACGCCCGACCGCCCCCTTGCCGATCTGACCTGGCTGCGGGTGGGAGGACCGGCTGACTGGCTGTTTCAGCCTGCGGACGAGGCCGATCTTGCCACGTTTCTCGCCGGTCTCGACCCAAGCGTGCCGGTCTTTCCGATGGGCGTCGGCTCCAACCTGATCATCCGTGACGGCGGCCTGCGCGCTGTCGTGATCCGCCTTGGTCGCAGCTTCAACTCCATCACCGTCGAAGGCGACACCGTCACCGCCGGGGCCGCCGCCCTTGACGCTCATGTCGCGCGCCGTGCTGCCGAGGCGGGGCTGGACCTGACCTTCCTGCGCACCATTCCCGGCACTATCGGCGGGGCGGTTCGGATGAACGCGGGCTGTTATGGGTCATATGTCGCCGATCATCTGATCGCTGCCCGGGTGATCCTTCGCAACGGCACGGTCACCGATCTGCCCGCCGCCGATCTGCACCTGCGCTACCGGCAAAGCGCTTTGCCCGACGGGGCAGTGATCATCGCCGCCACCTTTCGCGCGGGGCAAGGTGATCCCGCAGCGCTGGCGGCGAAGATGGCCGACCAGATTGCCAGACGCGACGCGAGCCAGCCGACCAAGGACCGCTCTGCTGGCTCCACCTTCCGCAATCCGGCGGGGTTCAGCTCTACCGGACGCGCCGATGACAGCCACGAATTGAAGGCCTGGAAGGTGATCGACACCGCCGGAATGCGCGGCGCGCGGCTGGGCGGGGCGCAGATGTCGCCGATGCATTCCAACTTTCTGATCAACACCGGTGGCGCCACTGCCGCCGATCTGGAAAATCTGGGCGAAGAGGTACGAAAAAGGGTTTTCCAACAGAGCGGTATCACGCTAGAGTGGGAAATAATGCGGGTCGGAGAACCTGCAGACAAATAAGATCACGGGTCACATAAGACCCGGATGAGGCAGTGTATATGGCGGGCGCATCGAGCAGGATGTCCCCCAGGGTGGCAGTTTTGATGGGTGGGCTTTCCGCAGAGCGGGAGGTTTCGCTTGTCTCGGGGCGTGAATGCGCCAAGGCCCTCCGGGCGGCAGGATATGACGTGGTCGAGGTCGATTGTGGCCCCGATCTTCCCGCACGCCTGTCCGAAATCAAGCCCGATGTCGCGTTCAATGCCCTGCATGGCCGCTGGGGCGAGGATGGCTGCGTGCAGGGCATTCTGGAATGGCTGACCATTCCCTACACCCACTCGGGCGTCCTCTCTTCCGCCCTGGCGATGGACAAGGCCAAGGCAAAAGAGGTCTACGTGGCCGCCGGTCTGCCCATCGTCACCAGCGTGATAGCCACCAAGGATGCGGTCGAGGCGGGGCATGTCCTGCCGCCGCCCTATGTGGTGAAGCCGAACAACGAAGGCTCCTCTGTCGGCGTCTACATCGTCCGCGAAGGCTCCAACGCGCCGCGTCTGGCGGCCACGATGCCCGCAACAGTGATGGTCGAGGCCTACGCCCCCGGGCGCGAGCTGACGACGACCGTGATGGGCGACCGCGCGCTGTGTGTCACCGACATCATCACCTCCGGCTGGTATGATTACGACGCGAAATATACCACCGGCGGCTCCAGCCACATCCTCCCCGCTGTGCTGCCGGACGAGATCACTGCCGCCTGTCTGGACTACGCGCTCCGCGCCCACCACGCCCTGGGCTGCCGGGGCGTCAGCCGCACCGATTTCCGCTGGGACGAAGCCCGCGGATTGGCCGGCCTGATCCTGCTGGAAACCAACACCCAGCCCGGCATGACCCCCACCTCGCTGGTGCCCGAACAGGCCGCGCACCTGGGGATCAGCTTTCCCGACCTCTGCACCTGGATGGTAGAGGACGCGTCATGCAACCGCTGACCGCCAGTCGCAAATCGGGCCGTCCCGCAACGGGCAGCCGTCGCGATCCGGCGCCCAGCCGCTGGGCCTACCGGGTACAACGGGTGATGCTGACGCCGCATCTGCGGCTGTTCATCCGCACCGGACTGCCGACCCTTGCGCTGGTGGGGGCGCTGACACTGTGGTTCTCGCACGAGGCGAACCGTGCGGCTGTCACCTCTGCCATCGCCGATCTGCGCGAAAAGTTCGAGGACCGGCCGGAATTCCGCGTCTCGCTCGCCTCTGTCGAAGGCGCGTCCGAAGATCTGGCCGCAGCGGTGCGCAGCAAGCTGGGCGTGCAACTGCCGCAATCGTCCTTCGACATTGACCTCGATGCCGCCCGGATCCGGATCGAAGCGCTGGATGCGGTCAAGCAGGCCGAATTGCGCGTCCGGTCCGGCGGTGTGTTGCAGGTGCTGATCACCGAACGCATTCCGCTGGCTGTCTGGCGCACCGACGATGGGCTGACGCTGGTCGATGACACCGGCCACCGCGTTGCGGGCCTGCTGGCACGCACCGACCGGCCCGACCTGCCACTGATCGCAGGCACCGGCGCAGACCGCGCCACGCCCGAAGCGCTGGACCTGATCGCTGCCACCGGGCCGCTGGCGCCCCGCGTCCGCGGGCTGGTGCGGATGGGCGAGCGGCGCTGGGATATCGTGCTGGACCGTGGTCAGCGCATCCTGCTGCCCGAAAAGAACCCCGTCCGCGCGCTGGAACGCCTGCTGGCGCTTGACCATGTGCAGGACATCATGAACCGCGACATCCTTGCCATCGACCTTCGCTCTGACCATCGCCCCACCCTGCGCCTGACACCCTTCGCCCTTGGCGAGATGCGTCGCGCACAGGGCATTGAAATTGACATCGTGGAGAACGAATTGTGACCGATCTCTATACCTCCCAACGTGCCATGCGGAACATGCGGCGGGCCGCCATGCAGCGCGGCGTCATCGCCATTCTGGACGTCGGCACCTCGAAAATCGCCTGCCTGGTCCTGCGCTTTGACGGGCCGGACAAGCTGCGCGAACAAGACGGCGTCGGGCCAATGGCCGGGCAAAGCCAGTTCCGCGTCATCGGGGCCGCCACCACGCGGTCGCGCGGGGTGCGTTTCGGCGAAATCTCGGTGATGAACGAGACCGAGCGCGCCATCCGCACCGCCGTTCAGGCCGCGCAGAAGATGGCCAATGTCCGCGTCGATCACGTCATCGCCTGCTTTGCCGGGGCCGACCCGCGCAGCTACGGCCTTGCGGGCGAATGGGACCTGCAGGACAGCGTCGTCACCGAACAGGACGTCAGCCGGGTGCTGGCCGCCTGTGACGTGCCCGACATCGGTCAGGGCCGCGAGGTGCTGCACGCCCAGCCCGTCAACTTTGCGCTGGACCACCGCTCCGGTCTTGGCGACCCGCGCGGCCAGATCGGCAACCGGCTTGCCTGCGACATGCACCTGCTGTCGGTCGACGGCGACGTGGTGCAGAACCTGCTGTATTGCATCAAGCGCTGTGATCTTGAACTGGCCGGGATCGCGCATTCCGCCTACGTCTCGGGCATCTCGTCGCTGGTCGAGGATGAACAGGAACTGGGGGCCGCCTGCATCGACATGGGCGGCGGCGCCACCGGCATCTCGATCTTCATCAAGAAGCACATGATCTATGCCGACAGTGTCCGTATGGGCGGCGATCACGTTACCTCCGACATCTCCAAGGGGCTGCAAATCCCGCTGACCACCGCCGAGCGTATCAAATCCCGCCACGGCGGATTGTATGCCACCGGCATGGACGACCGCGAGATGATCGACATCGGCGGCGACAGTGGCGACTGGGAAAAGGACCGCCGCCAGATCAGCCGCACCGAACTGATCGGCATCATGCGGCCAAGGGTTGAGGAAATCCTTGAGGAAATCCGCGCCCGGCTGGACGTGGCGGGCTTTGACACCCTGCCCAGCCAGCAGATCGTGCTGACCGGCGGCGGCAGCCAGATTCCGGGCCTCGATGGTCTGGCAACCCGCATCCTTGGCCAGCGCGTCCGCCTTGGCCGCCCGCTCAGGGTGCAGGGCCTGCCACAGGCCGCCACCGGCGCAGCTTTTGCCAGCGCCGTGGGCCTGTGCCTGTTCGCCGCCCACCCGCAGGATGAATGGTGGGACTTCGAGATCCCGGCCGAACGCTACCCGGCTCGCTCCCTCCGCCGGGCGGTAAAATGGTTCAAGGACAACTGGTGACCACTACATCCGGCCTCAATAGCGAAATCCCGCTGAATCTATTCAGCCACGTCCCATATTTTGCGGGAGTTTCGACTTTTTTTTAGTGACCTTTGGCCGGGTTGTGGATAGAATCGGGTATAAGTCGGCACTTTAGCGCCCGGGACAGGTGCATTCGGGTGCAAAAAGCAAACAGCGGCACAATTAAAAAACGGACAGGCAAACCCATGGCACTCAATCTGACGATGAATACCGAGCGTGAAGAGCTGAAGCCGCGCATCACCGTCTTTGGTGTGGGCGGGGCGGGCGGCAACGCGGTCAACAACATGATCGACAAGAACCTTGAGGGGGTCGAGTTTGTCGTGGCCAACACCGATGCGCAGGCGCTGCAGCAAAGCCGCGCTCATGCCCGCATCCAGATGGGCGTCAAGGTGACCGAGGGTCTGGGGGCAGGCGCGCGCCCGTCCGTGGGGGCCGCCGCCGCCGAGGAAACCATCGAGGAAATCGTCGATCATCTGGCCGGCGCACACATGTGCTTTATCACCGCCGGCATGGGCGGCGGCACCGGCACCGGGGCTGCCCCGATCATCGCGCAGGCCGCGCGGGAACTTGGCGTGTTGACCGTAGGCGTGGTGACCAAGCCCTTCCAGTTTGAGGGCCACAAGCGGATGCGTCAGGCCGAAGAAGGCATCGACGCGCTGCAAAAGGTCGTCGATACGCTGATTATCATTCCGAACCAGAACCTGTTCCGGCTGGCCAACGAAAAGACCACCTTCACCGAAGCTTTCGCCATGGCCGATGACGTGCTGTACCAGGGCGTCAAGGGTGTGACCGACCTGATGGTGCGGCCCGGCCTGATCAACCTCGATTTCGCCGATGTCCGCGCCGTGATGGACGAGATGGGCAAGGCAATGATGGGCACCGGCGAGGCGACGGGCGAAGACCGCGCCGTGCAGGCGGCCGAAAAGGCGATTGCCAACCCGCTGCTCGACGAAATCTCGCTGAACGGTGCCAAAGGTGTCTTGATCAACATCACCGGCGGCCATGATCTGACGCTGTTTGAGTTGGATGAAGCCGCCAACATCATCCGCGAAAAGGTCGACCCCGAGGCGAACATCATCGTCGGCTCCACGCTGGACACCACGATGGAGGGCCGCCTGCGGGTCTCCGTCGTTGCCACCGGCATCGACGCCACCGCCGCCAGTCGCGCCGAACCCCCGGTCGCGCGCCGGTCGATGGCAACGCCGCTGACCATTCAGCCGGTTCATGCCGAGGCGCGCCGCCCGGTGCCGCAGCCGGAACCCGCACTGGTGACGTCGATGACCGACCCGATGCCGGCGATGGCCACAGACGATGTGGACGCGACCGACCTGTTTGACGCCGTCGCCTCGCAGGCCGGGGTCGAGGCGGAAGAACGGGTTCTGGTGGATGACCTGCCGCCGCCCGCCTACCGCCCGCAGCCTGCGGCACAGCCGACAATGATCCGCTCTGCCCCCGCCGCGATCGAGGCTGATGCCGGTGATTTTGTCGCCCCGCGCCCGCGCATGGCCGGTCAACCCTCGCCCGAGGCGCTGGCGCGTCTGCAGGCGGCGGTCAGCCGTCCCGCAGGCGGAACTTCCGCACGCTCCGCCGGTGTGGCCCCCGCCATGGCCGCTTCCGCCGCAATTGCCGGTCAGAAACCACGCTTCGGCATCGGCTCGCTGATCAACCGCATGGCTGGCCATCTGGAGGCCGCGACCGACCGTCCCGGCCCGCAGGTTGCCCGTCAGCAGCCGCCGGTCACCGCCTATGATGATGAACAGGACCTTGGCGCAGATCAGGACCGGATCGAGATTCCGGCCTTCCTGCGCCGTCAGGCGAACTGATCACAGCGCTGTTGCATTGCACTTAAACGGCCCGGGAAACCGGGCCTTTTTCTATTTTCGACAATGGTTTAGCCTACACCTTCCACCTGTCACATTCCGTTACAAAGAGTGAGTTGAGCTTAAGCCAGCAGCGGCTTAACTACTCGTCAACGGCGCGATGGGCATGGCCTGCGCACCACATGAGGTTACAGTCGCGTGCAGAACACCCTTAAATCCGCAGCCACCTTCACCGGGTTCGGCCTGCACAGTGGCACGCCGATCCGCATGGTCGTGCGCCCGGCCTCGGCTGATTACGGCATCTGGTTTCGCCGCGTAGACGTGACCGACCGGGATGCCATGGTTCCCGCCCGCTGGGATGCGGTGGTGCCGTCACGCCTGTGTACGCTGGTGGAAAACGCGGCCGGTGTGTCCGTATCCACCATCGAACACGTCATGGCCGCGCTTGCCGGGTCCGCCATTCATAACGCCCTGATCGAGATTGACGGCCCCGAAGTGCCGATCCTTGACGGCTCCGCCGTGCCCTTCGTCGAAGGTTTCCTGTCCCGTGGCATCCGCGAACAGGCCGCGCCGGTGCGCGCGATCCGCGTGCTGAAAACTGTCGAAGTCCACGACGGCGAGGCAGTTGCCCGTCTTGAGCCCGCCGACATGCTGGAAATCGACTTCCGTATCTCGTTCGTTGACGCCGCTATCGGTACCCAGTCGCGCAGCCTGAACATGGCCAATGGCGCTTTCGTGCGTGAACTGTCCGACAGCCGCACCTTCTGCCGCCAGTCCGACGTGGACGCGATGCGCGAAAAGGGGCTGGCCCTTGGCGGCACGCTGGAAAACGCCGTGGTGTTTCAGGGCGATCACGTCCTGTCGCCCGGCGGTCTGCGCCATGCCGATGAACCGGTCCGCCACAAGATGCTGGACGCGGTGGGCGACCTTGCCCTTGCCGGTGGCCCGCTTCTGGCGCGCTATACCGGTGACCGGGCGGGTCATGCGCTGACCAACCGCCTGCTGCGGGCGCTGTTCGCCGATCCTGACGCGTTTCGCATGGTCGATTGCGGCCCGCAGACCGTCGGCAAGCTGCCCGGCGTCGGTGTACATCGCGGCGATCTGCCTGCGCGGCACTAGGGACATCTTCTCTGATGATGAAAAGTCACGAAAGGCGTTTTGCGCCCCGGATTTTTCTGTGCTAGGACAAGGCAAATCGCCCGAGCGGCGCGCCCTCCGGGGTGCCCGGAAAAGGGCTGCAGGTTTGGATAGGCGGAATATGTCACGCGGCAGATCGGGCGGCAGATCGGGCGGAAGGTCGGGCGCAGGGTTGCTCACAGCGGCACTTCTGATTGCAACGCTCGCAGGCTGCGGCGGGGGCACGCAGGAACGTGCGCTCGACACCTATACCGCCGAAGAGATCTACAAGAAGGGCGAGCTGGAGCTTGAAACCGGCAAGAAGCCCAAGGATGCCCTGATCTACTTCCAGGAAGTGGAACGGCTGTATCCCTACACCGAATATGCCAAGCGGGCGCTGATCATGCAGGCCTTTACCCTGCACAAGTCCAAGCAATACCCCGAAGCGCGCGACGCGGCGCAACGATTCCTCGATTTCTATCCCGGCGACGAGGATGCGCCCTATGCGCTGTTCCTGATGGCACTCAGCTATTATGACCAGATCGACGATGTCGGGCGGGATCAGGGCATCACCTTCCAGGCCCTGCGTGGCATGCGCGACGTAATCGAGACCTACCCCGACAGCGAATATGCCCGCTCGGCGATCCTGAAGTTTGACCTCGCCTTCGACCAGCTTGCCGCCAAGGAAATGGAGATCGGACGTTATTACCTGAAACGCCGCCATTATACCGCCGCGATCAACCGCTTCCGCACTGTGGTGCAGGATTTCCAGACCACCACCCACACCGCCGAAGCGTTGCACCGGCTGGTTGAATGCTACCTTGCCCTCGGCCTGAACGATGAGGCGCAGACCGCCGCCGCCGTGCTTGGCTTCAACTATCAGGCCTCGCCGTTCTACGACGACAGCTTCCGTCTGCTGAAAGGCCGCGGCCTTAGCCCCGAGGCCAAGGGCGAAAGCTGGCTGCGCACCGTCTATCGCCAGATGGTCAAGGGCGAGTGGTTGTGACCCGGATGGGCGAATCGCCCATCCTACGGGGCTGACATGCTGATCTCTCTCGATATCCGCGATGTGCTGATCATCGACCGGCTGAGCCTTGAACTTGGCCCCGGCCTGAACGTGCTGACCGGCGAAACCGGGGCGGGCAAATCGATCCTGCTGGACGCCTTGGGCTTCGTGCTGGGCTGGCGGGGCAGGGCGGAACTGGTCCGCCAAGGCGCCACGCAGGGCGAGGTGACTGCGGTCTTCGACCTGCCCTCCGGTCACGCCGCCCATGCCGTGCTGACCGAGGCGGGGATCGAGGCGGACGGCGACCTGATCCTGCGCCGCGTCAATTTCGCCGATGGCCGCAAGACCGCCTATATCAACGATCGCCGCGTGTCGGGCGAGGTGTTGCGCGATCTGTCCGACCATCTGGTCGAACTGCACGGCCAGCACGACGACCGGGGCCTTCTGAACCCGCGCGGCCACCGTGCGCTGCTGGATACCTTCGCTGGTCTGGACCTGACCCCCCTGCGTGCGGCATGGGTCAGCCAACGCACTGCCCGCGCGGCTCTGGCCGAGGCAGAGGCCACGCTTGCCCGCGCCGCCGCCGAAGAAGACTACCTGCGCCACGCCGTCAAAGAACTGGACAAGCTGAACCCCGAACCGGGCGAAGAAGCCGCGCTCGACGCCCGCCGCCGCCTGATGCAAGGGGCCGCCCGCATCCGCGAGGACGTCGCCAAGGCGCTGGCGGCCTTGAGTGAGGACGGTGCCGAAGGCCGGATGCGCGATGCCGTGCGCTGGCTGGAAGGCGCTGCCGACAAATCCGAAGGCACGCTGGAACCTGCGCTTGCCGCCCTGAACCGCGCCCTCATTGAGCTGTCAGATGCGCAGGAAGGGGTCGAATCCACTCTGCGCGCGTTGGATTTCAATCCCACTGACCTTGAGGCGGCTGAGGAACGGCTGTTCGCCATCCGCGCTCTTGCCCGCAAGCATGGCGTGCTGCCCGACGATCTGGGGGCTTTCGCCGCCGACCTGCGCGCCCGCCTGACCGCGTTCGACGGCGGCCTGAAAGGACTGGCCAAGCTGCAAAAGGCAGTGACCGACGCAGCGTCAGCCTATGCCGCCGAAGCCGCCGCCACCCGCAAAACCCGCCGCGCCGCTGCGATCCGCCTTGACGCCGCGATGGCCGCCGAGCTGGCCCCGCTGAAAATGGAACGCGCCGTTTTCGTCACCGAATTCGCCGAAGGCGAGCCGGGGCCGGATGGCACCGACGCCGTCACCTTCACCGTCGCCACCAACCCCGGCGCGCCCTCCGGCCCGCTGAACCGCATCGCGTCGGGCGGCGAGCTTAGCCGCTTCCTGCTGGCGCTGAAGGTCTGCCTGACCGGCGACACCCCCGGCCAGACGCTGATTTTCGACGAGATTGACCGCGGCGTCGGCGGCGCCACTGCCGATGCGGTCGGGCGCAGGCTCAAAGCGCTGGCCACAGGCGCGCAGGTGCTGGTCGTCACCCATAGCCCGCAGGTGGCGGCCTTTGGCGCACAGCACTGGCGTGTCGAAAAGCGCGTGGTGGCGGATCAGACCCTGTCCACCGTCACCGCCCTCGACGCAGATGCGCGCATCGAGGAAATCGCCCGCATGCTGGCCGGGGACACCGTATCCGACGCCGCCCGCGCCGCCGCAAAGGCGCTGTTGAAGGGCTGACCCTCCGCACGGCAGTTTGAGCGTTGCTGTGCTGTTTGTTACGGCATCATGGCAAGACCCATGCGCCCAGCGCATGGCGGGCTTTCCGACCGGCCACTGTTTTGCCGCGCTGCAGCAACCTATCTTCGTTTCAACTGAACCGAGGATAAACCCATGATGGCCTTCATCAAATTCCTGCTGACGCCGCGCCTGATGCCGACGATCCGCGATCTTGAACGCACTTATCTCAACGCCTCTGTCTCGCGTACCGACCTGGAGCGTCGCCAGCATGAGATCGAACTTGGCCTGTTCCGCCGCAGCGCATTTGACATGTGATCGGTAGCCTCCGGGTGTCAACGGGGGAACCTTTCCAGAACGGTATCAATTTCAACGATAGCGTTTGATATCAATAAATTACGCAAATTTGCAGCGCAGTCATCACGCCCCCGGCGCCACGACCTTCCCCGGGTTCATCAGCCCCGCTGGGTCCAGCGCCCGCTTGATGTCCCCCATCACGCCCCACGCCGCGCCGTGTTCCGCCGCCATATAGGGCAGCTTCCCGAACTCCACCCCGTGCTCCCCCGTAATCGTCCCGCCCAAGCGCAGCGCCCGCTCCGCCATCCGGCCGGCCAGCCCCGTCGCAACCGATATCTCAGCCGCATCACCGGGCCGGACCAGCAGGATCGCGTGGAAATTGCCGTCCCCCACATGCCCCAGTATCGGCCCCGGAACCCCTGAGGCCGCGATATCCGCCCGCGTCTCCTCCACCGCATCGGCCAGCTGCGAGATCGGCACGCAAACATCGGTGACAACCGCCCGGCACCCCGGACGCGAGGCCAGGATCGCGTGATAGGCCTGATGCCGCATCTTCCACAGCCGGGTGCGGTCCTCCTGCCGGTCGGCCCATTGAAACCCTTCGGCCTCAAATCCGGCGGCGATTTCGTGAAACCGGCGGATATCCTCGGCGACGCTGACCGGGGTGCCGTGAAATTCCAGCAGCAACTGCGGGGCAGGCGGCAGGTTGGTGCCGGAAAACGCGTTACAGGCGGTCACCGTCGCAGCATCCAGAAACTCGATCCGCGCCATCGGGATGCCCATCTGGATCGTCGCGATCACGCAGTCCACCGCCGCTTGAATCGAGGGAAAAGCGCAGACCGCTGCCGCCACCGCCTCGGGCTGACCCTGCAGCCGCAGCGTCAGTTCCGTGATCAGCCCCAGCGTCCCCTCCGACCCCACGAACAGCGCCGTCAGATCATACCCCGCCGAAGACTTGGGCGCGCCCGTCCCGGTCCGGATCACGCGCCCGTCCGCCAGAACCACCTCCAACGCCCGCACAGTGTCGCGCATTGTCCCGTAGCGCACCGCCGTCGTCCCCGAGGCCCGCGTCGCCGCCATCCCGCCAAGCGAGGCATTAGCGCCGGGGTCCACAGGAAACATCAGCCCGGTCATGCGCAATTCGGCATTCAGCGCCTCGCGCGTCAGGCCCGGCTGCACCCGCACCAGCCGGTCCTCGGCCAGAACTTCTATAACCCGCGCCATGCCGCGAAAATCCACCGCGATCCCGCCGTGCAAGGCCAAAGCGTGACCCTCCAGCGACGTGCCTGCCCCCCAGCCGATCAGCGGCACAAGATGCCGGGTGGCCAGCGCGGCCAAACCGGCCACCTCCGCAGTTGTTTCGGGAAAGACCACCGCATCAGGCAGGCCCCCCGTCACCAGGCTCTCGCTTTGCCCGTGTTCGGCCAGCACCGCCGCCGATGTGGCAAGGCGCGGCCCGAACAGGCGGCGTAAATCGGTCAGGGCGGCATCGGTCAGCATCCCTCGACCCTACGGTGATTTCCGCCCCGCGCAAGCCGCGAACGGGGTAGCCCTTGCGCCGCTATTGCGCTAGACACCGCGCATTCAAACTCAGCACCCGGAGGGGCCATGAAAGCCGCCGTCGTCACCTTTCCCGGATCAAACTGTGACCGTGATCTTGCCATGGCCTTCGAGGCCGCCGGATTTGAGGTGGCCCGTGTCTGGCACAAGGACACCGATCTGCCGGCAGGCGTCGATGTGGTGGGCATTCCGGGCGGGTTCTCGTTTGGCGATTACCTGCGCTGCGGGGCCATTGCGGCGCAATCGCCGATCGGTGCGGCGGTCCGCGCCCATGCGGGCAAGGGCGGCTATGTGCTGGGCATCTGCAATGGCTTTCAGGTGCTGACCGAAATGGGTCTGCTGCCGGGTGTGCTGATGCGCAACGCCGGGCTGAAATTCGTCTGCCGGACGGTGACGCTGACCGTGGCGACCACCGCCAGCGCCTTTACCTCCGCCTATCAGGCCGGGCAGCAGATCTGCATCCCCATCGCCCATCATGACGGCAATTACACCACAGACGCCGAGGGCCTTCGCGCCCTTCAGGCCGAGGATCGCATCGCATTCACCTACGGCGATAACCCAAACGGCTCGATAGCCGACATTGCGGGCGTCCTGTCGGCCAACCGCCGGGTTCTGGGGATGATGCCGCATCCGGAACGCGCCACCGAGGCGGTCTTGGGTGGCAGCGACGGGCGGGGGCTGTTCGCTTCGTTGATGGGCGGGATGGCGCTGGCCTGACCCGCATCGGCTTGAGACCGGCATTCGCCGGGCCTAATCTTGCCGCATGACCGTTGCAGACACGACCGACCTAAACGACCCCGCAAAGGGATGGCCCTGGCGCGTAAAGCTTGCCGTGGCCCTTCTTCTGGTATTGGCGGCGGCAATTGTCTTTGTCTCGAACCGGTTGCTGACCGACCGTTACGCCGCCGACACGCGGAACCGGGCCGAAGTTCGCCTGGCGCTGTACACCGGCAACATGATGTCGGAACTTCAGCGCACGTCGGTCGTGCCGCTGCTTCTGGCGCGCGACCCCGAACTGGTGCGGGCCCTGCTGGACGCCAATTTCTCCAGCACCTCCGGCAAACTGATCGCGCTGCAGGCCGAAATCGGCGTGGCCTCGATCCGGCTGGTTGACATGGACGGGCGGGTTGTGGGGGCCACAAACCGCAATGTGCTGGGCACCAGCTATAAAAACGAGATGTACTTCGTGGATGCCCAGCGCACCAACGAGACCATCTTCACCGCCGTAAAACGCGACGCCGGGGGGTTTGATTTCACCTACTCGCGCGCGGTGATGGCAGATGCCAAACCGGTGGGCGTGATCGTCGTTTCGGTCGATCTGATGAAATACGAACGCGCCTGGGCGGGCCTGCAGGACGCGGTTCTGGTGACCGACAGCGAAGGCGTCGTCGTGCTGGCAACCGAACCGCGCTGGCGTGGCTTGCCGATGGATGCTGCCCTTGCTTTGCGGGATCCGCCGTCTGCCATCGCGCGCGCGCTGCAAGCCACCGCCGATTGGGCGCAGGAACCGCCCGACGCCTATGTGCGGGGCGAAGCGGTGATGAAGACCGAGGCGCGGGTGCCGTTCCGGGGCTGGCGGATACTGACCTTCACCGCCTACGGATCGGTGCGCGAACAGGTCAACGGCATCCTGGCGCTGGAGATCATGGGCTTCGCGATCCTGATGGCCTTCACCTTCTACATGTTGTCGCGGCGGGCCTGGTCACAGTCCCTGTCGTTCCAGCGCGAATCGGCAGAACTGCGCATGCTGAACGCGCGGCTGCAGCGCGAGATCGCTGAACGCGAGAAGGTCCAGAAAGACCTTGAGGTGGCCGAACTCACGCTGGCCCAATCCTCCAAACTGGCGGCCCTGGGCGAGATGTCTGCGGCGGTCAGCCATGAGTTGAACCAGCCCCTCGCCGCAATGAAGACCTACCTCGCCGGGGCGCGCCTGCTGCTGCAACGCAAGCGGCTGGATGAGGCTCTGTCCAGTTTTCAGCGCATTGACGATCTGATCGAACGGATGGGCGCGATCACCCGGCAGTTGAAGTCTTACGCGAGGAAGGGCGGCGAAGCCTTTGAAGCGGTTGATCTTCGGGCGTGCGTGTCCTCGGCGCTGTCAATGATGGAGCCGCAGTTGAAAGCCCGTATAGTCAAGATCACCCGTGGCTTGCCGCGTCAGGCGGTCATGGTGATGGCGGACCGGCTCAGGCTGGAACAGGTGATCATCAACCTTTTGCGCAACGCGCTGGATGCGACCAGGGACGTTGAAACCCCGCAGATCGACATCCTGTTGTCGGCGGGCGAAACCGCGACGCTGATGGTGCGCGACAACGGGCACGGGATCACCGATCTCGATAACCTGTTCGAGCCCTTCTACACGACAAAGAAACCGGGCGAAGGCGTGGGCCTTGGTCTTGCGATCTCCAGCGGGATCGTGACGGACCTTGGCGGTCGCCTGACCGCCCGGAACGGCGAGGGCGGCGGGGCCGTCTTCGAGGTACAATTGCCGATCCTCGGCAAGCAACAAGAAGCAGCGGAGTGAAAAGCTGATGGCACGGGCAATGAAAGTCGCAATCGTCGACGACGAGGCAGACATGCGGCAATCGATCAGCCAGTGGCTGGCGCTGTCGGGATTCGACACCGAAACTTACGCCAGCGCCGAAGACGCGCTGAAGGTGATCGGACCAGAGTTTCAGGGCGTCGTGGTCAGCGACATCAAGATGCCCGGCATGGACGGCATGGCCTTCCTGAAGCGACTGATGGGGCAGGATTCTGGCCTGCCGGTGATCATGATCACCGGCCACGGCGACGTGCCGATGGCGGTGGAGGCGATGCGCGTCGGCGCGTTCGACTTTCTGGAAAAGCCGTTCAACCCCGACCGGATGACCGAACTGGCCAAACGCGCCACGCAGGCGCGGCGGATGACGCTGGACAACCGGGCCTTGCGCAAGGAACTGTCCGACGGCACGACGATCATGAAGAAACTGATCGGGTCATCCCCGGCGATGGAACGGCTGCGCGAGGATATCCTTGATCTGGGGCAAGCCGACAGCCACGTCCTGATCGACGGTGAAACCGGCACTGGCAAGACCCTCGTCGCGCATGCCCTGCATGCCGTCGGGCCGCGCGCGTCCAAGAAGTTCGTCACCATTTCCTGCGCTGCCTGGGGTG
Source organism: Paracoccaceae bacterium (assembly GCA_031415015.1). Classification (GTDB taxonomy): domain Bacteria; phylum Pseudomonadota; class Alphaproteobacteria; order Rhodobacterales; family Rhodobacteraceae; genus JAUYQR01. The sequence goes on from JANOQT010000090.1 coordinate 62,662, forward strand.
AGGATCAGCTCGCCGCCCGGCTGTTCGGCCCGGCAGACGATGGCACGCTGCCCTTGGTCGAAGAGGCGCGGGGCGGCACGCTGTGCCTTGAGGATATCGAGGCGCTGAGCCATTCCTTGCAGGCCCGCCTGCTGACGGTGATCAACGATCAGGGCATGCCGCCGGAAACCCGGATCATCGCAATCTGCAACCAGCACGCGCCCGATACCACGTTGGAGGCGGTGCTGCGGCCCGACCTGTTCTACCGGCTGGGGGCGATGACGATCCTGCTGCCCCCCTTGCGGTCGCGTGGCGAGGATATCCTGCAACTGTTCACCCGGATGAGCGAGCAGTTCGCCGAAGAATACGGCTGCGACGCCCCGCAGGTGACGGCGCAAGAGGCGGCTCAACTGTTGCAAGCCCCGTGGCCCGGCAACGTGCGCCAGCTGGTGAATATTGCCGAACGCGCCGTGTTGCAAAACCGGCGCGGATCGGGGTCGATTGCCAGCCTGCTGATGGCAGACAACGAAGCCTCTGGCCCGGCCCTGACCACCGAAGGCAAGCCGCTGAAAGACTATGTCGAGGCGTTCGAGCGGATGCTGATCGACAATACGATGCGGCGCCACAAGGGCTCCATCGTCGCGGTGATGGAAGAGCTGTGCCTGCCGCGCCGCACCCTGAACGAAAAGATGGCCAAGTACGGGCTGACGCGCGGCGAATACACATGATTGCAAGGGCTTGCGAGGCGCGGCTTGACCTTGCCGTCACGCTGCGCGTCGCCAGCCCATGCGTTGGATTGTAACCATCCGGTGAAATTGGTCATTGCCCTGACACCGGCTTTGCCGCTAGTGTCCCCAGACGCGGAGGTTGTGCCTTTGCGGAAGAATTCTCTGTGATGCAGGACCAAGGCCCGATGTGTGCCGCCTGTATCGTAGTCGGATCGGCCGAAAGGCTAGAAATTTCCCGCCAAGTCATTGACGATGCGGGATTTATTAGGCGGGTGGCTGCAAGGTTGCCCTGACGTGAACCGCGATGATGCGAGCGACATCGGCAAAAGACGGCGAGGGGTGCCCACCGGGCACGGCCCGCCCATTTGCGTTGCGCGCGTCCGCCCGAACAAGCCGCCCTTTCCCTGTTGATCATCCACCGGGGGCCTCTCCCGGCGGTGCCATTGGCAGGCCGGGCGCATTGGAACAAAATGGCCAAAAAGATGCTGATCGACGCCACCCATGCCGAGGAAACTCGCGTTGTGGTGGTAGACGGAAACAAGGTTGAAGAGTTCGACTTCGAGACCGTCAACAAACGCCAACTTGCTGGAAACATCTATCTCGCCAAAGTGACCCGGGTGGAGCCTTCGCTTCAGGCGGCCTTTGTAGAATATGGCGGCAACCGGCACGGGTTTCTGGCTTTCGCCGAAATCCACCCCGACTATTACCAGATCCCCGTCGCGGACCGCAAAGCCCTGATCGAGGAAGAGCGCGCCATGGCGCGCGCCGAAGAAGAAGAAGACAACCACCGCACCCGCCGCCGCACGCCGCGCCCGCAGGTCCAGGCCGAAGCGGTGAAATCGGATGACGCTGTGGCCGAAGGGCCAAGCGGCATGGATGTTGTCGATCTTGGCGAGGAGGATGGTCAGGGTACGCTGGTCGATGCCACCGCTGCGCACGATCACGCTCATGACCACGGCAACGGCCACGCGACCGACGAAAATGGCGCGACCGAAACCCCCTACCGCGCGATGGACCACGCCAGCGAGACCGATGACGAGATTGAATCGGTTGCCGACGAGGACGTGTCCGAGGAAATCAACGCCCCGCGCCGTCCGCGCGCCCGGCGCTACAAGATCCAGGAAGTGGTCAAGGTCCGCCAGATCATGCTGGTGCAGGTGGTCAAAGAAGAACGCGGCAACAAGGGGGCCGCGCTGACGACCTATCTCAGCCTCGCCGGTCGCTATTGCGTGCTGATGCCCAATACCGCGCGCGGCGGCGGGATTTCCCGCAAGATCACCATCGCTGCCGACCGCAAGAAGCTGAAGGAAATCGCGCAAGAGATCGAACTGCCGGACGGCGCCGGTCTGATCATCCGCACGGCAGGGGCCAAACGCACCAAGCCGGAAATCAAGCGCGACTACGAATATCTGATGCGCCTGTGGGAACAGATCCGCGAACTGACGCTGAAATCAATCGCTCCGGCGGCGATCTATGAGGAAGGCAACCTGATCAAACGCTCGATCCGCGATCTTTACAGCCGCGAGATCGACGAAGTGTTGGTCGAAGGCGAGGCGGGCTACCGCACCGCCAAGGATTTCATGCGCATGATCATGCCAAGCCACGCCAAACAGGTGGTGCGCTATCAGGATCCGGTGCCGCTGTTCGCCAAGTTCCAGGTCGAAAGCTACCTCGGCGGCATGTTCAACCCGGTGGTGCAGCTGAAATCCGGCGGCTACATCGTGATCGGCATCACCGAGGCGCTGGTGGCCATCGACGTGAACTCCGGTCGGGCCACCAAGGAAGGCTCGATCGAGGAAACGGCGCTGAAGACCAACCTTGAGGCGTCCGACGAGGTGGCCCGCCAGCTGCGGCTGCGCGATCTGGCCGGTCTGATCGTCATCGACTACATCGACATGGAAGAGCGCAAGAACAACGCCGCCGTCGAAAAGCGCCTGAAGGACAAGCTGAAAACCGACCGCGCCCGCATTCAGGTCGGCCGGATTTCCGGTTTCGGCCTGATGGAGATGAGCCGTCAGCGGTTGCGCCCCGGTATGCTGGAAAGCACGACCCAGCCTTGCGCGCATTGCCACGGCACCGGGCTGATCCGCTCGGACGACAGCATGGCGCTGCAGGTGCTGCGCGCGCTGGAGGAAGAGGGCACGCGCAAGCGCAGCAAAGAGGTGCTGCTGAAAGCGCCGATCGGCATCGTCAACTACCTGATCAACAACAAGCGCGAACACATTGCGCTGATCGAGGCGCGCTACGGGATGTCGGTGCGCGTTGAGGCCGACCCGACGATGATCAGCCCCGATCACTCCATCGAAAAGTTCAAGACCGCGCTGCGCATCGTGCCTGATGTGGCGACCGCGATCTCGGGCAATGCCAGCCTGATGGGCGCTCCGGTCGACGAGGACGAAGATTACGTCGACGAGGTGATGGAAGACGAAGACGTCGAAGACGTCGAAGCCGAAGCCGACGAGGATGACGCGGCAGACGCGACCGAGGCCCGTCCCGGCCAGCCCGAGGATGACGCGCGCGGTGATGGCAAGAAAAAGCGCCGTCGGCGTCGGCGTCGGCGGGGTGGAGTCCGTGAAGGCGGGGTCGACGGCCCAATCGACGGCCCAATCGACGGCGCAGTCGAGGGCGAAAGCGTGGCGACCGATGCGGCACCCGATGATGCGGCAGCAGACGACGCTCCCGCAGGGGATGCGGCGAAACCGGCCCGCAAACGCGTCCGCAGACCGCGCGGCGGCAAGGCCGACATCGCACCCGCAGCGTCCGACGCTGTGACCGCGCCCGTTGCGGTGGTGGCAGAAGCAGTGGTTGCCGAAGACGTCGCCGCCGCACCCGTCGTCGAACCGGCGGCCGAGGCAAAACCTGCCCGGGGACGGCGGCCTGCAAAGGCCAAGGTCGCCGCTGAACCGGTGGTCGAGGCAGCTCAGGTTGCGGCCCCGGACGCAGGTCCGGAACCGGTCAAGAAACCGTCGCGCAGCCGCAGCGCAAAGCCGAAGGCCGAACCCGTTACCGACCTTCCGGCGCTGCAACCCGATCCCGGCCTGCAGGACGTGGCGCAGACCGTCGTGCCCGACCCGGCAGAAGCCGCGTTTGACGCAGTGCCAGAACCTGTGCCGGACCCTGCGGGTGTTACCGAAGGCCCGGCCAAGCCCCGCAAAAAGGGCTGGTGGTCGCTCGGTCGCTAAGACTTTGGGGCGGTGGGGAAACCCGCCGCCCTAACTTTTGCAACCGATGAAATACAGGCTGACCGCCCCGTCTGTTCCCGTTTCCAGAAACTGGTGCCCGCTGGTGGCACAGAAATGGGGCAGGTCCACCGCCGCCATCGGATCGGTTGCGCGCAGGCACAGCACCTGACCCGGCGTCATGGCCATCAGCCGTTTGCGCGCCTTCAAGACCGGCAAAGGGCAGAGCATCCCCTCACAATCCAGCAGTTCGTCCCAATCCATCCCCAGACCTTTCATCTTGGCTCAAGTATCCCCGCCGGAGGCTCCGACGCCAGCCGAAAGCACCGGGTTCGTTACAGCCGGGCCACGGCGAAGTGACGCAACACCCCGGTGACGCGGCCCCTCAAAGCCGCTATGCCAGTGGCAGAGGAGTGCCCATGTTCGGAATCGAGATTATCGACGCGGCCCTTTTGCCCGCAATGGCGGTGGCACTTGTGGCCGGCATCCTGTCATTCCTCAGCCCCTGCGTGCTGCCGATCGTGCCGCCCTATCTGGCCTATATGGGTGGCATCAGCATGGGCGAGATGACCGGCACCGGGACCGCGCGACGCAGGGTGATCGTGCCCGCCTTGTTCTTCGTCATGGGGCTTTCGACGGTTTTCCTGATCCTGGGCTTCACTGCATCGGCGTTCGGGGCCTTCGTGCTGCAAAATCAGGACCTCCTGGCCAAGGCGTCCGGCGTGGTGGTCATCGTGTTCGGGTTGCACTTTCTGGGCGTGTTCCGCATCCCGATCCTTGACCGCGAGGCGCGGCTGGATGCGGGCGACAAGGGCGGCTCGGCCTTCGGGGCCTATGTGCTGGGCCTGGCGTTCGCCTTTGGCTGGACCCCGTGTATCGGGCCGCAACTGGGCGCGATCCTCAGCCTCGCCGCACAAGAAGGCAGCACCGAGCGGGGGACCTTGCTGCTTGGTATCTACGCGCTGGGTCTGGGGCTGCCGTTCTTTCTGGCGGCGATTTTTGTTGAAAGATCAATGGTCTTGATGACAAAGCTGAAACGCCACATGAAGCTGATCGAACGCTGCATGGGTGTGCTGTTGCTGGTTGTCGGGCTGGCCCTCGTTTCCGGTGCCTTTACCGATTTCAGTTACTGGATGCTGGAAACCTATGATGCGCTCGGGCTGCCACTTCCCGGCTGATCCCCCTTCTATCCGGCCCGCGTCCGGTTAACATGGCCGTGACGAAAGGGCAGGATGCACGTGACGGCAATGACGCAACCGGGGGCGCAGGACGGGACGGTCGCGGCGAAGGTCTTTCGCCGCAAGGTGTTTTACATTCCCGGCTACGATCCCTTTCCGCCCCGCCGCTACCGCGAGCTTTACCGTCGTGAAGGGGCAGCGCAGGCCGCGATTTCCGGATATACCCTCACCCTTCTTCCCCGCAGGCAAGGTGTTGCGGGCTGGCGCGTTGCCGCGACAATGGGCGCAGCCGCAGAGGCCGAGATCGAAGTGCTGGTCTGGTCGGACATCGTGCAAGGCTCGATGGACCGTGGGATTCCTGGCACCTACCTGCTCTTGCTCAGAACCGCCTGGGTCTATGCGGCGTCGGGGGCGCTGTGGCGGCTGATCCGCTTGCGCAAGGGGCCGATGATTGCGGCGCTGTACCCGGCGATCCTTCTTGTTGTGCAAGGGCTGGTGGCGCTGGGGGCGGGCTGGGCGGTGCTGCGGCTGACCGGACGTCTGCCATGGGGCACCGGATGGGTGGCGGCCGCGCTGGCCTTCTGGGCCATCTTGCAGCTGTTCCGCCGCATCGACCGGCGCCTGTTCGTCTATTACCTGATGCACGACTATGCCTTCACCGCCATTGAGAACGGCGCTTACCCGGCAACGCTGGAAGCGCGGCTGGGCGACTTTCGCGCCTGGATCAGGGCGGCACTCGCCACCGATGTGGACGAGGTTCTGATCGTCGGCCACTCTTCGGGCGCGCATCTGGGCGTTTCGGTGCTGGCCGATCTGATCCGCGACGGGCTTCCCGAAACTGAAACCGGACGCAGCCCCGCCCTTGGCCTTCTGACGCTGGGTCAGGTGGTGCCCATGGTCTCTTTCCTGCCGCGCGCCGGGCGGCTGCGCGCCGATCTGGCCTGCCTGTCCACCAGCGACGCGCTGACCTGGGTCGATGTGACGGCCCCCGGCGACGGCTGCACCTTCGCGCTGTGCGATCCGGTTGCAGTGACCGGCGTGGCCCCTGCACACCAGCGCTGGCCGCTGGTGATCTCGGCAGCCTTCACCCGCACCCTCAGCCCGGAGCGATGGCGCGCCTTGCGCTGGCGGTTCTTCCGGCTGCATTTCCAGTATCTTTGTGCTTTTGATCGTCCTGGCGATTACGACTATTTCCGCATCACCGCCGGGCCGGTGACGCTGGCCGACCGCTACCGGGGACGCGCGCATTCGCAAAGCCGGATCACCCGCCCGCTGAACCCGTACCGGAGCGTCGGATGACCCCGCCAAAGCCCAAGTCCCGGCCGGACCGGGTGTCGCTCTGGGGTTACCTGCGCCTGTTTCGCAGCGATATCCTGTCGGCCCAGCCCGCGCGGCTGTACCACGCCTGGATGGCAGAGTTTCGCACGCCGTTCTTTCGCAGCTATCTGTGCAATGACCCGGCCCTGGTGCGCCGCGTGCTGGATGAACGCCCCGCCGATTTCCCGAAATCCGCCCGGGTGACCGAAGGTCTGGCCCCGCTGTTGGGCCGGTCGGTTTTTGTGACCAATGGCGCGGAATGGCTGCACCAGCGCCGCATCATCGACCCCGCGTTCGAGGGCGGTCGCCTGCGCGAAGCGTTTCCCGCGATCTGGGCTGCGGCCGAGGCTGCGGTCGCCCGCCAGCGCCCCGGCGAGACCGAGGTGGAACTGGCCGCCAGCCACGCCGCGGCGGATGTGATCTTTCGCACGCTGTTTTCCATCCCCATCGAAGACGCGACCGCGCAAGCCGTGTTCCACGAATTCCGCGCCTATCAGCGCAGCCAGCCGATCCTGAACCTTGCCGCCTTTCTGCCGCTGCCGCGCTGGATGCCGCGCCTGCACCGGCGGGCCACAACCCGGTCCGCCCGGGTCATCCGGGGCTTGATCACCCGTCTTACTGCCGCCCGGGCCAAGGCGATTGCCGATGGCAGCGCCCCCGCCGATTTTGCCACCAAGATCATGACCACGCCCGATCCGGTGACCGGTGTCGCGTTCGGCACCACCGAAATGGTCGATCAGGTGGCGATCTTCTTTCTGGCCGGGCATGAGACCAGTGCCTCGGCTCTGGCATGGGCGCTGTATCTGCTGGCGACGCATCCGGACGCGCAGGACCGGGTGGCAGCCGAAGCCGCCGGACTCGCTCCAACCTTCGGCACCGTCAGCACCCTGCGCTTTACCCGTGACGTGTTCCGCGAAACCCTGCGACTCTATCCGCCGGTGCCGATGATGGTGCGCCAGAACCTGCAGCAGGAGGATTTTCGCGGGCGGCAAATCCGCCCCGGCGCTCAGGTGGTGATCAGCCCCTGGCATCTGCACCGGCATGACCGGATCTGGGCCACCCCCGATGCGTTCGACCCCGACCGCTGGCAGACCGAGGCCGCCCGCGAAAGCGCCCGCGCCGGATATCTGCCGTTCTCCAGCGGCCCGCGCGTCTGCCCCGGTGCGGGCTTTGCGATGCTGGAGGGGGTGCTGTTGCTGGCCCATCTGGTCCGGGCGTTCCGGTTCGTGGCTGTCGAGGGCAAGGTGCCGGTCCCCGTCGCGCACCTGACAGTGCGGGCGCGTGACGGGATATGGCTGCGGGTGATGCCACGGTAAGATGGGCAATATTGCCCATCCTACGTGACGACAGTGTTAATCCTCATCCCCCGCGATCTGTGCCAGCACCGCGCCCCGCCCGCGCAGCCGCAGGATCATCGGCACGATCAGTGCCAGCGCGGCGATGCCGATCAGGATTGCGGACAGGGGGGTGGACACCAGCGTCGTCCAGTCGCCCTGTGCAATGGCCAGCGCCCGGCGCAACTGCGCCTCGGCCATCGGGCCAAGGATCATTCCCACGACGACCGGCGCGATGGGATAGCCGAACAGCCGCATGCCGTAGCCCAGAAAGCCGAACAGGGCGAGCATGGTCAGTTCCACCGATGACGGATTGACCCCGATGGTGCCCAGCGTGGCAAACATCAGAATACCGGCATAAAGCCACGGGCGCGGGATGCGCAGCAGCAGGACCCAGAACCGGATCAGCGGCAGGTTCAGCACCAGCAGCATCACGTTGGCAATCAGCAGGCTGGCGATCAGCCCCCAGACCAGTTCCGGCGCCGTGGCAAACAGTAGCGGGCCCGGTTGCAGCCCGAATTGCTGGAAGCCCGCCAGCATGATGGCCGCCGTGGCCGTGGTCGGCAGGCCCAACGTCAACAGCGGCACCAGCGTGCCCGCTGCGGCGGCGTTGTTGGCAGCCTCCGGCCCCGCGACGCCCTCGATTGCGCCGTGGCCGAATTCCTCGGGGTATTTCGACATGCGCTTCTCGGTGCCGTAGGACAGGAAACTGGCAATATCGGCCCCGCCTGCGGGCATCGCCCCGATGGGAAAGCCGATGGCCGATCCGCGCAGCCAGGCGGGCCAGGACCGTTTCCAATCCGCCTTGGTCATGCGGACCGACCCGCGAATGTCCTGCACCCTGTCATCCCCGCCGCCGCCTTGGGCCGATACGAACAGCGCCTCTCCCAGCGCAAACATCGCAACCGCCAGTGTGGTTACCTCCACCCCGTCCAGCAGTTGCGGCACGCCGAACGACATCCGCGCCTGCCCGGTCAGCCCGTCGATGCCGACGACCGCAAGGCCCAACCCGATGAACAGCGAGGTGATTCCCTTCAGCGTAGACTCTCCGAACGCCGCCGACACCGTCACAAAGGCCAGCAGCATCAGCGCGAAGTACTCACGCGGGCCGAACACCAGCGCCAGCTTGACGATCTGCGGCGCAAGGAAGGCCAGCGCCAGCGTCGCCAGCAGCCCCGCCACGAAAGACCCGATGGCCGCAGTGGCCAGCGCCGGGCCGCCGCGCCCGGCGCGCGCCATGCGGTTGCCCTCCAGCGCGGTGACGATCGACGCACTTTCGCCGGGCGTGTTCAGCAGGATCGAGGTGGTCGATCCGCCGTACATCCCACCGTAATAGATGCCCGCAAACATGATCAGCGACCCCGCCGGGTCCAGCCCGTAGGTGGCCGGCAACAACAGCGCCACCGTCAGCGCCGGACCGATTCCCGGCAACACGCCGACGGCGGTGCCCAGCGTCACGCCGATCAGCGCGTACATCAGGATCATCGGCTGCATCGCCGTACCAAGGCCCTGCAGCAGGAACTCGAATGTGCTCATCTCAGCCGCCCCAGATCAGGGTTTCAAGAACGCCGCCCGGCAGGTTCAACTGCAACAGCCGGTCAAAGATGCCGTAGATAAAGAATGCCAACACGATCCCCACCGGCAGGGTAAGCGCCAGATTGCGCTTGCCAAATGCAGCGGCGGTCGCGGCGAACAGCAGGCCCGTCGCCACCGAAAAGCCCACGACATGCAGCAGGGCGATCTGCGCCGCCAGCCCGCCCCCGATCCACAACAGCGCCACCGGGTTCTGCCGGGGCACATCGGCCAGCCGACCCCTGAACCCGCCAAGCGCCGTCAGACCCGCCAGCACGATCAGGACCAGACCCACCAGACGCGGCATCGCGGCGGGCCCGATCCCGGCATAGCCGCCGGTTTCGGGGATGCGGGCGGCATCCCACAGCAGGATCGCCCCAAACACCGCCAGCAGCCCCGCGATGATGAACGCCGCCCCATCGGGGCGGCGTCCAGTTCCGGTTTTCCCGGTCATTTCACCAGACCGATTTCCTTGAGGATTGCCGTCGTCGCCGCAATCTCGGTCGCCAGCTGCGCGTCGAAATCGGCGCCCGACAGGTAGGTGTTGGCCCAGCCCTTGGTCTCCAGCGCGGTTTTCCAGCCGGTCGAATTCGCCAGCTTGTCGATGTCCGCCGTCACGGCCGCCTTCTGCTCGTCCGTCAGGCCGGGTGCTGCGGCAATCATCCGCCAGTTCTGCACGTTGACGTCATAGCCAGACTCAATCAGCGTCGGCGCATCGGTGCCGGCCCATTTCTCGGCCGTCGACACCGCAAGGATGCGCATCGTCCCGGCCTCGACCTGTGGAAGGAATTCCCCCACGCCGGAAATACCAGCCGTCACCTGATTGCCCAGGATCGCCGCCAGCGCCTCGCCGCCACCCGAAAAGGCGACGTAGTTGATCTTGGTCGGATCGACGCCCGCCGCCTTGGCCAGCAGCCCCACGGTGATATGGTCCACCCCGCCCGCAGACCCGCCCGCCCAGGACACCGACCCCGGATCGGCCTTCATCTTCTCGACAAGGTCCTGAATTGTCTGCAACTCTGACGCCGCGGGCACCGCAATCGCCACCGCCTCGCCGGTCAGCCGCGCAATCGGCGTCACATCGGCCAGCGACACCGGCGAGGCGTTGGTCAGGATCGCGCCGACCATCACATACCCGCCGACGATCAGCTGCGACGGATCTCCCGCTGCCGCCGACGCGAACTGCGCCAGACCCACAGTGCCACCCGCGCCCGGCACGTTCTGCACCTGCACGTTGCCCGCGATACCTTCGGCGACCATCACTTCCTGAAGGGTGCGGGCCGTCGAATCCCAGCCGCCACCGGGGGCGGCCGGGGCCATGATCATGTAATCTTCCGCAAAGGCTGCGGTCGCGGCGGCCACGGCAAACGCCGCGCCGAAAAGGGCGTGTTTCATGTCAGTCTCCTCCCATGGCACGCAGATGTGCCGGATCAGTGCGGGTGACGCCTCCTCGCGTCATCCCATCCCTGCAATCCAACACAAAAACCTGTCAGCAAGCTGACAAGGCAAAGCGAGCACCCGCCGATCCGGACCGGTCAAGCCGGTCATCCCCGCGCTTTCACCGTCTTGGGCGGGCTAGAACAGCTTCAGCGGGCACAACGGATCAAAGCGCAGATCGTCGATGGCGATCCCGCCAAGGTCAAGGTTCTGCAGAAAGACCCCGGCAATCTGCGCCTCTGCCTGACCGGCCTGCATATAGCCAAGCGCCACCGCGCCCTCGGGATTGTAGGACCGCATGAACGAGGCCAGCTGGCCCCCCTCGGCGTTGTAAAAGCGGATGTTCAATGACCCCTCGGCGCGGCCGCGCAGGATGGTGTTGTTGACGTTCCCATGGCGCGACATCCCGTCGATCCCGGTCCGGAAAGCCAGAAAACAGACCGGCGGATCGAACCGGATCGCCAGCGCCCCGGTGCCCAGATTGCGCCCGGGATCCGGGCCCAACGGATGCAAGGCCAGCGATCCCCAATGCGCGTCCGGCCGGATGGCAAGGTTCTGGCCGCCTGCACCGGCCTGCGGGCGCAAGGGCGCTGCCGGGACCTTGTGATCCAGAACCTCATGCCAGACCAACCCGTCATCCTGCTTTACCCGCAGTGTCTGCCCGTAAAACCGCTCGCCGAACGTCACCCCCGGATAGGCCAGAACACCATCCGCCGGTGGCTGGCCAAGCGTCTCGAAGTCGATGGCGTCGGGCACGAAGTCCTCGATCTCGGCATAAGAGATTTCCTTGATCGAAAAGGTGTCGGCCCGGCAGGGCAGGGCGTGCAGAAGACAGATGAAAACGAGTGTGGGGCGGAACCGCATCCCGGAACGGTGTCACGCTGCGCGCGGGCCGACAAGGGGTGCCGCAGGCCATCGGGCGTGCAGATGGACTGTGCGTCCTGCTCCATGATGGGAACCCCATTTCGTCACAGCATAGGGCCGCGCCCTTGTTCCGGGCCAAGGGCTTGCGACTGATCTGGCGACTGCGCCTCAAGACGGCGTTCAGACGTCGCCGGTCATTCTTGTGGGCCGGATGTCAGCTGGACAGGTGATGCCCAGACGGGTGCTGCAGGCCGCCGCGACCCTACCGCCCCAACGCCTTTTCCCACCGCGCCAGAATCCGTGCGCGCTTTGACTGGTCAAGATAGGCCAGCAGTCCCGGGCTGACCGGCACCGGGCGCAGCTGGTCACCCAGCTCTGCCTGCATGGCAAGGGCCGAGTTTTCCACCGACACCTCCAGCGACACCGCTGCCAGACGCAGCTTGTCGGCCATCAGCGTCTGCCCTTCGCGCCCCATCAGAAAGGCCAGAAAGGCGGTGCCAAGGTCCGGCCGCCCGGCGGCGCGCGGCACCAGACCGACCCGGCTGACCACCACGGTGAAATCCTTCAACAGCACGATTCCCAGATCGGGTTTCCGCCGCGCCCAATCGTCGGCATAAGAGCCAAGGATGTTGTAACCCAGCGCCAGCCGCCCGTCGGCCACCCGGTCGATGATCTCCTGACTGGTCGGAAAAGTTTGCAGCCCCGCCCCGCCCATGGCGGCCACCAGTGACCAGATGTCGGCGAAATGTTCGGCATCGCGGGCCAGATAAAGATACCCTACGGCTGACCGGCTCACATCATAGGTGCCGATGCGGCCCCGTGCGGCCGGGGTGGCCAGCCAGTCGATCACCTCCAGCCGCGATTGCGGCGGGCCTTGCGGAAACGAAGGCTTGTGCCACACCAGCACGCCGGGCTCGTAGGTCAGTGCAAAGGCGGTATCGCGCCAGTTCGCCCAATCCGGCCAGCGTTCGGCCTCCGGCACCGTCACCGCCTGAGCATAGCCGTCATTGGCCAGCTTGACCTGAAGGTCCATGGCCGAGGAAAAGGCAAAGTCCGCCGTTGCCTGCCCGGCGTCGGTCTCCGCGACAACACGCGCCGCGATCTCTGTCGCCAGCAGGTCATCATAGCGCACCGCAACCCCGGGGTTTGCCGCCTGAAATGCCGCGATCAGCGGCCCTGCCAGCGGTTCATCCAGCGTGGAATAGATCACCAGTTCGCCCGTCTGTGTGCCTTCAGTCGGATAGAGAAACACCTCCGCCTGCGCCGGGCCGGGCAGGATCAGGGTCGCAAGACTGAGAGCGTACCGCCACATGACGGCAAGACTGCCCGATGCGGCCGGATTTCTCAACCTCCGGTGTCCGACGCGGCGGGTCGTTCTGCCGGTTATCGCGCGCTCACATCCCGTCGGCACGCGGCTTCTGCGCCACTCAAACCTTAACAGATACTGAATTCAGATTCGTAACCCATTGAAAGAGTTCACCCCAGATTTTGTCCACGCGTGGACACGTCTGTTGCCCCGCTTGCTCCAGATGCCTAGGGTTGGACGGGGGAAGGGGGCCTACAAGATGCGCCTTTTGCTGGTCGAGGATGATCTGCCGCTGGCCGAGGCGCTGACCGCCCTGCTGGTCGGGTCAGGCCATGCCGTCGACTGCGCCCACGACGGCCTGTCCGCCGAGGCGCTGCCGCGGGCCGAACAGATCGAGCTGGTGATCCTTGATCTGAACCTCCCCGGTCTTGACGGCCTCAGCCTCCTGCGCCGCATCCGGTCGCGCACCCCGTCGCCCGCGGTGATGATCCTGACCGCACGCGGCTCGGCCGAAGAGCGGGTACGGGGCCTCGACCTCGGGGCGGACGACTACATGACCAAACCCTTCGATGTGCGCGAGTTCGAGGCGCGGGTGCGGTCACTTCTGCGCAGGCAGGCGGGGTTGAAATCCGCGCTGGTGCGGCTGGGCGACATGACGCTGGACCTGACAACGCGCCAGTTCGCCGCTGACGGTGCCGCACTGGATCTGCCGCCCCGCGAGCGTGCCCTGCTGGAGCTGTTCTTCCTCAGGGCCGGCAAGGTGGTGACGAAAGAGGCCATCGTGCAGTCGCTGACCTCGCTGGACGATCTGCTGTCGGATAACGCCATCGAGCAATATGTCTCACGTCTCAGGCGGCGGATCGCGCCTTTCGGGCTGAACCTGCGCACGGCACGCGGGCTTGGGTATCTTCTGGAAAAGCCGGCGGACGGGGCATGACCAGCTATTCGCTGCGGCGCAGACTGCTGCTGTGGCTGACGCTTGCCACCGCCGCGCTTGGCATCCTTGCGCTGGCCGACACCTGGCGCGAGGCGGTGCGGACCGCGCAAGGGCTGTCGGACCGGGTGCTGGAAGGATCGGCGCTGGCGATTGCGGAACGGGTGACAGTGGACGAGGGCGGCGGGCTGGAGGTCGACATCCCCTTTGCGGCGCTGGAGATGCTGGCGTCCGCTGCAGAGGATCAGGTGTTCTACTGGGTGGATGCGCCGGTGGGAACGTTTCTGACCGGTTACGAAGCGTTGGCGGTGATACCGGTGAACGACGAGGGGCTGGGGTTCGCCGACGGGGTCTTCGGGGCAGTCCCGATTCGCAGCGCCACGCTGGTCCGCCGCCTGTCGACAGGCGCCGAGGCGGTTGCGTTTTCGGTCACCGTGGCGGAATCGACGCTTGCACGGACGGAACTGGCGCGGCGGATTCTGATCCGATCGGCTGTGCGGATTCTGGTTCTCATGCTGTGCACCGTTGCTATCGTCTGGCTCGCAGTGACACTGGCCTTTCGCCCACTGGATCGGTTGGGGGCCGCAATTGCCGAACGCACGCCGGATGATCTGCGCCCCCTTACAGCCGACGTTCCGCTGGAAGCGGTCCCGCTGGCGGCGGCGGTCAACTCTTTCATGGGCCGGTTGGAGGCGGCACTGGCTGCGCTGCGCCATTTCACCGGCAATGCAAGCCATCAGTTGCGCACCCCTCTTGCCACCCTTCGGACGCAGGTGGCACTGGCGCGGCGGGCACCAACCGCTGAGCAGGCGGACGCGGCGCTGGAAAAGGCCGACGCCGCGCTGGTGCGGGCAGAACGGGTGCTGGCACAGCTGTTGGCGCTGGCGCGGGTCGATGCAGCTGCCGGGGCGCGAAGCCTTGGGCCGGTCGATCTGGCCGCGCTGGCGCGCGAGATTGCGGCCGAAATGCTGCCCGAAGCCGCTTTGCGTCAGATCGACCTTGGGTATGACGGGCTTGACCGTGCCGAAGTTGCAGCGGAACCGGTACTTTGCGCGGAACTTCTGCGCAACCTGATCGACAATGCCTTGCGCTATGCGGGCAGTGGGGCCGTGGTCACCGTGCACGTCCGTAACGAGCCGGGCGCTATATTGCTTGAAGTCGAGGATAACGGGCCGGGTCTGGACCCGACGCGCTTGCGCGACCTGCAGTCAGCAGGCGGCAGCAGAGACATGGTACCCGTTTCGCCGTCAGGTGCGGCAGGCTACGGGCTTGGTCCGGCAATTGTTGCCGAGATTGCAGGGGTTTTCGGAGCGACGTGCCGCTTTGAACCCGGCACGGGCGGAAGGGGCCTGCGTGTCAGCTGCCGGTTTGCCGCAACGCTGGTGTCCGCGCGGTCAGCTAGCCTTTAGTACTTACCCGGAAGGCAAGCAGCTGATGTTAAAGAATTTCCACCCGGTAGCTTTCGATCACCGTATTGGCCAGCAGCTTGTCGCACATCGCCTTGACCGACGCCTCTGCCACGGTCTGATCGGTTTCGGTCAGGTCAAGCTCGATCACCTTGCCCTGCCGGACGCCGTTCACCCCCGGAAACCCAAGCGACCCAAGCGCGTGGCGAACCGCCTCGCCCTGCGGATCGAGGACGCCGGATTTCAGCATGACAGTGACGCGGGCTTTCATCAGGGCCTCCGGGGAATTGGGTGGGAGTTGATTAGCGGAGGGTGGGGTGGGGGGCAAGGGTCACCCGCGAAAATGAGCCCGGACAGATCGGGCAAGTCACCCGCCCTCGCAATCAGGATGAGCAGGTCTGGCGTGCGGGCCAAACCGCTTGCTCAGTTGATCAGTGTCGGCTTGGTCGTGTGCGTCACGTTGGACGGCATGACGCCCAGCCTGCGGGCCAGTTCGGTGTAGACATCCGACATCGGCTGCGGGTCGGGCACAGAGCCGTCGGGGCGTTCGGGCAAGCGCATGTCCCACAGGCGGCAGTTGTCGGGGCTGATCTCATCCGCCACGATCAGGCGCATGTAATCGCCCTCCCAGACCCGGCCCACCTCGATCCGGAAATCCGCAAGGCGGATGCCCACGCCCATCATGACGCCGGACAGGAAATCGTTGACCCGCAAGGCCAGTGCGATGATGTCGTCAAGATCCTGCTGGTTCGCCCAGCCGAACGCCACGATATGCTCTTCCGCCACGAGGGGCGAATTCAGCTTGTCGTCCTTGTAATAGTATTCGACGATCGGCCGGGGCAGTTGCGTACCTTCGGGGATGCCAAGCCGCGCGGTCATCGGACCGGAAGAGAAGTTGCGCACAACCACTTCCAGCGGGATGATTTCTGCCATCCGCACCAGTTGCTCGCGCATGTTGATGCGGCGGATGAAATGAGTGGGCACGCCGATCTGGTTCAGACCCGTCATAAAGAATTCCGACAGGCGATTGTTCAGCACCCCCTTGCCTTCAAGGGCGGCCGGGGCTGCGACTGTCGGGGCGTTGTCGTCCTTGAAATACTGAATCAGGGTGCCGGGTTCCGGGCCTTCGTAGAGGATCTTGGCCTTGCCTTCGTAGACCTTCTTGCGCCGTGCCATGCGTTCTCCGATGAATGGGCCAGCGGGGACGGGTTTCAGACCCCACAACCTTTGATTTCGGCTATAGTGCAAGGGCAGCGCCGTCGCAAGGCGCGAAGGCCGCGAAGGGAGGCGTGACGATGGGACGCGAGGCCGAAGGTGCAATCCGATACCTGGGGGATGAGGGCGCCGGACGCCTCCTCATCGAGAGTACCGAGGTGATCCTTCGCGGCGAGGTGCGGGCACGGGTGCCGAGGGCGGAGATCCGTGCCGTGCGGGTTGACGGAGAGACTCTGGTCATCGAAACCATTCGCGGGTTGGTTGTTGCGACTGTCGGTGCTGACGTCGCCCTCCGTCTCAGCCGGATATTGCAAAAGCCGGTGCCGACCCTGGTTGAGAAGCTGGGGGTCAGCCGGACGACGAGCGCGGGCTGCCTTTGGGCGGTAACGGATGTGGTCCTTGCTGAGGCGCTGGCCGGTTTGACCGTGCCGCTGCCAGACGCGGCAGTCCTGGTGGCCGAAGTCCTGGACGGCGCGCAGCTGGCCAGGCTGTTGGCGGCGCTGCCGGATTTGGCGGGTCGGCCTGTCTGGTGCGTGACTGCAAAGGGCCCGCGTCCGGCCCTGCCTGAAACGCGCATCCGCGAAGCGCTGCGTGGCGCGGGTTGGATCGACAGCAAGACGACAGCGGTGTCGGACCGGGTGTCGGCCACGCGCTATGGTTGGCGCAAGTCCTGATCGGGGGCTTGCAGCGCGGCACTTGGATAGGCATATGGACACAGGATCAGCTTCGGGGAGCCGCCATGACCACGTTTGACGACCGCGAGAACGCGTTTGAGAGCAAATTCGCGCATGACAGCGAAATGCAGTTCCGTGCCGAGGCGCGGCGCAACAAGCTGACCGGGCTTTGGGCGGCCGGACTTTTGGGCAAGACCGGCGACGATGCTGCCGCCTACGCAATGGAAGTGGTCAGTGCCGATTTCGAAGAGGCTGGCATCGAAGATGTGGTGCGCAAGCTGGTGGCCGACCTTGGCGCGAAGGCGACTGCCGACGAGGTGCGGGCAAAAATGGCCGAACTGCTGCCGGTGGCCAAGGCACAACTCATGACCGAACTCTGAACAGTTTTCAGGGGTGAATTGACCGCGTACGCCACACGGCGGCGCGGTTTTCTTTTGCGCTTTGGGCTGGCCGATGCGGTGTCTCGTGCCCACCGGCCAAGATGAAGCCCCGCACATGACATAATGATGAATATGAATTTGCCACGGTCGGCGCAGCGTGGCAGAGGGGATGTCAGCCGAATTCCGAGGAGCCCTGACCATGATTGATCTGCTTTCCCGACTGCTTTCATCGCGCGACTGGCTGCTGGCCGACGGTGCGACGGGAACCAATCTGTTCAACATGGGACTGGAATCCGGGGAACCGCCAGAGTTCTGGAATACTGACAAGCCGGACAACATCCGAAAACTGTACCGGGGTGCGGTGGAGGCGGGGTCGGACCTGTTCCTGACCAACACCTTCGGCGGCAATGCCAGCCGGCTGAAGCTGCATCAGGCCGAAGGCCGGGTGCGCGAGTTGAACCGGGTCGGTGCCGCCCTTGGCCGCGAAATAGCCGATGCAGCGGGTCGCCCGGTGGTGGTCGCCGGATCGGTGGGGCCGACGGGCGAGATTTTCGTGCCGATGGGAACGCTGACCCATGCGCTGGCGGTGGAGATGTTCCACGAACAGGCCGAAGGGCTGAAAGAGGGCGGCGCGGATGTGTTGTGGGTCGAGACGATCTCGGCCCCCGAGGAATACAAGGCGGCGGCAGAGGCGGCGGCACTGGCGGGAATGCCCTGGTGCGGCACGATGAGCTTTGATACCGCCGGGCGCACGATGATGGGCACCACTTCGGCGGCGATGGCCGCGATGGTGGAAGGGTTGCCGAACCCGCCGATTGCGTTCGGGGCGAACTGCGGGGTGGGCGCGTCCGACCTGATGCGCACCGTGCTGGGCTTTGCCGCCACCGGAACCGAACGCCCGCTGATCGCCAAGGGCAATGCCGGGATCCCGAAGTATCACGATGGCCATATTCATTACGATGGCACGCCCGAGCTGATGGCGGAATACGCGGTTCTGGCGCGCGATGCCGGGGTGAGGATCATCGGGGGCTGCTGCGGCACAATGCCCGACCATCTGCGCGCGATGCGGCAGGCGCTGGAGACGCGCCCAAAGGGCCTGCGCCCGACGCTGGACGATATTTCGGTGCATCTGGGCGGGTTTTCCTCGGCCTCGGACGGGACAGGGGACACGTCGGGCGAGCCGAAAAGGGAACGCCGCGGGCGGCGGGGATAGTCAGGAATTCTTCTGCGAAATCCGTGCTGTACTGTTAGAATAAATTCAACTGATCCCCGGCTTTTGGCGGCACGCCGAACAGATCGGTGCGCAACTCTGGCAGACCCCGCGTCAGCCCGAGACGTTTGCGGGCGACGTCCAGACAGCGTTTGATCAGCTCAGCCCAGATCCCTTGACCGGTCATTCGCACCCCGAAGGCGGGGTCATAGTCACGACCCCCGTGCAGTTCCCGCACCCGGCCCATCACGCGCGCGGCGCGGTCGGGGAAGGTGGCCTCGATCCAGTCGCGGAACAGGGTGGCCACTTCCAGCGGCAGGCGCAGGGGGATGGAGGTGGCGTGGGTGGCACCCGCCTCGGCTGCCGCCTCAAGGACCGATTCCAGTTCGTGATCCGTCAGCGCCGGGATCAGCGGCGAGACCTGCACCCGCACGGGGATGCCCGCGCCAGAAAGCGCGCGGATCATGGCAAGGCGGCGGGCGGGCGCAGGCGCGCGGGGTTCCATCTTGCGGGCCAGACCGGCGTCAAGCGTGGTCAGCGAAATGCTGACCGAGGCGAGGCGATCAGCGGCCATGGTGGCAATAAGGTCGATGTCGCGTTCGATCAGCGTGCCGCGTGTGGTGATCCAGACGGGATGGCAGAAATCCGACAGCACGGTCAGGATCTGCCGCATCAGGCCATGGGTTCCGTCGATGGGCTGATAGGGATCGGTGTTGGTGCCAATGGCGATGGGTGCAACCCTGTAGACAGGCCGGGACAATTCCTGCGCCAACACTTCGGCGATGCCGGGGCGGGCGATCAGGCGCGTCTCGAAATCAAGGCCGGGAGACAGGTTCAGGAAGGCGTGGCTGGGCCGCGCGTAGCAATAGATGCAGCCGTGTTCGCAACCGCGATACGGGTTGATCGACCGGTCAAAGGGCAGGTCTGGCGACCGGTTGTAGGTGATTGCAGACCGCGGGCGTTCAATTTGCGTTTCGGTGCGGATCAGGCGATCATCCTCAGGTATATCCCAATCATCGACAAATCCTTCGCGCAGCTGGTGTTCAAACCGACCGGCGGCATTGGTCGCCGCCCCCCGCGCGCGGAGCCGATGACCGGGAGGAAGTGGGGTGCTGGAGCGGTTCATTCCGCAAATATGGAACATACAAAGAACAAAAGCCAGATGATTGCAGTGCGCGACACCTTTCTGTCGGCTTTCATCTGGTGTATGTCGCTAACCGAAAAGTGGGGTGGTCGCTTTAAGCCCATTCAAGCTACAGCATTTTCTCCCTAAGGAGCGATCTCATGGCCGAAGACGACATCATCCTGTCCGAGCTGTCGGATGACGAACTGGTCCTGCAGATGCATGACGACCTGTACGACGGTCTGAAGGAAGAGATCGAAGAGGCGGTCAACATCCTGATCGCACGCGGCTGGACGCCTTATGATGTCCTAACCAAGGCGCTGGTTGCGGGCATGACCATTGTCGGCGCCGACTTCCGCGACGGCATCCTGTTCGTGCCCGAAGTGCTGCTGGCCGCCAATGCGATGAAGGGGGGGATGTTCATTCTCAAGCCGCTCTTGGTGGAAACCGGCGCGCCGCGGATGGGCAAGATGGTGATCGGTACGGTGAAGGGCGATATCCACGACATCGGCAAGAACCTTGTTGCGATGATGATGGAGGGTGCGGGTTTCGAAGTGCGCGATCTGGGGATCAACAACTCCGTCGAAAAGTATCTGGCGGCGCTTGAGGAAGAAAAGCCCGATATCCTTGGCATGTCCGCCCTGCTGACCACGACGATGCCCTACATGAAGGTCGTGATCGACACGATGAAGGAAAAAGGCATGCGCGAGGATTACATCATCCTTGTGGGCGGTGCGCCGTTGAACGAGGAATTCGGCAAGGCCATCGGCGCCGATGCCTATTGTCGTGATGCCGCTGTGGCAGTGGAAACCGCCAAGCAATGGGTCGCGCGCAAGCACAATCAGCTGAACGCGGGCTAAGGGCGCACCAAAGCGTGACTGGTCAAGGGCTTGCGCGACGGGCCCGGCAAGCGCAGATTGGTGGCAAGGAGAGGCAACATGCCACTAACTCACTTCCTAGGACTTATCGTTCTGGTGATTGCAGTCGCCGGCGGCACAGTACTTCTTGCACTCTGGTCGGGTATGCCGCTGATGGCGTTAAGTTTTGCCGCAGTGTCGGCCAGTCTGATCCTGGCTTGGACCCGCGTCGGGCGCTAGCCAAGTCTGCAGATTGGGGGCCCAGCCATGGATGACGCGACGCTGAGCGAACAGGGTCTTGCCCCCGCGCAGACCGGGCGGGTGCTGCTGATCGCATGCGGCGCTCTGGCGCATGAGATTGTGGCGCTCAGGTCGGCAAACAACTGGTCGCATCTTGATCTGCAGTGCCTTCCCGCCACTCTGCACCTCTGGCCCGAACGGATCATCCCGGCGGTCGAGGCGGCTGTGGTTGAAGCGCGTGGGCGCTATGAGACCATCTTTGTGGTCTACGCTGACTGCGGGACTGGCGGTCTGCTGCAGGCGGCCTGCGCGAGGCTTGGCGTCGAAATGGTTGAAGGCCCGCACTGCTATTCGTTCTTTGAAGGCAACGGTGCCTTCGCCGCACGGGCCGAAACAGAGTTCACGGCCTTTTATCTGACCGATTTTCTGGTGCGCCAGTTCGACGCCTTCGTGTGGCGTCCGATGGGCCTGGACCGGCATCCGCAACTGCGCGACATGTATTTCGGCAATTATACCAAGCTGGTCTATCAGGCACAGGTGAATGATCCGGCGCTGGATGCCAAAGCCGAAGAGTGCGCCCGTCGGCTGGGTTTGACCTATGAGCGGCGGTTCACCGGCTACGGCGATTTGGTGACGGCGCTGGGTAAGGTCGCTGCAGGTTAGTCCGCAGTCGGGACGTTTGCAGCCAGCATAGGGACCGGCATCCTAAGGCATCTGGTTCGCGCTCATCCAGTACTGCAGGACAAACACGCGGATTGCAGACGCAAGACCTTCGTCCGCTTGACGGGTTTCGTCGATTCTTGCAGCAAGGGCATTGAGCGGTTGGCCCTGCGCGACAGCGATATCGCGGAAAGCCGCCCAGAACGCATCCTCCAACGAGACCGATGTCCGGTGGCCGCGCAGGGTCAGCGAGCGTTTGACGGGCCGGGCGGTCATTCGGGATCGCGTTGATGGGCCGACAGGTCGCGGTCTGCCTTTTCCTGAACTGCCATCTGCCGATGCCGTTCGGCCTTGGTCAGGCCGTGCCTTGCGGCGTTTGCGTCCGCCTTGGCCCGCGCGTCCGCCTTGGCTTTCGCCTTGCGGACGCGGCCAAGGTTGACGATGTCTGCCATCAGCCTTTCGGCCCGATCATGTCTTCGGGGCGGACCACGCGGTCGAACGTCTCGCCGTCGACGTAGCCAAGCGCGATGGCTTCCTCGCGCAGGGTCGTGCCGTTCTTGTGGGCGGTCTTTGCCACCTTGGTTGCCGCGTCATAGCCGATGGTGGGCGCCAGCGCGGTGACCAGCATCAGCGATTCCTTCATCAGCTTCTCGATCCGAGGAATGTTCGCCTGCGTGCCCACCACCATGTTGTCGGTGAAGCTGCCCGCCGCGTCGCCCAGAAGCTGCATGGATTGCAACACGTTGTACGACATCATCGGGTTGTAGACGTTCAGTTCGAAATGCCCCTGCGAGCCTGCAAAGCCGACACCAGCGTCATTTCCCATCACTTGCGCGCAGACCATGGTCAGCGCTTCGGCCTGCGTGGGGTTCACCTTGCCCGGCATGATTGAACTGCCGGGTTCGTTTTCCGGCAGGATCAGCTCGCCAAGGCCGGAGCGCGGGCCAGAGCCCAGAAGCCGCATGTCGTTGGCGATCTTGAACAGGCTGACGGCGACGGTTTTCAGTGCCCCGGAAAACATCACCATCGCGTCATGCGCCGCCAGCGCTTCGAACTTGTTCGGTGCGGTGACAAAGGGCAGGCCGGTGATGTCGGCTATCTGGTGGGCAACACGGCGGTCCCATCCGACCCGCGTGTTCAGCCCGGTGCCGACAGCGGTGCCGCCTTGGGCAAGTTCGTAGATTTCCGGCAGGATCTTGTGGACGCGCAGGATGCCCTGGCTGACCTGATGGGCATATCCAGAGAATTCCTGCCCCAACGTCAAAGGCGTCGCATCCTGGGTATGGGTGCGGCCGATCTTAATGATGTCCTTGAATTCCAAGGACTTATCCACCAGCGCCGCATGCAGTTTCTTCAACCCCGGCAGCAGGATATCGCGGGCTATCATGCCGATGGCCACGTGCATAGCCGTCGGGAAGGTGTCGTTCGACGATTGGCCCATGTTGACGTGGTCGTTTGGATGAACGGGCTTTTTGGAGCCCATGACGCCGCCCAGCACCTCGATTGCACGGTTCGAGATCACTTCGTTGGCGTTCATGTTCGATTGGGTGCCCGAGCCGGTCTGCCAGACCACCAGCGGAAAGTTGTCATCAAACTTGCCATCAATCACCTCGGTCGCCGCCGCGGCAATCGCCTCCCCCAACTCTTTCGAGATGTCGCCTTGCGCGATGTTGACCAGGGCACAGGCTTTCTTGATCACACCCAGCGCCCGGATGATTGCCACTGGCTGCTTTTCCCAGCCGATCGGGAAGTTTATGATCGAGCGCTGTGTCTGCGCGCCCCAGTACTTGTCAGCAGGAACCTCGAGCGGGCCAAAGCTGTCAGTTTCGGTGCGGGTTGCGGTCATCAAAGCCTCCTGCAAAATCTTGGCTTCCGTCTAACGCTGCCGCAGTCAGGAATCAATCGGTATACCGTCGCATACCGTCAGATCTGGCGAAAGCGGTAGACCCGGGCGGGGGGCAGGTTCGTCCAGATCTTCGGCCCGGTTTCGGCACTCAGGCCAAGCTCTCTGATCGTGGCTGCGGGAATCGGCGGCGTCGGGCCGTAGGTGAACTGGATGTAAGGTGCGCCGGGTGCCAGGATGCGGAAGGCGGCGGTAACGATATCGTGGCAGACCGCTTCGGGCATCGACAACAGCGGCAAGCCAGATACCACCGCGCCCACACCGGGGGCGATGTGATCAGCCGCCGTGTTGGCCCCGGTCAGGTGCAAGGTTGTGCCGGGAAAAGCCTGACGCAGATGGTCGGCAAAGTGCGTGTCCAGCTCGAACAGAGTCAGGTTTTCGGCGGGCACCCCGGCGGCAAGGATTGCCCGGGTCAGGCTGCCGGTTCCGGGGCCGAACTCGACCACCCGTCCGGTCTGGGGCCCAAGCCCGTCGGCCATGGCGCGCGCAAGGCGTGCCGAGGAGGGCGCAATGGCCGAAACCTGTCGGGGGTTGCGCAACAGGCTTTTGCGGAACAGGGCGAAGTCGCTGGCCATCTGCTATTGTTTGCGAAACTGGTCAAGGCTGACCACCTGGGCGTCGTGCTTGACGGGCTCTTCCTCGACCTCGGGGTCGTCTTCGTCTTCGTCATCTTCGTCGGAATGGGTCTCAAAGCGCAGGCCGAACTCGACGGACGGGTCGACAAAGGTGCGGACGGCGTCAAACGGAATGACCATCGGCTCGGGATTGTTGCCGAAATTGAGGGTAATGGTAAATCCTGCGTCAGTCACCACAAGGTTTTCGAACCAATGCTGGATCACGACAGTCATTTCGCCGGGGTAGCGCGCCTTTAGCCAATCGGCCATTTCCACATCGGGGTGGGTGGTGTCGAAGGTGATGAAAAAGTGGTGCGCGCCGGGCAGGCCGTTCTTCGACACATCGGTCAGAACGGACTGGATCAGGCCGCGCATCGCCCGGTGCATCAGATTGCCGTAGTCGATGGAACGCGCCATCCGAACCCCTTTCCTAATTGGCGGCCAGCATAGGGGATTTGCCCGCCAAGGGAAGGGGCCGCACCGCTCAAAGTTGCATCACAAGGCAAAGGTGGCGACCGCCGAGGCGAGGGCCGAGAAGGCAAGGACAGCCAGAAGCGGAACATGCCGCACCAGCAGCAGCCATCCAGAGGCAAGGCCAATGGCAAGTACAACGAAGTTCAGGCTGGTGATATCTGGCAGGATGAACCGCATCGGACCGAAGCTTTCGGTCGAAACCGTGCTGAACAGCACATGCAGCGCGAACCAGAGCGACAGGTTGGCAATGACACCCACCACTGCGGCGGTGATCGCGCCAAGTGCCCCGGACAGGCGGGGCATGGCGGTCAGGCGGGCGATGAATGGCGCGCCGGTGAAGATGAACAGAAACGACGGGATGAACGTCATCCACAGGGTGATTGCCGCTGCGGCAAGGCCCAAATGCGGCCCTCCCTCGCGGTGGGCGGCGATGTATCCTACGAATTCCGTTACCAGAATCAGCGGGCCGGGCGTGGTTTCCGCCAGACCAAGCCCGTCGATCATCTGCGGCAACGTCAGCCAGCCCTTCACCTGCACCACGTCCTGCGCCATCCACGCCAGCACGGCATAGGCACCACCGAAGGTCAGCAGCGCAAGTTTGGCGAAGAACACTCCGATATCCACCAGAATCCCGGTGTCGAGAAAGATCAGGATGCCAAGTGGTGCCAGCCAGATTGCCGCCCAGAAGGTCGCGGTTTTCAACGCCTCGCGGATGGAAAAAGCCGGTGCCTCGGGCAGGTCCGCCGTGTTGCGCGTGGTCAGAAAGCCGTACAGTCCAGCGGCGGCGATGATCAACGGGAACGGCGCGTTGAACAAAAACAACCCGAGGAAGGCAAGAAGCGCAATGACATAAGCGCTGCGTGTTTTCAACGCGCGGCGCGAGACGCGGATCAGCGCCTCGATCACCACGGCCACAACGGCGGCCTGCACGCCGGTGAAAAGCGCCGCCACCAAGGGCAAGGTGCCATATGCGGCGTAGACCATCGACAGGATCAGGACGATCAGCGCCCCCGGCAGCACGAACAGCCCCCCGGCAATCAGGCCGCCCCGGACGCCGTGCATGCGCCAGCCGATCCATGTCGCAAGCTGCATCGCCTCGGGTCCCGGCAGCAGCATACAAAAGCTCAGCGCTCGCAGGTATTCGGGTTCGGTCACCCACTTCTTTTCGTCGATGAGGGTGCGGTGCATCAGGGCGATCTGCGCTGCGGGACCGCCGAAGGACAAACAACCGATGCGGGCAAAGGTTCGGGTCAGATCGGACAGCGTCGGCGTCATATGTTGCGCCCTGCCGGCCAGTCGTGGCCTTCATCATGGCCGTCGCGGGCCCAGCGATAGAGCGCGTCATAAAGTGCCATTCCGGCGTCAAGTTGTTGCAGATCGTCGCGAAACATTCGTGACAGGCCGACCGAAATTGCCAGCAGTCCGGCCGCTTGCGGGGCAAGATCATGCCGGTCGGTATCAGCGGCGCGGACGACAAGGGCAAGGCGGTCGAGTGCCTCTGTGTGCAGCTGGAAGTCGTCAAGCAACGCGTCAAAGGTGCAGCCCTCGCCGCGGTGACTGAAAGACACGCCTTCGATATCGAAAGCGGTCGCAGCGAAGCGGTCGGCGACGTCGGGAACTTCGGCAGGGGCCACGAACAGGAAGCGCGCGCCGGGATCGACAAAGCGTCGGATCAGCCATGGGCAGGCGATACGGTCGATCTTTGGCCGGTGGCGGGTCACCCACAGGTTGCTCGACGGCAGGGCAGCGAGGGGGATCATCGGCAGGCCGGCCGCAATCCACGCCTCGGTTCCACCTTCAAGTGTTTCCGCCGCGATCCCCTGTGCGCGCAACAAGGCCGCCGCGCCTTCGGAAAGCTTGCGGCCACGCAGGCAGGTGACAATGACGCGCTGGCCTTGCAGATGCGCGGGGGCGGGGTCAAAACCGGTGTGGGGCAGGTGCGTGCTGCCGGGGATCAGTCGCGGATCGGCGGTGACATCCTCGGGGATGCGAACGTCAAGGATGACGGGCGCGTCGGGGGTGCCGATCAGGCGCATCAGTTGGGCTGGGGTGATCTGGGTCGGGCCGGGCATGGGGGCATCCTGTTGCAAGGTTACAAGGGATGCGAGCCTTGGGCTGACGCCTCACGGGGCGTTCGCAGGCCCCAGGCAAGGATGGTTAGGGGCTGGCGCGGGGCAGGTCAAGGCTTTGGCGATCAGGAACCAGAGGCCACATCGCATTTTTTGTACTTCGTGACTTTGAAGGAGGTTTCGCCTTCTACATATGCCTCCTGACGATTGAAGCGGCCAAGGGTCGATATAACCGGTGCAAAGGGCGGATCGCCGACGAAACCGCCTTCGTTGGTGATCTTTGACCCGTTCTGCGTGTTGGTACCCTGATACTGCGACTTCGCCCCGTCGCTGTTGCGATAGGTGTAGATGCAGCGTCCCGGAACATTCACACACGATGCAGGCTTGAAGGTTTCCCAATTGCCATCCGCCCACTCCTTGCGCAGCATCAATCCGTCCGCGGAGTAGATCGTGCTGCGGATCAACTTCTTGCCGGACGGTCCCTGATAGGTCTTCATCACATGCTTGGAGCCGGACCTGCCGACATAGATATCGACGACTTTCTCACCCGTGGAGTACTGGCCGTGGATTTCGCAGCCCACGGGCATCTGGTCAAAACGGATGCCTGCGGGTTCGGCAGCGGCGGGAAAGCCAACGATCAAAAGGCAAATGAAGAGATGTTTCAAAGTCTTCTCCGGACAAAACTGTCCGGGTGACTTTCCGCGAACGGCACCACGGAGGGCAAGGCAAATCTGCGTCACGAGTGGGAAAGGTGCAGGTTTCTGTTGCCAGGTACCTGCGAACCCCGCCCTACGCGGCTAAGCGCAGGGGCTTAAGTTTCGACAGATCGAACTGCTTACGCAGCCAGAGCCATCGGAGCACGGTTGTCATTGGCAACTGTACTTTTGGACCGATAACGGTGGTACCTCACCGAGCAAAAGCTGGCCTCTTTGGTCGTTCGTCGATCCTATTTCGACCCCGTGTCCCCGCAATGACGGGGAGTTTGGTGGAGTCGCCGGGTACCGCCCCCGGGTCCGAGCCGATTATTACAGGTGCGTTTATCGCCATAGTCGGAGTTACCCCCGACAGAAGTAATATAGGGGCCCGGGGCGGGCGGCGCAAGGAGGGGGTGTCCACGCGTGGACATGAGGGTGAGGTAAGGGAAAACAAGGGGTTAGGGTGGGCGGATTAGGGAAGTGTTAACACTTTTCCCCTCCGGTCACCCTGCTGTCGCGTGTCGCCGGGCGCTCATCAGTCCCAAGTTCTCTGCCTTTACACGGATAAAGAGTACCGCCGCATTCAGCACAGTGAATACCAGTGCGACGACCGGAAGACCAAGACACAGTGGCAACACCGCGATTTCGCCGATCACCACCAGATAGTTGGGATGGGTTACAAAGCGGAAGGGACCGCGCGCCACCAGCGTCTCGCCGGGCACCACGATGATCCGTGTCGTCCACCGGCGACCAAGTGTGGTCAGTACCCAGACCCTGCAGACCTGCAGGACCAAGAACACGCCAAGCCACGGCACGATGACGGGCTGATCCCAACCATAGACCCACAGCGCTGCCAGCCACCCCGCGTGCAGCGCGACGATGGCCGGATAGTGCCCGGGCGACACCTCGACCGCGCCGCGTGTCAGAAGCGCAGCGGTGTTGCGGCGGGCCACAAACAGCTCGGCGATCCGGCCCAGCGTGACCAGCGACAGCAGCAAGACGGCGGGCGTCATGCCGCGGCCCGCAACGACACGCAACTCGCGGTAAAGCCCGGCCCCATCGCTGTCAGTAGCGTGCGATCCGGCAAGCCGGCACCAATCAACCGGTCCAGCACAAAAAGCGCAGTCGGAGCTGACATATTGCCATAGTTCGTCAGCACGTCGCGTTCGTGGTCGAGCGAGCCCTGATCCAGCGACAGGGCCCGTTCCAGCGCAGTGATGACCTTCGCTCCTCCGGGGTGGCAGGCGAAACGGTCGACGTCCGAAAGCGCAAGGCCGGATGGCGCGAGGATGCCGGAGACCGCGGCGGCCATGTTGGCTTCGGCGAAGGGCGGGATGGCGCGATCAAAGATCACGCCGAGACCGGTGTCATCGACGCTCCATCCCATGACATCGAGCGTGGTAGGCCAGGTATGCTGGCCAGACATTTCCACCGAGGCCAAGCCCTCGACGCCGGATTTCAGGACACATGCAGCTGCTCCGTCGCCAAAAAGCGCTGACGCAACGATGTTTTCCTTGGTCAGCTTGTCCAGCCGGAATGCCACCGAACACAGTTCCACCGCCACGATCAGAACGCAGCTTCCGGGCCGGGATTGCGCTAGCCGCGCGCCGAGCGATAGCCCGGTCACCCCGCCTGCGCAGCCAAGGCCAAAGACCGGAACCCGTTCGATATCACTGCGAAATCCGATCTTGTCGGCAACTTGCGCGTCAAGGCTGGGGGTGGCCAGACCGGTAGAAGATATGGTGACGACTGTATCCACTTGCCGCGCCGTCAGGCCAGCCGCTTCAAGCGCGTTGGTTGCGGCCTCCACGAAAAGATCACGCGCGCCCTCAAGGTAGGCGGCATTGCGTTCAGCCCAACCCAGCGGCGTCATGTACCATTCCAGCGGGCGCACCAGATACCGGGCCTTGATACCCGACGTCTCGAAGACCTTCACCAGGCGTTCGAAATCGTCATAGCGTGCGCTGAACCCCTGATGAGCGGCAGTCGCGGCGTCGCGCTGGTCGATCCGGTGCGCGGGGACAGCCGTCGCTACCGACAATAGTTTAACTGATTCAGACATTTGTCTTCCCACGCCGTCAGATTCCGGGCAGTTCGAGTTCAACCCTTGACGGACACTCAGGGATGCAAAGCCCAACACCCTCTGGACGTTATGGTTCCCCGCAGCTTGATCACGAAGCGGCGTTCGGCCTGCCTGCCACCCCTCTGCCGGGGCGCAAGGCAAGACGCCCGGAGGGTTTTCCCTCAGGGCGTCCTTGTCGTGCAAGAAGTCCCTGATCAGAAGTCCGACTTGATCAGAACCCGGACTTGATCAGCTCGAATTCCTCCAGCATGCGGTCGCGCATTTCGGTCGGAAGTGGCGTCTGGAACAGCAGGGTGGTGTCAACGGGATTGACGTCGGCGGCCACCAGATCAGCCTCGGGGATTTCTTTCATGGCGGCCATGTTAGAGTGGGCATAGCCGAAGTCCGCCAGCACCACCTTGGCCGCATCGTGGCGCAGCCAGGAGTTGATGAAGTCGTAGGTCTTGTCTTCCGACCCCGGCGCGTCCTTGAAGTTCACGAAACCGCAGAACCACGCAGCCGCGCCCTCGGCAGATTGCCGCTGGAACGCGATGGGCAGGCCTTCGCCACGCATGATGGTGACGGCGTCATTCCACGACCAGGCAAGTTGAACCTCGCCGGTCGCCATCAGCTGCGACAGTTCCGACGGGTCGGCCCAGTAGGCGCGGACGTTGGGGTGCACTTCGCGCAGCCAGGCGGCGGCGGCGGCGAACTGGTCCTCGGTCAGGTCGTTCCAATTGCTGACCCCGGTGGCCAGCAAGGCCAGCGACCAGACGTCATCGGTATTGTCGGGCAGCGAGATGCGGCCGGCGTATTTCGGGTCTTTGAAGATGTTGAGCGAGGCCACGTCTGCGGCGGGGACGGTATCGGTATTGTAGGCGATGGCGGTGTAGGCGCCGTCGGTCGGGATGAACCAGACGCCGGTGTCATCCTTGAAGACGGGCGATTCCAGCATCGAAGGGGTGATGTTGGCGAATTCGGGGATTTTCGCGGTGTCCCACGGCTCGATCAGGTCAGCCTCGCGGTATTTGACGACCATCTGCGAGCAGGGGTGGCCGACGTCGGCCTTGAAGCCGGACGAGACCTTCTGGAACGCCTCGTCATCATCCCCGAAGAAAGAATAGGTCGGCGCATCGCCGTGTTTGGTGAGATAATCGGCAAAAAGGCCCGGATTTTCCCAGCCTGCCCAGTCAAAAACGGTCAGCTCGGGATCGGCGGCCCGGGCGGTGGTGGCGAGGGCAAGCAAAGTTGCTGTGCCGGTCAGGAGGGTGCGCATTCTGGACATGGGTGCTCCTCAAAAGGTTCAGGGCGGGCTTCCCCAAGCCAGCCCGGTGATCGCTGTGACGCGCGGTTGCAGATGGCCCGCTGTGGCAGGCTGTGTAAAGAAATTGTGTCGACGTTGGTGAAACGACAAGGGGGAAAGTGCCGTTTTATGCGGCGATGGCGGTACAAAAGCCTGTGAGGAAGACGCTTTGCCAGAATTTGGCCCGGAAATGCGGCATCGCGGTCCTGTGGGGGGCGGGTTGACGGTGGCCGGGCGGGCGGTCATTCCTGCAAGAAAGGAGATTTCCAATGCCGCTGGACCTGGACTTTGTGAGGGCGCAGTTTCCGGCCTTCGCCTCGCCGGTGCTGTCGACCTATGCGTTCTTTGAGAATGCGGGGGGAAGCTATCCGTGCCGTCAGGTAGTGGACCGGCTGACCCGGTTCTACACGGACCGCAAGGTGCAGCCTTACGGGCCCTATCCGGGGGCGCAGGCGGGCGGGGCCGAGATGGACGAGGCGCGGTCGCGGCTGGCGGCGATGATGGGCGTGGCGGGACAGGAGGTGTCGTTCGGGCCATCGACCAGCGCCAACACCTATGTGCTGGCGCAGGCGGTGCGGGCGTGGTTGCGGGGAACGGGTGGGGCGGTGGTGGTGACCAACCAGGACCACGAGGCAAACTCGGGCGTGTGGCGACGGCTGGCGGAGGACGGGATCGAGGTGCGGGAATGGCAGGTCGATCCTGAGACGGGGTCGCTGGACCCGGCGGGGCTGGCGGGGTTGCTGTCGGATGGGCGGGTAGGGCTGGTGTGCTTTCCGCATTGTTCCAACGTGATTGCGGAGATCAATGATGTGGCGGCGATTTGCGCGCTGGCGCGGGCGGCGGGGGCGCGGACGGTGGTGGACGGGGTTTCCTATGCTCCGCACGGATTTCCGGATGTGCCGGGGTTGGGCTGCGATGTGTATCTGTTCTCGGCCTACAAGACCTATGGGCCGCATCAGGGGATCATGGTGCTGCGCGAAGGCTTCGGGATGGAATTGCCGGGGCAGGGGCATTATTTCAACCATGCGACGCTGTACAAGCGGCACACGCCGGCGGGGCCGGATCATGCGCAGATCGCGGCCTGTGCGGGGATGGCGGATTATATCGATGCGCTGGCGGCGCATCACGGGGTTGGCGGTGATGCGCAGGCGCGCAACCGGGGGGTGCATGACCTGATGCGCGCGCAGGAAGTGGCGGTGATCCAGCCGCTGCTGGACTATCTGGCGGGGCGCAATGATGTGCGGCTGATCGGGCCGCGCGACGCCGCCCGTCGCGCGCCGACGGTGGCGGTGGAACTGGCGGGGGCGGCGGAACCGGTGTCGGAGGCGCTGGGGCGGCAGGGGATTGCCTGCTGGGCGGGCGATTTCTACGCGGTGCGGCCGCTGGCGGCGCTGGGCATTGATCTGGACAAGGGTGTGTTGCGGATGTCGTCGGTGCACTACACCACTGCCGCAGAGGTGACGCGCCTGATTGCGGCGCTTGACCGGGTGCTGTGACCGGGTGTCTTGCGGAGCAGGCCGCGAAGTGCGGCCTGCACGATGATATCTCGCCTCTGGCGCGTGCCGCGCCAACCGGCTCGGGCGTGCCCCGGGCGGGAGTCTTTGGCGAAAAGAGCAAGGGGCAGGGGTGATCCGGCACAGGCCGCGGCACGTATGATGATGTATGAGTGGGTGGATACATGACTGACGCGCCATTGATCCTGTGGTTCCGGCGCGATCTGCGGCTGGCCGATCAGCCTATGCTGGCGGCAGCTGTGGCCACCGGGCGGCCGCTGGTGCCGGTGTTCATCCTTGACCCTGAGACCGAGGCCCTAGGTGCCGCACCAAAATGGCGGCTTGGGCTGGCGCTGGCAGCGTATCAACGGGCGCTGGATGGGATCGGTCTGCGGATGACCCTGCGACGCGGCCCGGCGCTGGACGTCTTGCAGGCGCTGGTGGTGGAGACGGGGGCGGATGCGGTCTGGTGGTCGCGGCTGTACGATCCGTCTTGCGTTGCGCGGGATACCGTGGTGAAGGCCGGATTGAAGGCGGCTGGGGTCGAGGCGAAAAGCCTTGCCGGGCACCTGTTGCACGAGCCGTGGACAGTGGAAACCGGGGCGGGCGGGTTTTACCGGGTGTTCACGCCTTATTGGCGGGCGATCCGGGGGCGGGACCTTGCGGCACCGGCCCCGAGGGTGACTGCGGCGCGGGGGCTGGCAGTCTGGCCCGCAACGGAAGCGCTGGATGACTGGCATCTTGGGGCCGCGATGCAGCGCGGGGCGGAGGTTGTGGCCCGGTATCAGCATGTGGGCGAAGCCGCGGCGCTGGCCAAGCTGGCGGCATTTCTGGACGGGCCGGTGGAGCGTTATCCGGTTACGCGCGATCTGCCGGGGGTGAATGGCACCTCGCGTCTCTCCGAGAACCTGACCTATGGCGAGATCGGGGTGCGCACCGTCTGGCACGCCGGGATGCGGGCCCTGCACGAGGGGCGGGCGGGCGCGGAGACCTTTCTGCGCGAGATCGGCTGGCGGGAGTTCTCGTACCACCTGATCCACCACACGCCGCATATCGTGCGGGCGAACTGGAAGCCGGAATGGGACGCTTTTCCCTGGCGCGGCGATAGCCCGGCGGCCGAACAGTGGCGGCGTGGCATGACCGGCGAGCCGTTCGTCGATGCGGCGATGCGCGAGATGTATGTCACCGGCACGATGCACAACCGGGGCAGGATGATCGTCGCAAGCTATCTGACGAAGCATCTGATGACGGATTGGCGGGTGGGGCTGACGTGGTTCGAAGACTGTCTGACGGACTGGGATCCGGCAGCGAATGCGATGGGGTGGCAATGGGCGGCGGGGTCCGGACCGGACGCAGCACCCTATTTCCGTATCTTCAATCCGGCGACCCAAGTGGAGAAGTTTGATGCCGATCGCGCCTATCGCCGCCGCTTCATAGCCGAGATAAGCCCGCAGCCGGGCCGCGATGCGCTGGCTTTCTTTGAGGCCGCGCCTAGATCGTGGGATCTGGACCGCAAGGCGCCCTACCCGAAGCCTCTGGTCGATCTGGCAGAGGGACGGGCGGGTGCCCTTGCGGCATATGGGGCACGAAACTCTTGAGCGCGCTGCACGTATCTGAAAGTGTGCGCGGAAGCGCGAAAACCCCTTGGGGAGGGTCGATGGACGTTCTGACGACGGTGAAGGGCCAGACCGGCCTGCCCCGGTATTTTGGCGCGGCCTATGAGGTGGCGCGGAAGCTGGGCGAAGGGCGGCTGGATTTTGTCGTGCCTGACGGCCGCAGGTTTCGCATCGAAGGTGCGCGCCCGGGCATCGCGGCCGAGATCACCATCCACAACGCGGACCTGTTTGCGCGACTGTTGCGCGAAGGCGATCTGGGGTTTTGCGATGCCTATCTGGACGGCTGGTGGTCGTCGCCCGATCTGCAGGCGTTTCTGGATCTGGTGCAAAGCCCGGCGAACAACCTGGTGAATGACGGGTTCCCGGGGCAGCGGCTGGTGCGGGCCTATGAAAAGTTCCGCTTCTGGTTTCTGTCCAACTCCAAGGCGCAGGCCCGAAAGAACATCGCGCATCACTATGATCTGGGGAATGATTTCTACCGGCTGTGGCTGGACGAGACAATGACCTATTCCTCGGCGCTGTTCGTGACCGGGCAGGAAAGTCTGGAGGCGGCGCAGACGCTGAAATACGCCAGCATGGTCGATCAGATGGGGGCCAATCCCGGCGATCATGTGCTGGAAATCGGTTGCGGCTGGGGCGGGTTCGCCGAGTATGCGGCGGGCGAGCGGGGGTTGAAAGTGACGGCCTTGACGATCAGTCAGGCGCAGTATGACTATGCGGTGGCGCGGATTGCCAAGGCGGGGCTGAGCGACAAGGTCGACATCAAGTTGCAGGATTACCGCGACGAGACCGGCAGTTACGACGGAATTGCCTCGATCGAGATGTTCGAGGCGGTGGGCGAGCGGTACTGGCCGGTGTATTTCAACAGCCTGCGGGAGCGGTTGAAGCCCGGTCGCCATGCCACGTTGCAGATCATCACGGTGCCGGACAGCCGCTGGAAGGTGTATCGGCGGGGCGTTGATTTCATTCAGACATACATCTTTCCAGGCGGCATGTTGCCCGCACCTTCGGTGCTACGCGCCGAGGTGGAAAAGGCCGGGCTGCGGGTCAAGGGATCCATCGAATTTGGCGAGAGTTACAGTCTGACCCTGCGGCGCTGGCACGAAAGCTTTGCCGAACGCTGGTCTGAGGTCCGGCGGCAGGGGTTTGACGACCGGTTCAAGCGGATGTGGGATTTCTACCTCGCCTCTTGCGCGGGAGCCTTTCAAAGTGGAAACTGCGACGTGACACAGATTACCGTGACCCGCCCCATTTAGAGGACCGCGATGCCCACAGGCGCTAAACTCATGGCCGCACTCAGCTTTGCGATTGTTGGCTGGATCGTGGCAAACGTCTACGTGCCGACCTTGCCGTCGGGCAGCACCGTCGGTTTCTTCCGCGAACTGGTCGGGGTGATCGGGGCGATTGTCGGCTGGAAGGTCATGGGCGGGTCGGTCGGCAAAGGCTACGGTGCGGCGATCGGAACGGGCTGGAAGACGGTGATCGTGCTGGTGTTCTTTGCGCTGTTGCTGTTCTCGATCCGCGAGATGGTGATCTTGTCGATGAAGATGCGCTATGACGGCCCGATGGATGCCGTTCTTGGGGTGTTTGAGCTGATGCTGGCGAAGGCGCAGCTGCTGCTGGCGCCAAGCGTCATGGTGGCAATGGTGGTGGGCGGGGCGATTGCCGGTCTGCTGTCCGAAAACGCCAGCCGCCGCTGGCGCTGAGATGCCAAGGTTTGTGTTGGCGGGCGGGCTGACAGATTCTGCCATGGCGCGTGCCATTTTAGGCGATGAAAGCGTCGCGCCGGTGTCGGCCAGTCTGGCGGACGGATCGGATGGACTGGTCGTGCCAGAAAAAGCGATCGCGCGGGTTGAATTCTATGCCGCTGTGATGGGTCTGACCGCGCAGCCGGGGGTGTTCGCCGCGGGGCAGGGCGCGTGTGTCGTCATCACTCAACCCGGAACGGCGGATGCCGGACTGGCAGAGGTGATCATGGAGAGCTTTGGCAGGGTGCCGGCGGATCGGGTGCGGCTCAGGATCGGCTCGCTGCGAGTGGCGGCGGCAAGCCGGGCGCGGGCGGCAGCGGCGCCGGGGCGCGGGGTGCGACGCGGGACCGGCGAGGTGCAGCGCGAAGCGCTTGCCATGCCGCATTCCGGTTTCTTCGCGCTGGAAGAGCATCGCTTGCGGTTCCGTCGGTTCGACGGGACGTTGAGCCCTGTCCTGCGGCGCGAGGTGTTTGTGGCGGGGGATGCGGTGACGGTGCTGCCCTATGATCCGGCGCGCGACCGGGTGCTGGTGGTGGAACAGATGCGGATGGGTCCCTATGGCCGGGGCGACCCGCTGCCCTGGCAGCTGGAGGCCATTGCTGGCCGGATCGACCCGGGCGAGACGCCCGAAGACAGCGCCCGGCGCGAGGCGGTCGAAGAGGCCGGTCTGGTGTTGGGGCGGCTGGAGAAGGTGGCGGAGTACTATCCGACACCCGGCGCGGTCACCGAATACCTGTATTCGTTTGTGGCCCTTTGCGATCTGCCGGACGGGTCTGCCGGGGTCTTTGGGGCAGCGGAGGAGGCCGAGGATATTCGCGGGCATCTGCTGGAGTTTGATGAATTCATGTCGGTCGTCGCCGCAGGCGAGGGGATGAATGCCCCCTTGATCCTGACGGCGCTGTGGTTGCAGCGGGAACGGGCGCGCCTGCGCGGTTGACCGGGCGACGGCTGGCGGGCCCCGGAGGGTTTCACACCCTCCGGACCTCCCGTGGGATATTTTGAGACGGGAAAGCCTTTTCGGCCCGGTTTTCCGGAGCTACAGGTTGAGGCTGACCCAGGCGGCGTTGCGGGCCGAAGACCGGACACAGGCGTCGACGAAAGCCACGCCTTCAAGCCCTTCCTTCAGGCCGGGGAAGGTGGTGCCTTCAGGCAGCGGCGTACCGGTCTTGCGCGCGGTGATGGCGCGGGCAGCCTCCATGTAGATGTTGGCAAAGCCTTCCAGATAGCCTTCGGGGTGGCCGGGGGGCACGCGGCTGACGCGGGCGGCTTCGGGGCCGGAACCGGCCCCGCCGCGGGTGATCAGGCGTTTGGGTTGACCAAGCGGGGTGAACCAGAGGTAGTTCGGATCCTCTTGCGCCCATTCAAGGCCGCCTTTGGTGCCGTAGACGCGCAGGCGCAGGCAGTTCTCGTTGCCGGGCGCCACCTGGCTACACCACAGCATCCCCTTTGCCCCCCCCTTGTAGCGCAGCATCACATGGCCATTGTCATCAACGCGGCGGCCCGGGACGAAGGCGGTCAGGTCGGCGGCCAGCGTGTCGAGCGACAGGCCGGTGACGAAGTTGGCCAGGTTGAAGGCATGGGTGCCGATATCGCCGGTAGAGCCCCCCGCGCCGGAGCGGGCGGGGTCGGTGCGCCAATCGGCCTGTTTGTTGTCGACAGGTTCGCTGAGCCAATCCTGCGCATATTCGACCTGCACGACGCGAAGGTCGCCAAGGTCACCGGCCGCGACCATTGCCGTGGCCTGCCGGATCATCGGATAGCCGGTGTAGTTATGGGTCAGCGCAAACACCACGCCTGAGGCGTCAGCCGCCTTGGCCAGCTTCTTCGCCTCAGCCAGGGTGGCGGTGAGGGGCTTGTCGCAGATGACATGGATGCCGCGTTTGAGGAACTGCATCGCCACGGGGGCGTGCATGTGATTGGGGGTGACGATGGCGACAACGTCGATGCCGTCTTTCTTGCGCGCTTCGCGGCTGGCCATGTCGGCGAAGCTTTCGTAGCAGCGCGCGGGGTCGAGGCCGAGGTCGGCGCCGGAGGCTTTCGACTTATCCGGATTGGATGAGAAACAGCCTGCAACCAATTCATATTGATCGTCAATCCGTGATGCAATCCGGTGGACTGCACCGATGAAGGCATCCCTCCCACCCCCGACCATGCCAAGGCGGAGGCGGGGGGCGCGGGCGGTGTGGGCGGCGTCGATGGCCATCGGCTTACTCCAGTCCAAGCATCTTGCGGTTGGCGGCGCGGTCGGTTCCGGCGCCTGCGAAATCGTCAAAGGCCTTTTCGGTCACGCGGATGATGTGGGTATCCACGAAAGCGGCACCTTCGCGGGCCCCGTCTTCGGGGTGCTTGATGCAGCATTCCCATTCGACCACCGCCCAGCCGTCAAAGCCGTATTGGGTGAGTTTGGAGAAGATGCCGCCGAAATCGACCTGCCCGTCGCCAAGTGATCGGAACCGGCCGGCGCGGTTGATCCATGACTGAAAGCCGCCGTAGACGCCCTGGCGGCCAGTGGGGTTCAGTTCGGCGTCCTTGACGTGGAACATCTTGATCCGGTCGTAGTAGATGTAGATATTGTCAAGGTAATCAAGGTGTTGCAGCACGTAGTGTGACGGATCGTACAGCATGTTGGCGCGACTGTGACCTTTCACGCGGTCGAGGAACATCTCGAAGCTGATGCCGTCGTGCAGGTCTTCGCCGGGATGGATTTCGTAGCACAGGTCAATGCCGCAGTCGTCGGCATGGTTCAGGATGGGCAGCCAGCGGCGGGCCAACTCGTCAAACGCCTCTTCCACCAGACCTGCGGGGCGCTGCGGCCAAGGGTAGAGGTAGGGCCACGCAAGCGCACCGGAGAAGGTGGCGTGGGCGGTCAGGCCGAGGTTACGCGATGCGGTCAGGGCCTTTTTCACCTGATCCACCGCCCACTCCTGCCGCGCCTTGGGGTTGCCGCGCACCGAAGGGGCAGCAAAGCCGTCAAACGCGGTATCATAGGCGGGGTGGACAGCGACAAGCTGGCCTTGCAGGTGGGTGGACAGCTCGGTGATCTCAACGCCGGCGTCCTTCGCAATTCCCTTTAACTCATCGCAGTAACCTTTGGATGTTGCAGCCTTTTCAAGATCAAACAGGCGGCCGTCCCAGCTGGGGATCTGCACGCCAGAATAGCCGCAGTCGGCGGCCCATGCGGTGATGGATGTCCAGGAATTGAACGGGGCGGCATCGCCCGCGAACTGCGCCAGAAACAGCGCGGGGCCCTTGATTGTCTTCATGTCTTTCCTCCCAGACGGGGGGCATCGCCCCATTCGACCTTGCCCGGCACTTCGAGGCCTTGCCTCGCTTCAGGCGCGCGTTTCTCGATCTCGGCCACCAGCGCGCGGGCCAGAAACTCGCCCGCCCGCCCGACATCTTCGCGGATGATGATGGTTTCACGGCGAAAGCGGCGCAAGACCGGGATCGCCTCTTTCGCCACCACGTCGAAATCCTGGCCAAGGATGCGGCCGGTGTGTTCGACCCCGGAGATCGACGACATTGCGGCGGTGGTGGAGCCGACGAGGATGCCATCGGGCGGGTTCGGGGCGATGAAGCGGGCGGCGACGGCGTCTTCTATCGCCTCGCCCCCGCTGTCGGAGGTGACCTTTCCGGCAATCTCGAACGGCAGGCCAAGCAGGGCGGCCTCGTCCGAAAAGCCGGTGGTCATGTGGCGGCCATACATGTGCGAACGGGGGGGCGCGATCAGCAGCAGGCGTTTGCGACCGCGCTGGGCCAGGGCGCGCACGGCGAGGCGGCTGAAGGCTTCGTTGTCAAAGTCGAAATAGGGGTGGTCGATCCCCATGTCGCTGCGCCCGTGGGCGGCGAAGGGAAAGCCGCGTTCGGTCATGTAGCGGATGCGGGGATCGTCGGGTTTGGTCTGGTTCAGGATGATGCCGTCCGCGCTTTCGGTTTCCACGATGTAGCGGATCGGTTCCATCGGATCCTGATCGGGAAAGAAGGGCATGACGACCATGTGGTAGGCGGTGCCGCGCAGCGCGGACGCGATGGAATAGATCAGCCGCGAGGTGTGGTTCATCACGTCGGTTTCGGTCGACAGCACAAGTGCAATGACGTTGGTCTTGCCGGTGCGCAGGCGGACCCCGGCGCGGTTGGGGCGGTAGCCCAGCAGGGCGGCGGCCTCGCGCACCCGGCGTTTGGTGCCTTCGCCGATATCGGGGGCGTCCTTCAGCGCGCGACTGACGGTGGCAACCGCAAGGCCCGTTGCTGCGGCAATGGTCTTGAGCGTCGGGCGCTCGGCCTCCGAATCGGGGGGGGGGATGCTGGCGAGATCGGGGCTTAGTGGCATGGGGTCACCGCCTGATGGGCTGAAATCCGCAGCGCGCACCGGTGGAGCGGTGCGAGTGATTCGACGCCTTGTCCCGGTGCTGCACCCGCAGAATGGCCGACGTCGCCTGGGGGCGAAAAGCCCCGTGCGGGAAGCGGTTCAGTGGTGTTTCGGCGCTGCGGCATTGATGTGCGAGGTGCCCGTGAAATGTGGTTTGTGACAGGGATTCAGGGTCTATTCAATGCCTGTGATTGGGTGGTTCACAAGCGAAAAGATTCCTTGATTGCGAAAACTATAACGTTATAGAAATTGCCTATAACGATTTAGAAACCGGGAGGAACGGATGAAACTGACCAAACTGACGGCCGTGCTTTGCGCGAGCGTAGCCCTGCCAATGACGGCAATGGCCACCGAACTTGAAGTCACGCATTGGTGGACCAGCGGCGGCGAAGCCGCTGCCGTCGCCGAGTTGGCCAAGGCTTTCGACGCCGGTGGCGACAAGTGGATCGACGGAGCCATCGCTGGCGGTGGCGGCACGGCGCGCCCGATCATGATTTCCCGGATCACCGGCGGCGACCCGATGGGGGCCACCCAGTTCAACCACGGCCAGCAGGCGCTGGAACTGGTCTAAGCCGGGCTGATGCTGGACCTGACCGATGTGGCCGAAGCCAACAACTGGAAAGAGACCATCTTCCCGCCAAGCTTGCTGGAAGCCTGCACTGTTGATGGCAAAATCTATTGCGCGCCGGTCAACATCCATTCGCCGGAATGGCTGTGGCTGTCGAACAAGGCCTATGCGGATGCGGGCATCCCGGTTCCGACCAACTGGAACGAGTTCGTGGCATCTGCCCCGGCACTGGAAGCGGCCGGCAAGATCCCGCTGGCACTGGGCAACCAGCCCTGGCAGTCAAACCTGGCCTTTGGTGCGATGCAGATCGCCGTGGCCGGTCTGGACAACTGGAAGGCAGTGAACGTCGACAAGAACATGGATGTGGCTGCCGGCCCCGAATTCGCAGCGGTCTTTGTCGCTGCCGCCGAGGCGCGCAAGCTGGCCGCCAAGTCGACAGTTCAGGACTGGAACCAAGCCACCAATCTCGTCATCACCGGCGAAGCAGGCGGCCAGATCATGGGCGACTGGGCGCAGGGCGAGTTTCAGGTCGCAAATCAGGTCGCGGGCACTGACTATACCTGCCTGCCGGGCCTTGGCCTGAATGCCTATCTGTCAACCGGCGGCGACGCGTTCTACTTTCCGAAGCTGGATGATCCGGACAAGGAAGCCGCGCAGAAGCGTCTGGCCGCAGAACTGGTCAGCCCCGAAGTGCAGGTGGCCTTCAACCTGAAAAAGGGATCGCTGCCGATCCGTGGCGACGTCGACTTGTCCGCCGCCAACGACTGCATGAAGAAAGGTCTGGAGATCCTTGCTTCGGGCAATCTGCTGCCAACCGGCGACATGGTGTGGAGCCCGGACGTCGTGAAGCAGGCCGAAGACCTGATGGTCGAGTTCTGGAAGTCTGACATGCCTGCCGACGAAGCCCAGGCCAAGTGGGTGGAAATCCTGAAGACCGGCCTTTGAGGCTTGTCTGATCCTGAGGGCCGCCCGGGTATAGGGCGGCCCTTTGTGCACTCGACGTCCAGAAGGGGGGCTTGATGACCGCGAAGCCAGTGCGCCTGTTGCACAATATCAACGCCAAGATTGCGGCTGTTCCGATGGTGCTGACCACGCTGGTGGTCTTTCTTGGTGGCACGGTCTGGACGGTGATCTATTCCTTTACGGACTCGAAACTGTTGCCGCGGTTGCGCTGGGTCGGACTGGATCAGTACGAGCGGTTGTGGTCGAACTCGCGCTGGCTGGTGTCGATCGAGAACCTGTTGTTCTTCGGGGTGATGTCGCTGGTATTCACCATTTCGATGGGGTTCCTGCTGGCCGTGCTGATGGACCAGAAGATCCGGTTCGAGGATACGTTCCGCACCATCATGCTGTACCCCTTTGCGCTGTCGTTCATCGTGACGGGGCTGGTCTGGCAATGGATTTTGAACCCGCAGTTCGGCATTCAGGGCATCGTGCGCGGCTGGGGGTGGGAAAGCTTTACCTTCGATCCGCTGAACAACCCCGACACAGTGCTGTACGGCCTGCTGATCGCCGGGCTTTGGCAGGGCACCGGGTTCGTGATGTGCCTGATGCTG
Organism: Paracoccaceae bacterium; assembly: GCA_031415015.1. Taxonomy (GTDB): domain Bacteria; phylum Pseudomonadota; class Alphaproteobacteria; order Rhodobacterales; family Rhodobacteraceae; genus JAUYQR01. The sequence goes on from JANOQT010000090.1 coordinate 104,725, forward strand.
GCAGGTCTGCGCGGCATTGACGAGGATATCTGGAAGGCCGCCCGGGTGGACGGCATTCCGACGTGGAAAACCTATCTGGTGATCATCATCCCGATGATGCGACCGGTGTTCATCACCACGCTGGTGATCGTGGCCAGCGGCATCATCCGGCTTTACGACCTTGTCGTGGCGCAAACCTCGGGCGGGCCGGGGGGCAACGCCAGTCAGGTGCCCGCGATGTATGTCTATGACTACATGTTTCAGGCGCAAAATCTGGGGCAGGGCTTTGCTGCCTCCACCATGATGCTGCTGAGTGTGTTGATCGTGCTGGTTCCCTGGGCCTATCTGGAGTTCGGAGGCAAGAAGCATGGCTGACGCGAGCGTGGCGCGGCCAGACGGCCTTGCAATGACCGGCCCGCGCGGGACCAAACCGCGCAAGCGGCTGAGCGGGCGCAACATCATGCTGTACGGCATTCTGATCGTGGTCAGCCTGTATTACATCCTGCCGCTGTGGGTGATGGTGATGACCTCGCTGAAGGGGATGCCGGAGGTACGGCTGGGCAATATTTTTGCGCCGCCGCTGGAGGTGACGTTCGAGCCATGGGTCAAGGCCTGGTCCACCGCCTGCACCGGGTTGAACTGTGACGGGCTTTCGCCCGGCTTCTGGAATTCGGTGATCATCACCGTGCCGTCGGTGATCCTGTCGATCGCGATTGCATCGGTGAACGGCTATGCGCTGATCAACTGGAAGTTCAAGGGATCGGACCTGTTCTTCACCATCCTGATCTTCGGGTCGTTCATTCCCTATCAGATCATGCTGTACCCCATCGTGATCCTGCTGCGGGAAATGGGGCTGTATGGCACGCTGTGGGGGCTGGTGCTGGTGCATTCGGTGTTCGGGATGCCGATCCTGACGCTGCTGTTCCGCAACTATTTCAGTTCCATCCCGGAGGAGTTGTTCAAGGCGGCGCGGGTGGATGGCGCCGGGTTCTGGGGCATCTATTTCCGCATCATGCTGCCGATGAGCCTGCCGATCTTCGTGGTGGCGCTGATCCTGCAAGTCACCGGGATCTGGAACGATTTCCTGTTCGGTGTGGTCTACACCAAGCCGGACCTTTATCCGATGACGGTGCAGCTGAACAACATCGTCAACTCGGTTCAGGGGGTCAAGGAATACAACGTCAACATGGCAGCGACGCTGCTGACGGGGCTGGTTCCGCTGATCATCTATTTCCTGTCCGGGAAACTTTTCGTTCGCGGCATCGCCGCTGGTGCCGTGAAGGGCTGAACAGATGACGCATTCCATTCAAGTCAAGGACCTGACGTTGAACTTCGGTTCCGTCTCAGTCTTGAAGAAGATGAACCTTGACGTGGCCGAGGGGGAATTCATCGTGCTGCTGGGCCCGTCAGGCTGCGGTAAATCCACGCTGCTGAACTGTCTGGCGGGGCTTCTGGATATCTCGGACGGGCAGATCTGGATCAAGGGCAAAAACGTCACCTGGGCGGAACCCAGCGAGCGGGGCATCGGCATGGTGTTCCAATCCTACGCCTTGTATCCGCAGATGACGGTGCGGGGGAACCTGTCGTTCGGCCTGAAGAACGCCAAGATGCCCGCCGCCGAGATTGAAAAGCGGGTGGCGCGGGCGGCCGAGATTTTGCAGATCGGGCCACTGCTGGACCGCAAGCCCGGCGCGTTGTCGGGTGGGCAGCGCCAGCGGGTCGCCATCGGGCGGGCGCTGGTGCGCGATGTCGATGTGTTCCTGTTCGACGAGCCGTTGTCGAACCTGGACGCCAAGCTGCGATCCGAGTTGCGGGTCGAGATCAAGCGCCTGCACGAGCGGCTGAAGAACACGATGGTCTACGTGACCCACGACCAGATCGAAGCGCTGACCCTTGCCGACCGGATCGCGGTGATGAAGGGCGGGGTCATCCAGCAACTGGACGAGCCGCAGACCATCTACAACCGTCCTTCGAACCTGTTCGTGGCGGGGTTCATCGGTAGCCCCTCGATGAACTTTCTGGACGGGCGCACGGAGGACGGCGGAAAAACGTTCGTGTCGGGCGATGTGCGGATTGACCTTGCCGGGTATCAGGGCGGCGCGGTTCTGGAGCGGGATCAGGCGATTCTGGGGGTGCGGCCCGAGCATATCAGCATCCTGCACGAAGCGGTGCCGGGACGAACTATTCCCGCCGAGGTGGAGATTGACGAACATCTGGGGGCCGACAGCCTGCTGTGGCTGAAGGCAGCGGGCAAGGACATGTGCGTGCGCATTCCGGTGGAAGGGCGGCTGCCTGCGGGGACCAGGGTTCACCTTGGGTTGGAGATCGCCAAGGCCTCGTTGTTTGACACAAAGACGGAACAGAGGATCTGAACAATGCTCGATCTGGCGGGCGTCTGGACGCTTTCGGATGAAAGCGGCGCCCATGTATTGCCTTTTGACCTGCCCGGCGACGGGATCACCGCGCTGCACCGCGCCGGGGTGATCCCCGACCCTTATTGGGGGCGCAACGAATACGAGGTGCGCTGGGTATGCGAGCGTGACTGGGTGGCGCGGCGGACGTTCACGCATGACGGCGGCGCGGCTGTTCTGGTGATCGACGGGCTGGACACCGTGGCCGAGGTGCGGCTGAAAGGGTCGCTGGTGCTGAGTGCGGCGAATGCCTTTCGCCGCTACCGGGTGGATGTGACCGGGCATCTGCGCCGGGGCGAGAATGACGTCGAGATCACCTTTCGCAGTGCCGTGCGCGCGGCGGCCGAGGCGCAGGCCGGGATGCCCTTCCCCATTCCGTATCAGGAGGTCAACGGCCCCATTCCCAATGCCAACATGCTGCGCAAGCCGCAGTGCGATTTCGGCTGGGACTGGAATATCGCGCTGGGACAGTTCGGCGTTTGGGGGGCGGTGCGGCTGGAGCCGAAAGCCGCGCGTATTGCAGATGTGGTGGTCTCGCAAAGCCACCGAGCGGGGGTGGCTGAGGTGACGCTGGCCGTCCACGTCGAGGGGGTGGACGATGTGACGGCGACCCTGTGCGGGGTGACGCAGAGCGCAACGGTGCGAGCGGGCGTGGCGCGGATGGTGCTAACGATCCCAGAGCCGGAATTGTGGTGGCCTGCGGGCCTTGGGCGCCAAGTGCTGCACGACCTGACGGTGACGGGGGGTGGCGCGGTGGCGGTGCGGCGGATCGGGCTGCGGTCAATGCGGCTGGTGTCGGAGCCGGACGTGGCGGGCCGGTCCTTTGGGGTAGAGGTGAACGGCGTGCCGGTGTTTGCGCGCGGCGCAAACTGGATCCCGGCGGATGCGTTGCACGGGCGGATCACGGTGGATGGTGTGCGCGGGCTGCTGCAATCCGCTGTCGATGCCAACATGAACATGATCCGCATCTGGGGCGGCGGGCGGTATGAGCCGGACTGGTTCTATGACCTGTGTGACGAGATGGGGCTGATGGTCTGGCAGGATTTCATGTTCGCCTGCCATCTGTATCCGTCAACGCCTGAATTCCTGGCCGAGGTCGATGCCGAAGTGCGCGACGTGGTGGCGCGGATCAACCATCACGCCTGTCTGGCGGTGTGGTGCGGCGACAACGAATTGATCGGGGCGCTGACCTGGTTTCCGGAGTCGCGCAAGGACCGCGACCGCTATCTGGTGAATTACGACCGGCTGAACCGTACGGTCGAGGCGGCACTGCATTCGGTGCTGCCCGGCGCAAACTGGTGGCCTTCGTCGCCGTCACCCGGACCGATGGCGTTTGGCGATGCCTGGCATGACGATTCAAGCGGTGACATGCACTTCTGGAGCGTGTGGCACGAGGGCCGCGACTTCGACCATTACCGCGATGTCAGCCCGCGCTTTTGTTCGGAGTTCGGGTTCCAGTCCTATCCCTCGATGCAAGCGATCCGTCAGTTTGCCGGGCCGGAGGATTTCAACATTGCCGCCCCGGTGATGGAAAGCCACCAGAAGAACCTCGGCGGCAATGCGCGGATTGCCGAGACGATGTTCCGCTATTTCCGCTTTCCGGTGGACTTTGAAAGCTTCGTTTATCTGAGCCAAGTGCAGCAGGGCCTGGCGATCAAGACGGCGGTGACGCATTGGCGCAGCCTCAAGCCGCATTGCATGGGGACGCTGTACTGGCAGTTGAACGACACCTGGCCGGTGTGCAGCTGGTCAAGCCTTGATCATGGCGGCAACTGGAAACTGCTGCACCACATGGCGCGTGAGTTTTACGCACCGGTGCTTGTGACAGCGGTGCCCGTGCCTGACGGGATCGTGCTGCGGGCGGTCAATGACACCCGTGAGGCCGTGGTGTTGGAGGTGGACCTCTACGCTGTCGCCATGTCGGGCGGTATCCGGTCGCTGGGTAAGCATCATACACATGTCCCAACGGACAGCGCCGTCGACGTGGTGCGATTGGCCCCGGATGCGCTGGGCCCCAACGAGGTGCTATCGTTCACCTGGCGTCAGGCAGGCCAGCCGCATCAGGGTGATGTTTTTGCGCCGAAACCGTGGAAGGCCTACGATCTGCCCGTGACCATGCTGACCCACAACGTCGAGGCGCTGGCCAGCGGCTGGCAGATCACCGTCGAGGCCGATCATCCGGCGTTCTTTGTGGCGCTGGAGGCGGACCAGCCCGGCCGGTTCAGCCAGAACGCCTTTGCGCTGTTCCCGGGCACTCCGGTCACAATCACTTTCACGCCCGGGGCCCACGGCCCGGCACCGCATTTCACCGTTCGCGACCTTCGGGCCGCGACCTATGGTCAGACCTGAAAGGACACCGATCATGCCATCCTATCAACTTTATTCCTCGCGCAACTTTCCGCCGCTGTCGGACACGCTGACGATGCTGGCGGGGCTGGGGTATCAAGACGTCGAGGGCTTCGGCGGGTTGTACGCCGATGATGCAAAGCTGGCAGCCACAGCGGCGGGGCTGAAGGCCACCGGGTTGAAGATGCCCACGGCGCATTTCGGTATCGACATGCTGGAGGGCGATCCGGCCCGGGTCCTGACCATTGCCCGGATGCTGGGGATCAAGCGGATTTATTGCCCGCATCTGATGCCCGACCAGCGGCCTACGGATGGCCCCGGCTGGCGGGCGTTCGGTGCACGGCTGGAGGCGGCGGGGCGGCCCTACAAGGCGGCGGGGATCGGCTTTGGCTGGCACAACCATGACTTCGAGTTTGTGGCCACCCCGGATGGTGCCATCCCGCAGGCCGAGATTTTGGCGGGCGGGCCAAGCCTCGAATGGGAAATGGACGTGGCCTGGGTGATCCGGGGCGGGGCGGACCCGGTGCAATGGATCCGGCGCTACGGCCCCCGTATCACGGCGGCGCATGTCAAGGATATTGCCCCGGCGGGGGAGAATACAGATGAGGACGGCTGGGCCGATGTCGGCCACGGCGCGGTGGATTGGGCCAGCATGATGGCAGCCCTGCGTGCCGTCGGCTGCAAGCATTTCGTCATGGAACATGACAACCCGTCAGACCACGCCCGCTTTGCCAAGCGGTCGATCCTGGCACTTCGGATGATTTGAGGGACATGATGACAAACCTTGGGATCGGCATCATCGGATGCGGCAATATCTCGACGTCGTACCTGCGGCTTGCGCCTTTGTTCAAAGGGCTGGAAGTGCGCAGCGTGGCAGACGTGAACATGGACACGGCGCGCGCGCGGGCGGCGGAGTTCAACACGGCGGCGCAGTCGGTCGATGACCTGCTGGCCAACCCTGCGGTGGATGTGGTGATCAACCTGACCATCCCGGACGCGCATTATGCAGTGACAAAGCGCATTCTGGAGGCGGGCAAGCACGCCTATTCCGAAAAGCCACTGGTGTTGACGCTGGAGGAAGGCGTGACGCTGCGCGATCTGGCCCGGGCGAAGGGGCTGGCGGTCGGCTGTGCGCCCGACACCTTTCTTGGCGGATCGCATCAGCAGGCGCGGGCGGTGCTGGACGAGGGGCGGATCGGCACGGTCACGGCCGGCTGCGCGGCGGTGTTGAACCACGGGATGGAGCATTGGCATCCGAGCCCGGATTTCTTTTTCCTGCCCGGTGCCGGTCCGATGCTGGACCTTGGGCCGTATTATGTGGCCAACCTGATCAACCTCCTTGGCCCGGTGCGGCGGGTGGGCGCGCTCACCTCATCTGCGCAGTCCGAGCGAGTGATTTCCAACGGTCCGCGCAACGGCGAGACGGTGCCGGTCAAGACGCCGACCAACATCCATGCGCTGCTGGAGTTTGCCAACGGCGCGACGATCAACCTGTCAACCTCGTGGGATGTCTGGCACCACAAGCGCAACCATTTTGAACTCTATGGCACCGAAGGCACGTTGTATGTGCCCGACCCCAACTTCTTTGGCGGCACGGTCGAGGTGGCGGGGCGTGACGGCGTGGTGACGGCGCTGGAGCCGTGGGATCACCCGTTCGGCAAGATCAACCAGAACCACAACGGCCGCGATCTGGCCAACTATCGCACTGCCGGACTGGCCGACATGGTCGCGGCCCTGCAGGGTGGCCGCGACGCGCGCTGCTCGCTTGAGCGGACGCTGCACGGGGTGGAGGTGATGACAGCCTGTCTGAAATCCGGGGAAACCGGGCAGTTCGTGACGCTGACCACGACCTGTACGCGGCCTGCAGCACTGGGCCCCGATGAGGCGCGGGCGCTGCTGGTCTGACACCGCCGGGGGGCTTCGCACCCCCCGGACCCCCTGCGGGATACTTGCGCCAAGATGAATGGGTAGGCCATGGTTGCTGACAACCCGATCCTTCGGGGCTTCAACGCAGACCCCAGCTTTTGCCGGGTCGGCGAGGATTACTACATCGCCACCTCGACGTTCGAGTGGTATCCGGGGGTGCAGATCCACCATTCGCACGATCTGGTGAACTGGACGCTGGTGGCGCGGCCCTTGCGGCGGGCGAGCCAGCTGGACATGCGCGGCAATCCTGACAGTTGCGGGGTCTGGGCCCCGTGTCTTTCCCATGCCGATGGCAAGTTCTGGCTGGTCTATACCGACGTCAAGCGGCTGGACGGCGCGTTCAAGGATGCACACAATTACATTGTTACTTGCGAGACAGTGACCGGGGACTGGTCGGACCCGGTTTATGTGACCTCGTCAGGATTTGACCCCTCGTTGTTTCATGATGCGGACGGGCGGAAGTGGTTCGTCAACATGCGGTGGAACCACCGGGAAAAGGGCACAGGGCTGAACCCGGCGAATGACCGGTTCGACGGGATAGAATTGCAGGAATGGCATCCGGAGCAGGGCCTTTTGGGCGAGGTTTCTACCGTCTACGTGGGCACCGATCTGGGCCTGACCGAAGCGCCGCATCTGTTTGCCCGTGGCGGCTGGTACTACCTGACAACGGCGGAGGGCGGCACCGGCTATGACCACGCCGTGACGCTGGCCCGGTCGCGCGACATCCGGGGGCCGTATGAGACGCACCCGGCCAAACATGTGATCACCGCGCGGTTCAACCCGGAAAACCCTGTTCAGCGAATGGGGCACGGGCAATATGTCGAAGGGCATGACGGGCGGCACTGGCATTCGTATCTGTGCGGGCGCCCGCAACAGGGGCCGCGCGGGCTGTTCTGTGCGACGGGGCGCGAGACGGGGCTGGCCGAGATGGTCTGGCGCGATGATTGGCTGTGGCTGAAGGACGGCGGGGTTCTGCCGCCGAGGACCATTGACCTGCGCGCAAGCCGGGTTCCTGCGGTACCGGTCACGCGTGATTTTCGGGGGCCAGATCTGCCGCCGGAATTTCAGTGGCTGCGCACGCCAAATCCCGAACGGTTGTTCACAATGACGGGAAGCGCGCTGCGTCTGATTGGCCGCGAAAGCCTTGGATCGTGGTTCGAGCAATGTCTTGTCGCGCGGCGGCAGGAAGAGCCGGCCTATGTGGCAGAAGCTGATTTCATCTCCGATCCAGCCACTTGGCAGCAGGCAGTTGGTCTGATCACCTACTACAACCGTCACAAGTTTCATGCAGCACTGATCACGCGTGCGCAAGGCGAACGGATGGTCACATTGGTCTCTTGTCTTGGCGATTGGCCAGGTGAGGCGCTGACGTTTCACGGGCGGGTGCCGGTTGCGGACGGTTCGGTAACCCTTGGCGTCACGGTCGACGGCGCGTCCCAACGCTTTACGGTGAATGGGTCAACGGTCGGCCCGGCACTGGACGCATCGCTGATCTCGGACGAAGGCGGACGGGGGGAACATGCGTCGTTCACCGGGGCTTTTGTGGGCGTTGTAGCGTATGATCTGACGGGGCAGGGCTGGTCAGCGGATGTGACGCGGTTCCGGTATGAGAACCGGATTTGATCACATCTTGATTGCCGGGGCATTGCCGTCATAAAGGAGGGCAGCAAAGGGAGCCCCGATGGACGCCGACACCCGCAAGATCCCCAGCCACGAGGTCACCTATGCGCGGCTGCGCGACATGATCCTGTATGGCCATCTTGCGCCGGGTGCGCCGGTGACCATTCAGGGACTGATTGCCGATCTGGGCGCAGGCATGACCCCGGTGCGCGAAGCGATCCGGCGGTTGACGGCGGAAGGCGCGCTGCTGCCGCAGGGCAATCGCCGCGTGGCGGTGCCGCAGATGACGGCGGGGATGCTGGATCAGGTGGCCTTTGCCCGTTTGACGATTGAGCCGAAGCTGGCGGAACTGGCGGCGGTGCATCTGAGCGGGCCGCTGATCGACCGGCTGCAGGCGCTGGACAACACCGTCGACCGCGCCATCCGACAGGGCGATATCCCCGCCTATCTGGCCGCGAACCACGCCTTCCACTTTGCGTTGTACGAGGCGTCAGGGGCCGGGGTGCTGGTGGACATCGCGCAATCGCTGTGGCTGCGCTTTGGCCCGTCGCTGCGGGTGGTTTGCGCGCGCTATGGTCAGGCCGCATTGCCGGACCGCCACTCCGAAGCTTTGGCGGCGATGCGGGCGGGGGATACGGTGGCATTAGCTGGGGCCATCGAGCGGGATATTGCGCAAGGCGTCGATCAGGTGCGGCTGGCCATTGCCGAGGGCGAAATCTGACGTCTAGCCAGGGCATCAAATAATTTGATCAAATTTCTTGAACCTGCGGGTTTTTGATCATATCCTGTGGAACAGCCGGGGCCATTTGCCCCACCGATTCCGTGAGGGTGCCCCGATGAACAAGATCACCAACCACATGCCGACCGCCGAACTTCAGGCCCTGGATGCGGCGCATCACATGCACCCGTTCTCTGAAAACGCCGAACTGGCGAAAAAGGGCGTGCGGATCATGAAATCCGCCAAAGGGGTCTGGCTGACTGATACCGAAGGCCACAAGATCATCGACGGGATGGCGGGCCTGTGGTGCGTGAACATTGGCTACGGGCGTCGCGAACTGGCTGAGGTCGCGGCACGGCAGATGGAGGAGCTGGCCTATTACAACACCTTCTTCCAGACCAGCCATGTGCCGGCCATCGCTCTGGCCGCCAAGATCGCCGAGGTGGCGCCTGCGGGTATGAACCACGTGTTCTTTGCAGGCTCCGGGTCGGAGGCGAACGATACCAACATCCGGATGGTGCGGCGGTATTGGGACATCAAGGGTCAGCCGGAAAAGCGCATCATCATTGCGCGCAAGAACGGCTACCACGGGTCGACCATGGGGGGCGGTTCGCTGGGGGGCATGTCGGGCATCCACAAGCATGGCGGGATGATCGCGGGGATCGTCCACATCGGCCAGCCGGACTGGTGGTCGGAAGGCGGTGATCACGCGCCCGAGGCGTTCGGTCTGGCCCGCGCGCAGGAGCTGGAGGCGATGATCCTGCAACTGGGCGTGGAGAATGTGGCAGCCTTCATCGGCGAGCCGGTGCAGGGCGCTGGCGGCGTGATCGTGCCTCCGGCGACCTATTGGCCGGAAATTCAGCGGATCTGTGACAAGTACGGCATTCTGTTGATCGCGGATGAAGTGATCACCGGGTTCGGCCGCACTGGCAACTGGTTCGGGTCGGAAACCTTCGGCATCCGCCCGCATATCATGACCATCGCGAAGGGGCTGTCGTCGGGATACCAGCCGATCGGAGGGTCGATCGTCTGTGACGAGGTGGCCGAGGTGCTGGGGTCGCACGGCGATTTCAACCACGGTTACACCTATTCCGGGCATCCGGTGGCGGCGGCGGTGGCGTTGGAGAATATCCGGATCATCCAGGAAGAGGGGATCATTGAGCACGTCCGCAATGTGGCGCACCCCTATCTGAAGGAACGCTGGGACGCGCTGACGGATCATCCGCTGGTGGGCGAGGCAAAGCTGGTGGGGCTGATGGGCTCCATCGCGCTGACCCCGGACAAGGCACGCCGGGCCAAATTTGCGGCGGACGAGGGCAAGGTCGGCTACCGCTGCCGCGAGCGGTGCTTTGCCAATGATCTGATCATGCGGCATGTCGGGGACCGGATGATCATCTCGCCGCCGCTGGTGATCACGCCGGAGGAAATCGATGTGCTGATCGCGCGGGCGAAGTTGAGTTTGGATGAGTGTTATGCCGGGCTGAAGGCGGACGGGTGGATGGTGGCGAGGGCGTGATGTCCACGCGTGGACAGCTTTCCAATTTTATTGAAATCAATGGGTTAACAGGTTCAGTTTAAGGACTTGTTAACACCTTTGGGGAAGTCCCCGACGGTCGAGAGCGACGGTCAAGCCGCCAGCAGCCAGTCGAAGGCGGTGATGCCGGGGTCCCCCGGTGTGGCCAGTAGCGATCCATTGTCTACCAGCGTTGCGCCCTCGAAATGGCCACCGACCACGAAGAACGGGGCGAAGGAGATCGGAGTATCCGAAGCCTCCTGCGCAACCCGGTCGGATCCGTACTCCTCGAACCACGGTACCGAGTTGGCAATTGCCCGCGCCGTTGCGTCCGCAAGGTTGCCCCATGATTCAGCGAAGTCGTCGACGTCTTTGATCTCCACTTGGCCATCGCGCGTCACGAGAATCTCCTTAAACTCGAAGTATTCCGTATACACATTCTCGACCCTGACTTCATTGAAGAAGACCGACTGGATCGCCTGTGTTTCACCCAGATAGCCGGAGCTGCGCACGTCAAGAGACGCAGGCGTGTCGTAATCGTCGACGAGGTGAAGGCCGCCGTCTCCGGTCACCAGGTCGTATTCCTCCAAGTTGATGGCATTGGTGCCGAGCCGCGCACCGTCCATCATGAACTTGTCCCCCGCATCCGGGTTGATGATGATCGCGTCGAGCTTCGACAGATCGATCCCCGCCAGCCCCAGATCGGCAAGCGTCAGACTTGCGAACATCTCCTCGGTCAGCGCAGCAATTTGTACGACCGCAATGCCAACCTGTTCCCAGTAAGATCCGGGATCCGTCTGGTTGAACTCGAATGTATCCGCCCCGGCCCCGCCCCAGAGGATCTTCGGACCCTCGGTGTCATTGTGGGTGACCGCAAAGGTATCGTTTCCCGCGCCACCCGCCGCAAAAAGCGGGTCGGTGCTACCGCTAAGAATGATTGTATCCGTCCCGCTGCCGCCGATCACCACCTCCAGTTCCTGCGCTGTCATGGTGACCGTCATCCCGCCTTGCCCAAGCGCCCAGCCCACATCCCGCCCCGCGCCGCCGTTGACCATGGTGTCCTCGGCATCGAAGAAGATGAAGTCGTCGCCAGAGCCGCCAAAAAGCTTATCGGCGCCTTGGCCACCGAAGAGCACGTCTTCGTCGGAGGTTCCAGTGATCGTATCGTTGCCCGCTCCGGCTACGTAGATAAGGCCATCATCAGTATGCTCACTCAATGGGTTGGGAAGATCATAACCGGGGTCGGAAACATTGACTCCGGTGCGCGAAGTATAAAGACTGATAACATCAGCGTTGTCGCTGCCGTAAAGAACGAGCTTTCCGTCCATGACTGACTGAATTGTGCCCTCCTCGTAAAGTTCCTGGATTACACCGCCCATCGCCTGAGATACCGAAAGCGGACTCAGGACCGTAGAAACGCTGTCGGCCCGTGCGACGTCGGAGCTAAAGTCAGCTTGCGTGTAGGTGTATGGAGTAGCGGCGACGAAATCGAACAGCACCGTCTGGCCAATGCCACTGGGGTCTATGGCCCGCTTAAGGACTGTATTTCCCATCATGGTCAGGATGTCGTCAACTCTTGTCGTCCAGTCAAAATCATTGCCGTTGAGAACTTCAAGCGAGAAATTCTGAACCTCAAGACGACCGTCTGGATAGATCACGAAGTTGGCGTCTTCACTGATCTTGAAGGATATGTTGCCATAGATATAAGTTCTCGCAGCATAGTCATCCAAATCATCATAGACCCATTTGTTGTCGACGGCGATGCCATGCCATATCTTGTTGGCTGTGAGGCCATAAACCTCATCCAACTGCGCTTTGGTCATGGTTACTATACCAGTGGCGTCGTCGCGATGCTCAGAAAAGGTGCCTGCCGCATAGTCCGCCGCGGCAGTTTGGAAGAAGCGCTGCATCATGACGCTGTTCGATGCGACCACAAAACGACCGGGCCCATCGTCGGAATCGAGAAATTCGTCCGTGTCGACGGTTATCCCCTTGACCCCGCGATCTTCTGTCAGGTCATTTTCGGTGAAATTGTTTGGAGGCGTCGCACTGCCATAGAGGAACATTGAAGTTACTTCGTGGATTGTCGGCAGGGTCATCATGTCACCTTAAAAATCGAAGACGGGGTTTCCGCAGGAGTCAAGCACGTAATAATCAACAGAAAGAAGGATACGCCCATCATCTGATCCGGAGATGATAGGAAGTGCAAACCTGATCCTTACAAATCCGCCAAAGTTGTCACCGAGACGGGCTTTCAGTTTTTCTGACCCGTAAAGCTCGGCATCCTTGTAGAGGATCCGACAGCAATCTGGTTGTGCTGTGAGTGCGGCATTAACGCTCGTGAAGAGCGACGCGTCATAGAAACCGTCCCCGACTGGTACTTTGGGGTCGATTGACCGCCGACGGATATAGAACTCAATTGCCTTCCGCAGTTTCTCATCATCAGAGGGTTGCGAGTCGCACGCCACCTCGGTTGTTTCGGGCGCAAGCGGCAGTCGCGTGTAATCCTTTTCTGCCAAGGCAGCCGTTGCGACAATTGAGAATGCAATAGAAAGACAGAATCGCATTGAACACCTGTGCCGTTGAAAAGGCCGCAGTGCGAGAGAAGCGCAACCGGGGGGGGGTATGTCAAGTCCGCAAAACCCCTTCCGATGGAACCCCTCCGCCGCCACTGTCACCCATGCAGCCTCCATCGCCATCGCGACCAGATCAGCCATGATCGGATCGCCCGTCAGCGCGCAGCCCACATCCTGGCCCGCGCCGCCGTTGACCATGCTGTCCTCGGCATCGAAAAAGATGAAGTCGTCGGCACCCCCGCCGAAAAGCTGGTCGGCGCCAAGATGGCCATGGATACTGTTTGCCTGATCGTTGCCCGAAATCCTGTCAGCGCCCGTTGATCCGATTACATTTTCGAAACCGTCCACCGTAATCGTGCCGAATGAGCCGCTTTGCCGCGCCTCAATGACGCCATCTGTGGCCCAAGCAACGTCCAACCCGGAGTTGGTCACAAGATCGCTCAGGTCCAGCACATCGCCGAGCGCGGTATTACCGCCGCCTGTCGCCTCAAGCTGCTGGTTGCCGCTCCAGAAAATATCATCCGCGTCGCCGATGATCCGCAGCCGATCATCGCTGTTCGTGGCAATCAGGAACTCGATGCCGTTCAACTGGTCAGTAGAACCCCAACTGTCGATTACGGTGCCAACAAGCTGATTGTCGCCGTCAATCGAAAAGGCGGCGCGAATTTCCTGTGCGGGCTGGTTCTGTGCCTGTTCGCCGCCGCCGGAGTAATCGGCAAAGTCAAAGCCATCGCCGCCGAAAAGCTGATCACTGCCACTGCCACCCGAGAGGGTATCATCGCCGCCATGCGCCTCAATGGTATCGGCCCCGGCATTGCCGAAGATGCGGTCGTCGCCGTGCCCAGTGCGGAAGATGTCGTTTCCGCTGGTGAGGTTGATGTCGATGAAGTTTACGACGGGGGTGGTTAAACCGCCATAGCCGTCCAACAGAAGATTCCGGTCCGCCCCGGGAAACCATGCTCTGAGATCGTCATAGTCAAGAAGTCCGCCGTATGGCGGTGCGCTCGACGCCAGCAATGCGTCTTGATGTGTCATGCCGGTAACGGCGGTGGGTTTGATGGCGGACAGCAGGCCAGAAGTGTTGACACCCATCATCCACAGTAGAGTCATTGCGTAGGAATTGCTGGTCTGGCCAAGTCCGTAAAGATAATTGGGGTTTTGGATCCGGAACGCTTCATTGACCAGCGAGAGAACGTCCCAAAACTCCGAAGCGCTGCGATCGCCGATGTCGATATCGACGCTGGCATATTTGGAGGGATCATAGGCTCATGAGCCGGGTGCGAAAGTTGTGAACTCGGAGTGCGATTGAACTTGTTGAAAAAGGAATGCTGGTGCTTGGGTCCAATTTTCGAGAAAATCAAACGACCAACTCTGAACCTCGATTTCGTCGCCAGTCTCGCTGTTTACAATCTGTAAGTGGCCCCAGTTGGCCGTTCCTTCGGTAGTTGAGATTAGGTTTGCCGCAAGCTTGATCGCACCCACTTCTTTGCTCCTATTCTGATATTATCCCAGCAGATGTATCTCTGACACGGAAATTGTAATTGTAGCCAATGCCTATGCTCGCTCGCTGGGCCACTCCTCGCCAGAACCAGCGCCACGGAAACGACAAATTATCGAACAGCGATGTCTTCTCATCAAACTCTTCAGCGGACATCACTCCGTGAATTCCGCAGAATTCATCTCTTTCTTTATTATATGGGTCCGTACTGCGTTGTCGCAGGATTGCGTGTTGTATGACCCGCTGAAGCCGTGTACCGCAAGCCAGTCGCGCATCAGTGCGATGTCATCCAGCGTCGTCGCGATCCGCCAGACGCAGATGTCGATCTCGGTCAGATACCGCGTCGCCTTGCAATTGAACGCCAGAAGATTCTGCACATCCTTGCCGCGATCCTCGGGCAGCAGGCGGGAGGATGTGTCGGGGAAAGCCGCCAGTGTGTCTTCGAACTCATCCCAGCGGGGACGGCCTTCGTCCATGATGCGTCCGACGAACATGAAAGGGTCGCTGTCTTGGGTAGACAGTGCGTGGCGCGGCACCAGAAAGGCTGAGGGGCCAACGGGTAGGGTGTCAGCATGCGCGCCTAGGGCTATGCCAACGGTCGCCAAGAGGGATTTCACGAAGGTACGAAACATGGAACCCCTAATGACCGTCAGGCACACCGGTATGCGCAACCTGTGGTAGCGCAATGCTGTTGCAACGCAGGTATGGAATTGCAGGCGTTGATCTGTGGAAACCAGCCACCGCCCCGCCTCCCTTGAGTTTGCCCACCGACCCTCCTACACCTTGGGGGCGGACAAAAGGACCCAAGCGATGCGCATTCATTCTGATCTGGCCGACACCATCGGCAACACGCCGCTTTTGCACCTCAAGCGGGCGTCAGAGGCGACGGGATGCACGATCCTGGGGAAATGCGAGTTCATGAACCCCGGGCAGTCGGTGAAGGACCGCGCGGCGCTGTATATCATCAGGGATGCCATCGCGAAGGGGCAGTTGCGGCCGGGGGGCACGATTGTCGAGGGGACGGCTGGGAATACCGGGATCGGCCTCGCGCTGGTGGGGGCGTCGATGGGGTTTCGCACGGTGATCGTGATCCCGGAGACGCAGAGCCAGGAAAAGAAGGACATGATCCGGCTGGCGGGGGCGGAGCTGGTGCAGGTGCCAGCGGCGCCGTACCGGAACCCCAACAATTATGTGCGCTATTCGGGGCGGCTGGCAGAGGCTTTGGCGAAGACCGAGCCGAACGGGGCGATTTGGGCGAACCAGTTTGACAATGTGGCGAACCGGCTGGCGCATGTAGAGACGACGGGGCCAGAGATCTGGGATCAGACCGGGGGCCGCGTCGACGGGTTCATCTGCGCGGTGGGGTCGGGCGGCACCTTGGCGGGCGTGGGGTTGGCCTTGCAGCCGAAGGGCGTGAAGGTGGGGCTGGCGGACCCTGAGGGCGCGGCGCTGCATGCGTTCTATACGACGGGAAAGCTGGAAAGCCCCGGCACGTCGATCACCGAAGGCATCGGGCAGGGGCGGATCACCGCGAACCTGGAGGGGTTCACGCCGGACTTCAGCTACCGCATCCCGGATGCCGAGGCGTTGCCGATCATCTTCGATCTGCTGACGGATGAGGGCCTGTGCATGGGCGGATCGACCGGCATCAACATCGCGGGGGCGATGCGGATGGCGCGCGAGATGGGGCCGGGCAAGACGATTGTGACGATCCTGTGCGATTACGGCAGCCGGTATCAGAGCAAGGTCTACAACCCGACCTTCCTGCGCGAAAAAGGTCTGCCGGTGCCGGAGTGGCTGGACCGCCCGGGCCGCGCGATCCCGGCGGTGTTCGAGGACGCATGACGCGCCTGCTGCGATGGCTGGGGCTGGTGGTGCTGCTGGCGGGCCCGCTGGCGGCGCAGGACGGCGCGCTGGTGGAATTTCCGGGTGCCCGGGATGGTCAGTCAGTCGAAGACGGTGCGGCGCTGAACTATGCCGACTGGGAGCAGATGGCGGGCCGCGCCGAGACGGAGATTACCAACCGCAATTCAAGTGCTGACCGGCTGGAGGAAACGCGGTCGCAGCTGGCGCAATGGCGGGCGGCGCTTTTGGGCGCGCAAAGCGCCAATTCAGCGCGGATCGGCACTTTGCGGCAGCAGTTGGAGGCTCTTGGCCCCGCTCCGGTGGAAGGGGCCAGCGAGGGCGAGGAAATCTCCAAACGCCGGCAGGAATTGGCGGATCAACTGGTGCGGCTGCAATCGCCCGGCATCGCGGCGGAGGAGGCGTATCGGCGTGCGAACGGGTTGATCAGCGAGATCGACCGGACGCTCAGGGAACGCCAGGCTGATCAGCTGCTGCAGCTCTGGCCCTCACCGGTGAACCCCGGCAACTGGCCGGAGGCGGCGATCGGCCTGTCGGATACCGTGCTGCGCTTGTGGGACGAGGCCGCGGAGGCCTGGAGCGACCCGGAAGCGCGGTCGGAACTGTTCGACAACCTGCCGCTGATCCTGATCCTGCTGGTGGTGGCAGTGGCGCTGGTTGTCTATGTGCGCCGCTGGGTCGAGCAGTTTGCCGAGCGGCTTTTGGCCGGGGCCACGGCGCGGGCGCGCAATGTCTGGTCGCTGCTGGCGTCGACCGGAGAGATCATCTTGCCGACCTTGGGCGTGGTGGCGCTGGCGACGGCGCTGGTGGCCAGCGGCATGCTGGGCGAGATCGGGCGATCTATCACGGCGGCGTTGCCGGTGATGGGCTTTTGGGTGTTTGTCGCGGCCTGGCTGGGCAAGCGCGCTTTCCCGCTGACGCAGGGCGAGAATGCGGTGCTGCCGATGCCACCCGAGCGGCGGGCCGAAGGGCGGTTCCTGGCGGTGCTGATGGGGCTGGTGCTGGCGGCCGAAGGGTTCCGCAGTGCTGCGATGGACGCGCAGGCCTATTCCGATGCGACGACATCGGTGATGTCGTTCCCGATCCTGCTGACGGCGGGATTGATCCTGCTGCGCACCGGCGGGGTGTTGCGCAAATCACGCGAGATGGCGGACCGAAGCTATGCGCTGCGCCTGCTGACGATATTGGCACGGGGGCTGACCGTGATCGGCTTTGCCGGGCCGGTGCTGGCCGCGTTTGGCTATGTGCAGGCGGCGTCGGCGCTGATCTATCCGGCGATCCTGTCGCTGGGGCTGGTGACGCTGCTGTTCATCACGCAGCGGTTGATCGGCGATGTCTGGGCGATGATCATCAAGAGCGACGACAAGGGCCGCGATGCGCTGGTGCCGGTGCTGGCGGGTTTTGGTCTGACGCTGGCCTCGCTGCCGGTGTTTGCGCTGATCTGGGGCGCGCGGCTGTCCGACCTGACCGAGTTGTGGACCCGGTTCACCGAAGGCTTCCAGATGGGCGAGACGCGCATTTCGCCGTCGAACTTCATGGTCTTCGCGGTGATCTTCGTGATCGGCTACATGCTGACGCGGCTGTTTCAGGGGGCGTTGCGCACCACGATCCTGCCGAAGACCAGCATGGACAGCGGCGGGCAGACCGCCTTGGTCGCGGGGATCGGCTATGTGGGGATCTTTCTGGCCGCACTGGTGGCGATCAACGCGGCGGGGATTGATCTGTCCGGTCTGGCCATCGTCGCCGGTGCCCTGTCGGTCGGCATCGGTTTTGGCTTGCAGACCATCGTGTCGAACTTCGTCTCCGGCATCATCCTGCTGATCGAGCGTCCGGTCAGCGAGGGCGACTGGATCGAGGTGGGGGGCGTGCAGGGCAGGGTTCGGGCAATCTCGGTGCGGTCTACCCGGATCGAGACGTTTGACCGCAACGACGTGATCGTGCCGAATGCCGATCTGATCACCGGGCAGGTGACCAACTGGACGCGCTTCAACCTGTCGGGGCGGCTGATTGTGCCGGTGGCGGTGGCGCTGGGATCGGATACCCGAAAGGTGGACCGCATCCTGCGCGAGATCGCCGAGGCGCAGCCTTTGGCGGTGCTGAACCCGCCGCCATTTATCGTGCTGATGGGCTATACCAATCTGGTGATGAACTTCGAGATCCGCGTGATCCTGCGCGACGTCAATTTCAGCCTGACGGTGCGCAGCGACATCAACCATCAGATCATGGAGCGGTTTGCGGCGGAAGGTGTGCATATCGTGGCCCCTCCGGTGCCAGTGGCCGAGCCTGACCCGGTAAAGATGGCGGAGACCGTGCTGGCGCTGGCCGATCTGGTGGACAAGGAGCCACGCCGCGCGCGGGCGGGGACTGGGACTCGGGCGGGGACTCGGGCCGCGACAAAGGTCGATGTGAAGGGGGCGGACAGGTGACTGAACTGTTGTTCCGGCAGGACGCTTACCTGACCGAGGCCCCGTGCCGGATCATCGGCCACACCGATGAAGGTGCGCTGATCGTTGACCGGACGGTGTTCTATGCGACCGGTGGTGGGCAGCCCGGTGACAGCGGGATGCTGGAATGGGCAGGCGGGCGGATGCCGATTGCGACGGCGGTCAAGGTCGCGGGCGGCGTGGCACTGGTGCCCGGCGAGCCGTTGGCGATGCCGCCGGTGGGAACTGAGGCGCGCCAGCAGATCGACTGGGGCCGGCGGTACCGGCTGATGCGGATGCACACGGCGCTGCACCTGTTGTCGGTGGTGATCCCCTTGCCGGTGACCGGCGGGCAGATCGGGGCCGACCGCGGGCGGCTGGATTTCGACATGGACGAACCGCCGGAGGATGTGGCGGCCCTTGAGGCGGCGCTGAATGCGTTGATCGACCGCGATCTGCCAGTGACTGAGACCTGGATCAGTGACGCGGAACTGCTGGCCAATCCGGGGCTGGTCAAGACCTTGCGGGTGATGCCGCCGGTCGGTCAGGGCCGGGTGCGGCTGGTGCGGATCGGCTCGGGTGCCGATCAGGTTGACCTGCAGCCCTGCGGCGGCACCCATGTGGCGCGGACGGGTGAGATCGGCCGCGTGGAGATCGGCCGGATCGAGAAGAAGGGCCGCCAGAACCGCCGGGTGCCGATCACGCTGGTCGGATAGGGCGTCATAAAAGCTTCATTGGACGCGCGATGATATTTCCGGCATTCCGGAAATATGGAACAGACGCGCGCCTCACATGCTTTTGCCACGCTCGGTCATCCTGACCGGCTGCGGGTGTTCCGGCTGATCCTGCGCTTTGCGCCCCGCGGCGTGCGCCCGACCGAGATCGCCGGGGCGCTGGGGCTCAAGCAGAACACTCTTTCGCATCACCTGTCCGACCTTGCCGCCGCCGGTTTGATCCGGGTCGAACGGCAGGGCCGGTCGTTGTTCTACGCTGCCGATCTGGACGCGACCGAGGCGCTGATCGGCTATCTGGCCTTTGATGTCGGGCGTGGGCGGCCCGATCTGCTTGGCCCCATCCTGTCGGCTCAAAAAGGAACTCCTCCCATGCGTGACACCGATTTCGACGTGCTGTTCATCTGTACGGGCAACTCGGCCCGGTCGATCTTTGCCGAAGTGCTGCTGCGCGATCTGGGGCAGGGCAAGTTTCAGGCGTTCTCTGCCGGAACCCGGCCCGGCAGTGCGCTGAACCCGGTGGCGCTGGATGTGCTGGCGCGCAACGGGCACGATGTGGCGGGCCTGCGGTCCAAGCATGTGACGGAGTTTCAGGTGCCGGATGCCATCATGATGGATTTCGTCTTTACCGTCTGCGATACGGCGGCGGGCGAGGAGTGTCCACCCTGGCCGGGCCAGCCGATCACCGGCCATTGGGGGCTGCCCGACCCGGTCAAGGCAACGGGGACGGATGCGGAAAAGGCGCTGGTCTTCGCGCAGACCTATGCCGCCTTGCGCCGCCGGATCGCGGCGTTCGTGGCATTGCCGTTCGACACGCTGGACCGGATGTCGCTGCAACACAGCGTCGATGCCATCGGGTCGGCGCACTGAGGTGCCCCGCATCGCCCTGAACGGGCTAGGCCGCATCGGCAAGCTGGCCCTGCGTGACCTGATCGACACGGGGGCGGGCGGCGAGATCGTGCTGGTCAACGACCCCGAGGGCGACGCCGAACAGCATGCGCTGCTGATGGAGTTTGACAGTGTCCATGGCCGCTGGCGCACGCCGGTTGCGCATGAGGCTGGCGCGCTGGTTCTGGACGGCCAGCGCATCCGGCTGAGCCATGAGACCACCATCGCGGCCCTGCCTCTGGCGGAGCTGGGCGTCGATCTGGTGGTCGACTGTACCGGGGTGTTCAAGACCGCTGCGAAGGTCGCGCCCTACTACGACGCAGGAGTGCGCAAGGTGGTGGTCAGCGCGCCGGTCAAGGATGGCGGGGCGCTCAATCTGGTTTATGGGGTGAACCATCATTTGTATGACGGCAGCCAGTCGCTGATTACGGCGGCGTCCTGTACGACGAACTGTCTGGCCCCGGTGGTGAAGGTGATCCATGAAGGTATTGGCATCCTCCACGGGTCGATCACCACGATCCATGACGTGACCAATACGCAAACCATCGTCGACCGCCCGGCGAAGGACATGCGCCGGGCGCGGTCGGCGCTGCTGAACCTGATCCCGACGACGACGGGGTCGGCGACGGCGATCACGCTGATTTACCCCGAGTTGGCGGGGCGGCTGAACGGCCATGCGGTGCGGGTGCCGCTGCTGAATGCCTCGCTGACTGATTGCGTGTTCGAGGTGGCGCGCGCGACCACGGCGGCGGAGGTGAATGCCTTGTTCGCTGCCGCAGCCGAAGGCGACCTGAACGGCATTCTGGGCTATGAGACCCGCGCGCTGGTGTCGTCGGATTTCACCAATGATCCGCGCTCGGCGATCATCGACGCGCAATCGACCATGGTGGTCAACGGCACGCAAGTGAAGATCTTCGCCTGGTATGACAACGAATGGGGCTATGCCTGCCGCCTGGCAGATATCGCCCGGATGGTGGCGGCAAGCCTGTGACCCTGTTCATCTGTCCAGAAATATCCTCGGGGGTCCGGGGGCAGACAGCCCCCGGCTCGCGGCCAGACGCAGGCGCAATCCTTGTCCGGACCTGACCCGCTTCGCGCCTATGCGGCGGTGACGGCAGCCTATTGGGCGTTCATGGCCACCGATGGGGCCTTGCGGATGCTGGTGCTGCTGCAGTTCAACGCACTGGGGTTCAGCCCGGTGCAACTGGCCTGGCTGTTCGTGCTGTATGAGGTGGCGGGGATCGTGACCAACCTGGCCGCCGGGTGGCTTGCTGCAAGGTTCGGGTTGGCGGCGACGCTTTATGCCGGGCTGATCTTGCAGATCGGCGCGCTGATGGCCTTGGCGCTGCTGGATCCCGGCTGGGGGATCGCTGCGTCGGTCGCGTTCGTGATGGCGGTGCAGGGGGTGTCGGGGGTGGCCAAGGACCTGGCCAAGATGTCGTCGAAATCGGCGGTAAAGCTGCTGGCCCCTGCGGCCGAGGGTGGCCTGTTTCGTTGGGTGGCGCGGCTGACCGGATCGAAGAACGCGGTGAAGGGGCTGGGGTTCTTCATCGGCGCGGCGCTGCTGGCGCTGGCGGGATTTCAGGCGGCGGTCTGGGGGATGGCGGCGCTGCTGGCCGTTGTCTTGCTTGCGGTGGTGCTGTTCCTGCCCAAGGGCCTGCCGGGCCGGATCAAGGGTGAGGACGGCTGGGGCGGCTGGCGGTCAACCGACGCGCGGGTGAACCGGCTGTCCTTGGCGCGGCTGTTCCTGTTTGGCGCGCGGGATGTCTGGTTCGTGGTGGGCATTCCGGTCTATTTTCAGGCGGTGCTGTCGGATGGCACGGCAGAGGGCCGGCGCGAGGCGTTTTTTCTGATCGGCGGGTTTCTGGCGCTGTGGATCATCGCCTACGGCGCGGTGCAGGCCCTCGCGCCGCGCATTCTTGGGGCAAAGGGCGTGCCCGAGGCGGTGATCGTGTCGCGGGCCGTGATGTGGGCGGGGCTCTTGGTGCCCATTCCCTTTGCACTGGCGCTTGCGGCCTTGCTGGCGGGCGGGCCTGCGCCGTGGCTGACGGTGACGCTGATCCTGGGGCTATTGGTGTTTGGCTTTGTCTTCGCGGTCAATTCCTCGGTGCATTCCTACCTGATACTAGCCTTTGGCGATGCCGGGCGGATCACCCGGGATGTGGGGTTTTACTATATGGCCAATGCAGCCGGGCGGCTGATCGGCACGCTGCTGTCGGGCGTCAGCTATCAGGTGGGCGGGCTGCCGCTGTGCCTAGCGACGGCGGGAGTGATGGCCGCGCTGTCATGGGTGGCAGCGCGGCGCCTGTATGAGACCTAAGCCGTTTCGTCGGACGGGCTGAGGTCGAAGGTTTCCGCCGGAAAGAACTTGGCCAGCCGCACATCGGCGGATCGGGCGTGGCCTTCCATCCCCTCCAGCCGCGATATCCGGGCGGTAGCAACGGCAAGCGAGCGTGAGGCGGCGCGGGTGGCGCGCTGCCACGTCACCGTTTTCATGAACTTGTGCACAGACAGCCCACCCGTATACCGCCCCGCGCCGGACGTGGGCAGAACGTGGTTCGGGCCAGAGCATTTGTCGCCGAAGGCCACGGTGGTTTCCTCGCCCAGAAACAACGACCCGTAGGCACGCAGGCGCGACAGCCACCAGTCCAGATTGGTGGCCTGCACATGCAGATGTTCGGGGGCGTAGGCGTCGGCAACGACGGCCATCTCCTCGGGCGTCGAGCACAGGATCACCTCGGCATAGTCCCCCCATGCGGCGCGGGCGCTGGCGGCGTTCACCTCTGGCAATTCGGCGATCATCCCGGGCACCAGTGCCATCACCCGCTCGGCCAAGGCCGCATCGGTGGTGACCAGCCAGACCGGCGAGTTGTAGCCATGCTCGGCCTGGCCCACCAGATCCCATGCCACCAGATCGGGGTCGGCGGTGTGGTCGGCGATGACCATGCTGTCGGTGGGGCCCGCGAACATGTCGATGCCGACCGGGCCGTACAGGATGCGCTTGGCCTCGGCGACATACTGGTTGCCGGGACCTACAAGGATGTCGGCGCTGGGCAGGCCGAACAGGCCGTTGGCCATGGTGGCCACCGCCTGCACGCCGCCAAGGTTCAGGATCACGTCGGCACCGCACAGGTCCATCGCGAAGATGATGGCGGGCGGGATGCCGTCGCCCGGGCGGGGGGGCGAGCAGGCGGCGATGTGGGGCACGCCCGCGACCTTTGCGGTGGTGATGGTCATGATGGCGCTGGCGACGTGGCTGTAGCGCCCGCCGGGGACGTAGCAACCTGCGGATGACACCGGGATCTGGCGTTGACCGGCGGTCAGGCCGGGCAGAATCTCGATGTCGCAATCGGTGATGGTGGCCAGCTGCGCCTGGGCAAAGCGGCGGATGTTGCCGTGGGCAAAGCGGATGTCGTTCTTGAGCTTTTCCGGAACCCTGGCCGCCGCCTTCACGCGGTCGGCGGGGGAGACGATAATGTCGCCTTGCCATCGGTCGAAGCTGCCGGAAAGCCGCCGCACCGCCGCGTCGCCGTCGCGGTCAATCTCGGCCAGGATCGCCTCGACGGCGGCGCGCACGTCTGTCTGATCGGACTCGGCGGACCGGGCGGCGGTTTTCAGGTAGGAGGTTGTCATGATTTCCGTTTCACATCCGGCCCTTCCAGGGCACGACCCTACGCTCGACAAAGCGCATCAGCAGGTCAAAGGCATAGGCGATGATGGCAATCACGATGATCCCCATCATCACGGTGGAGGTCTGCAGGAACTGGCTGGCCGACAGCACCATGTAGCCAAGCCCCTCGGTCGCCGCGACCATTTCGGCGGCGACAAGGGTGGTCCAGCCAAAGCCGATGCCGATGCGCATCGCGGTCAGAATCTCTGGCAGGGCCGAGGGCAGGATGACATGGCGCAGCACCTGCCAGCGGGTCGCACCAAAGGAATAGGCGGCGTGGATTTGTTCGATTGCCGCCGATTTCACGCCAGAGCGTGCACCAAGGGCGACGGGGGCGAAGACCGACAGGAAGATCAGCAGAACCTTCGACGTCTCGCCGATGCCGAACCAGATGATCATCAGGGGCAGGTAGGCCAGTGGCGGGATCGGGCGGTAAAACTCGATCGGCGGGTCAAAGATGCCGCGGATCAGCGGGCTCATCCCCATGGCAAGACCGAGGGGGATACCGACGATGCAGGCCAGCGCGAAGGCCCCGAAGACCCGGGCGGTGCTGACGGCGACGTGTTCAAGGAACGGCGTGTTGGTGAAACCGTTCTGCCAGATGCTGACGAACTTGGTCAGGATCGCGCCGGGGGCGGGGACGAACAGCGGTTTTACCCAACCCATGTAGGTGACCAGCCACCAGACGAAAATGAAGAACAGGATCGACCCGATGGACAGCCACATCGTGCTGCCTTGGCCGGGGACCCCATAGATTTCTCCGGGTTTGGTGGGGCGGGCCTTGGAGAGTGAGGCGAGGAATGAAGGCGCGCGGGGTTTTTCCGGGGTGCCAGCTTTTTCCGGGGTGCCAGCTTTTTCCGAGGTGTAGGTCATGCGGCGGCCTCCTCATCGGCGAAGATGATGCGCAGCACCTCTTCGCGCAGGGCGATGAACTCGGGCGAGGCTTTGACGACCCGCGCCGGGGTGCCGCCGAGGAACCGGCGCGAAAACGGCAGGTCAAAGCGGTGGGCAATGCGACCGGGGCGGGGTGACATGACGATCAGGCGGGTGCCAACGAACAGCGCCTCTTCAACGTCATGGGTGATGAAGAACACGGATTTCTGCGTGCGGTGCCAGATGCCGAGGATCAGTTCCTGCGCCTTTTCGCGGGTCAGCGCGTCAAGTGCGCCCAAGGGTTCGTCCATCAGCAGCACCTTGGGGTCGCAGGTCAGCGCGCGGGCAATGCCGACGCGCTGCTGCATGCCGCCCGACAGCATGTAGACCGGTGATTTCTGAAAGCCGTCGAGGCCGAGGAGGGCGATGAACTTCTCTGCCACCTCATACCGCTTTTGCTGCGGTACGTTCTGCATCTTCAGCCCGAAGGCGACGTTGTCGATCACGTTCAACCACGGCAGCAGCGCGTGTTTCTGAAAGACCACGGACCGGTCGGCCCCCGGCCCTTCGACCTTCTGGCCGTCCAGCAGGATCGCGCCGTCAGTGGGCGACAGGAACCCGGCGATCAGGTTCAAAAGCGTGGACTTGCCGCAGCCGGAGGCACCGAGCGCCACAACGAATTCGCCGACGTCGATGGTCAGCTCGATGTTTTGCAGGGCCGCAACCGGTTTGCGCCCGCCGGAAGCGGGGTAGATCACTGACGCATTGCTGATGTTCAGCCCCATGTCTGCCCCCCGCATATGGCGCCCCGGACCGGCGGTGCTGCCGGTCCGGGGCGGTGCGTTTACTTCAAGGCCGCTTCAACAATGCTGGTGTTGACGAAGCCCGAGTAATCCTCGACCGCCGCGTCGATCCGTCCTGCCGTGACCAGAAAATCCGCCGTGGTTTTCATGTTGGCCGCAGCGCCGCCCAGCCAGGTTGCCCCCATCTGATCGGCGAGCGGGATGAAGGTGAAACCCTTCAGGATGTTCGGCACCTGATCTGCGGCGGCCCCGGTCACCTCGGCAATCGTCTTGACCTGGGCGCTGTCAGCGGTCCATGCGGCGGGATCGGCGAGGTAGGCCATGTTGGCGTCGTTCATCACGTTGGTGAAGGCGACCATGGCATCTGCGTTGGCCTCGGCGAAGGCCTTGTTGACCACCCAGCCGTCAAAAGTGGGATAGCCCCAGGCTGCGGTCTGATCGGCACCAAGGATGAAGGTGCCGGTCTGCAGGATCTGGTTCTGCACTGGTTCCCAGATGAAGGCCGCATCGACCTGACCCGAATCCCAGGCCGCCGCGATCTGGTCGGCGGGCAGGTTGATGATGGTCACGTCGGTTTCTGCGATGCCGGCATGGGCAAGCCCGCCCATCAGCGAGTAATGCGCAGTCGATCCCACGGGAACGGCGATGCGCTTGCCCTTCACATCCTCCAGCTTTTCGATGCCGGAGCCTTGCTTGGCGATCAGGCTTTCGGCCGTGCCAAGGCCCTGAGCAATCATGAACAACTGGATTTCAACGCCCTGGCTGGTGCCGATCGACAGGGGCGAAGAGCCGAGTTCCGCCACCTGCACATCGCCCGAGGCCATGGCGGCGATCACTTCGGTGCCCGACCCGAAGGTGCGCCATTCGATTTCCCAGCCGGTTGCCGCCTCGAATTTCTTTTCGGCGCGGGCGACCTGCATCGGGGTCGGGCTGCCGAAATTGCCGATTATCACGGTTTCGGCCAGCGTGGCCCCAGTTGTCAATGCCAGTGTCGCGGCACCGATCAGGAGGCTTTTCAAAGTGTTGGTCATTCGTGCGTTCCTTCTGTTGGGAGATCGGATTTGGGTCCGATGCTGGTTTCGCGGCTATCCTGCCGCTGTCTGGAGGCCGTCGCGACCGGGGGCCGCGAAGGCGATGATTGCCTCGACCAGACAGTCGAGGGTGTCAAAGCAAGTGATACCCGGGCCGACGGCATCTGCAATCAGGGAAAACTCGGTACAGGCGACCATCTGAACGGTTGCGCCCTGATCCTGCAATGCCGTAGCGGCGGCGGCAAGCCCGGTGCGCGCGGCATCGGTGGCACCACTGGCCTTGATCTGGCGGATGGTGGCCAGGGTCGCGGCCTCGTCCGCCGGGTAGATCGGGGTCAGCCCGGCAGCCCGGCAGGGCGCGTCGAACAGGCCAACCTTGCGCACGGCCGGGGACGCAAGGATGCCGATGCGGCCACCCGCGCCCGCAAGCGTTGCGGCGCGGGCCACCGAAAACGCCACCATGTCGATGAACGGGATCGTCACCGCCGCGCGGACCTGCGGGGCGAAGTGGTGGGCCGTGTTGCAGGGCATCGCCAGTGCCTCTGCCCCCGCGGTTTGCAGACGGTGTGCCATGGCAGCCAGCACGGGGCCCGGATCGTCGCCCCGGCGCTCGATCAGATAGGCGATGCGCGAGGGCACCTGCGGGTTCTGATCCACGATCAGCGGAATGTGGTCGGCGTCATCGGCTGCCTGTGTCGCGGTGATGATCCTTTGCATCAGCAGCACCGTCGCCTCCGGCCCCATTCCACCAAGGATGCCGACGCGACGGGGGCTCATGTCATGGCCGCAGGGCAGGGGGGCAGGGCCTTGGGGCGGGGGCGTGGGACCATGTTTACCCGGCCATCGCTTGGGACAGGACGGCGTCATAGCCGAACAGCGCTGCCGATCCGCCGGTGTGCAGGAAAACCACCCGCTGGCCCTTGGTGAACCGGCCCTTGCGGCACCAGTCGATCAGGCCCGCCGCCCCTTTGCCGGAATAGACCGGGTCCAGCAGGATGCCTTCCAGTTCGGCGAACATCCGCACCGCCTCCAGCGTGTCGGCCTGCGGGATGCCGTAGCCGGGGCCGACATAGTTGCAATCGGCGACCACATCGGCGCGGGTGACGACGCCGGGGCAGCCCAGCTTTTTCGCCGTGCGTTCGGCCAGCGCAAAGACATTCGCCTCTTGCTTGTCCTTGGGCGCACGGACCCCGAAACCCAGCAAGGGAATGCCTGCGTTGATCGCCTTCAACCCGGTGATCAGCCCGGCTTGCGTGCCCGCCGAACCGGTGGCGGTCACCAGATGGTCGATCACCAGACCGCGGTCATTGGCTTGCCCCAACAGTTCAAAAGCACAATTGACATAGCCCAGCGCACCCGTCGGATTCGACCCGCCACCCGGTATGACATAGACTTTGCGACCGGTGGCGCGCAGGGCGTCTGCCGCCTTTTCCATCTCGGCCGCCATGTCGGTACCACCGGCGCGCTTTTCCGTGGTGGCGCCGTGCAGGTGATCCAGCAGCACGTTGCCGTTGCCATTGTAGTTCGGGTCGTTCGATCCGGTGCGATCTTCCAGCAGAAGATGGCACGCCATGCCCAGCTTGGCCGCGAAGGCCGCGGTCTGGCGCGCGTGGTTGGATTGGGTGGCGCCTTGGGTCATCACGACGTCGGCGCCCATTACTTGCGCCTCGGCCATCAGGAATTCCAGCTTGCGGGTCTTGTTGCCGCCGGTGGACAGCCCGGTGCAGTCATCCCGCTTGATCCAGATCTCGGGTCCGCCCAATTCGCGGCTCAGCCGGTCCAGCCGTTCAAGCGGCGTCGGCAGATGCGCCAGAAAGACGCGGGGGAAGCGGGACAGGTGCATGTCATTGGCCTTGCTGGAACTTGCTTGAAGGTCACAGTTACATAGCAGTTTGCAGGGCGCAAATTCGAAATAATCCATATATCATGCAAGACCTGCATGTAAGGAGGCCGGGATGCGGCTTGAATGGCTGGAAGACCTGCTTGCCGTCGCTGAAACCGGGTCGTTTCAGGAGGCGGCCGAACGGCGGCGTCTGACCCAATCGGCGTTCTCGCGCCGCATTCAGGCGATTGAGGATCATGTCGGGATCGAACTGTTCGACCGGACGCGCAAGCCGGTGCAACTGCGCCCGGCCATGGCTGATCAGCGTGACCAGATCGCGCGACTGGTCACCGACCTGCGCCAATTGGTGGCTGACTTCAGACGGGGCGAGCGGGCCGCTTCGAACCGGGTGGTGATTGCCAGCCAGCATGCGCTGACCACGTCGCTGACCCCACGGGTTCTGGAAGGCATTCACCGGCGCAACGAAAGCATTTACGTGCGGCTGCGGTCGGCCAACCTTGACGAATGTTTTTCGCTGCTGCTGTCACGGCAGGCGGATATCGCCATCGTCTACCGCCTGCCGGGGGAAGAGCATCCCATCGGTGCCAGCTTTATCGAGACGGTGATGATCGGTACGGACCGACTGATCCCGGTGTTTGCGGCCCATGCGACGGCGGATCTGAACGCCCGCTTCGCGCGGGGTGAGGTGCCCTATGTCGCCTACCCGCGCGAGGTTTTTCTGGGGAAGGTGATGGAACGTCTGATTCTGCCGTTGGTGCGCGGCCTGACCCGTCCGGTCGCGATGACCGAAACCGCGCTGACGCTGGCGGCGCTGGAAATGGCGGCAGTTGGCGTCGCGGTCGCCTGGGTGCCCGCCTCACTGGCGCAGGCCCGCATCGCTGGGGGCAGTCTGGTCGATCTGTCCGACAGGCTGCCCGCACATCTGCTGGAGGTGACAGCGGTCCGGCTGTTCGGCAACGCAGGGCCTGTCGCCACGTCTGTCTGGTCGCAGATCGTGGTGCCCGCGGGCTAGGCGATGGCCGCCTTGTCTGGCAGCCCGCCCGATTCCATCGCCGCGACAACGCCCCTTGCACAGACCCGCTGCAATTGGCTAAGAGGGCGTCACGGACAGGTGGCCGAGTGGTCGAAGGCGCACGCCTGGAAAGTGTGTAGGCGGGGAACCGTCTCGAGGGTTCGAATCCCTCTCTGTCCGCCACTTGCCCCAGCGAAAGCGTTCTCCCGATCCGGCTGAGGCCGGATTTTTCCGTTGTTTTCGGGGGTTATGCGGGAGGGGCTGTTAACCGGCACTTTCCCCAGATGGTCAGAAAGCGTTCTCTCCGGGCCGGTATTCTCTAGACCTGTTAACCGCGCGCGATACGGTAAACAGGTCTAGAGCGTTGCTTTATCGACTTTTTTTTGGCCCACGCCGTCGTCTGATTTCGCCTGTTCATCTGGCTTCCGGACGAGACACAGACCAAACAACTGGACATAGTTGGCGGTCCTGGCGCGCTTGCGTTCAAAATCCCACAGCGTCGCTGTTCGCGCTTTGTGCCGAGTCACGTGCGTGCTAGTATCGCTGAAAAAGCATGAGGCGAGCAGTTGGCCCAGAAGTCAGACATCGAATGGACGGACGCGACTTGGAACCCGGTGACTGGCTGCACCAAGGTCGGCCCCGGTTGTGACAACTGCTATGCCGAGCGGTTCGCAGAGCGCTGGCGCGGGATTGCTGGACACCCTTACGAGCAGGGCTTCGACCTGACACTCTGGCCCTCGAGGCTGAAGCAGCCCGTGCTCTGGAAAAAGCCGCGGATGATCTTCGTCAACTCGATGAGCGACCTCTTCCACAAAGACATCGAACGAAAATTTATCGACGCGGTGTTCGATGCCATGGAGCAGGCGGACTGGCACGTCTACCAGGTGCTGACCAAGCGAAGCTCGCTCATGCGCAACTACGTTCGGAAGCGGTATGATGGAGGGCCGGTCCCTCGCCACATCTGGCTCGGCGTTTCGGTTGAGGACGCCGCGCACACGAGTCGGATCGAGCACCTGAAGCAGATCAATTCCGACGCACGCTTCATTTCGTTCGAGCCACTGCTCGGGCCGATCGGGGATGTTGATCTGCGGGGGGTCGCGTGGGCCATCGTCGGGGGGGAGAGCGGGCCTCGGGCTCGGTCCATGGACGAAAGTTGGGCACGCCAACTTCGTGACATCTGCGACCGTGACGACGTGGCGTTCTTCTTCAAGCAATGGGGTGGCGCCCGGCCGAAGTCGGGTGGGCGTCTGCTCGACGGCGAAGAGTGGAACGGCTTTCCTTGGCAGATTGTCCCAAAACCGATCCTCGAACAGATTTCAGCATGACCCAATTGCGTTGGAGCGCCGTGATCATTGAAAAAATCTCATGTTGAGAACACTGTAGGACCTTGGGCACGACAGAAGCTCGATAGTCTTGAAGCCTATCTTCATGCCTATACCATGGCGCTCAAGAAGCAGCCGTTCGAACTGATCTACATCGACGCGTTCGCCGGTGCGGGCCGATCGAAGGTCCGCACTGCCTGGGAAGGCGCGGATGAAGAAGATCTGCAGCTCCTCGATGATGAATTCGTAAAGGCCGAACAGCAATTCATCGAAGGCTCGCCGCACAGGGCCCTCGCCTTGGAGAACCCGTTCTCTCAGTACCATTTCTTCGATGCAGACGCAGGGCGGGCAGCCCTTCTCGAAGGTCTTCGGACGGAGTACCCGGGCCGCAAGATCAACGTCAATGTCGGGGACGCCAACGCTTTGATTCAGGAGTTGGCGCCGCGGCTGAACGGCAGAAATACGAAGGGCGTCGCTTTCCTTGATCCGTATGGCCCGCACCTCGACTGGAAAACCCTCGAAGCACTTGGAGGCACCAAGAAGTTCGAGGTCATCATCAACTTTCCCCTTGGTATGGCGATCAACAGGCTGATCACCCGCTCTGGCGACATACCCGACAACTGGCGCGCCGGACTCAACGGATGCTTCGGCGGGGCCACATGGGAGAGCCTTGTTTATGCTGACCGGACGGACCTTTTCGGCGACACGACCCGTCACAAGGTCGATGACGCTGCCAAGCGGCTTCTTGATTTTTACGTTGGCCGCTTGAAGACCTTGTTTGGCCACGCGGCGACGCCAAGCATCGTTCGAAACACGCGGGGCGTTCCCATCTACTACATGCTTTGGGCTGGGCCCCACCCGCTCGGCTACAAGATCGCTGACCACATTCTTGTCAAAGGGGATCGTATCACCCCGCCGAAGAAGCGGGCGGAACGCTAAGTCATGCGGCCTTCGAGTGGCCATTGAAGATCTCGTGCAACATGGCAGGGACTAGGGCCTCCGCTTCCTGAGCAGTGCTGGCACGGATGGCTCGGGCTTCGTAGATCTTGGTCTGTATGCCATTGAACCAATGCTGGCGCTCGACTGGTGGCGTGGGGACTGTGATTGCCTCCAGTGCGCTTTGGCCGAGAGTGCGATTTCTGTCTGCGCTGCCGGGGGATGCGGCTTGAACTTTGCTGATGCCTTCATGCGTCTGGAGGTAAAACCAAATGAATTCGGCGGTGGCGAGTCCATCAATCGGTACGCATGTCAGGTATCGGTGAGACCCAACCCGACCATGATCGTCGGGGCCAGCGACAGCAAAAGCGCCCTCCCAGGCCTTGATATTGCTGAAAACAAGATCGCCCTCCTGAACAAGGAAGGGCTTTTGCCAACTCAACTCTGCGCCAATCAGGTCCGGCTTGTGGAAAGTCCCCCTACCAAACGAACGGACGCCAAGTTCGGGATAAGTGCCATCGAGGTCGATCTCGACCGGGCGGCGTACCAAGGGTGCGACTTCGGACATGGTGCGCAGTGGTGCGCCGTCGATAGCGCGTTGGAAGGCTTTCAGCAGCAGGGCTTGGGTTTCCCGTTCGGCGGCTTCGATGGCGCGACGACGTTCCGCCACCAGCGCCGCGACCATGTCCAGGCGCTGGACGATGCGGAGCTGCTCTTCGAGAGATGGGAGCGGCACAGCCATTTTCAGGAATTTTTCTTCCTTCATCCGCACGCGGTTTGTCGATCCCTCACTTGCTCGGCGACACAGGTCGACAAATTGCGGGGTGCGTGAATACCACTCGAAGTAGTGCGGCAGCACAGTTGACGCGTCGATATCGAAGCAAGGAAAATCGTTGCTGACCAAGGCACCGTCTAGTTCTGCCGGCACAATGCCGAATGCGCCGTGGCGCGCGTCGATCCGGGAAATCAGAAACTGACCGGCCTTTGCACAAAACTGACGCGGAGCTGCAATCGCCGCCCCTGGTACCTCGCCGCGGAGCGTCAGGCCCTTGCCCCATAGGCGCGCGGTGATCTGCTTGTATTGTCCGTCCGGTGCGACAGGGACCCATGCCTCTGACTTGGTCAGGAACCTTTCGATGGTGATCGTCTGCGACATCATGCGAGCTCCGCCAGAGCGGCTTTGATCTCGTCCATGATCCCGAGGATTCGCTTTTCCTGGGCGATGATCGCGTCCACGATTTCGGTCGGAGCTCGGTGATCAGCGACTTCGCCGGAATGCGGATTCTTGATGTCGAGATTGCAGCCCGTGACACGGCCCTGCGCATCACGCTGGATCAAGTCAGCGGCAGATACCTTCCAGGCGCGCTCGTTTTCCTCGCGGTTGTTCCACCAGCCAAGACAGCCTGCGAACTCCTCATAGGCCATCGGTGCCGTCTTCGAGTATTTCTTGCGGCCCTCCGGCAGCGGCAGCTCATAGTACCAGATGTCCTTCGTCGGGCCGCTGGTATCGAAGAAGATCAGGTTCGCCGGAATGTCGGTATAGGGTGCGAACACCCCTTCGCGCAGGCGGAC
>JANOQT010000091.1:0-5785 GCA_031415015.1 Paracoccaceae bacterium
TGGGTCGTGGTCGGCAGCGAAGTGGCGACGACCGGGATCGAGCAGAAGCTGGCGCAGATGCGCTACGGCCTGCGCGGCGTCATCGCCGACGGCATGCTGGTGCGCGTATCGAGTATCGACACCGACATGGCGCGGGCGCACACGCTTCACTCCGGCTTCATCGCAGAGATGGCTGCCGCGATACCCCGTGATGCGCGCGCGCGCGTCTTCGGCGAACTGGCGCTCTGAGCCATGCGCTTGGCCAACCGCCTCGGCGCAGCCCGCTCGCTCGCCCCTGCGGGTTTTCTGTTGGCCCTCGTCGGCCTAGCCGTGTTCTTCGGGTTGGCGTCTGCGGTACTGCCGGGCTGGTTTGTCTTCTCTGCACTCCTGGTGCCCGCGGTGGCAGCACTGATGCTGGCGCGGCCGGAATATGGGCTGACGGCCTGCATCGCATTGGTTGGCGGATTGATACATCCCGCCCTTGTGCCGCGAATTCCGGCCTTTGGTGGCGCGCTCGCCGCGGCCGACGCAGCGCTGGCCATGCTGGCTCTGTACGCCGTCTGGAGCCTTGCCGCTCAGCCACGCGGCGCGGCATCGACGCCTGTGCCGGGCGCTCGTCTGCTGGCCGTGGCGCTGGGTCTCTTCGGCGCCAGTTTCGTGGTAGCCGTCGTGGCGTCGCTTTCGCTTCGAGATATCAACCCCGCCGACGTGCTCGGCGAAACGCGCGACCTTCTCTACTTGCTCCTGCTGCCCATCGCGCTAGTCATCTTGCGGCAGCCAGAGCGGCAGAAGCGCTTTGTCGTCAGCTTCGTTGTCTTGGGCTGCCTGTTCTCCGTGGGGCAGGTGCTGCAGGGGGTTTTCAACATCCCCGTCTTTGGTGCCCAGGGAATGAGTGCCCTGGAGACACTCGGGCGGCTGGACGATGCCACGACACGAGCCAACACGCTGGGCATCAACGTCATCGTGTTTTCGCTGCTGCTGACGGTCGGCGCTTACGCGCTCGGCGCGATCCGCAAGCCGTTGTTCTTCGCAGTGGCCGGGCTGTTGTTCGTGGGGATCGTCTTGACCTTCGGCCGCACGACTTTTGCCGCCGTCTTCATCTGCGTGGCCGTCGTCGTGTGGTGGCTGGACGCGAGAAAGCTGCCTCAACTGCTTGGCGTGCTGGTGGTCGCCGTAACCATCGGATCGGCGCTGGCCTGGTACTGGAAGCCAGCGTCCTTTGCGTCCGTCGCCTACCGCATGACAACGATTGGCGAGGAGATCGACCATGGTTATTCGGCCCAGTGGCGCTTCTGGGAAGTCGAATCCATGTTGCCGCACATTCGGCAGCATCCCCTGACCGGCATCGGGCTGGGGGCTGACTACAAAGGCGCCAGCGGCTCAACGATTCGCCCCGACTTGAATCGATACATGCACAACGCCTACCTGTACATGGCAGGCAAGATGGGCCTGCCGGCCCTGGGTTTCGTCCTGCTCGCCATGGCCGCCATTATTGCGATCGGCCGCCGCACCGCCACAAGCGACGCCTTGCCGTGGTCGAGGATCGTCGGCGCGGCAAGCGCTGCGATGATGATTCGCTTTCTGTTTGCATCGGTGACCGAGCCGCACTTGATGTCGGACTATGGCGTGGCCGTCATTGCGATTGCTGGTGCCTTGGCCTATTTGAGTGCTCAACGTGCAGCGACTGCGCGCCCGTCACAGCGGCGCTGACGTAAGCACCATGTACAAGCGCCAACTCGTCTTCTACGATGACGCCGCAACCTTCGGCGGGCATGAGTTGATGACTCTGCGACTGGTCGAGTTTCTGGCCGCCCGACAAGCCTGCGGGATCACTTTCATTGCCAGCCGACTGAATACCGAACTCTGCCGGCGGCTTGGCGACATCGTGCCGAAGATCAAGTTCCTGCCGACGCCGTACACATCGGGGCGCGGCCAGTGGCTGCGGACCTACCTTTCAGTCAAGTCGCTGCTGCAACTGTTGCGCTTGCTTCGAAGCCGCAAGCCCGACCTTTTGATCGTCGTTCAGGGCGGCATCGCATTGTCCAGCCTGGGAATCGTGGCCGGGCGCATGGCAGGCGTGCGAACCCTCAGCTACCTGCCCATGACCCACGACGAGTCGCTGTTTGCCCCGACCCCGCTGCGAGCCCGCCTGCGCCAGTGGCTGGTCCAGCCCTTCTACAACATTCCCGACTGCCTCGTGACAGCCCACGCATGGCGGGTTACGCGAGGCGCCGGCGGCGCGGCCCGGTCCGTGCCGTCGAAAACGGCATCGCGCTTCCACACCTCTCGACAGAGTGTGGAAGCGCCGTGCGGTCTGCCCTGGGTCTACAGGATGGCGATCGACTGGTGTTGATAATCAGCCGCATCGAGTTCTGGCAGACGCGCCGCGACCTGGCGGTGCAGGCCTTGTCGATCGCGCGGGCGAGGGGTCTGCGCGCGCACCTGCTCGTGGTCGGGTCCGGGCCCGACGAGCAAACGCTGCGGGCGCAGGTCGCGGCGCAAGGGCTTGCGGGCGCCGTCCATTGGCGCAGTTGGCAAACGGACGTGACTTCGCTTTACGCAGCCTGCGATGCGCTCGTGCTGCCATCGCGCTATGAGGGCGTGCCTCTGGTGATGCTGGAGGCGATGTACACCGGCAGCAAGATCCTCGTCGCGAATGTGGACGGCATGGCCGACATGCTGCTACCGGCCTGGCTTTTTCCAGCCGGCGATGTCGAAGCCTTGGCCGACCTGCTTTGCGCGTCGAACGATTCCGCCGATGCCGACCTACTACAGCAACATCGTGAATTGGTGGCCACGCAGTACACGATCGAGGCATTCGGGCGCCGCTTTCTATGCATCATCGATGAAGAAGTGAACCACTCACATGCTTGAGCTTTTAGCCTTGTCAGGTGGCAATACTTGACATCGACCTTTGAATTCTAATCAGGCTTCTTTAAGCACCTCGCCCACATGAGCGTCGAAGACCGCCCTTCGGTACTTGGCTTGAAATACTGGGTGGTACATCAATACCAACGTTGTGCCTCTTGTGAATATATTCGCTCTTCCACAAATTTCAAAGCAAAGTCGCCGCTGGCGAGGGGAAATTTACCCGTAGAGATAAAATCAACAACTTATAGCATGAACTCTAACATGGGTGGATTAGTTTCGGTGCATTGTTTCACAATTGGACACGAAGGCCGCTGCAAACTGAAAACGCAATATTCTCACAGCATCTATATTAAAAACATGAATAAAACTCAACCATGATCTAGGTGTGCATTGATAACCGCGCGATTACTTGCTTTTGATTGCAAATTTCCATCAACCAACCTGATAATATAGAAATGAAGAAAATTTATATTGCTGGTGCCGGCGGCATGCTTGGCGAAGCGTTTCATAAGAAATTCAGCGACTTGGAATTGAAGTGCACAGACATCGATGTGAACGATGACTGGTTGAGTTTTCTTGACTTCCGCGATCTCAATGCCTATCGTAAAGACGTCCGTGCCTTTACGCCGGATGCACTGTTCCACCTCGGCGCCCACACGTCACTGGAGTTCTGCGAACAAAACGTCGAGGATTCGTACGCAACGAATACAATGGCCGTTGAGAATGCGGTACGAATTGCCAACGAACTGGATATTCCGATTTTATATATAAGCACCGCTGGTATTTTCGACGGTCTCAAGCCTGTCTATGATGATTGGGATCTACCCAACCCACTGGGCCACTATGCGCGCTCAAAGTATGCAGGTGAACGTTATGTCATCGAAAATTCCCGGCGATATCTGATATGCCGCGCCGGGTGGATGATGGGCGGCGGGCCACGCAAGGATAAGAAGTTCGTCCAGAAGATAATGGTTCAAATCAAGGCCGGCAAACAGGAGTTGTTTGTCGTCAATGACAAGCATGGCACGCCGACCTACACCCATGACTTCGCTGCTTGCGTGCGCACCTTGCTCGCTGGCGAACACTGGGGTCTGTATAACATGGTGTGCACCGGATTGACCAGCCGGCTTGATGTAGCGCGCGAGATGGTGCGCTTGCTTGATCTCGAGGACAACGTGAAAATTACGGAAGTAAAATCGAACCACTTTGCCAAGGAATACTTTGCCGCTCGCCCTGACTCTGAACGTCTTATCAATCGAAAGTTGAATCTCCGCAACCTGAATAATATGCGTGATTGGAAGATCGGGCTGCAAGAATATCTTGGCGGGTACTACACAGGCTATCTTCCTTGATGCAACGCATTGCAGCAGCATGCGCGCATCTGGGTGTTGAATAGGTTCAAGAGGAGCTCACGTGACTAGCGGAATGCGTATTTCTGCGTTTGGATTTCGTTCGCTTCCACCCACAACTGGCGCTGCTGGTGCCGACAAATTCGCTCTGGAGCTTTTTCCGCGTCTGGTCAGCTACGGCCACACGGTGCTGGCCTACAACCGTCTATACCCGGGCCAGGTGGCGGGTGCTGACAGTTTTCATGGGGTGAACCTGAAGTACATTCCTACTGTCCGTGCCATAGGGTTTGATACCTTACTGCACTCAACGCGAGCAACTTGGGACATCATCTTCAGAAACACCGCTGATATTGTTCATATACAGAATGGCGGAAACAGTATCTTTGCCCTGGTGCTGCGTCTTTTTGGCAAGAAGGTGTATGTTAGCCAGGATGGAGTTGACTGGAAGCGGGATAAATGGCCTTGGTACGGGCGTCTTTATCTTGCACTGTCAACTTATCTGACGGCGATTGGGCCGACCAAGGTGATATTTGACAATATATTCACAAAGGATCTCTTCGAGAAGCGCTTTCCCGACCGTTGTCCACACTTCGAGTTCATTCCCTTTGGCAGCGACAGTAGAGAGGTGGTTTCGGACACGGACATACTGCGGCATCTAGGGCTAAATTCAGGGGAATATTTCCTTTTTGTCGGAAGGTTCATTCCAGACAAGGGACTGCAGTACCTGATACCGGCTTTCGAGGCTTCGAGTTCAACCAAAAAACTGGTATTGGTGGGCGGATCACCCAATCCATCCCCGTTTGAAAGCAAGTTGAAGGATAATCGGGATCCGCGCATTTTATTTCCCGGTTTCATTTATGGACCGGATACAGCGACACTGATGCGAAATGCGTACGCATATATTCAACCATCTGACATAGAGGGGCTATCACCTGTTATCCTTGAAAACATGGGGCTTGGAACACCCGTTATTTGCAGCGATATTCGGGAAAATATATATGTGGTTGACGATACGGCAATGCCATTCCGAAAGGGGGACATCGCCCACCTGACCAGTGTCCTGGAAAGAGCACTTCAGGAACCGGAGACCCTGCGATCCAATGCCCAGCGGGCCCGCGAACGTGCTGACCGCCTGTTCAGTTGGCGCACCGTGGTCGAAAGTCACATTTCGCTGTTTGCAAGCAAATAGTTGATCTGCAGGGACGCAATCCGGCATAGATCGCCCTGATGCGAGGATTGAGCGCCAACAAGCTGGTGCAATCCACCGAACTTAAGCCGCACCCCTTGCACGCGGAGGACGGATGCGGTTTGACGTGACCTGCTGGCCGGGGCTGAGATCGGCCGGGTATGAAGCGCTGAGAGGTTGCGGCGAGCGTTTAAACAGCGCCGGAGATGCTGTCCATCACATCGCCGACGAACGGCAGCAGCCGAGGCATCAGCGGCTCCGAAAGCCAGCAACTCACCCCCAAATTGATCAAGCATGGGCCCTCGAATCGGAGGGTTGGGGTGCCCCCGGCACCCCAACCCCCCGGGCAACCCCGCAAAATAAAGCCCGTTTAGGGTACCCATGAAAAAGGGTTATTAAA
>JANOQT010000092.1:0-37368 GCA_031415015.1 Paracoccaceae bacterium
ACCCCCCGGGATATTTGTGAACAGAAAAATGGAGCGGGTCGGGATGTGACCCGGAGGCATGACATGACCTATACGCCCGTTGACTATAACCCCTACGACTTTGCCAACCGCCGCCATATCGGGCCGTCTCCGGCCGAGATGGACGAGATGCTGAAAGCTGTCGGTGTGACCACGCTGGATGCGTTGATCGACCAGACCGTGCCCGCCGCGATCCGGCAGGCCAAGCCGCTGAGCTGGGCACCCTTGGCCGAGCATGAGCTGCTGGCGCGGATGAAAGAGGTGGCGGGCAAGAACCGCGTGATGACCAGCCTGATCGGGCAGGGCTATTACGGCACGGTGACCCCGCCGGCGATCCAGCGGAACATTCTGGAGAACCCGGCGTGGTATACGGCCTACACCCCCTATCAGCCCGAGATTGCGCAGGGGCGGCTGGAGGCGTTGCTGAATTATCAGACGATGATCTGCGATCTGACCGGCCTCGACGTGGCCAACGCCAGCCTGCTGGACGAGGCGACGGCGGCGGCCGAGGCGATGACCATGGCGGAACGCAGTGCCAAGTCGAAGGCGCGCGGGTTCTTTGTCGATCACGACTGTCATCCGCAGACGATTGCGGTGATCCGGACGCGGGCGCTGCCCTTGGGGATCGAGGTGATCGTCGGCGCGCCGGAGGATATGGACGCCGGGGCGGTGTTCGGGGCGGTGTTTCAGTATCCGGGCACCTTTGGCCATGTGCGCGATTTCAGCGCCGAGATTGCGCGGTTGCACGATGCCAAGGCGGTTGCCATTGTGGCGACGGACCTGCTGGCGCTGTGCATGTTGAAGGAACCGGGAGCGATGGGGGCGGATATTGCCGTCGGCTCCAGCCAGCGGTTTGGCGTGCCGCTTGGCTATGGCGGGCCGCATGCTGCGTTCATGTCGTGCCGCGATGATCTGAAGCGGTCGATGCCGGGGCGGATTGTCGGCGTGTCGATTGATGCGAACGGGACCAAGGCTTACCGGCTGAGCCTGCAAACCCGCGAGCAGCATATCCGGCGCGAAAAGGCCACGTCCAACGTCTGCACCGCACAGGCGTTGTTGGCGGTGATGGCGTCGTTTTATGCGGTGTTCCACGGGCCGAAGGGCCTGCGCGCGATTGCCGAGCGGGTGCATTTCCGCACCAACCGGCTGGCGCGGGCGTTGAAGGCGGCGGGGGCGAAGGTGTCGCCCAAGGCGTTCTTCGATACGATCACCGTTGAGGTTGGCGTCGGGCAAGCGGGCATTCTGGCAGCGGCGCGGGCCGAGGGGCTGAACTTCCGCAAGATCGGTCTGGACCGGGTGGGGATTACGCTGGACGAGACGACGGATGATCAGGTGCTGATCCGCATCCTGCGCGCCTTTGGCATCGACGGCGTGCCGCCGCACCGGGCCACGCTGGGTTTCCCGGAGGAGATGGTGCGCAAGACCGACTACCTGACCCATCCGGTGTTCCACATGAACCGGGCGGAATCCGAGATGATGCGCTACATGCGCCGCCTGTCGGACCGCGATCTGGCGCTGGACCGCGCGATGATCCCCTTGGGGTCATGCACGATGAAGCTGAACGCGGCGGCAGAGATGATGCCGATCACCTGGCCGGAGTTTGGGTCCTTGCATCCGTTTGCGCCTGCCGATCAGGCGCTGGGCTATCAGGAGGCGATCACCGACCTTTCCGCCAAGCTGTGCGAGATCACCGGCTATGACGCGATGTCGATGCAGCCAAACTCCGGCGCGCAGGGCGAGTATGCGGGGCTGTTGACCATTCAGGCCTATCACCGGTCGCGTGGCGACATGGACCGCAACGTCTGTCTGATTCCGGTCAGCGCACATGGCACCAACCCGGCATCCGCGCAGATGGCGGGGATGGAGGTTGTGGTGGTGAAATCCGCGCCCAACGGGGATGTGGACCTTGAGGATTTCAAGGCCAAGGCGGTGGCGGCTGGTGACCGGCTGGCGGCCTGCATGATCACCTATCCGTCGACGCACGGGGTGTTTGAAGAGACGGTCAGGGATATCTGCCGGATCACGCATGAGCATGGCGGGCAGGTGTATCTGGACGGTGCCAACATGAACGCGCTGGTAGGTTTGGTGAAACCGGGCGAGATCGGGTCGGACGTCAGCCACCTGAACCTGCACAAGACCTTTGCCATCCCGCATGGCGGCGGCGGGCCGGGGATGGGGCCGATCGGCGTCAAGGCGCATCTGGCACCGTTCCTGCCGGGGCATCCCGAGTTGGGCGGCGATGAAGGGCCGGTTTCTGCCGCGCCCTACGGATCGGCGAGTATCCTGCTGATCTCATGGGCGTACTGCCTGCTCATGGGGGGTGAGGGCTGCATGCAAGCGACGCGGGTGGCGATCCTGAACGCCAATTACATCGCGGCGCGGCTGGCAGGGGCCTATCCGATCCTGTTCATGGGCAACAAGGGCCGGGTGGCGCATGAATGTATCCTGGATACCCGCCCCTTTGCCGAAGTGGGCGTGACGGTGGATGACATCGCCAAGCGCCTGATCGACAACGGCTTCCATGCGCCCACCATGTCCTGGCCGGTATCCGGCACGCTGATGGTGGAGCCGACGGAGTCGGAGACCAAGGCCGAGATTGACCGCTTCATCGTCGCACTGCTGGCGATCCGGGCCGAGATTGCGGCGGTGGAACGCGGCGAGATTTCAGCCGAGGATTCACCTTTGCGCCATGCGCCGCATACGGTGGCGGCATTGGTGACCGAAGCGTGGGACCGGAAATACAGCCGCGAACAGGGCTGTTTCCCGCCCGGCGCGTTCAAGGTGGACAAGTACTGGCCACCGGTGGGCCGGGTCGACAACGTCTACGGCGACCGCAATCTGATCTGCACCTGCCCGCCCTTGGAAAGCTATCTGGAGGCGGCGGAGTAATCACCGCATGGCTTGAAACAGGATGGGCAGATTGCCCATCCTACGGCCGTTCTACGGGGCCGGTTTTGGCGCGGGGGTGCCGAGGGCGGATCCGGTGCGGGGCCGGACGCCAAGCCCGCCGCCCGCGCCCGGAGCGGGTTTCGGCTTGAGGTCCGGCACCTTGGGCGGCGGCGCTGCGCCGCGCATTTGCGTGTCGACACAGGCCTTGGCCAGCGCCAGACCCTCGGTGATCCCCTGCACGTCATAGGAATCGTCGATGCCGATCCCCAGCAGGCGCAGATAGCGGCCTTGCACCAGAAACTCGATCGAGGGCTTTATCCCGGTCATCGTCATCCCGGCAAAGCCTTCGTCCCATGCTTCGGCCACGCCTTTGGTGGGCAGGCCGATGTCGGCCATCAGCCAGGCATCAAAGGTCTGGCCGGGCGTGAAGCGCACGGCTGGCGAATTCAGCAGGACGGACACTGAATCGTTGCGGTACAGCCCCATCCACAGCGTGTCGCCATTGGTAAATCCGATGGACAGGGTGCAGTGCGAAAACGCCCCGGTATCATCGGTCTGGGCAGATCCGGTCCAGAAGCCGGATGTGTAGCCGGTGCCGGGGATTTCCTCGGCGGTAACCGGAGTGGCCAGCAGGGTGGCGGCAAGCAGAAGATGGCGCATGGGCAAAAGTCCTGTGATGGATGGCGTTGTGCAATGCTTGCCGGTCCGGAAGGCATCCGGCAAGTCAGGGTTTCCAGTAACCTGCCGCGCGCGCCGTCAGCCCGGCAGCGTGACGATGATTGCCCCGCGATCCGTCGCAACGACGGTGTGCTCGTATTGAACGACCGGCGCGCGCGGCTGGCTGTAAAGGGTCCAGCCGTCATCGCCGCCTGTCGCCCAGTGTCCGCCCATCGACAAGAACGGCTCTACCGTCAGCACGAGGCCCCTTTGCATCCGCCGTCTGTCACCCCGGGTGGGCCAGGTTGCGACTTCCGAGGGGTCCTCATGCAAGGCCCGGCCGACACCGTGGCTGGCGAGGTTGCGGATCAGGGTATAGCCGCGGGCCGACGCAAAGCGCCCGATGGCGGTTCCGATTCCCGCCAGCGGTTTGTCGTGCCCGACCTCGGCGATGCGGATCCGCATCGCGCGCTTTCCGTCAAGGCACAGCCGGTCAAGCGGCGGGCGGACCTTGCCCACGCGGAACGTCGCTCCGGTATCGGCAAAGTAGCCGTGCTGAGCGGCCGATACGTCGATATTCACCAGATCGCCGCTGGCGATAACCCGGTTGCCGGGGATGCCATGGGCAATCTCTTCATTGACGCTGATGCAGGTGGCACTGGGAAAGCCATAGGTGGATTCGGGTGCGGAAGCGGCACCTTCGCGGTCCAGCAGCTTGCGGCCTATGTCGTCCAGCTGTTTGGTCGTCATGCCTGGCTGCATGGCGTTTGCCATGGCAGGCATGGTGTTGGCCACGATGCTGCCGATCTGCCTTAGCCCATCAAGGTCATCCTGATGTGTGATGGTCATTTTCGGGGTCTTTCAGGGGTGCAGGATGGTCGGGGTGACCCTGGCACTGACCAGCGCCTTTGTCCCGCTGAGCCGGTCTTCGGGAAGATAACTGCCGTCTTCGGGCAGAAAACCCCATGCCACGATGGTTGACCGGGGCCGGATGGCGCGGTAGCCCTGCGGGCGATGACCGAACCCCGCCCCAGTTTTGCCAGCGGACTTGCCGCCGCAGTGCCGATCATGCTGGGATACGTCCCGATTGCGTTCTCATTCGGCGTCGCCGCCAGCCGGGCAGGGTTTTCGGCACCGGAAGCTTTCGCGCTGTCGCTGATCATCTATGCGGGGGCGTCGCAGTTTCTGGCGCTGGCGCTGCTGACGTCCGGTGCGCCGGTGCTGGTGTCGGCCTTCACCCTGATCGCGATGAACCTGCGGCATGTGCTGTACGGCCCGGCGCTGATCAAGCAGGCGGGCGAGGCGGCCAGCACCCGCCATGCCTGGGTCTGGGCCTTTGGCCTGACGGACGAGGTCTTTGGTCAGGCGCTGGGCGCACTGGCGCGC
Organism: Paracoccaceae bacterium; assembly: GCA_031415015.1. Lineage (GTDB taxonomy): Bacteria > Pseudomonadota > Alphaproteobacteria > Rhodobacterales > Rhodobacteraceae > JAUYQR01. The sequence goes on from JANOQT010000092.1 coordinate 4,951, forward strand.
GGACAGCGGTTCTCGGAACCGTACATGTTCGGGCTTGGGCTTGGTGCTTATGCAAGCTGGCTGGCGGGCACGGCTTTGGGGGCCTATGCCGGGGGCGGCGCGCTGGAGGGGTATCCGGCGGTCAATGCCGGTCTGGGGTTCATGCTGCCTGCGCTGTTTCTGGCACTGTTGCTGTCGATCCTCACGCGGCGGCAGGTGCCGGTGATTGCGGTTGCGGCGGCGGTGACGGTGACAATGACGCTGGCGGTCAGCTCGACGGCGGGAATTCTGGCCGGTATGGTCGCCGGGGCCCTGACGGGGGTGCTGCGGCGATGAACGGCGATCTTCTTGTCGTGGCTGTCCTGGCCGGTGCCGCTAACTGGGCGTTCCGGGTGCTGCCAACGCGGATGCAGCTGGACGATCTGGCCCCGCACGGCCTGCTGTCCCGGTTTCTGGCCGCGACCGGTCCTGCGGCCATCAGCACGCTGTTCGTCGCGTCAATCCTGCCCGCGCTGTCGCTGGTGCCTTCGGAATTGCTGCCGGTCGGGCTTGGAACGCTTGCCGTGCTTGCGGTCTTTGCCGCCCACCGGTCGGTCGTTGCGGCAACGCTGGCCGGGGCAGTGGCCCATGGTCTGACGGTCTGGGCGATGGGCTGGGCGCTGGGCTGATCGCCCTTGCGCGTCGGGCCGGTCTGCGCGACGATACTGACCTAGGTCACGGGAGCCCGTACATGCTTGAGATCAGCCCCAGCAAAGTTGTCCAGGTGATCTATCTGGCGCGTGAGATGGACGTGGGACAAGGCGAGTTGCACGCCTTCATCGACGCAATGAATGACGAAGAGAAGTCACAGCTGACCGCGCTGGCATGGGTTGGACGCGGTGCGTTCGAGCCGGAGGATTTCGCCGAGGCGGTGGCGACAGCAATCTCCGAAGCGACGACGCCCACGGCAACCTACCTGATGGGCATGCCGCATCTGGCCGAAAACCTTGAGGCCGGACTGGACGCGATGGGCATTGATGTGACGGGCGAGGAAGAAGATCTGCTCTGACTATTTCGCGGCCAATCCACTTGCGATCAGCCGAAGGCGTCATGATATATTCCATGTAAGGAATATGGAGGGATCATGAGTGACAGCGTGAAACTGATCTGTGCGGTGTGCGGGCAGGCCAACCGGGTGCCTCTGGCGCGGCTGGCCTTGGGGCCGAAGTGCGGCACCTGCGGCGCGGCCCTCGCGGATGGCCATGTGGCCGAACTGGACGCGAGCACACATGACAAGGCCACCCGGGGTGACGGGTTGCCGCTGCTGGTGGATTACTGGGCCCCGTGGTGCGGTCCCTGCCGGATGATGGCACCGGAGTTTGCCCGCGCCGCACAGACGCTTGCCCCTGCGGTCCGGCTGGCCAAACTGAACACCGAGGATCATCCGGCGGTCAGCGCCCGCGCCGGTATCCGCGGTATCCCGGCGCTGATCCTGTATGACAGAGGCCGTGAAGTGGCGCGTCTGGCCGGAGCGCGCCCGGCCGCTGAGATCGTCAGCTTCGTGCAAAGCCATGTCGGCGCGGTGGGATGATCAGCGGCCTCGCCCGCCGCTTTCTTGACAATTTCACCCGCTTCGGCGACCTGCGGCAACTGGTTCTGGGCAGTAGCTCAGTTGGGAGAGCGCGTCGTTCGCAATGACGAGGTCAGGGGTTCGATTCCCCTCTGCTCCGCCAACACGACTCCAGTCTAACTTTCTCTGGCGGATGGCAAGTTGTCACCGGAGCCTTAACGATTACCTGGCTACGATGGTTTCCAATGGACCTCTGTTTTTGGGGGCGCTGGTAGAATGAGGCACGAGCGCAAGTCCTCAATTTTGATCAGGTCGGGTGGGCAAAGTCCGTTCGTCCTGGCGTTGAATGGCCTTGTCGATCTGGAAACGAAGTTTTCAGTCGTGCCCGACCGCCCCCCTGACAGTATCATTGATGATGCGCTCGTTGTGGCAGTAGGTCGTCTGAACCAATACCTTCCGCGCGGCGTGTCCATCGATATCAGTGCAGTCGACCTGACGCCCATCCGAGATCATCTTCGTGGTGAGGTCGCAGCGCGGCTGACCGAAATCGGTGTGACAGTCAACCCGAGTGACCCGGTCGTTTCCGCGATCATTGCCCGATATGCTGAGATACTGAACGGGTTTCTCCAGACGGAGGGTGCTCAGCCTGAGAGCTATGTTTGGCGCAGCAGAGACGATGCCCGTGTTCGGTCGACCCACGCCGAATACGACGACCAAACCTTCTCATGGTCCGATCCACCTTTGGGCGGTCATCCGGGGCAAGGGTGGAATTGCAGATGCACTGTGGAACCGGACATCGATATTGCCGCCATACCAGAAGGCGGAGTCTGCGACATCCTGACTGGTGATCGACTGGAATCCGTGTCCCCTGACGCGGACTCAGATCGTCTGGCGCAGATCGCCCGAGAAATCGACCTGCAAAGCGTTGCCGCTCGCCTCGACAGCCCGAATCGTCTTGCTCACGTCTTTGGTCAAGTGCAGCAAGAGGTCGGGCCGAGGCTGCGTCTTGTTGAGAGCCTTGACTACAGGGCCGACAGACCTGGCTCAATTTTTCGCTATTTCAGCCGCAATCCTGACGAAGCCCTCCTGTTCGGCAGAACTGCCGACCCGCCTGCAGATCAAGAAGCCATCGCAAACCGTGCCTACGCCGATCGGATCGGCAATGGTGGTGTCGAAAGTGGCGACGGGTGGAGGTTTCGAGGTCGCGGGCTGAAGCAGGTCACCGGCAGGGCAAATTACCGAGCCTTCACCGAAGACCATGCGCAATTGTTTGGGGAGCGGATCGATTTCGAGGCCGAGCCGGAACCGCTTGGCACGCCGCGCTATGCGGTGCGTTCGGCGCTCTGGTTCTGGCGCGCCAACGACCTTTTCGCGCTCGCAGACGCCGGGATCAGCCGCGCTGCCGCCGACAGCATTACTGAAATCATCAATCCTGAACCTGACTGGTATTCTCAGCGGTGGGAAAACGTTCAAAACCTGAGTGACGCTGAGGTCATCGCCAATATCTGCCGATTTTCGGTTGCAAAGCCACGCTTTGAGGACGCCGAATGGAACGCTATGTGCCGAGTTTGGTGCTAATCGTTTCGCTATGTGCGGCCACTCATTCTGTTGGCCAGACGACCTTTGATGGTCCGACGGTTGAGACGCCCGAACTACGCATTGAACTTCGGCCCGTTGGCGATGACCGGTTCGAAATTGGCTTGAAAGACAAGGTTACGGGTCTGCGAGAGGGCCATGAATTTGTGGGAGAAGGGGCGAATGATCCAAGTCCCTTCTTGCTCGTCCAAGGCCGGTACTGCAATATAGCCGTGATCATGCTGACCGTGGAATACCCATGGCGCCACACTCTACCCGAGTTTCAGCGGGTTCTTTCAACTTTCGCGTTCCGCAGATCTGATTTTGCGTTCATCGATGTCGCTTATGGCCCAGTGACCGACATCGCGCTCGCCGACGACACGGCCTACGAATTGGCTGACCAGGAAATGCTACCCCCGATCAGGGTGCGCTGCCTCGGTGGTCAATACGAGCAGACCTTCGAATTCTTTGCGCAGGGGCACAATTAGCAGCCTCTGGCGCGCAGAGAAGGTTCGACTGCAGTCGCGTTTCCTCCACCAATGACCTTCGCGTAAACTCTGGATCCTCGCCTTCGCAGGGTGCTGCCGCTTGCGATGAAAACAGACCTGCAGGCCCGGGAGGGCCTGCAGGTCTTGACCGGGGGCGAGGGGGTCGACCGCCCGGCCGGTTGTCCGCAACAGGGACGCTTGCGGATCAGTTGCGCGAGGGGAAGACGCCCTCAAGCGCGATGATGTACTGAATGCAAAGGCTTGGCTGGATGTTGGCATGCGGCTGGTTGCCGCCGGCCGCCGAGACGGTCAAAGGGTTCAGCGTCACAATCGGCGTGGCAATGGCACTAAAGCTTTGCGACCGTGCCAGGAAGTCGCCCGCCGGCCGGTCATTGTCGCCAGGCACGTTCACCACGTTCAAGTCATGCGAATGAACCGGCATCTGTGCGGCGGTCAGCGCGACGGTCTCGGAGCCCAGAACTTCGCCTTGCACGCGTGGCGTCAGGCCATTGCCGTTGCCGGAATGCATCGGAACCCGGCCCCGCAGATCGGGAAGCTGAAAGGTCGTGACCCCGTCGCCGCCGTAGAGGGTGCCCAACAGCGAAAACAGCGCCGAGTTCTGCGCGATGGGGAGGCTCTGGCCGTTGCAGAACGCCCAGCCCCGCGGCTCGAAGTTACCTGCAAATATGATGATCGTTCCAAGAATCGGGTCCATAAAACCTCCTGCCGCCTTTCTGCACGTTGCGCGGCCTTGTGCGGCCACATTGAGATTTTCTGATTAACCACCCTCATCGCTGCTCACTGTGTCAAAACGCACAGAGCGGAATTCCGCTGGCAGATAGACGGGTGGTTGAAAGGCGCGCGGGCAGAAGGCCGAGGGCGTGCCGCACCACCGGAGTACCGCCATGCTGCATCTTGCACGACGACTGAGCCTCATTGCGCTGGCGGCATTTGCGCCATTGGCGCCAACCCCCGCGCTGTCGCTTGGGTCGGGGTTCATTGATCAGGGCTTCGTGCTTGTCGGGCATGGCTGCACATTTAACATCTACCATGACGGCGCAGGGCAGGAATCGCAGGTGCAGCTGTTCGTGCCCGGCGGGGCCGGTGCCAGCCCCAGTGCCGGCGGCAATTTCTGGCTTGGCGGGGGGATTGCCGCCTGGCCCTCCAACATTACCGCGTCACAGGTCGGGACGACCTGCGGGATCACCGGCATCACCAATTTCGTGTCGGACGGCGCGAACGGCACCTATGCAACCGACGGCTTCATGGGCGTCAGCTTTCGTGGCGTGTCGGGCGTGGATGGCCTGACCTATAACTATTCCATCGGTCTGAGCGGCGCTTCGAGCACAACCGTTGTCAACTCGCGGGCGCTGGTGCCGAACACTACGCCCACCGCCAGTGCCGGGCCGGATCAAACCATAGCGTCGGGCGCGGGGGTCACACTGGACGGCACCGCGTCGTCTGACCCGGATGTGGGCCAGACCCTGACCTATGCCTGGACGCAGACCGGCGGCCCGGCGGTCACGCTCAGCAGCGCCACGGCGGCCAGCCCGACCTTTACCGCCGCGGTTTTGCCGCCCGGCCCGGCGTCGGTCCTGACCTTCAGCCTTGTGGTCAATGACGGCATCGCCGCCTCGACCGCCGACAGTGTGACGATCACCGTCACCGCCCCGGCAAACACCGCGCCCACCGCCAATGCCGGGCCGGACCAGTCTGTCGCTGCCGCCAGCGGCGTGACGCTGACCGGTGCTGCCTCCAACGCCAATGATGCAGGCCAGACGCTGACTTATGCCTGGACGCAGACCGCAGGGACCGCAGTGACCTTGAGTGGCGCTGCCAGTGCTGCGCCCACCTTCACCGCGCCGTCGCTGGTTCCCGGGGCCAGCAATCTGGTGCTGACTTTCAGTCTGGTGGTCAATGACAGCATCGACGCCTCGGCGGCGGACAGCGTGACGATCACCGTCACGGCCCCGGCCAACGTCGTCCCTACTGCCAATGCGGGTCCCGATCAGTCGGTGGCTGCTGGGGCCGCTGTCGCGCTGACCGGAGCTGCGTCCAACGCCAACAACGCCGGACAAACGCTGACCTATGCCTGGACGCAGACCGCAGGGACCGGGGTGACACTGACCGGTGCCAGCAGTGCAGCGCCCACGTTCACAGCGCCAGCGCTTGCCATCGGCGATGCCGATCTGACGCTGACCTTCAGCCTTATCGTCAATGACGGCATCGCCGCCTCGGCTGCCGATACTGTCACCGTTACCGTGACGGCACCGGCAAACACCCTGCCCACGGCAGACGCAGGGCCGGATCAGGTGGTTGCACAAGGCGCGATTGTTGCGCTGGACGGCACGGGGTCCGCCGACCCCGATGCCGGTCAGACGTTGACCTACAGCTGGACCCAGACCTCCGGTGCGGTTCAGGGGCTGACCAACACAACCTCGGCTACCCCCGGCTTTACCGCCCCGGCCCTGCAGGTCGGCGATGCGCCAATTGTGGTGGAGTTCACGCTGGTGGTTGATGACGGCTTTGCCGCCTCGGCCCCGTCCAGCGTGACGGTCACCATCAACCCGCCGCCGAACACCCCGCCCACAGCGGATGCCGGACCGGACCAGACGGTGATGTCGGCCGACGCTGTGACGCTGGACGGATCCGCCTCATCTGATCCGGATGCAGCGCAGACACTGGATTTCGCCTGGACACAGGTCAGCGGTCCGGCAGTGACACTTGGCGGTGCCAATACCGCGTCGCCGACCTTTGTGGCCCCTACGCTTGCCATCGGCGCCCCGGCGGCAGTGCTGCAGTTCAGCCTTTCGATTGACGACGGCACTGATGTCTCGACCCCTGATACCGTGCAGGTTACGGTTCAGCCGCCCGCCAACACGGCACCTGTGGCCGATGCCGGTGCAGATCAGTCGGTGCTGAGTGCGGCGGCGGTGACACTGGACGGCGCGGGGTCGTCCGATCCTGACGCAGCGTCGGTGATCAGCTTTGTCTGGACCCAGACCTCCGGTCCTGCGGTCACCTTGTCTGGCGCTGCAACGTCGGCGCCGACGTTTACCGCGCCGGCTGTGGCGATCGGAGCGACACCTGCCGTGCTGGGCTTCGAGCTGACCGTTTCGGACGGCATCGACAGCGACACCGACACCGTGACGGTCACCGTCAACGGTCCGCCGAACACGGCACCGACCGCCAATGCGGGGGCCGATCAGACGGTGGCCTCGGGTGCGGGGGCAAGCCTGGATGCCAGCGCCTCGACGGCGAATGACGCAGGCCAGACGCTGACCTACGCCTGGACGCAGACTGCAGGGCCGGCCGTCACCCTCAGCGATGCGACGGTGGCCGGGCCGACCTTCACCGCGCCGGTGATTGCGCCGGGGCCGACCTCTGCCACGCTGACTTTCAGCCTGACGGTATCGGACGGATTGGATGTGTCTGCGGCGGATACCGTGACGATCACTGTCACGCCACCCGCGAACACCGCGCCTGTCGCTGATGCGGGGCCGGATCAAGGCGTCGCGTCTGCCAGTGCCGTGACGCTGGACGGGACCGGGTCCACCTCGAATGATGCCGGGCAAAGCGTGACCTATGCCTGGACGCAGACCGCAGGCACCGCAGTTGTGCTGAGCGATGCGACGGCGGCCAGCCCCGGCTTTACCGCCCCCACCATCGCCACCGGCGGGGCGGACGAGACGCTGGTGTTCAGCCTTGTCGTCGATGACGGGATCGACGTCTCGGGCGCCGATACGGTCACGATTCTGGTAACGGCACCGACGACCGCCGTTCCGACCGCGAATGCCGGGCCGGATCAGACGGTGGCCACGGGGGCAGCGGTCAGTCTTGACGGATCGGCCTCGTCGGCCAATGACGCGGGGCAAACCCTCACCTTTGCGTGGACACAAACCGCCGGGACGGTGGTGACGCTTGGCGGCGCCGGGACGGCCACCCCAAGCTTTACTGCGCCGACGCTGGCGGCGGGCGATGCGGATGTGACGCTGACCTTCAGCCTGACGGTCGATGACGGGGTCGACGGGCCCGCCAATGACACGGTGACGATCACCGTCACCGCCCCGGGATCGGGGGCTGCGCCGACCGTGGCGATCACCGGCCTGCCCGGCACCTACACCGGCACCGGCCCGCTGACCGCGACCATCACCTTCAGCGAGCCGGTGACCGGTTTTGTTGCCGGTGACCTTGCCGTGACCAATGCCACCGTCACCGGTCTGACCGGCAGCGGCGCGGTCTATGCCGCCACCCTGACGCCGACGGCCCCGCCAGCCGACATCACCGTCGCGGTGCCCGGCGCTGTGGCGGTCGATGTCGAAGCCCTAGGCAACCTTGCCTCGGCGACTGTCACCATCACGGGCACCACAACGGCTGCCTCCAGCGAGGTGATCGAAAAGGCACTGGTCCAGCGCGCCCGCGCCCTGATCAACAGCCAGCCAAAGCTGCGCCGGTTCCTTGCGCCGGGCGGGTCTGACAGCTTTTTCTCCTTCGTCACCCAGAACCGTGGTGCGTTCGGCCTGTCCATCGGTCAGGACAGCCCGGTCTGGCTGTCGGTGCAAGGCGAATGGTCCAAGGACGGCGCGGACGAGCAGGACTATTACAACCTGGCCTTCGGCGGGCATCTGTGGACCAGCGAAAACCTGATCCTGGGCGCGATGGTGCAGTTTGATGACGCGAAAACCACCACCGCGACCGGCACGTTCAGCGGGCAAGGCTGGCTGGTCGGGCCCTATCTGGTGGCGCGGATGGCGGATCAGCCCCTGGTCTTTTCAGCCTCGGCGCTGACTGGCCGGTCGAAGAATGAACTCACCACCTTCGGTATCGGCACCGACCAGTTCGACAGCAAGCGCACGCTGTTCACCGCCGGGGTCGAAGGGCAGATCCTGACGCGGGGCGGGCTGGTTCTGATCCCTTCGTTCGATCTGGCCCATACTGAGGACCGGCAGGAGGCTTACGTCGACACCACCTCGGCCACGGTTCCGGCACAGACGATCCGGCTGACCGAGGCAAGCTTTGGCCTTGGGTTCGAAGCGCCGGTTCAGACCGGGGGTGCGGACGTGGTGCTGTCCGGCAAGATCAGTGCGGTCTACGCGTCGACCCGCACGGCAACGGAAGCAACCGACACGGTCCGTGGCCGGATCGACCTTGGGGCTGAAATTGCCTTCAGTCAGGCGGCCTCCATGCGGATCAGCACCTATTACGACGGTCTGGGACTGGGCGATTACGAGGCTTTCGGGGCCGACCTGCTGTTCCAGATGAAATTCTAGTCCGTCGCAAGACGACAAGCGATTTGCATCAGATCATCGCGGCGACGTCCCCAGCGTCGCCGCGTTTTTTTTCCTTTCCGGCGGGCAAGCCCTGTTCCCGCAAAAGTAGACCCTTTGCAGAACCTGCGCAGATTGACTCAATATCTTCCGACCAGATTTCGCGCTCAGGTAGAAATTCCTCGCCTCTGTGTCCTGCCGCACAGAGCGTTACGCCCACGCGCCCTATTCCGTTTTTCAGGCCGTGTGATGCCCGAAACCGGGAGTCCGCGCGGCCCGACTGAACCGCAGCAACCCTCATTTTCAGCGAAGATATCCAAGGAGAAGATCATGAACATGCAGCAGACGAACGTGGCGGCGACCCAGCTTACCCCGGGACAAAATGCCTTTATCAGTTCCCTCACCGGACAGGTGACCACGATGCTTGGCAGCCAGTTGCCCGGCACGTTCCAGATGGTCAGCTACCCGCCGGGCTTTCACCCGGCCGTACAGTACGGTGCGTCGGCCTATTACAACTCGACCATGCTGGACGCCTTTAACGGCACCCTGCAGATCGGCACCAACGGGATGCTGACGCTGGGCAACCAGCAGTTCGCCACGCTTTACTTCAAGATCCTGTCGAACGCGACCTACCAGTATTCCGCTGCCGACCAGAAAGTGGTCAACGACCCCGACATCGCCAACCAGCAGATCGCCGTCGTCAACACCGCCACTTCCAGCGGCTTTGTGGCGGCCTACGGGGTCAGCCCGGTCAGCTATCCGACCATCATGACGGCGGTGCTGAAGAACTTCTCCTCCAGCCCGACCGACTGGTCGACCGGCAACATCTCCAAGGCGGCGACCGCCCTTCCGAATGCCGGGTTCGCCTCGCTTGGGCAGGCGATTGCCTCGGCGGTGCAGCTGCTGTCGCCGCTGAATACCATCCTTGGCGCGCAGTCGGCCGCGAATCTGGAACTGTCGGCAGCAATGGCTGCTGCGCAGAACCCGTCCGCTGCCAATGGCGGGCTGCAGACCAGCGCCTCGACCTACTATGTCGGCTGGACACCGATGCCGTCGAACAACCAGATCCAGGGTGGCCTGCAGTCGGGATCGAAAGTGTCGATCCAGGTGTCCGCGTCAAACCTTGACCAGTCCAGCGCCAACCTGTCAATCTCGGGAAAGACCGGGTTCTCGATCCCGATCCTTGATGTGCTGGACATCGGCGTTTCCGCCAGCGCGTCCTACAACTGGTCGAAAAACACCACGTCCTCGTCCAGCCTGAACATGACGCTGGACTATCCCGGCGTGACGCTGGTGCAGATCGACCCGCTGGCCCTGTCGGCCAACAACACCACCGGCTGGTATGACGAAAGCCTGCTGCAGTCGATCATCGCCGGGTCGGGCAACGCCAACGTGTCGGGCTTCAAGATCGACCCGTCGAACCAGTACGCGCCGGCCAACATGTTCGGCACCGGCATGCCGTTCTCGCGGCTGCGCACGCTGGTGGTCTGCCAGGCCCCCACGATCACCATGGTGTTCTCGGCGGATCAGGCGACCTCGGTGATGTCGTCGTTCAAGGAGCAGTCCTCGGTCAACGTCAAGCTGTTCGGGCTGTTCTCGATCGGGTCGATGGATCAAAGCTACAGTGTCAGCAAGGTGCATCAGGACAGTGCGTCGGGCACCGTCACGGTGATCTTTGCACCGCCTGCGATCATCGGCACCGTGCCGCCCGAACAGCAGGTCTGCACCGTGCTGGGCGGCGTGGCGGATTACCCGCCGGCGTGATCCCACGCGTCTGATTTGAACCCCCCGGGGGCGCAATCCGCGCCCCCGGCCATTGGTCATCAAGGACCCCGCGCCATGCAGCCCGCCACCAGCCTTCTGGCCACGCAAGAGATCGGCCGCCAGCTTGCCGCCCTGCTGGGGCCCCAACTGGACGGGCCGTTCCGGATGATCCGCTATGTGCCGGGCTTCAACTTCAACGCGCAATACGGTATGTCGGCGTGGTGGAACCCCAAGACCTTTGCGCTGTATGACCAGTTGTGCAGCGACGCCGCAAATGGCACCGTGGCGATGACCGGGGCCAGCTTCAGCGCCCGTTTCGCAGCGATTTTGGGCAGCGTAGGTTACGGCCAGTCCAGCGCTGACACCGCAACAGCGGCGGCGGCCACCAAGGCGTTCGAGGCACTGGGCGACGCGGTTCTGGACAGTTTCGAGCGGAACTTTGGCCGGATTTCCAAGCGTGACATTGCCGCGTCCGCTTGCCGTCCGCCGACCAAGACCGGCTTCATCCTTGACTATGTGGCGAAGAATTTTCCCGGCCTTCCGCCCACAATTCCTGCGGCCTATGCCGATTTCGCCGGGCACCATGCCAAGTGGCTGGCGGCCGGGGCGCAGATCGAAAAGGCCGCGGCCGCGATGCAGGTGGCCGAGGACAGGGTCACCGCCGCCGCCGCCAATGTGACCGCGCCAACAGCCGCGAACGGCGGCTTGCAGACTGGCGCTGCTGCATGGATCCCGGCGTTCCACGGCTTGCCGGACAACAACTCCATCCTGGCCAGCCTGTCGGACCCGACCCGCGCCGCGACGCTGCGGTTCGATCTGCAGACCGGGTCCAACCAGATGCTCAACCTCAGTATCGGGTCGACGGCAGTGGGTGCTGTGCCCGGTGACGATCTGGCGCTGCGGCTGGCCCCGACAGCCGCGCTGTCGGGGGGCGCGCAGGATGATCTGTGGTCCGCCGCCAGCCGGGTGGAAATGGCGGTCAGCTATACCGGCCTGACCCTGCTGCGCGCCGACCCGGTAGAGATCAGCGCCGACCGCAAGACCGGCTGGTTCAGCCGCCTGATCCTGTCGGATGTCGTGGCCAAGACCGGCCATGATGCGACTGGTTTCCGGTTCATCGACAGCACCTTTGCGGTGGCAGACCTGTTCGGCACCGGCAAAAGCTTTGCCCGGGTGGCAACCTTTGTCATCTCTCGCGAACCGACGGTGACGCTGACGTTCCATGGCACCGGCGTTGACACCCTCGCGACCCGGTTTGCCACCGATCAGGAGGCCGAGGTTGATCTGGGCGGCCTTGTCGGCTTTGGCGGCGCCGGCAGCGCATATGCGGTGCAGACCGTGACCAGCGGGTCCGGCACCGTCACCGTTACGCTGGCCCCGCCGCCACCGGTCGGCACCACGCCCGACATCGACCAGACAGCGCATGTTATCGGCGGGGTGGTCGACTACCCGCCATGATTGCGCCAATCTTTCTTTGCACAAGCCGGAAGTGTCAGGTGGCTGTGCCTTAGCCGGTCCACCATAGGGGTCAGAAGACCAGAGGAGACGCCATGCTTGCCACCCGACAGAAGGTCGCCGTGATTGGCGGAGGTGTTGGTGCGATCACAGCGGTGTACGCGATTACCTCACTGCCGGACTGGCAGGCGAAATACGACATCACGCTGTACCAGCTGGGCTGGCGGCTGGGCGGCAAGGGGGCCTCGGGGCGCAACGCCGAGCACGGCCAGCGGATCGAAGAGCACGGGTTGCACATCTGGGCGGGGTTCTACGAGAACGCCTTCCGCCTGATGCGCGCCTGCTATGACACGCTGAACAAAACCGGCCTGCGGTCCCCGGATGCACCTTTGGGCACGCTGGACAAGGCGTTCAAGGGGCTGAACCACTTTCTGCTGGCCGAGGATATCCCGCAACCCGACGGGTCGGTCAGCCAGCACCCCTTGCGCATCGACTTTCCGCCGAACGACCTTGCCCCCGGGTCCGGTGGATTGCTGCCGACGCCCTTCGCCTATTTCCAGATGCTGGCCGAAGCTGTGGCAGAGTTCCTTGCAAAGGACCATTCCGGCCCTGCCCATACCCTTCCCGCGCATTTTCAGGGTGAGTTTGCGCGCAAGGGCTTGCCGGTCACCGCTGCATCACCGCTGCACCACCTGCATGCCTATGTGCGCAGCCTGAACCCCAACGCCTTCGACCACACCACCACCGAAACCCTGCATCTGGCCGCTCTCGCGCGGCACGCACAGGACTGGCACCATGTGCATATGGGCAGTCCGGGGCAAAGCGACGATGCCCGGCGGATGGGATATCTGATCAGCCTGTCGCTGGCGTTCTTTCGCGGCACCATCGACAGCGGCCTGTTCCGTGCAGGCTTTGACGCGATTGATGACTGGGAAATCAGCGCCTGGCTGCTGCACTACGGGGCCAGCCACGAGGCGGTGTATTCGGCGGTGTTCCGGGGCTGCTACGATTACGTTTTCGGGTATCCTGGCGGGGTGACCGATAACCGCAGTGTCGGTGCGGGCACGGCGATCCGGGGGCTTTTCAGGCTGGCGTTCACCTACAAGGGTGCGCTGTTTTACAAGATGCAGGCCGGGATGGGCGATACCATCTTCGGCCCCTATTATCAGGTGCTGAAGAACCGGGGCGTCACCTTCCGCTTTTTCAACGCCGCCACCAATCTGGCGCTGGATGCGGGCGGCACCGGCATCGCCGCCATCGACATGGTGGAGCAGGCTGAACCGCTTGGCGACTATGCCCCGCTGGTCGAGGTGCAGGGCCTGCCGTGCTGGCCCTCGCAGCCCGACTGGAGCCAACTTAAAAACGGCGCGGCGCTGAAGGCCAGCGGCATTGATTTCGAATGCGAAAAATCCGCCCCCACGGGCCGCGCGTACCACCTAGAACGGGGCCGCGACTTTGATCAGGTGATTCTTGGCGCCTCGCTTGGGTCACTGGGGTATCTGACGCCCGAACTGGCCAAAGCCTCGCCGCGCTGGCAGGCGATGCTGAATAAAGTGCCGACGGTGGCCACGAATGCAGCACAGTTCTGGGTGACCAAGACGGCGGAAGAGATGGGCTGGAATGCCGTCGTTGCCGCCCATAACCCGGGGCCGCAGACCGACCTCAAGACCGTGATCACCGGGTTCACCGAACCTCTGGACACCTGGGCCGATATGTCGGACCTGTTGCCGCGCGAGGCTTGGCCGACCCCCGGGCCCGCGTCGCTGGCTTATTTCTGTAGCCCCTGCCATGACGCTGGCGTGGACGCGGGCCCGTTCCAAACCCGTGTCAGGGAGTGGGCCGACCGCGATCTGACCCGCCTTTGGCCCGGTGCGGCGAAAGGCGGCAAGTTCGATGCGTCGCTGCTGTATGGCCCTGACGGAGCAAGCCCGGATGACCGTTTCGCCAGCCAGTATTTCCGCCAGAACTTCTACGGCTCGGAGCGTTATGTCCTGAGTGTCCCCGGCTCCGTTCAATACCGCCTGCCGCCCGATGCCTCGGGCTTTGACAACCTGTTCCTTGCCGGCGACTGGACGCGCTGCGGCATCAACGCGGGCTGCGTCGAGGCGGCGACAATTTCCGGCCTGATGTCGGCGCGCGGCCTGACCGGACACGCCTTTGAGATCGTGGGCGAAGGCGATCTTGCCCCCGACGCAGGCCCGACCGACGGAGTGCAACTGGCCAGCCCCTACGCGCAGACCGCCCCCTGGCCGCTGACGCCGATGTTCGGCACCGGGCAGATCGACGGCTGGTTCAGCTTTCACGCCGTGGATGCGGCGGCGTTGCAGGCGGTGCTGCCAAAGGGCATGACGCTGCACCCGCAATCCCTGACGCCCGCCGGCACACATCCGGTGGCGGTGCTGGCCAACCAGCAGATGGGCGTGCGGATGTCGATCCTGCCGAAATTCCTTGGCTACCGGAACTATTACGAGGCGATCATCGCAGTGAACTTCGTGCAGATCGACGGGCATGATGGTGTGTTCAGCTATCTGCCGAACCTGTACCTGACCAACCGGGGCGCGCAACTGGCAGGGGTGTGGTTCTACGGCTACAACAAGCGGATGGGCCAGCTGGCGATGGGCAATGCCGACTATTCGGTGGCCCAGCCGGATGGCAGCCCGATCTGGGCTGCGCGCTACCAGCAGCAGGGCTTTGCCCGGCCCCTGATGGACTCGCCCGATTGCGCCGCCGTTCAGTCGATCTGTGAGCAGGTGGTGGTCACCGAAGGCAAGTTTTCGCGCTGGCAATTCTCGGCCTTCGATTTCAACCTGACCTCGGCTTACGTGGCGGGGGTGTCGGCGGATGTTACCGTGACCGACCCCAGCCTGGCCAATCTGCCCGCCGGCCGGATGACCGCCCGACCGCTGGCAGGGCCGGGCACCACGCCCACGACCGGCCTGCCGGGAGCTTTTCGCATCTGGACCAGCTGGACGCTTTCGAATCCATTGGACAGCTGCCGAATTGCCCGACTAGAAGCAGGCCGGACGAGGTTGCCTTAGCGTCAGGTCCGCAGGGGAGGGGCCGCATGACACAGCCGCAGACAACGTCTTTGGGGGAACGCAAGCAGGTCACGGCGGTTTTCGTCGATCTGGAAAACTTCAGTGCGATTTCAGGGGCGGCGGATGCCGAAGACCTGCAATCCTGGCTGGAGGATTACTACCGCCAGACGCGCGAGATTTTCGCGGCGGGGGGCGGCGAGATCACCGAATATCTTGGCGACGGGGTGGTGGCGATCTTTGGCCTGACGCGGTCGGATGAACTGTCGGCCGACCGCGCGGTCGAGGCTGCGTTGCGCTGCGTGCGGACGCTGAACCTGACGTTTCAGGGCAAGACCCCGGTGCGGCTGCGCGCGGGTGTGGCCACCGGCGAAGTGGCGGTGCGCGCCCGTGACCGGCGCGACGGGTTGCCGCGTGTCACCGGAGGGGTGACCACATTGGCCGAACGCATCCAGTCGGCAGCCGACCCCGGCACCGTCGTCATCGCCGAAGACACCCGCATCCTGCTGCGCGGCCGGTTCGAGGCCCGCGCGCTGGACCCCCGCCCGCTCAAAGGTTTTGCCGACCCGGTCGCGCTGTTCGAAGTGACGGGCCGCCTGCCCGCCGCCGCCTTTGACCAACCCGAAGGCTTTGTCGGCCGGGCCCGCGAAATGGCCACCGTCATCGCCGCCGATGGTCCGGTGCTGATCGTCGGCGAAGCGGGCATCGGCAAGACCGCCTTCGTGTCGCATCTGGCCAGCCAGTTTGCCGCGAAATCGGTGTTTCAGGGTGACGCCATCTCGTCCGGGTCCAGCTATCAGCCGTTCCGCGACTGGCTGCTGGACAGCATCGGCCAGCCCGCGCCGGGGTTTGCCGCCATCGTGGCAAGCTTTCCGACGCTGGATCTGCAGGCCCAGCAGGCGCTGGCGCTGATCCTGGGCCTGCCGGAAGGGCAGGTGCTGCTGATCACGCTGTCCAGCCTTGCGCTCAAGGCGCAGATCGAGGCCGCCCTGTGGAAGGCGATCATGGCCCGGCAGGACCGCGGGCTTTTGCTGTTCGAAGACCTGCACTGGTTCGACATCGCCAGCTTTGGCGTGCTTACCCATATCTTCGCCAGCCCGCAATCGGGGGCCTACCGGCTGATCCTGACCAGCCGCGAGGATGCCAAGCTGGGACGCCACCTGGCCAGTCCCGCACCGCGTTCGTTGCCACTTAGCCGCCTGCCGGACGCCGATGCCGTGGTGCTGCTGGACCGGCTGTCGCCGGAAGGTCTGGACGCCGCCACCCGCCGCCGCATCCTTGACCGGGCCGGGGGTGTGCCGCTGTTTCTGCAACACCTCGTGCGGCGCGGGGCCGGTGCCGATGCGGCAATTCCGGCAACGCTGATGGATCTTCTGGGCGAACGGATCGACGCCACGGGCGAGGCGAAGCCGCTGTTGCAGCGTGCCTCGGCACTGGGGCGGACGTTCAGCCTTGACATGCTGCGCGCACTGGACCCCGACGGGGCCGATCCGCTGCCGCATCTGCGCGCTGCGGCACGGGCCGGGGTCGTCACCGCCCACCCGCCGCGCAACTGGGAATTCTGTCACGCGCTGCTGGCGCAGGCCGCGTACCACTCGATGCTGCGCCGCACGCGCGAGGCGTTGCATGCCCGCATCGCCGATCTGCTGATCACCCGCTTCCCGCAGGTTCTGGTGCGCGACCCGGCCCTGCTGGCCGATCACCAGCACAAGGCGCGCCAGATGCTGCCCGCGACGCACAGCTACCTCCGGGCCAGCCAATGGTCGCTGATGCAAGGTGCCTTTGCCGATGCCGAGGCGCATGCCCGCGCGGCCCTTGCGCTGTGCCCTGAACTGGATCCGGTCGTGGATGCGGATCACCGCTCGGACATGGAGATATCCTGCCACACCGCCATCGGGTCGATCCTGATGCAGGTGCAGGGCTTTACGGCCGAGCCGGTGCGCCGCGCCTTCGATGCGGTGCTGGAACTGGCCAGCGCCCAGCCGATCCGCAGCGGGCAGACCGCCCCGGCACTGTTCGGCAGCTTTTCCCATGCGATCATCGCCGGGGATGACGCCAAGGCCAGCCGCTTTTGCCGCCTTTTGGAAGACATGGCCGCCACCGTTCCCGATGACGAGGAAGGGCTGGAGATCCGGCTGGCTGCCCTTGCCGCCCGCAACTGCGCCAGCTTTTATCAGGGCAGTTTCGCCACCCAGTTCACCAGGATCGAGGCGATCCGCCCCTTGTACCGGCTGGACCGCCACGCCGGGATGATTGCGCGCTACGGGATGGATATCTTCGCCGCGGCCCAGATGTTCGAAGGCCCGGCGCGCGCGATCTGCGGGCAGACCGACCGTGTGGCCGGATTGGTGGCCGAAACCGATGCGCATCAGGGCGCGCTCAGCCTGCCGGTGATGCAGCCGTATGCCCTGATCTGGGGCGCGGTTCCGTTGTTTTATGCGGGCGACGCGCAAGCGGCACTTGTCCGCTTGCGGCGCGGACTTGCCGTGGCCGAGACGCAGGGCGCGGCCTTCTGGCAGATCACCGGTCGGACGTGGGAATACGTCATGGACCCGGCACTGAGCGCGGACGGTGCCGGGCTGGACGGCTTTGGCCAGCTGGTCGATCTGCAGCGCACCATCGGGGCGAATGTCGGCGTGCCCTACTTTGCGGCGATCCACTCGGAACGGCTGGCCGCTGCGGGGCGGCAAGACGAGGCCTGGGTCGTGTCGTCCCGCGCGGTGGCCGAGGCGCGGGAAAGCGGTCTTTTGTGCTGGTTCGCCGAAGTGCTGCGCCTGCATGCCCGCAACTGTCGCGCCACCCGCCGCGCCGGCGAGGCAGAGGCGGCGCTGGCGCAGGCCATCGACGTGGCCACGCGTCAGGGGGCCATGCTCTGGGCCTTGCGGGCGGTGCTGGACCGGATCACCGAGGGGGGCAGAGCGCAGGGCCTTGCCGATCTGCTGCCGGCGTTCCCGGCGTCGGCCGATCTGCCGGAACTGCGGCAGGCCCGACTGCTGCTGGCCGCCTCGAACCTGCCCGCTTCGCCTCTGGTCGTCACATGACGCTGGATGACCTTCTGGCCTATGATCTGCCGCTGTTTGCAGGGCTTACCCCCGCCGATCTGGCCCCGGCCAAACTTTCCGGCCAGGACCTGCCCTTTACTGAGTGCCGGTTCGCCGCATGGGAGATCCTGTTCAATCAGGAGGACCGCACCCGCGATGTGTATTTCCTGATCTCCGGCGCGCTGCTGGCGCTGTACTGGACCAAGGACGGCCGCGAGATCATCTTTACCCGTTTCGCCACCGGGGCCTATTTCGGCGAACTGGCGGCCCTCGATCAGGGGGACCGCTCGCTTGCCGTGGTGGCGCGGGCGGAGGTGACGGTGCTGGTGCTGCCCGCCGCCACGTTCCGCACGATGTTCGACGCGGTGCCGGAATTGCGCTGGCGGATCACCCGCGATCTGGTGGCCCGCATCCGCAGCCTGACCGCGCGCAATCTGGAACTGACAACGCTGTCCGTCGAACAGCGCGTTGCGTCCTATCTGCTGGCGCTGGCGGTCGAACGCGGCCAGCTGCGCGTCGGCGGCGTGCTGGATGACGCCCCCACCCACGCCGACATTGCCGCCTCGATCGGTTCCAACCGCGAGATGGTCAGCCGCACCATGACCAGCCTCGCCAAAAAGGGCGGCATCCAGTCATCGCGGATGCGGATCGAACTCCTGGACCCGAAAGTGCTGGCGAACGCGTTCTGAGGGGCTTTGGCGGACACGATCCCTGTCGGTTCGTGCAGGTTGGTGGAGGGGATGAGTGCAGCGGGTTCCGACATACCGGCCAACACTGGCCGAGGCGCTGGGGGGCAAGCCGACCCCGGCCGAACGAAAGGTCCTCGCCGCCGCGAAGGTGGGGGAGATGGCCGAACTGAGCCCGTTGGGTGTGCGCCCCGTCAAAGCGACCGCCGCGACGCGCATCCGCGCCGGTCTGATCCGGTTCCTGATGTTGGGCGGGGACGATGCTCACCCCGTCCACCCGAAAGGTGTCCTTGTCCAAGGGGCATGGATTACAGGCAAGCTGGATATGGCGGCCTGCGAAACCCAGCTGGACCTGAAACTCCGGGCCTGCCATTTCGACACCCCTCCCAATTTCAACGATGCGCACCTGGGCGGTCTGTACCTTTCCGGGTGCCTGCTACCGGGGCTGGCTGGCCAGCGCCTGCGGCTGGAGGACAACCTGCATCTGCGCACTCTGCCGCGCCGCGGCAACCGCCCACTTCCTTTCGAATCCTCGGGCATGGTCGATATCACGGGGGCAAGGATTTCTGGCCAGCTGTCTTGTAAGGGCGGGCGGTTCGATGGAGCTGGGAAGATTGCGCTGGCTTGCGATGCTGTGACGGTCAGGGGAAGTGTCTTCCTCAGCCATGGCTTTCACGCAACGGGAAAAGTCAGCTTCGTAAGGTCGCAGATCTCTGGAACGTTACACATCACCAACGCGCGCATTAACGGAGTGATGGACTTCACCTCTGGACACGCGGAAGAAGGACTGGTCCTGTATCGCTTGAAACGCGTGGGTGCTTTCGGTTTCGGGTCCACAACGATATCCGACCCTCCGCACAAAGTACTTCGCCTGAATCTGACTGAGGCCCATGTGGGCGTGCTGCGTGACAATGCCGCCGCTTGGGGGCAGATTCGCGATGTCAGGGTTTCGGGGTTTCGCTTCGGCTCAATCCAAAGCCGGATGACAGTGTCGGAACGGTTGGGACTGATGGCAAGTTCCTGGCAACCTGACCTTGCCGTCTCCGCAACTGGTCAACGTCACTTTAACAGTAAAGCCCCCGACTTCGACCCCCGCGCTTACGGTGAACTGGCGCGGGCTTACCTTCGGCAGGGCGAACGCAAGGCCGCCGCGCGGGTGCTGGAAGCGCGTGAGGATCGCACCCGCGATGCTGAACTGCGGCGCGCGCTGGCGGCAGAAGAGCCGGGAACCGGGTTTTCCCCGGTCAAGCCCCGGCTGCGCTGGCTGCTGATGTGGGCCTTCAAGGGCCTGTTCGGCTATGGCCACAGCCCGGCGCGGGTGTTGCTGACGCTGGGCCCGCTCTGGCTGGCGCTCGCGCTGTTTTTCGGTGCGGTTTATGATCGTGGCCAGTTTGCCCCGAATTCCGACGTCATCCTCACCTCCACCGAATGGCTTACCGCCGTGGATCGGGGTTGCCCCATCGAGTGGGACGACACATTCCCCGCCGAAAAGGCTGCGGGGTGCCAGATGCCGCAGCACCTCTGGACGTCTGGCAATCCGGACGCCGAACCGAAGACCCCGCCAGCGCAGGCCGCGAAGGATTACGAGACCTTTGGTCGCTGGCTCTATGCCGCCGACCTGTTCCTGCCGCTGGACACCATTGGCCAGACCGAGGCGTGGGCCCCGTCAAAGGACCGGGGCTGGTGGGGGGTCTGGGGCTATTACCTCCGCTTTCCGGTGCAGCTTGCGGGCTGGATCATCGTCGCAATGGCGGCGGCGGTCGTGACCGGCCTGATCGGCCGCAAGGAAGACTGACGCCTCATCCCGCCTCGGCCACCTGCACCAGCGTGCCCCAGCCTTCGCACTTGCGCGCAAGGTCGGGGGGCAGGGGGTGGTCGGTGAACATCCGGGTGACCTCGGCCAATGACGCAAGGCGGGCCGGGGCGGAGCGGTCGAGTTTGGAGTGGTCGCAGACCAGATGCACTTCGCGCGACTGGTGGATGATGGCTTTCGACACCCGCACCTCGGCCAGATCGAAGTCCAGAAGATCGCCGTCGCGGTCCAGCGCCGACACGCCGATCACGGCGTAATCCACCTTGAACTGCTCAAAGAACTGCGTCGTCAGCTCGCCCACCAGGCCGCCATCGCTGCGGCGCAGGGCGCCCCCTGCCACCACGATCTCGCAGCCGGGATTGGCGACAAGGATGTTGGCGACGTTCATGTTGTTGGTGATCACGGTGATGTTGCGGTGGGTCAGCAGTTCGCGCGCCACCGCTTCGGTCGTGGTGCCAAGGTTCAGGATCAGGCTGCAATTGTCGGGAATCGCCGCCGCACAGGCACGGGCGATCGCGGCCTTGGACGCTTCGTTCATCCGCCGCCGCGCCTCATAGCCGATGTTGGCCACGCCGGTCCGCACCACGGCCCCGCCATGCACCCGGTCCAGATGCCCTGCATCGGCAAGGTCCGACAGGTCGCGGCGGATGGTCTGCAGGGTGACGTCAAAGCGCTGGGCAAGGTCTTCGACCACCACCCTCCCCTCGGCGCGGGCCAGTTCCAGAATTTGCGTTTGTCGGAAGCTGAGGGCCAAAACCGGATTCTTTTCGCTCGTATCGCCGCACCCTGAGTTGTGTCACGGCGCGATGCGTTTGTCAGCGGCTTTCTCGCGCGAGCGGGCTTTCGTTTTTGTGCGATGGCAGAAAACACGATGCTGATGCAGCATTTATCCGGAGGAAAATTGATCGGAAATGTTCGTTTTGCAAAATAGCGCGCCGAAACGAAAGAAAGCCGTTGACGGAATCGTGACAATCGGCACAGGTTACGCCCCGGGGGAGGAACCCAAATTGACAGTGAATTCGGCGCAGGTCGTGACAGACCTGTTCATCATCGGTGGCGGCATCAATGGCTGCGGCATCGCCCGCGATGCCACCGGGCGTGGCCTGTCGGTCGTGCTGGCCGAACAGGGCGATCTGGCGCAGGGCACCTCATCCGCGTCCACAAAGCTGTTCCACGGCGGGCTGCGCTATCTTGAATATTTCGAGTTCCGTCTGGTGCGTGAGGCGCTGGAGGAACGTGAGACGCTGCTGGTCGCCATGCCGCATATCTCGTGGCCAATGCGGTTCGTTCTGCCGCTGTCGCCCCGTATGCGGTTTGAATCCGACACTCCGACATCGCGCCTGCTGCGCTGGGTGATGCCATGGGCCAAGGGTCGCCGGCCTGCGTGGCTGATCCGGCTGGGCCTCTTGATGTATGACACCATGGGGGGCCGCAAGATCCTGCCCGCCGCCCGCAGTCTGGACCTGACCCGCGATCCGGCAGGCAAGCCGCTGAAATCACAGTACCACCGCGCGTTCGAATATTCCGACTGCTGGGTCGAAGATTCCCGCCTTGTTGCCCTGAACGCCCGTGACGCCGCCAACCGTGGTGCAAGGATCATGACCCGGACCAAGGTTGTCACCGCAGAACGGCAGGGCGATCTGTGGCAGATCACCACCGATGGCCCGCAGGGCCGCAGCCTTCATACCGCCCGCGCGCTGGTCAACGCCGGTGGCCCGTGGGTCGAGGATATCATCCGCAACGTCGCCCGGATCAACTCCTCCGAAGGCGTCCGCCTTGTGCGCGGCAGCCATATCGTCACCAAGCGGCTCTTTGACCACGAGCGTTGCTATTTCTTTCAGGGCACCGATGGCCGGATCATCTTTGCCATCCCGTATGAGCAGGATTTCACCCTGATCGGCACCACCGACAAGGACCATACCTCCGCCCCGAAGGATGCCGTCTGCACCGATGAGGAACGCGATTACCTGCTGACCTTCGCCAGCCAGTATTTTGCCAATCCGGTCACCAAGGACGACGTGGTCTGGACCTATTCCGGCGTCCGCCCGCTGTACAACGACGGGGCGAAGTCCGCCACCGCCGCCACCCGCGACTATGTGCTCAGTCTGGACCAGAACGGCGCGCCGCTGCTGAACGTGTTCGGCGGCAAGATCACCACCTATCGGCGTCTTGCGGAATCCGCATTGGCGAAACTCAACCCTTTCTTCCCAACAGCCAAACCGGCGTGGACCGCGCGTGTGCCCTTGCCCGGTGGCGACTTCCCGCATGATGGCGTGGCGGCGCTGACCGCCAGCCTTGGCCAGAAATATCCTTTCCTGACGCCCTACTGGGCGGGCCGGATGATCCGCGCTTACGGTACCGATGCCGCACGGATTCTGGGCGATGCGGGCACGCCTGCCGCCCTTGGCCACGACTTTGGCGCGACCCTGACCGAAGCCGAAGTGCGCTGGCTGATGGCAAAGGAATACGCGGTCGAGGCCGCCGATGTGGTCTGGCGACGCTCGAAACTTGGGTTGCGGATGACGGCAGATCAGATCACGGCGCTGGACCAGTTCATGGCCAGCACCGCGTCCCGGGCGATCAGCCCGGCGGCGGAATAGGGGGCGGGGATGACGCTGGAACTGCAAGACGTGTCACGGTCGGTCGCAGGGCGGATGCATATCCAGCCGACGACGCTGACATTGGAAAACGGCACGATGAACGTCCTCTTGGGTCCGACGCTTGCGGGCAAGACCAGCCTGATGCGGCTTATGGCCGGGCTGGACAAGCCCACGACGGGGCGCATCCTGTGGCAGGGGCAGGACGTGACCGGCCAGCGGGTGCAGGACCGCAGGGTCGCGATGGTCTACCAGCAGTTCATCAACTACCCGGCGATGAGCGTGTATGACAACATCGCCAGCCCGATGCGCTTGATGGGCAAGACGGCGGATGAAGTGGACCGCGCGGTGCGCGAAACCGCCGACATGCTGAAACTGACGCCAATGTTGCAGCGCAAGCCGCTGGAATTGTCGGGCGGCCAGCAGCAACGCTGCGCCTTGGCCCGCGCGCTGGTCAAGGGCGCGGGGCTGGTGCTGCTGGACGAACCCCTCGCCAACCTCGACTACAAACTGCGCGAGGAACTTCGGGTTGAGATCCCCCGCATATTTGAGGCGTCCGGCGCGATCTTCGTCTATGCCACTACGGAACCCGAAGAGGCGCTGCTGCTGGGCGGCAATACCGCAACGCTGTGGGAAGGCCGGGTTACCCAGTTCGGCCCCACCCCCACGGTCTACCGGATGCCCGCCGATGCCACCACGGCGCGGGTGTTCAGCGACCCGCCGATGAATTTCGTGCCCTGTGTCAAGGCGGGGGCGCGACTGACCTTCGCAGGCGAAAACCATGCCCCCGCCGAGGGTTCTTTCAAGGCCATTCCGGACGGCGCCTATCTTGCCGGGTTCCGCGCCAACCATGTGACGCTGAACCGCCATTCCGGCGACGCGGTGGAATTCCGCTGTACCCTCAGTGTTACGGAAATCACTGGGTCAGAAACCTTTGTTCATCTGACCCATGGCAGTGACCGATGGGTCGGCCTTGTCCACGGCGTGCATCAGATGGAGCCGGGGTCGGCGCTGTCGATCTGGCTTGATCCCGCGCATGTCTATCTTTTCGACCCCGAGGGGCGGCTTGCGGCCCCGGCACCTTACGCGATGGCGGCCTGAATGTCCCAGATTACGCTGTCCAAACTGGCCCACAGCTATTCCGCGAACCCCAAAGGCGAGGCGGATTATGCGCTGAAGGAAATGGATCACGTCTGGCAGGACGGCGGCGCTTATGCGCTGCTGGGATCATCCGGCTGCGGCAAGACCACGCTTTTGAACATCATCTCGGGCCTTGTCCGCCCCAGCCAAGGCCGCGTGCTGTTCGGCGACAAGGACGTGACCGATGCCGAAACCGCCGCGCGCAATATCGCGCAGGTGTTTCAGTTCCCGGTGGTCTACGACACGATGACCGTGCGCGATAACCTGTCTTTCCCCCTGCGCAACCGGGGCATGGACCCGACCTATATCGCCGGCCGGGTGAACCAGATCGCGAAGATGATCGGTATGGAAGACATCCTGAATCGCAAGGCCCAGGGTCTGACCGCAGATGCCAAGCAGAAGATCAGCCTTGGTCGCGGCATGGTGCGCGAGGATGTGAACGCCATCCTGTTCGATGAACCGCTGACCGTGATCGACCCGCACATGAAATGGGAACTGCGCACCCAGCTGAAACAGCTGCACCGCGAGTTTGGCCATACGATGATTTACGTGACGCATGACCAGACCGAGGCGCTGACCTTCGCCGACAAGGTTGTCGTCATGTATGACGGCCGCGTCGTGCAGATGGCCACGCCCGAGGAACTGTTCGAGACCCCGGCGCATACCTTCGTGGGCTACTTCATCGGCTCGCCCGGGATGAACCTGTTTGACGCCGAGGTGACCGGCACCACCGCGCGTCTGCAAGACGTCACGGTGGCCCTTGGGGCGGCCTACGGGCCGGTCTCGGGCCGCACCCAGATCGGCATCCGCCCGGAATACGTCTGGCTTGGGGACGAGGGGCTGCCGGTGACGGTGAAACGCGTCGAGGACGTGGGCCGCCACCGCATCGTGCGTGCCGAACTTGGTGGCCAGCCGCTGAACGCCATTCTGCCCGAAGGCGTCGCGCTGCCCGCCGACCCCCGCGTCAGCTTTGCGCCGGGCCGG
Organism: Paracoccaceae bacterium; assembly: GCA_031415015.1. Lineage (GTDB taxonomy): Bacteria > Pseudomonadota > Alphaproteobacteria > Rhodobacterales > Rhodobacteraceae > JAUYQR01. The sequence goes on from JANOQT010000092.1 coordinate 30,324, forward strand.
ATCAACGTCTACGCCGACGACTGGCGCGTCGCACCCAAGCTGGGAAGGGCCACCTGATGGACAAGACGCAGAACAACAAGGCGTGGTTTCTGGTGCTTCCGGTGCTGGTGCTGGTCGCCTTTTCCGCCGTGCTGCCATTGATGACGGTCGTGAACTATGCCTTCAACGACACCTTCGGCAACAACGAGTTCTTCTGGGCCGGGCTGGAATGGTTCGAGGAAATGGTTACCTCGGACCGGCTTCACGGCGCGCTGGGCCGTCAAGTGCTGTTTTCCGCGATCATCCTCGCGATCGAGGTGCCCCTTGGGATTTTCATCGCGCTGAACATGCCGAAATCCGGTTTCTGGGCCAGTCTGGTGCTGATCCTGATTTCCCTGCCGCTGCTGATCCCGTTCAACGTGGTCGGCACCATCTGGCAAATCTTCGGGCGGGTCGATATCGGCCTGCTGGGCCACACGCTGGCCGCGATGGGGGTGGATTACAACTACACCAACGACGCGCTGGATGCCTGGCTGACCGTCATCGTCATGGACGTCTGGCACTGGACCTCGCTGGTGGCCCTGCTGGCCTATGCCGGACTGCAATCCATTCCGCAGGCCTACTATCAGGCCGCCAAGATCGATCAGGCCACACGGTGGAGCGTGTTTCGCTACATCGAACTGCCAAAGATGAAGGGCGTGCTGCTGATCGCCATCCTGCTGCGCTTCATGGACAGCTTCATGATCTATACCGAGCCCTTCGTCGTCACCGGCGGCGGCCCCGGCAACTCCACCACCTTCCTGTCCATCGACCTTGCGAAAATGGCCACGGGTCAGTTCGACCTTGGCCCCGCTGCCGCGTTCTCGCTGATGTATTTCTGTGTCATCCTGTTGATCTCATGGGTGTTCTACACCGTCATGACCAACATGGACCGTGAGGAGGGCCGCTAGATGCGCATCAAATCCTCCGCCATCGTGATGACGATCTACCTTCTGTTCCTCTTGATCCCGATCTACTGGCTGATCAATATGAGCCTGAAGACCAATACCGAGATCACCTCCACCTTCTCGCTCTTTCCCCAGAACCTGACGTTCCAGAACTATGTCACCATCCTGACGGACCCCAGCTGGTACATGGGCTACGTCAACTCGATGATCTACGTCACGATGAATGTGGTGATCTCGCTGACGGTCGCTTTGCCCGCCGCCTATGCCTTCAGCCGCTACAGCTTTATGGGCGACAAGCACCTGTTCTTCTGGCTCTTGACCAACCGCATGGCCCCGCCCGCCGTCTTTGCGCTGCCGTTCTTCCAGCTTTACTCCTCGGTTGGGCTTTTCGACACGCATATCGCCATCGCACTGGCGCATTGCCTGTTCAACGTGCCGCTGGCGGTCTGGATCCTGGAAGGGTTCATGCGCGGCGTGCTCAAGGAAATCGACGAGACCGCGTATATCGACGGCTACAGCTTTCCGAGGTTCTTCTTCAAGATCTTCATGCCGCTGATAGCCTCGGGTATCGGCGTCGCCGCCTTTTTCTGCTTCATGTTCTCGTGGGTGGAGCTTCTTTTATCCCGAACCTTGGCCACCGTGAACGCGAAATCCATCGCTGCGACGATGACCCGCACTGTCAGTGCTTCTGGCATGGACTGGGGCGTGCTGGCCGCGGCAGGCGTGCTGACCATCATCCCGGGGGCCTTGGTGATCTACTTCGTCCGCAACTACATCGCCAAGGGCTTCGCCCTGGGAAGGGTGTGATGACCGCTTCACGCTGGACCAGCATCTACCTCACCATCGCCGCCCTGATGGCCGCGATCCTGGCGGCCCTGATCTGGGTCGTGCCTGTCAAGGACGGCGTCCGCGACTGGACCGGATCGTTGATCCCCGGCGGCTGGATGGCGTGGAGCTTTCCCGTCGCGCTGTTCTTCTTCATCATTGCCAGCCTGTTGATCACCTTCACCCTGCTGGCCATCCGCTGGCCGGAAACCCCGCGTGTCGGCATCCTGCGGATCGAGACGACGCGCGGTGACCGGCTGTTCATTTCGCTTTTGGGCTCGGCCTTCCTCTGCCTTGGCTGGCTCTTTTTCTTCGGCGCGCCGCTCTGGGGCGCGCTGATCGTTTGCCTGGTCTATGTCGCGGCGGTGTTCCGCTGGGTCTGACCTTGAAAAAACCGCTTGCGGGCGGGGGCCTGACCCCGCCCGAAGGCAAGTCGACTGCAAAAACGTCTCAACATTCTGGGAGGAATCACATGAGACTACGTTCAACCGCAACTGCCATGGCGCTTGCGCTCATGGCCACGGGCATCCCCGCCTGGGCAGATATCGAGGCGGCGAAAGCCTTCCTTGATGCCGAGATCGGCGATCTCTCGACGCTGGACCGCGCCGGGCAGGAAGCCGAACTGCAGTGGTTCATCGACGCGGCCAAGCCCTATGCAGGCATGGAAATCAAGGTCGTGTCCGAAACCATCGGCACCCACGAATACGAAGCCAAGGTTCTCGCCCCGGCGTTCGAGGCGATCACCGGCATCAAGGTTACTCATGACCTGATCGGCGAAGGCGACGTTGTCGAAAAGCTGCAGACGCAGATGCAGACCGGCGAGAACATCTATGACGCCTACATCAACGACAGTGACCTGATCGGCACCCACTGGCGCTATCAGCAGGCCCGCAACCTGACCGACTGGATGGCAGGCGAAGGCGCTGCGGTGACCAACCCGGGGTTGGATCTGGAAGACTTCATCGGTCTGTCGTTCACGACCGGTCCGGATGACAAACTGTACCAGCTGCCCGACCAGCAGTTCGCGAACCTCTACTGGTTCCGTTACGACTGGTTCAACGACCAGAAGACCAAGGACGACTTCAAGGCCAAGTATGGCTATGACCTTGGCGTTCCGGTCAACTGGTCTGCCTATGAGGACATCGCCGAGTTCTTCACCGGCCGTGACATGGCTTATGCGGGCGGCCCGGCCACCGGCGTCTATGGCAACATGGACTACGGCAAGAAGGACCCTTCGCTTGGCTGGCGCTACACCGACGCGTGGATGTCCATGGCTGGTATGGGCGACGTGGGCGAGCCGAACGGCCTGCCGGTCGACGAATGGGGCGTTCGGGTTGACGAAAACTCGCGTCCGGTCGGCTCTTGCGTGACGCGTGGTGGTTCGACCAACGACGCGGCGGCGGTCTATGCCGTCACGAAGGCGATCGAGTGGCTGCAGAAGTACTCGCCGCCAGAAGCCCAAGGCATGACCTTCGGTGAAGCCGGGCCGGTTCCTGCCCAGGGCGCGATTGCCCAGCAGATGTTCTGGTACACCGCCTTCACCGCAGCCTCGGTTGTGGAAGGCACCCCCGTGATGAACGAGGACGGCACGCCCAAGTGGCGCATGGCGCCTTCGCCCCACGGCGTCTACTGGCAGGAAGGCCAGAAGATCGGCTATCAGGACGCTGGCTCCTGGACGCTGATGGAAAGCACCCCGGTTGACCGTGCGCAGGCCGCCTGGCTTTACGCACAGTTCGTGGTGTCCAAGACGGTGGACCTCAAGAAGTCTGATGTCGGCCTGACCTTCATCCGTCAGTCCACCATCGACGCGCAACACTTCACTGACCGCGCGCCGAAACTCGGTGGCCTGATCGAATTCTACCGCTCGCCAGCCCGGGTCCAGTGGTCGCCCACCGGCACCAACATCCCGGACTATCCGAAGATGGCGCAGCTGTGGTGGCAGAACATCGGCGATGCCATGTCGGGCGACAAAACCCCGCAGGAAGCGCTGGATGCTCTGTGCGAAGAGCAGGAAAAAGTGCTGGAGCGGATCGAGAAGTCGGGCGTTCAGGGCGACATCGGTCCGAAGATGGGCGAAGTGAAGGATGCCCAGTACTGGATCGACCAGCCGGGCGCTCCGGTTGCCAAGCTGGAGAACGAAAAGCCGATGGGCGAGACGATCGCCTATGACGAGCTGATCAAATCCTGGCAGAACTGATCTGAACCGGGGCGGGGCGGGGAAAGCTGTCCCCGCCCCGCCTTTTTCTGTTGCTAAATATCCCCGCCGGAGGCTTCTAGTGGTGCCACCTGAAGCCTCCGGCGGGGATATTTAGAAACAGAAAAAGCGGTGAAAGTGTGAATGCTTTCCTAATCCGGAACGCCAAGCCGTTGAAATCGCTCATGCAGGATCTTTGTCCACGCGTGGACATCGCCCCCGCCGACCCGAGGAACCGCGCCCATGACCTATATCCTCGCCATCGATCAGGGAACCACCTCGTCCCGGGCGATCCTCTTCGATGCGGCCCTGCGCCCCGTCGCCTCGGCCCAGGAAGAATTCCCCCAGCATTACCCAAAGCCGGGCTGGGTCGAACATGATCCCGCCGATCTGTGGTCCACAGTGGCGGGCACCGCACGCGCCGCGATTGAACGCGCCGGGATCGCCGCCACCGCCATCGCCGCCATCGGGATCACCAACCAGCGCGAGACAACGCTGATCTGGGAGCGGGCCACCGGCCGTCCCCTTCATAACGCCATCGTCTGGCAAGACCGCCGCACCGCAGACATCTGTGAGGCGATGAAGCTGGCGGGGCATGAGGCGATGATCACCGCCCGTACCGGCCTGCTGCTTGATCCGTACTTCTCGGCCACCAAGGTGAAATGGTTGCTGGACCACATTCCCGAGGCGCGGGACATGGCGCGGGCCGGCATGCTTGCCTTCGGGACCGTTGACAGCTGGCTGATCTGGAACCTGACCGGCGGCAAAGTGCACGCAACGGATGCCACCAATGCCGCGCGAACCATGCTGTACAACATTGCCAAGGGTGCTTGGGATGAAGAAATTTGCGGGCTGATGGACATCCCCCTGTCGCTGTTGCCAGAGGTGCGCGATTGCGCGGCTGACTACGGCACCACCCGGGCGGACCTCTTTGGTCGCGAAATTCCGATCCTCGGAGTGGCGGGCGACCAGCAGGCCGCGACCGTCGGACAGGCCTGTTTCAAGCCGGGCATGATGAAATCCACCTATGGCACGGGATGCTTTGCGCTGCTGAACACGGGCGCGGACATCGTACCTTCGACGAACCGGCTTCTGACAACCATCGCCTACCAGCTGAACGGTAAGCCCACCTATGCGCTGGAAGGCTCTATCTTCATCGCAGGCGCGGTCGTCCAGTGGCTGCGCGACGGGCTGAAGATCATCCGGGAGGCGAAAGAGACCCAGCCCTTGGCCGAGTTGGCAGACGAAGCGCAGGGCGTGGTTCTGGTGCCGGCCTTCACCGGCCTTGGCGCACCTTACTGGCGACCGGACTGCCGGGGGGCGATCTACGGCCTGACCCGAAATTCCGGCCCCGCCGAACTGGCGCGGGCGGCGCTGGAAAGCGTGGGCTATCAGACCCGTGACCTGTTGGAGGCGATGCATGCCGATTGGGGGGCGGCGGCGGATGGCGTCTTGCGTGTCGATGGTGGGATGGCGGCCAGCGACTGGGCGATGCAGTTCCTGTCTGACATCATCGGCGCACCGGTGGACCGGCCCGTGGTCACCGAAACCACCGCGCTGGGGGCCGCCTTTCTGGCCGGAATGCAGGCAGGCATTTGCGGCGGACCGGAAGAGTTCGCCAAAGGCTGGGCGCTGGATCGCCGGTTCGCCCCCGCGATGGACCGGGACACGCGGGATGCGAAATACGCGCGCTGGGGACGGGCGGTTGCGGCCACAATGTCGGTATGACGCCGTTTTCCATCGCCACGCCACAGCGCATCCTGTTTGGCCGGGGCGAGGCGTCAAAGGCACCGGCGCTGATCACCGGCTTCGGGCACCGAGGCATTGTCGTACATGGCAGCAACCGCGCCCGGGCTGACTGGCTGATCACGGCGCTGGACGCAGATGTACTGGCGCTGCCCTGCGCGGCTGAGCCTGTTCTGGCGGAACTTGAAGCGGCCCTTGCGCAGGCGCGCGCTCATGCTCCAGCTTGGGTCGCGGCGATCGGCGGCGGCGCGGTTCTGGATATGGGAAAGGCGCTGGCGGGGCTGATCCCTTCGGCCAGCCCGGCAATTGATCATCTTGAAATCGTCGGCAAATCCTTGCCCCTCACCGCCGAGCCCTTGCCGTTCATTGCCATTCCCACCACTGCCGGAACCGGGGCCGAGGCCACCCGCAATGCCGTCATCGGCCTGCCGGAGCATGGCCGCAAAGTATCCTTGCGCGATGACCGGATGATCGCGCGGCTGGCAATTGTGGACCCCGCGCTGACTGATCACTGCCCGCGCGCGGTGACCCTCGCCTCTGGCCTTGATGCGCTGGTGCAGGTGATCGAGCCTTATGTCTCAAGCAAGGCGACAGCCTTTACCGACGCGTTGGCGCTGCCGGTGATCGCCCCGGGTTTGGCGGCGCTGCGCCGTCTGATGCAGGCGGAGGACCCGGTTGCGCGCGATATGATGGCGTGGACCAGCCTTTGCGGTGGCCTCGCGCTGTCAAACGCGGGGCTTGGCGCGGTGCACGGCTTTGGGGGGGTGATCGGAGGGATGACCGGGGCCGCACATGGTGCGATCTGTGGCGCGTTCCTGGGGCCGGTGCTGGCCGCGAACCGAGCGGTTGCAAAAGGCGATGCGCGCGACCGGATTGCCAAGGTCTGCGCAATTCTGGCCGACGGTCTGGGGTGCAGTGCCGAAACGGCACCCGAAGCGGTTCAGGCCTGGGCGCGGGAGGCCGGTCTGCCGGATCTTGTGGCGCTTGGTGTCCACCCCGAGGATCACCAAGCGATTGCAACAGCGGCGCAGAGCGCGTCGTCCATGAAAGGCAATCCGGTCGCTCTGTCGCACGCCGACCTTAGGGAAATCCTGCGGCGCGTCTGATCAGGATCAAGGCTTGCCTGTCCGCAAACCGGTATGATGGCAACCGTTATCAAACAAGAGAGGTTGCCATGTTTCGCCTGACCTTGCTGATGTTCTCCATCATTTCCACGTAACCGTCCGGTCTGACTGCCATTACCGCAGGTTCCATGGCAGCAGGTCATTGATCCGGTTGATCTTGTGGTCTGGAATGCGGGCGAGGGTGTCGACGAGCCAGGCTTGGGGATCGACGCCGTTGAGCTTGGCGGTCT